>NZ_CP061280.1:1436774-2155161 GCF_014541205.1 Mannheimia bovis | reverse complement strand
AATTATTGTTAATAAAGGTAGTAATGATACCTGAAAAAAGGGGAGAAATCTTGAAAATTTTTGTCAAAATTTTGATAGGTTCGGTATGAATTTCAAGGACATTTTAATTGGTGAACAAGTGGTCATTTTTTGCTGAAAATTTGCAAATTTTTCACTAAAAATGACCGCTTGATCTTAAAAGATAAGGTGAGATCTACGTTTAGATATCGGTATGTTCTGGTAAGAATCCCCCACTTTGATGAGCCCAAAGTCTTGCGTAAACGCCATTTTGAGCGAGTAATTCTTCGTGTGTGCCTTGTTCAACAATTTCGCCTTTATCTAGCACAATTAATCTATCCATTGCCATAATGGTAGAGAGGCGATGAGCAATTGCTACCACGGTTTTGCCTTCCATCAGTTTGGTGAGATTTTCTTGGATTGCCACTTCCACTTCCGAATCTAATGCACTGGTTGCCTCATCTAATAATAGAATTGGGGCATCTTTCAACATTACACGGGCAATTGCAATACGTTGACGTTGTCCGCCCGAGAGTTTTACTCCACGTTCGCCAACGTGTGCATCGAAACCTGTTCTGCCTTTAGCATCTTGCAGGTTTGGAATAAACTCACTAGCCGCAGCTTGTTCTACCGCCTTAATCATCTCTTCCTCTGTGGCAGTTGGGCGACCATACATTAGGTTTTCACGCACAGAACGGTGGAGTAGTGAGGTATCTTGCGTTACTAAGCCAATTTGTGAGCGGAGGCTTTCTTGTGTGATATCTCGAATATTCTGACCATCAATCGTAATTGATCCGTCTTGAATATCGTAAAAACGTAATAGTAAGTTGGTAAGCGTTGATTTACCTGCACCACTACGACCTACTAAGCCCACTTTTTCACCCGGTTTGATGGTTAAATCAAAATCTTTCAGTAATGGTTTTTTGACATCGTAGGCAAAATCTACGTTCTCAAATTTAATTTCGCCTTTGGTTACATTTAACGGTTGAGCATTCTCTTTATCTACCACATTGTGCGGTTTGGAAAGGGTAATCATACCGTCTTGTACGGTACCTAAATTTTCAAATAGACGGGCAAACTCCCACATAATCCATTGCGATAATCCTTTGATTCTTAATGCTAACGCAGTTGAGGTGGCAATAGCCCCAGCAGTTACTACGCTTGACCCCCAAAGCCATAAACCGATACCTACGGTGGAGATAATTAATGCCATAGAGGTTAGGTTGGTTACGGTTTCTATCACGGTAACTAAACGCATCTGTTTATGTACTGTAACCATAAACTCTTCCATTGATTCTTTCGCATAAGCAGATTCACGATTACCGTGAGAGAATAACTTGACAGTTGCAATGTTTGAGTAAGCATCTGTAATTCGACCGGTCATAAGGCTTCGAGCATCAGATTGTTCTTGGGCTGCTTGAGCCAGTTTAGGCACGAAATAGATAATGGTGGCAGCAAGTGAAATCACCCATAAGATAAAGGGGACAAATAACCAGCTATCCAGTTGCAATAAAATCACACTTGAGGTGGTAAAATACACTAATACATAAACCAGCATATCCGCACAAGTCATAATCACATCACGCACGGAAAGAGCCGTTTGCATTACTTTTGCGGATACTCGCCCTGCAAATTCATCTTGGTAAAAGCCTAGACTTTGCCCTAGCATTAAGCGGTGGAAGTTCCAACGCAAACGCATTGGAAAAACGCCTTGCAAAGATTGGAAACGAATGCTGCTGGCGAGATAAACGAATACAACGGCGAGTATCGCAATAAAAAACATTCCTATAATTGTCCAACCTTTTTCAGCCCAGAGTTCAGCCGGTGTGTATTTGTTGATCCAATCGACTAAATCGCCCATAAATTGAAACAGGATAGCTTCAATAACGCCAACTGCTGCCACAAAGATCGTTAGGATTAGAATATAAATTCGCATTCCTTTTGTAGCATCAAAAATAAAAGGAATTAAACCTGATTTTGGCGTTTTCGGCATTTCATTTGGGTAGGTTTCCACCCTTGCCTCAAACCATCTAAAGAGTTTTTCAAACATAAACTAATGATTTCCGAGTATAAAAAAGTAGGGGCAAATAGCAATTTGCCCCAGTAAGATTTTAATAAAAATTACGGATTTAACAATTTGTCATCTAATGCTAAATCTTCATTACGGTTAATACCAATTCCTACAGTTAAAACATCACGAGCAATTTTGTGAGCTTCTTCTAATGAATGCTCTTTATAAGAGCCACATTGGTATTCATTCAGTTCCGGAATTGCGGAAACATCTGGAATTTTGTTTAACGCATCTTCCATAGAAGCCGTCCAAGCATCTGCAACTTCTTGTGCAGAAGGTGAGCCGATTAGCGACATATAAAAGCCGGTGCGGCAACCCATTGGTGAAATATCAATAATTTCCACGTTTTCGCTATTTAAGTGATCACGCATAAAGCCAGCAAACAGATGCTCCATTGTGTGAATACCACGCACAGGAAGAATATCAATATTCGGGCGGCAAAAACGTAAATCAAACACGGTAATAGTATCGCCTTTTGGTGTTGTCATTGTTTTAGCAACACGCACCGCAGGGGCATTCATTTTAGTATGATCAACTTTAAAACTATCTAATAAAGGCATTTTTTCACTCCATAATATTATTCTGCAATTCCTTGTTCCCACGCTGGGGCATCTTCAGGAAGTTTGCGTTGTAAGAAAAATCTTCTATTGGCTTGGGCTTGTGGCTTCACCACTTTAGTGTAAGGGGTAGAGAATTCAATACCGCCGTTTAATAATTGCGACATCGTACCGGAATTCATACTCACACCTTGTAAGCTGATATCCATTGTATAGCCTGACGCTTGCCAGAATTGGGTATTAGTTCTGACTAAGTGTTTGTATTTATTGTTAATTTTAAGGTGAATTAACACTCTGTCGTTGAGTTCACTTAAGCTTAAGTGGCTCACAATACCGACTTGCATTCCACGATAAAGTACAGGTGCTTCCGGCTGAATACCATTGGCATTTGTGGTTTCCACAATAATTGGGAAGCCGCTTGCGTAGGTTGTTTTTACTGTATCGGTTTGTGATAGCTCAAAATAGTTTTGAGCTTTGCCAGAACCCGCATCAACGGTAATATAGTTTTGCAATGCAGCATCTAAATTTTTAAAGCCAGCCGTACTAATTTCAGGCGAAACCACACTAAATTTTGCACCAGCTTTAGCAATAGACGGATAATATTTGCCTTGAATGTAAGCGGTCGCTTTTATCTGTTTTTTTGCATTTTGCAATTCCAGTTTTTCAATTCGACCCACTGTTAAGCCCATATACTTGATATCCATACCCTCACTGAGTTTGCTACCATCTTTCGCAATGAGAGTAATGTAAGTATTACCTGAGGTTGCTTTCTCTTGCGTTGCATAAAGGGTTTTATTGCCTTTTGAACCACCATTATCAAAGCTAATCGCTCCTTTTAATGTTCGCATTAAAGGCGCTGTAGTGATGTTTACACCTTTTAATGACACATCAACATTGGTTGCAGGCTCAATCCAGAAACGGCTTGTATCTGTTAACAGATGGCGATAATTAGGCTGAATAAAGAGTTCAACATCAAAGCGATTTTGCTTAGGTGTTACTCTTAAGACTTCGCCAACTTGGAAGTCTCGATAGAGTACAACTGAACCTTCGCTAATACCTGATAGGGATTCAGCGGAAAGCGTGATAGTCGCTTTTTTGCTTAAGTTTGAAATTCCGGATTCTGCACTTTCAATATCTTTATATAACAGATATTGCTTTTTAGGAGAACCTTCACTCTTACCATTCATTAAGCGAACCCCGCCTTTTAACCAATCAGACGGAGAGCCTGCGTGTATACGTAAGCCATCTAAACCGACTGACATATCCAGATTGGAAATGGCAACAAACTTACTGTTACTGCCAATTAAATTACGATAAGGCGGATAGATAATCGCATCAAAGCGAATATTCTCTAAATCTAATGAACGTTTAACAATTTCACCAATTTGCACATCGCTATAGTAAATGCCTTGATTTACATCAACTCCATAGGCTTGCGGTGCAGTTAGGCTGAAACTCAGTAAATTTGGTAAACTTAATAAGTAATCGGCTTCATTTTGTACGATAAACTCAGATTGAGGCTCTCCTTCTCCGGGGTGAACATCAAAATAAATACCACGCAGAAGCTCGCCAATTTTAGTTAATTGCTCCGCATTTAACGCAAATTTGGGCTCTTTCAGCAATATTTTCGTTTGTGAACGCAGTAAATTTTCATAACTTGGATCGATTAATAAAATGCCCTCAATTAATTTATCTTGCTCCAAGTTTTGCTGTGGTAAGCCGTTATCGGTTACTTCAGGTAATTTGAGCTGAGAAAGCGTACCGATTTGTGTACGTTGATAAAAAACAGAGGTTTCATTTACCTTTAAATTAGGCGAAACAGGTACTTTAACCTTGATTTCAATACCGCGTTTTGCCGATTTTAAATCCGGATATAGTTCAAATTTTTGCTCTTGTTCGGCTGCTTCCATATTATCAGGTGAATCGAAGGCAACCGCTCCTTGCACTACAGAGGCAAGACTTTCCATATTAACTTTTATGCCTTGTAAATTAAGATCGGCACTAATACCACTAATATTCCAGAAACGGCTCTCTTTTTTCACCAAATGAGCGTACTTTTTCTGAATGATAACGTCGATTTCTATTTTCTTCTGATCTTTGGTAAAACGGTAGTCGGCAATGTTTCCCACAGGCACTTTACGGAAATAAACGCTTGCTCCTACATTAATTGAGCCGATATCATCAGAAACGAGACGAACAAGTAAATCGCCATCACTTACGGTAACAGCTGGGGGATCTTCTTCAGCAATGAATTCATCGGCAGACTCACCCTCACCGGGCAAGAGCGTAATATAGTTACCCGAAACAATCGCATCTAACCCGGAAACCCCTGCTAATGAAGCAGAGGGTTGAACCAGCCAAAATTTAGTATCTTGGCGTAATAGGCTTCTCGCCTCAGCATTGATCTCGGCTAAAACTTCAACTTCTCTTAAATTATCAACAAAATAAACACGTTTTACTCGCCCGATTTCTAAACCTTGATAACGGACAATGGTTTTTCCTGCAACAATTCCATCGCCTTTAGCAAATCGGATCGAGATTGTTTCGCCCTGTTCTTTTAAGATCTGGAAAAAAAGTAAAGCCCCAATAATAAAAGCGACAATTGGCAAGAGCCAAAAAGGCGATATTTTGCGAGGTTGCCTGATTTGGGCATCCATTACAGGTTGTGTCTGTTCTTCCATCATAATATTAATAATTAGCGAAACCTATATAGAACAATACCGAAGACCCTCAAAAAGGGGCTTCGGTAATAGATAATTAAGTTAAATAAGCGATCTTATTTTTTCTCATCACAATTGGTTAAATTGCTACATTTACCGTAGAGATATAAACTGTGGTTGGTTAGTTCCATTCCGTGCTTTTCACTGATTTCACGTTGGCGGCGTTCCATATCCGGATCTTTAAATTCAAATACTTTACCGCAATCCATACAGATGATGTGATCGTGTTCGTGGTTCATATTTAATTCAAATACCGCTTTGTTTGCATCGAAATTATGACGAGTTAAAATGCCCGCTTCTTCAAATTGGTTTAATACACGGTAAACAGTTGCCAAACCAATATCTGAACCTTTTTCTAACAGAATCTTATAAATATCTTCCGCTGCAAAATGTTGCATTTCATCACGAATGTCTTGCATTAATGCAAGAATGGTTAAACGAGGCTCGGTAACTTTTAAGCCTACCTCTTTTAAACGTTTAATATTTGCTTCAGACATATCTGCCACCTAATTATCTTTACTTAAAACCTTATGCAAGTTGGTCTAAACACATTTCTTCTTTTAACTGTGCACACCATTTATTAACACGCTCAGTGGTTAATTCCGGTTGTCTATCTTCATCAATGCAAAGACCGACAAAAGTTGCATCATCAACTAAAGCTTGTGAAACCTCAAAGTTATAACCTTCAGTTGACCAATGCCCAACAATAACCGCACCGTTTGGCTCAATAATATCACGCACTGTACCCATTGCATCACAGAAATATTCTGCGTAATCTTCTTGATCTCCACAACCAAAAATTGCTACCACTTTACCGTTAAAATCAATCTCTTTTAACGTTGGCATAAAATCATCCCAATCTGCTTGAGATTCTCCATAATACCAAGTCGGAATACCGAACATCAGAAAATCGTATGCTTCAATATCTTCTTTCGTACTTTTAGCAATATCACGAATATCAATTAATTCAGCACCTAAATTTTTCTGAATCATTTTAGAAATATTTTCTGTATTGCCGGTATCACTACCGTAAAATAAACCTACAACTGCCATTGCTACTACCTATTTTTGATATAATTATTTAGAATTATTTCAATCAACTGCCCACGTGAAATACCTTGTTCGGCTGCCTGTTCCTCTAAAAGTTTGACTAAATCCGAATGCAGTTTAAGTTCAACCCGCTTTAAACCCGACGATTTATCTCGCTTTAGCTGATTACGTTTATTGATTCGAATTTGTTGTTCTCTATCAAGAGGATTAGTGCGAGGACGCCCAACTTTTGGTACAGTCGCAAACAGATCTAATGTGATACAATCTGAATCTTGTTTTGCCATTTCTTTATATCGGGCTTTTTGACTTCCATTCACTTTCCATTTTAATGAGAATGAGAAGCTACTTTCCAAAGTGTGAACTATATCAAAAATCCAAACATTTGAAAAGTAAATCAGTCGGAAAACAAGCGGTGTTTTTTTGCTAAAAAGTTGCAATTAACTCGTTGTGGGTATAAACCTGTCGTTACTATTCAGAATAGCGAAGAAAGGTAAATTGCACTATAATTCTGAAACGAAAATGATGAAAAGGAGAAAATGTGTCAATTATCCATTTAGCTATTGCGAGCGATTTTACGCTTGCAGAAAAACTACTTGAAGTATTAGAAACCCAAGATTTAGGCATTGAGAAAATTTCGGCAGTAGAATTAGAGCCTTTCGGAGAAGAGCAAAACTTACGCTTAGGAGCAAAAGCCGTTGCACAATATGCGTTAGATGAAGTGAATTGGGCTGAATTTACTCACGTTTTATTTGCAGGCAAAATGGCTCAAGCAGAAGTGTTGGCTGAAGCGGTGAAAGCGGGCTGTGTGATTTTAGATTTATATGGCATTACCGCATTGATTAGCGATGTACCTGTAATTGTGCCAAGTGTAAATGATGAAAATGTGGCAAATGTGCGTGAGCGAAATATTGTTGCTCTGGCTAATCCACAAGTTTCGCAACTGGCATTGGCATTAAAGCCGTTATTGGTTCAGCCTTTAAATCAAGTGTTTGTTACTTCACTTTTACCTTCAGCTTATTTTGGCGATGAAAAAGTGAAAGAGCTGGCAGGGCAAACCGCACGTTTATTAAACGGTATTCCGTTTGATGAAAATGCTGAGCGTATTGCTTTTGATGTTGTGCCTGCTAATGTGCAAGGTGAGGAGAAAAAGTTGCCTTTCTCTAAAGCCTTTGAGTTACAACTTGCAAAGGTTTTACCAAATTTGACCGCTTGTATTACTTTCCACACTATTCAAGTGCCGGTATTTTATGGTGTGTCGCAAATGGTTTCGGTACAATCTGAGTATCCGCTAGATGCTGAAAATTTAAGTACGGAATGGAAAGCAACAAGTTGGATTAATTTTAATGAAAATTCAGTGATTACCGCGGTAAAAAATGGTGAAAACGAAGAGCGAAATGCATTAGAAATCAGCCAGTTATTAGCCAAATCAGAACAAGAAATTCAGTTCTGGTCTGTGGCTGATGAGCAACGTTTTAGTTTGGCATTGTTATCGGTTGAACTATTAAAATTAGTTTTAGAATATTAAATACTTGCCAAACGGTTCATTCCGTGATAAAAATCACCAACGCCCGAGCAACCGATTGCTTGGGCGTTGTCATTTCAAAATTTATGAAGTTCCGAAGGTCTTATGTTAGAAAAATTATTTCAGCTTAAAGCAAAAGGAAGTAATGCTAAAACCGAAATCATCGCGGGTATTACTACCTTTTTCACAATGGTTTACATTGTTTTCGTTAATCCGTCCATTCTAGGTGTGGCAGGAATGGATACCCAAGTTGTATTCGTAACCACCTGTTTAATTGCTGCATTTGGTACTATTGCAATGGGCTTATTCAGTAACCTACCGATTGCACTTGCACCCGCAATGGGGTTGAATGCCTTTTTTGCTTTTGTAGTAGTGCAAAAATTAGGCTATTCTTGGCAAGTAGGTATGGGGGCAATTTTCTTAGGCTCTGTGGGCTTATTCCTATTAACCGTATTGCAAGTTCGCTACTGGTTTATGTCTGCGATTCCACTTGGTTTACGAGTAGGCATTGGGGCAGGTATCGGCTTATTTATTGCGTTAATCGGCTTTAAAAATATGGGTATTGTTGTACCAAATGAAGCGACCTTAGTTGCATTAGGTAACTTACACGATCCTAAAGTATTAATGGGGATTTTAGGTTTCTTTATCATCGTTGTGTTAGCGGCTAAGGGCGTTCACTCTGGTGTATTAGTATCGATTGTAGTGGTTACAGGCTTAGCTTTAATTTTCGATCCTGCTGTAACATTCAACGGTATAATGTCTATGCCGCCAAGTTTAGGTGCTGTTGTCGGGCAGGTTGATATTGCCGGAGCTTTTGATGTTGCCTTACTTGGCATTATTTTCTCCTTTATGTTAGTAAACTTGTTTGACTCATCAGGTACGTTGATTGCAGTAACCACTAAAGCGGGTTTTGCCGACGAGCAAGGTCGTTTCCCGAGAATGAAACAGGCTCTATTAGTAGATAGTACCGCAGCAATGGCGGGTTCTTATATGGGAACATCGGCGATCTCAACCTACATTGAAAGTGGTTCAGGTGTTTCTGTTGGCGGTCGTACCGGTTTAACTGCGGTTGTTGTGGGGATTTTATTCTTACTGACTATTTTCTTCTCACCATTAGCTGGTTTAGTGCCTGCTTATGCAACCGCAGGTGCGTTGGTATTCGTCGGGATTTTGATGGCTTCAAGCCTGATTGAGGTAAAATGGGACGACTTAACTGAAGCTACACCGGCATTCATTACTACAGCAATGATGCCATTTACTTACTCAATTACCGAAGGAATTGCCTTTGGTTTTATCAGCTATTGTGTAATGAAAGCATTCACCGGGCGTTGGAAAGAAATCAGCCCGTCTGTGTTAGTGATTTCATTGCTCTTTATGATCAAATTTATTTGGGCAGATGCTCATTAACTTCGTAGGTTTCCCTCTCCTGTGAGAGGGAATTTTTAAATTATCTATGTGTTTCGTGTATTCCGAGGTAAAACTATGTCTAATCAAGTTCAAAAACTGCTTTTCATCATCAATTCAGCACCTTACGGTAATGAAACCTTCTTTAGTGGTTTGCGTTTGGCATTACAAATTCAAGAGCAACACAAAGAAAAAGCCGAAATCCGGATTTTTTTAATGTCTGATGCGGTTACTGCTGGGCTTGCCAAACAAAATCCTGTAGAGGGGTATCACGTTCAGCAGATGCTGGAAATTTTAACTGCACAGGGGGCAATAGTGAAACTCTGTAAAACTTGCACAAACGCACGTGGTATTACTCATTTAACGTTGGTAGATGGTGTAGAAATAGGCACACTTATTGAGCTTGCAGATTGGACAATAGAAGCAGATAAGGTACTCAATTTCTAATGCAAAAATTTGATGTCATCATTATTGGTGCAGGAGCGGCAGGGTTATTTTGTGCCGCCCAACTAGGGCAAGGCGGCAAAAAAGTTGCGGTGCTAGATAGTGGCAAGAAAATCGGACGTAAGATTTTAATGTCGGGTGGTGGTTTTTGTAATTTTACCAATTTAGAGATTGGAGCCGGGAATTACCTTAGCCAAAACCGTCATTTTGTAAAATCGGCTCTCTCTCGTTACACTCAATGGGATTTTATTTCCCTTGTGGCGAGTTACGGCATAAGATATCACGAAAAAGAGCTTGGACAACTTTTCTGTGATGAAAGCTCGCAACAGATTGTCGATTTATTACAAGCCGAATGTGAGAAAGGTAAAGTCGAGATCTTTTTACGACAAGCGGTCATTTCCGTCGAAAAATTTGCAAATTGTTTCCAAATTTCGACCGCTAGTGAGCAGTTCCAAACTGAACATTTAGTGATTGCCACAGGTGGATTATCAATGCCGGCATTAGGTGCAAGCCCCTTTGGCTATCAAATTGCCGAGCAGTTTGGTATTCCTGTTATCGCTCCTCGTGCCAGTCTTGTGCCTTTTACTTGGAAAGAGAGTGATAAATACTTTACCGAACTTTCCGGCATTGCCGTACCT
The DNA here is from genome assembly GCF_014541205.1 of Mannheimia bovis. NCBI lineage: Bacteria > Pseudomonadati > Pseudomonadota > Gammaproteobacteria > Pasteurellales > Pasteurellaceae > Mannheimia > Mannheimia bovis. The sequence continues at coordinate 2,144,758 of NZ_CP061280.1, read as the reverse complement.
GTTACAGTTTCTAGCCAAAATGGAAAAAGTTTTAGTAATCAAATGTTGTTCACTCACAGAGGCTTATCCGGTCCTGCGATTTTACAGATTTCCAATTACTGGGAATTGGGCGAAACAGTAGAAATTGATCTGTTGCCGAATGAAATGATTGTTGATGTATTTAACGAACTTCGCCAATCTTCACCAAAATTGCAGTTAAAAACCGTATTGTCTCGCTATTTCCCGAAAAAATTAGTTGAGATTTGGTTAGGGCAGAAATTACTGACAGATAAAATCATTGCAGACTTGAGTAAAAAAGATCTGACTTTTTTAGAGCAATTTATTCACCACTGGCAGTTCTTACCAAACGGCACAGAAGGCTACCGTACCGCTGAAGTAACAAAAGGTGGGGTAGATACCGATTACATTTCTTCCAAAACAATGGAAGCTAAAAATGTGGAAGGACTTTATTTTATCGGCGAAGTGCTTGATGTAACAGGCTGGCTTGGCGGTTATAACTTCCAATGGGCGTGGTCATCGGCTTTCGCTTGTGCAGAAGGGATTGTGGAAAAAGGCTAAAAATTTATTACCAAAAATAAAGGCGAACCTGTTAAATGTTCGCCTTTATTTTTTGATTATACAAATTATCTTGCACGGAAAATAATGCGTGCTTTGCTTAAATCGTATGGTGTCATTTCAACGGTAACTTTGTCGCCGGTTAAAATACGGATATAGTTTTTACGCATTTTGCCTGAAATGTGAGCAGTTACCACGTGCCCGTTTTCTAATTCCACACGGAACATTGTATTTGGTAAGGTTTCTAAAATTGTACCTTGCATCTCAATGCTATCTTCTTTAGCCATTTATTCCTCTTTAAATTTTAATTTTCTTTGCTATGCCATTTGGCGAAAAACGGCGGATATTATACGCTTATTCGTTCAAATTACAATCGTTTCTTTGATAACACGCTATTTCCGCTTAATCCATCGACGACGTGAATGAAAACGCTGGGTTTGTGTTTTTACTTCACTCATCATTGGTTTTGGAGCGATTTGCAGATGATGAATTTTACGACGGAAGTAATAATGTACGCTGCTTGCCAGCAATACACCTGTTAAAAGCAAAATAATCATCTCGCCATAAAGTTGATGGAATTGTTGCTCTACTCGGGCTTTTGTAGTTTGCCCGTACTCGGCATCAAACGTAACGCGTAAAAAACCAACCAATGCTTGCTGGGCAAAAATAGGCTCAACAATTTGCTGTGTTTTTTCTACTTGTTCAGAGGTTAATAGAGTTTTTAACTCTTTCGCATTTTGACTTTGTGCGAGCAGCACACCTTTGGGCGAATAAATATTTGCATCAATAATAAAATCTTCTTTTGCAAAACTATCCAATGCATCAACCAATTCATCTGTTTTTGCATTTTTTACTAATAAAAACGAGAAAATATTCGCTTGTTGGCGAACCAATAAATGCGACAGATTTGACACTTGGTTAATACTTGCTAATTGAGAGCCTAATTTAAACTGATTTACGCCCGTTAAAATAACCGCCACAACCGCGATGCAGAGAGCAGTAATCCCAGCCAGTAAAAGCGTTTTAGCTATTTTTTCGCGAGTAATATACATAGCATTCCTCTTAAAATGATGCGTGATTGTAGCACGGTTTTCTGTTAGATTAATGCAGTAAATTTAAACAACCTAAAATAAGACTATGGCAAATACAATTTTTATCTATTCAAAAACGTTAAATGAGCGTGAAATTGAGCAGTTTTCAAAGCAAACAGGGGCAAATTTACTGAAACAAGCGGTCTATTTAGACTATAAAATTGCATTTTTTTCGACAAATTTGACCGCTTGCGAATTGCGTGAAACGGCTCAACAAGTCAGTGCAGATATTAGCGATCTCAATATTATTCCAAATCTCAATCAAGCAGGATTGCTGTTGATGGATATGGATTCTACCGCCATCAAGATTGAATGTATTGATGAAATTGCCAAACTTGCCGGCACAGGTGAGGTGGTATCTGCGATTACTGCCAGTGCAATGCGTGGTGAGCTGGATTTCGAGCAAAGTTTACGCAAACGTGTCGCTACACTTGAAAATGCCCCTGAAGCCATTTTGCAAAAAGTGCGAGAAAATCTACCGCTTATGGACGGCTTTGAGTTAATGGTTTCAACACTAAAAGCCAATGGTTGGAAATTGGCGATTGCCTCAGGTGGTTTTGATTATTTTGCCGATTATTTAAAAGAGACCTACGGGTTGGATTTTGCGGTATCGAACCAACTGGAAATCGTAGAACAAAAGCTGACCGGCAAAGTGTTAGGCAAAGTGGTCGATGCTCAATTTAAAGCAGAAACTTTGCAGAATTTAGCCCAACAGTTTGATATTCCACAAAATCAATGGGTAGCGGTAGGCGATGGAGCGAATGATTTGCCAATGCTGAAAACTGCAAGTTTAGGTGTGGCACTCCACGCTAAACCAAAAGTACAAGAACAAGCAAATTTTGTGGTAAACTTTGGCGACTTAACTGCATTATGCTTGTTGCTAAATGCGAATAATTTATTTAAAAGCTAATTTTAGAGGAACAAAAAATGCCATCATTTGATATTGTATCTGAAATCACTTTACACGAAGTGCGTAATGCGGTGGAAAATGCTAACCGTGTATTAAGCACGCGTTACGATTTCCGTGGAGTTGAAGCGGTTATCGAATTAAACGAAAAAAATGAAACCATCAAGCTCACAACCGAGTCTGATTTCCAATTAGAGCAGTTATTGGAAATTTTAATCGGCTCTTGCGTAAAACGTGGCATTGAGCATAACTCACTTGATATTCCAACTGAAAGTGAGCATCACGGTAAACTTTATTCCAAAGAGATTAAGCTCAAACAAGGGATTGAATCGGATATGGCGAAAAAAATTACTAAGCTGATTAAAGATTCCAAAATCAAAGTTCAAGCCCAAATTCAAGGTGAGCAAGTGCGTGTGACCGGTAAATCACGTGATGATTTACAGGCAGCTATTCAATTAGTGAAAGGGGCGGATTTAGGGCAGCCTTTCCAATTCAATAACTTCCGTGATTAATTAAGAGGGCAAGCGGTTATTTTTTGCAAATTTTTTACCAAAAACAACCGCTTGTAATTTCTTCTAGTGGAGAAAGACGATGAGCGAACAAACCGAACAAAAAAGCTGGTTCAAAAAAGCCCTTGAAAAATACGATCAATTCTGCGATGAATTAGGCGTAAACCAAGGAGCGTGTCGAGGCTGTGTGCCGGTAGTGAAATTTGACCCTGAGCCGGAAAAAGAACAGAAAATCAAAGATAAAGAGTAAAAAATTAAGGGCTGAATAATCAGCCCTTATACTTTTAATTAAGCATCTTTATTGAATTTTTGACCTAATTCAATTTCTTCATTTAAAATTGGAATTAAATCTTCTACTTGTTTTTTCTCGAAATCGCTTAATTTACCAATTGGTAGTACTTCTTTCACGCCATCTGTGCCTAAACGAATAGGGTAGGCAAAGAATGCCGTTGGGGTTTCGCCATTGGTATTATCAACATAAGCGTAGCGAATAACATCTTCGCCAACTAATCCTCTTACTAAGCCAAGTGCAAATTCCGCACCTGCTTGTGCCATTGAAAGTGTTGCCGATCCGCCGCCTGCTTTCGCTTCAACAACTTCAGTACCGGCATTTTGAATGCGGTGCGTTAATTGTTCGATTTGCTCTTGAGTGAATTCAAGTTTTAAGCCATTTACGGTTGCTTGTGAAAGTAATGGAAGAATAGTTGTGCCGGAATGTCCACCAATAACAGGCACTTTTACATATTTCACATTCACATTTTTAGCTTCAGCCACAAAAGTGTGGGCACGAATTACATCTAATGTAGTTACACCAAAGAGTTTGTTTTTATCATAAACACCCGCTTTTTTCAGTACTTCTGCTGCAATTGGAATAATGGTATTAACCGGGTTGGTAATAATCGCAATACACGCTTTCGGGCAAACTTTTGCTGCTTTTTCTACTAAGTTATGTACGATGGTTGCGTTGGTATTGAATAAATCCGCACGTGTCATACCCGGCTTACGAGCAACACCTGCAGAAATGACAACCACATCAGCATCTTTAAGTGCATCGGTCGGATCTTCGCCTGCAAAACCTGTTACTTTAACATCTGTTGGAATATGGCTTAAATCAACCGCAATACCTGGTGTAACAGGGGAAATATCATAAAGAGATAATTCAGATTTAGCAGGTAAATTGAGTTTTAATAATAATGCGAGAGATTGACCAATGCCACCTGCAGCACCTAAAAGAGCGACTTTTTTACACATAAATTTCTCCTAATAAGTTATGGAAGTTTAGATTAATTTAGTGTAAGGCAAATTTTTTTATGATTCAAACAGCAAATCTCATTTTTGAGACATAGAGCAAATTTTTTATTGGATTTTCTCTTGGTTTATTGATTTATTTGCATAGATAAGCAAAAATGATGAATAATTTTAGCTTTTTTATGAATAAGAGAATGAATGTGGATAAGGTAGATAGTTTATCGGAAGCGTTTAAATCACTACTACGAGAGGAAAAATTCAGCTCGCAAAGTGAAATTGTAGTCGCATTACAAGAAATGGGGTTTGAGAACATTAACCAATCAAAAGTCTCTCGAATGTTATCTAAATTTGGGGCGGTCAGAACGCGTAACACCAAAATGGAAATGGTTTATCAACTCCCTGTAGAATTAAGTGTGCCAACAACATCAAGCCCACTCAAAAATTTAGTGGTTGATATTGACTACAATGAAGCATTAATTGTCGTCAAAACCAGTCCGGGAGCAGCACAACTGATTGCTCGCTTACTGGATTCAATGGGTAAAGCAGAAGGCATTTTAGGTACAATTGCGGGTGATGACACCATTTTTATTACCCCTGTTCGTCAGGTTTTAGTGGAAGATTTAATTAAAAATATCACGGATCTATTTGAAACATCATTGTAAGTAGCTAGATTGTAAATAATTAATTAAGCAGTAACGTGGCAACTTTGCCGTTTCTTTATAAGGAGATAACCTATGAACATTCTTATTACGGGTGGTACGGGCTTTATTGGTACTGAATTAATTAAAAAGTTAAAACCTGAAAATCATCACTTTACACTTTTAGTAAGAGATAAAGGAAAGAAAAGTGATGATAAGCAGATCACATATTGCTATTCACTTGATGAATTTTCTGATTTAAATGGATTTGATGCGGTTATTAACCTTGCAGGTGAACCTATTTTTGACAAACGTTGGACGGAAGAACAAAAGCGTAAGCTCATTGAAAGTCGAGTTAAAGTTACAAATAAGCTCAGCGAATTAATTAATGCAAGTGCCAATCCTCCGCATACTTTTCTCTCTGGCTCGGCAATCGGTATTTATGGGGACTTACCGAAATCTGCAAGTTTTTATACCGAATCGACCGCTTGTTATCAAGATTGTTTCACTAACTACCTTTGCCAACAATGGGAGAGGGCAGCTCTCGAAGCCGAAAGCGATAAAACCAGAGTTTGTTTAATTCGTACTGGGACGGTATTTTCGCCTGAAGGTGGAGCATTAAAGAAAATTTTACCGATTTATAGATGCGGATTAGGCGGAAAACTTGGTTCAGGCAAACAAGATTGGGCGTGGATTAGCCGCCAAGATCACATACAAGCGGTTATTTTTTTACTAAAAAATGCAAATTGTTCAGGAGCTTACAATTTTGTTGCTCCAAATCCTGTCAGAAATGAGGAATTTAATCGTATTCTAGCCAATGCTGTTAATCGCCCCGCTTTCTTTAGTGTACCTGAATTTGCATTGAAATTAGGCTTAGGTGAACGAGCTTGTTTAGTATTAGATAACCAGCAACTCATTCCTGAAAAACTCCTCGCAGCCGGTTTTGAATTCCAAGATCCCATTTTAACGGAGAACATTTTCCTAACCCCATAATTTAGGCTATAATGCTGTATAAAAGCACAGATTAAAAGGTGATTATGGGTTTTTCATTATTATTAGACGGTTTAAATGACAAGCAGCGAGAGGTTGTTGCTGCACCAATCGGCAATTACTTGGTTCTTGCTGGGGCAGGGTCGGGCAAAACAAGGGTTTTAACTCACCGCATTGCGTGGTTAATTGGCGTGGAAAATGTGCCGGAATCAAACATTCTCGCCGTAACTTTTACCAATAAAGCCGCCGCAGAAATGCGACACCGCATAGAGCATACCCTTTCTCAATCAGGTGATAATCGCCTGTTTGGTATGTGGGTAGGTACTTTCCATAGTATTGCCAATCGCCTTTTACGTTCTCATTATTTGGATGCCAACTTGCCACAAGATTTCCAAATTATGGACACCGAAGATCAGCAACGCTTACTTAAACGCCTGCTCAAACTGCATAATATTGATGAAAAACATTTTCCGCCTAAACACGTTGCGTGGTATATCAATGCTCAAAAAGATAAAGGCAATCGTGCGAAAGATATTGAGCATCATAACGATCCGAATGAGAAAAAGTTAGTCGAGATCTACCAAATTTACCAAGATGCTTGCGACCGAGCAGGTCTTTTGGATTTTGCCGAGCTACTTATTCGTGCCTATGAATTATTTAAGCATAAACCTGCTATTTTACAGCGTTACCAGCAACGTTTTCAGCAGATTTTGATTGATGAGTTCCAAGACACCAACAATATTCAGTACGATCTCATTCGTTTATTGGCAGGAAATGTCGGTAAAGTGATGATCGTGGGCGATGATGACCAATCTATTTACGGTTGGCGTGGGGCGCAGGTGGAAAATATCCAACGTTTCCTCAATGATTACGACAACGCTCAAACCATTCGTTTGGAACAAAATTACCGCTCTACAGGTAATATTTTAAGTTGTGCTAACGAATTAATTGCCAATAATGATAACCGCTTGGGCAAAAATTTATGGACAGATAGTGGTGATGGCGAACCCGTAGATATTTACTGTGCCTTCAATGAGTTGGACGAAGCCCGCTTTGTCGCCTCGCAAATCAAACAATGGAAAGAGGACGAGGGCGATCTTGCCGAATGTGCGGTGCTTTACCGTAGCAACAGCCAGTCCCGTGTGATTGAGGAAGCCTTAATTCAAGCCAATATTCCGTACCGAATTTACGGCGGAATGCGATTCTTTGAACGCCAAGAGATCAAAGACGCGTTGGCGTATCTGCGTTTGATTGCCAACCGTCAGGACGATGCTGCATTTGAGCGTGTCATTAATACTCCAACCAGAGGTATTGGTGATAGAACCTTAGATACGCTTCGCCAAATTACTCGAAACCGCCAAATTACCTTATGGCAAGCCATTCAAGTGGCGGTACAGGAAGAACAACTTTCGGGTAGAGCTGCCTCTTCATTGCTCCGTTTTGTTGAGTTGATTAATGCCTTAGATCAGGAAACTGAGCAGATGTCTTTAGCCGAACAAACCGATTATGTAATTAAAAAATCGGGCTTGTATGAAATGTACAAGCAAGAAAAAGGTGAGAAAGGCGAAGTGCGGATTGAAAACTTGGAAGAGTTAGTTACTGCTACCAAACAATTTGTAAAACCTGACGAAGCAGAAGATTTAACGGATTTAACCGCCTTTTTAACTCACGCTTCACTCGAAGCTGGTGAAGCCCAAGCCTCACAACACGAAGATTATGTAGAGCTGATGACACTTCACTCTGCCAAAGGCTTAGAGTTCCCTCGAGTGTTTATGGTAGGCGTGGAAGAAGGGATTTTCCCAAGCGGAATGAGTTTTGATGAAGGTAGATTACAAGAGGAACGCCGTTTAGCTTATGTAGGTATTACTCGAGCAAAGAAAAAACTCACCATTAGTTATGCAGAATCACGCCGTTTATATGGCAAGGAAGAACGCCACATTCCTTCTCGCTTTATTGCCGAGTTACCGGAAGAACATATTCGTGAGGTGCGTTTAAGAGGTTCAATCAACCGTGCGGCGAGTTTTAATCAATCTTCTGCATTTGCAAAAAATCCAGTAAAAACAACCGCTTCTATCTTAAATGATGATAGCTGGAAAATGGGACAAAAAGTCAATCATACTAAATTTGGGCAAGGCACTATTATCAATGTGGAAGGTTCAGGCGAAGCAACCCGTTTACAAGTAGCTTTCGTCGGTAATGGGATAAAATGGCTGATTGCAAAAATGGCAAATTTAGAAAAGCTATAACGAAAAAAGTCCAGAAATTCTGGACTTTTTCTTTAAGTATTAAGCAGATTTTTGTTTAAGGATAGCGTAAAGCTGATCTTTTAAATGTAATTTTTCTTTTTTAAGCGTCTCGACTTCTTCGTGGGTGGCAATCTCAATATTGGCTTCCATATTTTTAATACGCTGATCCAACTCATTGTGTTTATCAAACAAGCGAGAAAAATGTGCATCGCTTTGTTTTAATTCTGTAATTAAATCACGAAATTCTGGAAACATATTTAACTCCTATTGTTGTTTGTCATATTTATAGCAAAATACTAGCATTTTTTCGTCATTTCACGTATAAATCTTTCTGATTTTTTGAACTGGATCACAAAATTTATATCGAAAATTAGTATGTGTGATAATCCTATTTAAGGCTATAATAGCCATCATAATTTTTATCTTTAGGATACCAAATAATGCGTTATAAAGCGGTCTTTTTTACACTGTTCTCTCTATTTTTAGGCACAGCAAATGCAACTTGGAAAAAAATTAACGATGTCAATTATACTTGGGGACCGTTCAATATTTATCACATCACACTTTTTACCGAAACGGGTCGCTATGATGAAGGTACACGTCCATTAATGCTCACGTTGCAATATAAAAAGCCGTGGGAAGGGCGTGATTTTGCGGTTTCTTTAGCAAGGACGTGGAATAATTTAGGCATTCAGTTGCCTGAGCAAGAGGTTGATGAAGTTATTACTCATTTGAGAAAAACATTCCCTGATATTAAACCGGAAGATACTTTGCACTATATCGCGTTAGAAGATAGAGGTTACTTTATTTTAAATGATCGTGTGGTATCTGAAGTTTTTAATAAAGAATTTAGTGATGCTATTGCTGCGATCTGGCTTGATCCCCAAATGGATATCAGCCACCAATTATTAGATCCGTCATATAAACCAAAAGCAGAAGAAAAGAGTACGGAACAGTCTGTAGAGCAAGTGGCAACTGAGCAAAAAACTGAACAAGTTAATACCCAAGAAACGAAAGTTGAGGTGCCGCAAACAGAAAATAAAGCGGAAGAATTGGCTAAAAAACAGCTAGATACTAATGAAGCTAAACCGAATGTTCAAGTAGAATTAGCACCCTCACAAGATAAGCAAGAACAAGATACCGCCAATAAAAAACAGGAGGATAACTCTGAAAATAAAGCGGAAGAAAAACCAAGAGTGTTTAAAATTGAAAACCCTGAAGTGTTGATCTTACCGATTTACGATGATTTCTTAATGTTACATAAGCATTATGTTTAATAAACAAGCGGTCGAATTTATATCATTTTTTGCAAATTGCCTTTTCTAAATTCTACCTTTGGAAAAGAATATTAAGTTGTTGAAATATAATTAATTTTACCTACCAAATTAAGGATTAAACTATGAGCGATTTACGTCAAGCAGCACTGGATTTCCACGAGTTTCCAAAACCGGGAAAAATTGAAGTTACCCCAACCAAATCTCTTGCTACTCAGAGAGACTTAGCTCTTGCTTACTCGCCGGGTGTAGCAGAGCCTTGTTTGGAAATTGAAAAAGACCCATCAGCAGCTTATCGTTATACAGCAAAAGGCAACTTAGTTGCAGTAATTTCAAACGGTACAGCGGTACTGGGTTTAGGTAACATCGGTGCATTGGCTGGTAAGCCTGTGATGGAAGGTAAAGGCGTATTGTTTAAAAAGTTCGCTGGTATTGATGTATTTGATATTGAAATCAATGAAACCGATCCGGAAAAACTGGTGGATATTATCGCCTCATTAGAACCGACTTTCGGTGGAGTAAACCTTGAAGATATTAAAGCACCGGAATGCTTCTACATTGAGCAAAAACTGCGTGAGCGAATGAACATTCCTGTTTTCCACGACGATCAACACGGTACGGCAATTATCAGTGCCGCAGCAGTTATTAACGCATTGCGAATTGTGGATAAAAAAATTGAAGAAGTTCGTTTAGTGGCTTCGGGTGCGGGTGCTGCTTCAATTGCGTGTTTAAATTTGCTTGTTTCACTCGGTATGAAACGTGAAAATATTGTGGTATGTGATTCTAAAGGTGTGATTTATCAAAACCGTGATGATCGTATGGACGACACCAAAAAAGCCTATGCAATTGTTGATAATGGCTGGCGTACGTTAGGTGATGCTATGCCAAATGCGGATATTTTCTTGGGTTGCTCAGCGGCAGGTGCATTAACGCAAGATATGGTTCGCTCGATGGCTGCTCACCCAATTATTCTTGCTCTTGCTAACCCGAACCCTGAAATTACTCCACCTGAAGCAAAAGCTGCTCGTCCTGATGCGATTATCTGTACAGGTCGTTCAGATTATCCAAACCAGGTAAATAATGTGCTTTGCTTCCCATTCATTTTCCGTGGAGCGTTAGATGTTGGGGCAACTACCATTAATGAAGAAATGAAAATGGCAGCAGTATATGCCATTGCAGATCTCGCTCTAGCAGAACAAAATGAAGTGGTTACGTCAGCTTATGGTGGCGAAGGTGCAACATTCGGAGCGGATTATATTATTCCTCGACCATTCGACCCTCGCTTAATTGTGCGTATCGCCCCTGCTGTTGCAAAAGCAGCAATGGATTCCGGTGTTGCAACTCGCCCAATTACAGATTGGGAAGGCTATATTGAAAAACTCACACAGTTTGTTTACAAAACGAGTTTATTTATGAAGCCAATTTTCAGCCAAGCAAAAGCTGATAAAAAACGCATTGTACTTGCTGAAGGTGAAGAAACTAAAGTGCTGCACGCCACTCAAGAGATTGTTTCAATGGGATTGGCATATCCGATTTTAATCGGTCGTCCTGCGATTATTGAAGCTAAAATCAAAAAATTAGGCTTACAGATTGTAGCAGGCAGGGATTTTGAAATCGTAAATAATGAACAAGATGACCGCCACGAGCAGCTTTGGAAACGTTACTATGCTCTAATGAACCGTCGTGGTATTACGGAAGCGATCGCAAAACGAGTAACCACCTCAAATACCACCGTAATTGCGTCACTGCTTGTTGAAATGGGCTATGCAGACGGTTTAGTGTGTGGATTGTTTGGCTCATACAGCCGCCATTTAGAAGCAATTAAAGATATTATCGGTACGAAAGAAGGGGTAAAAGTACCAGCTGCATTAAACAGCCTTGTGCTGCCAACAGGAAATGTGTTCTTAACCGATACTTATGTTAATGCCGATCCAACGGCTGAAGAGTTAGCAGAAATCACGCTAATGGCAGCAGAGGAGATCAAACATTTCGGTATTGAGCCGGCGGTTGCACTGCTTTCACATTCAAACTTTGGCTCAAATAACTATCTTGGAGCACCGAAAATGCGTGAAACATTACGTATTGTGCAAGAGCGTGACCCTAGCCTCAATATTGATGGTGAAATGCACGGCGACTTAGCTCTTAATGAAGAGTTACGTTTAGCTCATATGCCGGAGACCACATTAAAAGGTTCTGCAAACTTATTGGTGATGCCAAATGTGGAATCTGCCCGCATTAGCTATAACCTACTGCGTGCAACCACAACGGCGATTACAGTCGGTCCAATCCTAATGGGTGTGAAGAAATCGGCACATATTTTAACGCCTGTAGCATCTGTTCGCCGTATTATTAATATGGTGGCGTTTGCAGCGGTGAAAGCCCAAACGCAAGCCTAATAAAAATAACAAGCGGTCGAAAATCTGCAAAAAAATGCAAAAATTCGACCGCTTATCATTGAGGCATAGTAGACAAAAGTGTTGGTAAAAAGTGGGTTAAAACCTTATAGTACAAGGCTTTAACCCACTTTTTTGAATTATGAACAAAAAATTGTCCTTTCTGCCAAAAATCGACTATACATAAACATGGTAAGAAAAATAACACTCAACGTTACAAATGCACTTCTTGTAATAAAACTTTCAGCTTTAATAAAAAATTAGATCCAATATCCATTTGGATTGATTACACATCAGGAAAACAAACCTACAAACAACTTGCCGATAAATATCATTGTTCAGTCAGAACAATTCAAAGATATATTGAAAAATCCCCTAAAAATAAATTAAACCTTCCCCAAAATAAAAAATTAAATAGTGTGATGGATACGACATTCTTTCATCGTGATTTTGGTATTTTAGTTTTGATGGATAGTCATATTAAAAAAGTCATTGCACATTACACCGTTAAAACCGAGAAAGATATTTACTACAAAACTGCTTTAAATCGACTACGAGAGAAAAGCTATATAATTCAATCGGTTACTTGTGATGGTCGACGCGGACTGTTAAAAGATCTTTTTGATACACCAACTCAAATGTGTCAATTTCATATGATTGCGATTGTGATGAGAAAGCTCAGAATAAAACATAAATCGGTTGCAGGAAAAGAATTAAAAATAATCGTAAAAACGCTAACTAAAAGCACGAAAAATACATTTTATAAAACATTACACTTATGGTATTTAAAACATCAGGATTTTTTAAATGAACGATCAGAATATCCGAATGAAAAAGGTTATTATCCTTATAAACATAGAGAAGTAAGGGGAGCTTATGCGAGCTTGAAACGCTATCAAGATTATTTATTTTCGTTTGAGAAACATCCACATCTCAATATAGACAAGACAACCAATAGAATAGAAAGTCTATTTAAGGAACTTAAACAGAAATTAAGTAATCATAATGGATTAACAAAAAAACATAAGGTTATGTTTATAAAGGATTTTTTAAATAAAAAGAGTTGGTAATGATAAATAAAAATAATCAAAACCAACACTTTTGTCTACTTGGCATAGAAAATGCAAAAAATCCCACACTTTTGTCTACTATGCCATCATTGATAGCTTAAAAAAATCTGCACCTTAGTGATAAAGTGCAGATTTTTTATATTAAATTAAAGTAAGATTTTTTCTAATTCAGCACTCACTTCTTCAACAGGTTTTGTACCGTCTAAACGCTCATAGCGAGTGTTGCCTGCTTCTGCTTCAGCCGTATAGTAGGCAATAAGTGGTTTAGTCTGTTTGTGATAAATCGCTAAACGATCTAATACCGTTTCAGGTTTATCGTCCGGACGAATAATTAAATCTTCACCCGTTACATCATCTTTGCCTTCCACTTTTGGTGGGTTATAAACAACGTGATAAGTTCTGCCCGATGGTTGATGAACACGGCGACCGCTCATACGCTCAACAATCACTTCATCAGCTACGTCAAATTCAAGCACTAAATCAATTTTCACGCCTGATTCTTTTAACGCATCAGCTTGTGGAATAGTGCGAGGAAAGCCGTCTAATAAGAAGCCTTTCGCACAGTCTGGCTGAGCAATACGATCTTTCACTAAGGCTACCGTTAATTCATCGGGCACTAATTTACCTTCGTCCATTAACGCTTTTGCTTGTTTGCCAAGCTCAGTACCTTCTTTGATAGCCGCACGGAACATATCACCCGTTGAAATTTGCGGAATACCGAATTTGTTCATAATAAACTGAGCTTGAGTGCCTTTGCCTGCACCTGGAGCACCTAATAAAATAACTTTCATTTGTAAACCTCAATAACTAAAAAAACGAATAAATAACTTAGGCAATAACCTTACCGATTACTGCCTAAAATTGCAAATTTTTTTGTAAATTTAACCGCTTGTACTAAGCTGAATTTTGCTCTCTCCAAGGGGCAACTTTAAATAGCATCAGCATTCCCGGAATACCAATAAAGAAGCAGAGCCAGAAGAATTGGTAGTAACCCATCATTTCCACCAAATGCCCGGTGTATGCTCCTAACATTTTACTTGGTAAAGCAGCAAGGCTGGTAAAAATAGCCAGTTGCATTGCAGTGTAAGCCGGATTGGTTTCACGAGCCATAAAAGCAACAAAAGCCGCCGTGCCTAGCCCTACGCCTAGATATTCGCCCGCCATCACTAAACCCAATCTCCAAAGCTCTGTAGCTCCGATGCTTTCGGTAGGGAAATGCCCAAAGCTGGCAAGATAAGCAAACCCTAAAATGGTTACTAGTTGAACTAAACCAAACAACCACAAGGCACGGTTCACACCCAATTTCAACATCGCAATACCGCCGATAATCCCCCCACCTATGCTACACCAGAGTGAAGTCATCTTCACAATGCCTGCAATATGCGACTTGGTAAACCCCATATCTAAAATAAATTTAGTTTGCAGTGTAGTAGCGAGGGAATCGCCTAATTTATAGAGAAAGATAAACAGAATTAAGCCTATAGCCCCAATAACACCTTTGCGAGTGAAAAACTCTTTGAACGGATCAACAAACGCCATATAAAACGGCTTAGAACGATCGATTGGCTTATGGTCTGGCTCTTTGGCAATCAGCGTGATAAACAAACACGGCACAAGGAAAGCGGCGGTGATAAGGAATACCGTATCCCACGCATAGTGATCTGCTAAAAACAGCGACAAACCACCTGGAATTAAGCCTGAAATACGGTAAGCATTAACGTGAATGGAATTACCCAGCCCCAGTTCGTTATCCGATAAAATTTCTCGGCGGTAGGCGTCAATCACAATATCTTGGGTGGCGGAGAGGAATGCCAATATTATTGATAACGTTACCACAATCGAAATATCTTTCACCGGGTCAAACAAACCGAAGCTCGCTAAAATAACTAAAAGCCCTACTTGTGAAATAAAAATCCAGCTTCTGCGTCTGCCTAAAAATGGTGGGAAATAACGGTCTAACAAAGCAGCCCAAAGGAATTTCCAAGTGTAGGGAAGAGAAGTAAGGGTGAAAGCAGCGATGGTTTTAATATCTAAATTGGCACTGGTAAGCCAAGCGGGCATTAATTGGATTAACACAAATAACGGCAAGCCTGAACAAAAACCTGTGTAGAGACAAAGTAGCATATTTTTCGTGAAAATCTGCTGCCAGATAGAAGGCTTCGAAGCATTATTTTCTGGTATGTAAGCGGTCATATTTTTCCCTAATTTTGCAAAAGAAAAGATGATATAGGTTAATATACCATAGCTTGAATAGCTTCTCTAATTATTTGCAATTTAAAGAAAAAGAGCCATCTTTCGATAGCTCTTAATGTCTTTAGCCTTTATAACCATTTGGATTATTTTTTTGCCAATTCCAAGTGTCTTTCATCATTTGCTCTAAGCCTCGCTCGGTTTTCCAGCCTAGTTGTTTGAGGGCTTTTTGTGGAGCAGAGTAGCAAACGGCAATATCGCCAGGGCGACGATCGGTAATTTTATATGGAATGGTAATACCATTTGCATTTTCAAATGCTTTTACCATATCTAACACGGAATAACCTGTTCCTGTGCCTAAGTTGTAAATATGGAAGCCTGCATCGTCTTGGTGCTTTTCTAACGCTTTTAGGTGTCCGAGAGCTAAATCCACAACGTGAATATAATCACGCACGCCTGTTCCATCGTGGGTAGAGTAGTCGCCACCAAAAACAGATAATTGTGGTAATTTACCCACTGCAACTTGGCTGATAAACGGCATTAAGTTGTTTGGAATGCCGTTTGGATCTTCGCCAATTAAGCCACTTTCGTGAGCTCCTACTGGGTTAAAGTAACGTAATACCACAGCACTTAATTGTGGGAAGGCTTTTACAGTATCTTCAAGAATGCGTTCTACCATATATTTTGATGTGCCGTAAGGGTTAGTTGTGCCACCTACAGGGCAAGATTCCACAATTGGAATAATTTGTGGATCGCCATATACGGTTGCAGACGAGCTAAATACAATTGTATTCACGTTTGCTTTTAGCATTTCTTCTACCAAAACAATCGAACCGGTTACGTTATTTTGATAGTAATGTAGTGGCTCTCTTACGCTTTCGCCAACGGCTTTTAAACCTGCAAAGTGGATGACCGATTCAATCTTATTTTCAGCAAAAATCTTGCGTAACATATCACGGTCTAAAATATCGCCTTGATAGAATTTTACACTTTTGCCCGTGATCTGTTTTACTCGCTCAAGTGAAACTTCAGAGGAATTAGAAAGGTTGTCTAAAATAACGATTTCTTTATTTTCGTTTAAAAGTTCAACAACGGTATGCGAGCCAATATATCCTGCACCGCCTGTTACTAAAATTGCCATTTTGTGTTCCTTTTGCAAAATTTACGAAGAAAATAACCACTTGTATTTTACCCGTTTTTTCCTTGTTTTACGAATATTAATGCGTTGTGAGGTCAATAAAATCTTGTTCGGTTAAAATCTGAATACCTAGCTCTTGGGCTTTAGCCAGTTTTGATCCTGCTTTTTCGCCTGCGATGAGGTAATCGGTTTTGCCGGAAATAGAACCCGAAACTTTGCAACCTAAACTTTGTAATAGAGCTTTGGCTTCATCACGAGTAAGCTGAGTAAGTGTGCCGGTTAAAACGACGTTTTTATCTTTTAGCGGATTATCGGCAATTTCTGTTTTCACCACATCTTCCCAATGTACGCCTTGAGCAATTAGATCTTCCACCACTGCAACGTTATGCGGTTCTTGCCAGAAACTCACAATGCGGTTTGCTACCACTTCGCCCACATCTTGCACCTCTTTGAGTTGCTCAAAATTGGCTTGGCGGATTGCTTCTAGGCTGCCAAAGTAATTTGCTAAGTTGAGAGCGGTTGCCTCGCCAACTTCCCGAATACCTAATGAGAATAAAAAGCGAGGAAGAGTAGTATTTTTCGCTTTTTCGATACTATTTAGGGCATTTTGAGCGGATTTTTCGCCCATTCGTTCTAATCGCATTAAGGTTGTATGATCGAGCTTGAATAGATCGGCTGGAGTTTTAATTAACTCACGAGCCATTAATTGCTCAATCAGTTTTTCGCCTACGCCGTCAATGTCCATCGCTTTGCGAGAAACAAAATGTTTCAATGCCTCTTTACGCTGAGCCCCACAGAATAAGCCACCCGTACAACGTGCGACAGCCTCGCCTTCTACCCGAACAACCGCAGAGTTACAGATAGGGCAAGCGGTCGGAAATTCAATTTTTTTTGCATTTTCAGGACGACGTTCAGCAACTACACCTGTAATTTGTGGAATTACATCACCTGCTCGGCGAATAATCACAGTATCACCAATCACAATACCTAAACGCTCAATTTCATCGCCATTATGTAAGGTGGCATTACTTACCGTTACACCCGCTACAAAAACAGGCTCTAATTTCGCTACAGGCGTGATTGCCCCTGTTCTCCCTACTTGGAAATCTACTTCTTTCAAAATGGTCATTTCTTCTTGTGCAGGGAATTTGTAAGCAATCGCCCAGCGAGGAGAACGGGAGATAAAACCAAGTTGCTCTTGTAAGGCGACATCATTGACTTTCAATACCGTGCCATCAATATCATAGCCTAGCGTTGGGCGTTTAGCTTGGATTTCGGCATAATACGCCAAGAGTTCTGTTTTGCCTTGAGCTAAGCGGATTTCATTATTTACAGGAATGCCAAGCGATTTCAGCCATTGTAAACGTTCAAACTGAGTATTTGGCAATTCGTCATCACTTTCATAAACGCCAATGCCGTAAGCATTCAGCACAAGTGGACGTTGGCGGGTAATTTTCGGATCTAACTGGCGTAACGACCCCGCCGCTGCATTACGGGGGTTGGCAAAGGTTTTCTCGCCTTTGGCTAAGGCTTTTTCATTTAACTCATTAAAGCCTGCCTGCGGCATAAAAACTTCGCCACGAATTTCTAAACGAGCCGGCGGATTGAGTGTGTTGAGTTTTAACGGAATATTACGAATGGTGCGGATATTGGCGGTAATATCTTCGCCTGTTGTGCCATCGCCTCGGGTAGCTGCACGGGTGAGCAAGCCATTTTCATACAAAATACTCACCGCTAAACCATCTAATTTTGGCTCGCAGCAAAATGCTAACTCATTTGGATTAACGGAAATATAGCTCTCCATTCGACGTAAAAAGCCGTCTAGATCGTCATCACCAAAAGCGTTATCTAACGAAAGCATTGGAATTTCGTGTGTAACTTGAGCAAAACCTGATAATGGTTTTGCACCTACCCGTTGCGTTGGCGAATCAGTAGTAATCAGTTCCGGGTGCTGCCATTCAATATTTTTCAGCTCATTCATTAAGCGGTCGTATTCCGCATCCGGTACGCTAGGATTATCTAAAACGTGATATTCATACTCGTATTGACGTAACGTTTGGCGAAGTTGTTCGATTTGCTCAACTAATGCAGATGTGGCATTTTCTTCAAATAAAGAGCCTTGACTAAATAAAGACATTGGTAAAATTCTCTACAAAAAAGACCGCTTGTAACAAGCGGTCGAAAAAACAATTATTTTTGCAATTAACGCATTACACGTTGCATATAACGCTGGCGAGATTCTTCGCTAAACGGTTGTTGAGCATCGTCATATAAATAACCGCCGAGTGATGATGTCAAATGTTCCGCATTGCTCAGTAATAATTTCATATTCACAATATCGTTGCCTTCAGTCGGTAACTGCATAAATAGTACTAATCCAGCGGTGGAGAAGTTAGCAATATTGTGTAAATCAAATGTACCCGGGTTCATTAAGTTTGCCGCACTGAAAATAATCGGGCTGAGCGAATCGTCAATGTGTTGGTGGCGGTGGAAAATTTGGTGTTCGCCAAAACGTAATCCAACTTCTTCTAAATAATGAACCACATAATCGCCACGGAACGGCTCATTTTGCGGTGCGTAAACATAAAGCGTTACAAATGGATTTTCTTCCTGTCCGGTTTGTACAACTTCGCTTTCTTCTACAGGTGCAACTTGTACTTCTTGTTCAGGAGCAACAGCAACATTAATGGCTGGGTTCGCAAAATCAGGTGTATTTTGAATATGTTGCTGATTAGAAATTTGCTGCCCATAAGTGCTAACAGGCTCCGCCATAGGTTGTTGGACAGGTTGTACAGTTTGGACTTCTGGCTGGCTTGGTAAGCTGATTTTGATATTTTGCAATGAGCTTTCCACTTCCTGTTGGATCTGCTGTGGATTTTCTTCCGGCACAGCCATAGCTTGATATTCATTAGCTTGCGGCTGCAATGAATCAGGAATGTTGTTATTTAGTTCACTACTTGGAGGAGGTACAACAACAGGTCTGCTTGAAAAAGTGTTTGAGAAAATGTTCGATTTTTCACGGCGGGCAGACCAAATACTAAAGCCGATTAAGACCGCAATCAATAATCCGGCTAGAATAAAGAAAATAATATGCAGTTCCATTGTGTCCTCTTTATTTTAAATAATCAGTAAAAAATACATTTTCATATTTGCGAAAATAGTGTGCGTAGCTTACCATATTTCTAACAAATTTTTGATAAAAAATAAGGAATGATTATGTCTTCTGCTTTTTCACAGCCACAAACTCAGATAGGGCTTGGTTTTCACTACTTTATTTATGGCTGGAAATTGTTGCTGCAACGCCAATTTTTACCCTTTGTGATTTTTCCGATTTTGATTAATACCCTGTTAATGGTTGGGCTGATATGGGCGTTTTTTGCCAACATTGGCGGGTTGTTGGCATTAATGTTACCAACTTGGTTGGAATGGCTTAGCTTTATTCTCATTCCGCTGATTTTTTTGATGATTTTAGTTGGCTTTTATTTTGCCTTTACCACATTAGCAAACTTTGTAGCTGCTCCTTTTAATGCTTTGCTGGCTGAAAAAGTTGAACTACAACTCACGGGCGAGCCATTGGGTGATATGTCTTTCGGGGCAATGTTAAAAGATGTGCCAAGAATGCTAAAACGTGAGTGGCAAAAAATGATGTATAGCATTCCAAGATTAATTGCCCTTTTTGTACTTGGTTTTTTACCTGTGGTGGGGCAAACAATTGTGCCTATTCTTACCTTTATGTTTGGGGCGTGGTTAATTGCCATTCAGTATTGCGACTATCCGTTTGATAACCATAAAATCAGCTTTCAGCGTATGCGAAATGCACTTACACAATACCGCACGCTTAATTTTACCTTTGGTGCGTTAGTGAGCTTATTTACGATGCTCCCATTTGTGAATTTGGTAGTGATGCCTGTGGCAGTCTGTGGGGCAACGGCGTTATGGGTAAATGAATATCGCCATTTCTTCTTAAATAATCAAACAGGCGAGTTCAGCAAAGCAGACTATACCTTTAAACGTTCAGGAACCGCAGTAACTACAGAAATGCGTTCAGGAGACGTAAGTACAGAAGTAAGAAAAGGCGATATCAAATCTAAGTAAAATTTCCTTTACTAAATTTTGCTTTTTTTGTTTTTATACTCTATTATTTGGAATGTATTTTTTATATTGGAGACATATATGCAAGATTCATCATTTTCAACAAAATTAAAGCAAGAACTTTTCGGTGGTTGGACTAAATTTGAAGCAGGGTGGCTGCTGACTTTCCTTGCGATACAAATCGCCATTTTTATTTACCAACCGGATAGCTGGATTGCCACCATCGCGGCAATTACGGGTATTTTATGCGTCGTTTTTGTAGGTAAGGGCAAAATCAGTAACTACTTTTTCGGTTTAATTTCCGTTTCGCTTTATGCTTATATTTCATACACTTTCCAGCTTTATGGCGAGATGATGTTAAATTTACTCGTTTATGTGCCGGTGCAATTTATCGGTTTCTATTTTTGGCGTAAAAATATGACAAGCCAAAATACGGTAAATAATGCAGGGGTAGAAGAAGTGATTGCAAAAGCCTTAACCGCTAAGCAGTGGGGGATTGTGATTATCTCGGCAATTATCGGTACATTCCTTTATGTTGAATTACTGAAATATTTAGATAGTGCTTTACCGTTACTTGATGGAGCAACAGTGGTTATTTCAATTGTGGCTCAAATCCTAATGGTGCTACGTTACCGTGAACAATGGGCGTTGTGGATTATCGTTAATATTATGACGATTTCACTTTGGACGGCAATGTACTTCCAAAACGGCGAAACCAGCTTACCGTTATTAGTGATGTATGTGATGTATCTTTGTAACTCTATTTATGGTTATTACAACTGGATTAAACTTCACAGAAATCATCAGAATGAAGTGGCTTAATTGCCAGATAATGCTATCGGTAATAATTTAGCTATAAAAAAAGAGTTGGTATTCCTGCCAACTCTTTTTATTGCATCTTTTATTCAAGAGAGAATTTAATTGGTACGGTAACTGAAGGTGGGAAACCTGCCGGTGGCGGTGGCATACTCACTGCCTGTGCACTTTTTACCGCTGCATTATCCAAATTACTGTTACCCGATGAATTTACTACAGAAACATTTGAAATTGCACCAGATGAGGTAATGGTAAATTTAATGGTTACCGTGCCTGTTTTACGCATCATCTTTTCACGCTGAGGGTATGAATTATTTGCCTTGCGTTGTAACGCACGCTGTAATGCGGTTTTATAGGCTGAAAGTTCGCTTGCATTGCCCCCTGTTACGTTACTCCCTGTCGTAGAGGTTGAATTCAATGAGCCACCTTTTTGTCCGCCTGCAACGCCAGCAACCATTTTTTCGCCTTGTATAGCATTTGGAATAGCTTTTGCAACAATGCCTTGTTTTACCTCTGGACCACGCTCTAACGCTTTAATTGGTTTTTGCTGAGGCTTTTCTTTCTCTTTGCGTTTCTCTTCTTTTGGTTTTTCTTTTTTCTCTTTTGGACGTTCTTTACGCTTTTCTTCCTTTGGCTTTTCCTTTTTCGGCTCTTCTTTTTTCGGTTTTAGGACTGGCTCTGGAATAGCTTCAGGCTCAGGTACTGGTTCGGGTTCCGGTTCAGGCTGTGGATCAACTTTTTCCGGTTCAATTTCTTTTACTTCTTCAATAGGATCAGGCGAAACTGCTACCTGTGGTTGCTCTAATAAAGCAGCAACCATTTCCATTGAAAGAGAATTTTGTTCTGCCGATTTTTCGATTTTTTGCTCATTAAGTAAAGCAAAGCTACCACCAATCAATGCACCGTGAATGGCTAGTGATGCAATTAATCCAATTCGAGAATGGTGTTTTTTCATCTCATTTATCCTATTAAGGCGTTATTGGTGCTTGATTGGGTGTGTCTGGTGTATTAGTAGCTGGTGCAGCAGTTTCTTTTTTCGTAATAATTGCCACATTTTTGATCTCATTTGCAGATAACACATCGGTTAATTCCACAAATTTTTCAAAAGCAACTGCACCATCAACTTTAAGCGATACTTTTTGGCTTTTATCCCAAGTTGAAACTTCTGCCACAAGCTGCTCTTTTGTGATAGGTTTGTCATTAAAGAAAAATTCATTGTTTTCAGTAATAGTCAAAAGTTTCGCAAGTTCATCTGCTTGCATCGGCTGTGTTGTTGTCGCTTTTGGCACATTCACTTGAATTTTACCTTGTGAGATAAAAGAAGCAGTAACCAGCACGATAGCCAACAATACCAACATAATATCAATAAATGGAATGATGTTGATTTCATCAAATTTTTTCATCTTTATGCCTTCTTGATTTGCAAAAAATAGAGGAAATTAGACCGCTTGGTGATTTTTAGCTTGTAGAGCTAACCATTTCAATTTATTTTCTTCTACTTTACGACCAAAACCGTTATAGAAAACCATTGCAATAATCGCTACTAAAATACCTGCTGCAGTTGCTTTTAATGCTAAAGAAAGGTTTACCATAATAGCCGCAGCGTCAATGTCGCCACCTGATTGCCCTAAATTGTAAAAGGTTAAAAGAATACCGATAACTGTACCTAACAAACCGATATAAGGGGCATTTGAGCCAATAGTAGAAATGGTGGTTAGGTTGTGGGTTAAGTCGATTTCTAATTCTTCTAAGGTGCTATATTTAGAAATATCCACTTTTGAATAGAACATAATACGTTCAATTGCTTTCCAGACACAAATAACGCTTAATAAGCCTAATAAGCCTAAAATAACAAAGTCTGTATAACGTTCTAAAAAATGAAAAAGTTGATTCATATAAAACCTCAAAGAAAAAATGGATAAATCTTGCATTTGAAAATAGTTCGCAATTATATAAGACTAACATCAATTTTTCAACTTGAAATAATCGCCGATACCTTCGCTATTTTATGATATAGTTTCGCCTATTTATTTGAGGAATAAATCAATTATGGAAGTCACTTTTAAAGAAATTACCCCCCAGCAAGCGTGGGAATTAATGGAAAACGAAGGAGCAGTGCTTGCCGATATTCGTGATGCTCGCCGTTATGTTTATAGCCACCCACAAGATGCGTTTCATTTAACTAACCAAAGTTACGGTAAGTTTTTAGATGAAGTAGATTATGATGAGCCTGTTGTCATCATTTGTTATCACGGGGTGAGTAGCCAAAGTACGGCTCAATTTTTGATTGAACAAGGATTTGAAAACGTTTACAGCGTAAAAGGTGGTTTTGAAGCGTGGGAAAGAAATGGGCTACCTATTGAAACTTCTTATTAATGCTACAATATAAAAGGTAATTTTTTAGCTCAAGAAGGTTTTTTATGGACTATTTGGTAAATGTAAACGAACAAAATTTTAGTGAAGTGTGGAGTGCTGCAGGGCAAATGCCAACAGTGTTCCATTTTATTTCTCCTCGTGAGGTTGCCTCGCTAGAAATGGATGCTTTACTCCGCCGTATTGCAGATGAAAATCCACAACAATTTTTGTTGGCAACCATTAACTGCGATGAACAGCAGGCATTAGCGGCACAGTTTCGCATTCAACAAATTCCAACTCTTTACCTCTTCTCAAACGGTCAGCCGATTGATGCTATTCAAGGTGCGGTAAGTGAGCAAGAATTGCGAATTCGGCTTGCTAACATATTACCGAAAGAGGAAGAACTTAAATTTAACCAAGCCTTAGAATTTCTACAAGATCAACGCTACGATGAAGCATTGCCTCTACTAAAAGCAGCTTGGGAAATGACGGACAAGAAAAACAGCGACTTTGCTTTGCTCTATGCTGAAACGTATATTGCAATGAAAAATGTTGAGCCGGCTCGTGAAATCTTAAGAGCTATTCCAATTCAAGACAGAGACAGCCGCTGGCACGGTTTGCAGGCTCAAATTGAATTGTTAGAGCAGGCGAGTGAATCTCCTGAATTGCAACAGTTGCAAGCTGATTACGCTCAAAACAAAATTCCTGAAATTGCGATTAAACTTGCCAACCAATTACACCAAGCTCACAAGAATGACGAAGCATTAAGCCTATTGTTTGATTGGTTAAAATCAGACTTAAATATCGCAAATGGCGAGGTAAAAACACAATTTTTAGCGATATTGTCGGCACTTGGAACAGATCCTATTGTGCCAAAATTCAGAAGACAGCTTTATTCACTTTTATATTAATTTGCAAAATTTTTGTAAAAAATGACCGCTTACAATGATAAAAGCGGTAAAAATAAGGATTTATGATGACAACAAAACACGTAAAACTATTAATTTTAGGTTCAGGTCCTGCAGGCTATACCGCAGCGGTTTATGCCGCTCGTGCTAACTTAAACCCTGTATTAGTTACCGGTATGCAACAAGGCGGACAATTAACCACCACCGATGAAATTGAAAACTGGCCTGGCGAATTTGAGCAAATTACCGGTACAGAATTGATGAACAAAATGCTCAAACACGCCGAAAAATTTGAAACCGAAATTGTGTTTGACCATATTCATAGTGTCGATCTCTCTAAACGCCCTTTCACGCTAAAAGGTGATTTAAACACCTTTACTTGTGATGCATTAATTATTGCCACAGGGGCTTCAGCCAAATATTTAGGCTTACCGTCTGAAGAACAATTTAAAGGCAGAGGCGTATCTGCTTGTGCAACTTGCGACGGCTTTTTCTATCGTAATAAACCTGTCGCCGTTGTGGGTGGCGGTAATACTGCGGTTGAAGAGGCGTTATATTTAGCGAACTTAGCGAGCGAAGTGCATTTGGTTCACCGCCGTGACAGTTTCCGTGCTGAGAAAATTTTACTGGGTCGTTTACAAAAACGTATCGAAGAAGGCAAAATTATTTTACATACCGATCGCACTGTAGAAGAAGTGTTAGGCGATAATATGGGCGTAACCGGTTTACGTTTAAAATCGACCAAAGAAGAACTGACTGAAGAAATCAAAGTAGACGGTTTCTTTGTGGCGATTGGGCACGCACCGAATACTGCGATGTTTGATGGACAATTAGAACTGGAAAATGGTTACATTAAAGTAAAATCGGGCTTAGAAGGCAATGCCACTGCTACTTCGGTAGAAGGGGTATTTGCGGCAGGTGATGTAATGGATCACAACTATCGCCAAGCGATTACCTCTGCAGGCACAGGTTGTATGGCAGCCCTTGATGCGGAACGTTTTTTAGATGCTCAAGAAGCATAAGGACATTTTATGAACTTCACCGTTATTATCCCTGCTCGCTATGCTTCAAGCCGTTTGCCTCGTAAACCGTTATTGGATATTGCAGGTAAACCGATGATTCAACACGTTTGGGAAAAAGCCCAACAAGCGGGTGCAACACGTGTGATTATTGCCACCGATCACCCAGAAATTGAAGCGACCGCAAAAACCTTTGGGGCGGAAGTATGTATGACTTCGGACAAACACAATTCAGGCACAGAACGCTTGGCGGAAGTAATCGAAAAAATGCAAATTGCGGATAGCGAAATCATCGTTAATATTCAAGGCGATGAGCCGTTAATTCCGCCAGTGATTGTGGAACAGGTCGCTCGCAATTTAGATACTTATCAAATCAATATGGCAACACTTGGCGTGAAGTTAGAAACTCGAGAAGAATTATTTAACCCAAATGCAGTGAAAGCGGTGGCAGATAAAAACGGTATGGCATTATATTTCTCTCGTGCCTCAATTCCGTTTGCCAGAGACAGTTTCCCGGATTGCGATGATAATTTTGTTGCCTCACAAGGTTACTTACGCCATATCGGCATTTATGCTTACCGTGCCGGCTTTGTGAAACAGTATGTGGCTTGGCAGCCAACGGCATTGGAGCAGCTGGAGTCGCTTGAGCAACTCCGAGCCTTATGGTATGGTGAAAAAATTCATATCGACCTGGCAAAAGAAGCCCCGCAAGTTGGAGTAGATACGCCGGAAGATTTGGAGAGAGTGCGAGCAATTTTAGCTCGTTAAGATAACAAGCGGTTAAATTTTATGCTTGTTTTGTAAAATGTTGAAAAATAGGGCTGGATTTATATCAGCCCTATTTTTTATAAAGATTTCCCGGATTCAGGCAGCAATTCAGGAATGCCGTTTTTAATTGGATAAGCAATATTGAGCTTGCGATTGATTAATTGATTGTTCTCTTTATCCCACTCTAATTTTTCATTAGAGACAGGGCAGACAAGGTTATTAAGTACTTTTTCGTTCATTTTATTTTCCTAGCTTTTGTAAAATTGGAGTTAATAAACAAGCGGTTGATTTTTCTGAAAATTTTGCAGAAACCGGCACATACCACCAATTTTCTTGGGCGAATGCTTGGCATTTTACTGCGTCTTTTTCCGTCATCAATAATGGTGTTTGGTTATTGGCTAATTCAGTAAGTTGGGTTTTATCAAAGGCTTGATGATCGGCAAATCCCTGTGTTTTGGCAAGTGTAATGCCTAAGTTTTCCAGCATTGTGAAAAAGCGTGGCGGATGCCCTATCCCTGCAATTGCCACACAAGGTTGCGTAAATTCACTTAACGGCTTATGTTCATTGGTGAGAAGATTAATCGCCTCAGAAGGTTCAAGCATCATTAAATGTTCATTCGGCTCGGCATTTCCACCGTTGCAAATAATAGCATCTACCGAATTTAAACGGCTCGGCAGCTCACGTAATCCTCCTGCAGGTAATACAAAACCGTTACCAAAACGCCTAACGCCATCAATCACTACCCATTCCATATCACGCTGTAAGGCATAATGCTGTAAACCATCATCAGTAATAATGATGTCTAACTCAAACTGACTTAGCAATAATTCAATGCTTTGTTGGCGATTAGGAGAAATTGCCAAAGGCACATTCGTTCGTTGTACAATCAATACAGGCTCATCGCCCACCATTTCAGCAGAGCTTTCGAGTGTAACTAATTGCGGAAAGGTTTTAACCTTACCACCATACCCACGAGAAATTACCCCCACTTTTACACCACGTTGCTGAAGTTGTTCCACCAACCAAACTACCACAGGGGTTTTACCGTTACCGCCCACAGAAATATTTCCCACCACCAACACTGGCACAGGTGAGCGGTACGATTGCAAAATATTCAGAGAATATAACCGCTTGCGAATTTGGCTAATCAACCAAAACAGTAGCGAAAGTGGCGAAAGTAGCCAAGTAATAACGGATTTTGTTTGCCAGATTTTCATAATTCAAATAAGTGATTAAAAATAAAGCACATCATCAAAATGTGCTTTATTGAATTTTTATTCCACCTTCGGTTTGTCGCCGTTTTCCACACAACCTTTGCCGATAGTTACCTTTTTCGCATTTAAGGTTGGGAGATCGTACATTGTATCAAGCAATAAGTTCTCTACAATTGAACGTAAGCCACGAGCCCCTGTTTTGCGGGCAATAGCCTTGCTTGCAATGGCGATTAAGGCTTCTTTGGTGAAGTGCAATTCTACGCCTTCCATTTCGAATAAGGCTTGGTATTGCTTGATAATCGCATTTTTCGGCTCAGTTAAGATCTGAATCAAGGCTTCTTCATCCAACTCCTGTAATGGCGTAACGACCGGTAAACGACCGATTAATTCAGGGATTAAGCCGAATTTGACTAAATCTTCCGGCTCAACTTGTTTGAATAATTCTGTTAAATCTTGGCGATCTTTATCTTTTCTCAATGCCGCACCAAAGCCAATACCGCCCTGCGTATTTGTGCGAGATTCTACAATTTTATCTAAACCTGCAAACGCCCCACCACAAATAAATAGGATTTTGGAAGTATCCACCGGAATAGTTTCGCCTTTCGGGTGTTTACGACCACCTTGCGGATTGATATTAGCCACCGTACCTTCAAGCAGTTTTAATAAGGCTTGTTGCACGCCTTCACCCGAAACATCACGGGTAATAGAGGCACTTTCTGATTTACGGGTGATTTTGTCGATTTCATCAATAAAGACGATGCCACGTTCCGCTTGTTCTGCTTCAAAATCACATTTCATCAATAGTTTTTGAATGACGTTTTCAACGTCCTCACCTACGTATCCCGCTTGGGTAAGCGTTGTGGCATCGGCAACCGCAAACGGCACATTTAAACGGCGTGCAAGTGTTTCTGCCAGTAAAGTTTTACCGCTCCCTGTTGGTCCGATTAATAAGATATTACTTTTACCTAATTCCACGCCGTTTGTGGCATCAAAATTTGATAACGCACTTCTTAAACGTTTGTAGTGATTGTAAACTGCCACAGAAAGTACTTTTTTGGCGTGTTCTTGCCCGATGACATAATCATCTAAATGTTGATGTAACTCGTGCGGCGTTGGGACATTTGTGAAGAAACTCGCTTCATCTTCTTGGTTTTCATCAATTAGCGGCTCTTCTTCGCCGTGTAGCAGAGCGTAAGATTCTTCAATACATTCGTTACAAATATAGCCTTCAGTACCTTCTACTAATTGATCGACTTCGGTGCGTTTTTTACCGCAAAAACTGCAATGTGGTTCTTTTTCAAACGCCATTATGCCACCTCACTGCGAGAGGTTAAAACTTTGTCGATTAAGCCATATTCAGCCGCTTCTTTGGCAGACATAAAATTATCACGCTCGGTGTCCGCTGCTACTTTCTCAAAAGGCTGATCACTATGCTCAGCCATTCTGCGAGTAAGCATCTCTTTCAAACGTAAAATTTCTTCCGCTTGAATTTGAATATCGGTTGCTTGACCTCTCGCTCCACCCAAAGGTTGGTGGATCATAATGCGAGCGTGCGGCAGAGCAAAGCGTTTGCCTTTCGCTCCGGCAGATAATAAAAATGCTCCCATCGAAGCGGCTTGCCCGGTGCAAAGTGTTGCTACATCAGGCTTAATAAAATTCATTGTATCGTAAATTGCAAGCCCTGCCGTTACTACGCCGCCCGGTGAGTTAATGTATAAGTAAATGTCTTTTTCAGGATCTTCCGCTTCTAAAAAGAGCAATTGTGCCACAATCAAATTTGCCATTTGGTCTTCAACTTGACCATTTAAAAAAATAATACGCTCTTTTAATAAGCGTGAATAAATGTCGTAAGAACGTTCGCCTTTCGAGGTTTGTTCTACCACCATTGGGACTAATGCCATTATTATTTCCTCTATCGTAATACGAAAATCGGTCTATTCTAGCAAATTTTCAGAAAATCATTAACAACAAGCGGTCAGATTGTTAAAATCTTTTGCAAATTTATTGAGGATACTATGACATTAGCAGAGATTTACCAAAAATTTGAAGATTGCAAATCGTGGGAAGAAAGATACCGCTTGTTAATTCAATTTAGTCGCCAGCTACCGAAACAAACAGCAGACGAGCTTGCCGACTTACCTGAAATTGAAGGCTGCGAAAGTCGATTATGGTTTCAGTTCCAACTTGAACCAAGAAAAATACAGACCTACAGTGATGCCCGTTTAATGCAGGGGATTTTATTTATTGTGGTAACGGCACTTACTGAAAAATCAGCAGAAGAGCTTGAGCATTTTAATTTACGAGAAATGTTTGATGAGCTAAAAATTTCCCCAAATTTAACCAGCACAAGGTTGAATGGCATAAGTCAGTTACAGAAGTTGATTACCGTTTGATAGAAACAAAAAAGCCTCTGATTTCTCAGAGGCTTAAATTTAGTGGCGGAACGGACGGGACTCGAACCCGCGACCCCCTGCGTGACAGGCAGGTATTCTAACCAGCTGAACTACCGCTCCGTACTGGTAGTGCAAATAATAGTGCGTTCACGAAAATTGAGCAATCAAATTTTAAAAAATAATGTTTAATTGATTGTAAAATAACCACATAGAAAACCTACCTTTTGCTATTTTCGCTTTTGTACCTTTATAAATAGCAGTGGCGGACGATGTTGTAAATCTTTAAATTCATTATGCCATTCGGGCTGTTCGGCAAGCATTGGCTCTTCCACTTGCATAATTTCAAAATCTGCTTGGATTAAGCTATTTAGAATGGTTGCCGTCGTTCGGTGGTAGGTTTTAAACGGTTGTTGAAACCAGCTTCGATCTCGTTCACCCTCATCTCGATAATAATTTAGTCGATAAGCCACTTGCTGTTTTGCTTCGTTCTTTTCCCAGCGGTAGCCCTCTTTATAGCAAGTCACAATCGGGTGTTCTTGTGAAAAAATCAGCGTGCCGCAAGCGGTCATTTTTGCTGAAATGTTTGCAAGTAGCTCAGAAAAATCCTCAATATAGTGAAAAGCAAAAGAGCTGGTCACAATATCAAAATCTGTTTCCTTAATTTCATTTAGCCTTTCCATCGGTAAGCAGTAGAGCGAGAAATCTTTGCCTGTTTGATATTGTGCGGAAAGTTCCGTTTCAGCTTGCTGTAGCATTAATTCGGATAAATCCAACCCGACCACTTTTTCTGCCCCTAAGCTCAAATAATGGGCGAGATGAACCCCTGTACCGCAGCCTAAATCCAGCACTTTTTTGCTTTTGAGAGAGGGCAGAAGTGAAAACATTGTTGGCTTTTCAACCACCTCATTCATACTAATCGGATTTTGGCGGAGCTGTTGGTAGCGTTCAAAGAAAATTGGGGTGTCGTAAATGCTTTTTTTCATTTGTGTTTTAACCATTCATTTAATTCCGGCAAGGAGAGTAAACGGCGTTGGTAAGCAAGAGCTTGTTCACTGAAATAACGATGTAAGCCATAAGTTTCAATGCGTAATGCGATTGGTGCGAAAAACGCATCAACAGCGGTAAATTCATTACCGGCTAAAAAATTGCCAGAGAAACGGTTTAATCCTTCTTGCCACAGTTCATCAATGCGGGTTAATTCTGCCACTAATTCGGGTGGAGTTTGAGCTAATTCGAGCCGTTCAAGCGGTCGAAAATCACAAATTTCTCGCAAAACGGTAAAACCTGAGTGCATTTCAGCACAAGCACTGCGGCTCCACGCTCGAGCGATTTTATCTGAAGCCCACACTTGGGGGTAACTTTCGGCAACATACTCCACAATAGCCAAGCTGTCCCAAACAGTATGATTGTGATCAACCAGTACAGGAATTTTGGCGGTGGGGGAAAATTGTTGGAATTGTTGGCGTTGTTGATTTATATCTGCCAAATAGCGAACAATTTTTGTGTTAAATGGAATATCGAGCATTTTAAGCAAAAGCCATACTCTGAGTGACCAAGAGGATTTTGGAGGATTAATATAAAGTTCAAACATCGGTTTCCCCATTGTTGTAATGAAAAGAGCTGCAAGGAAAAGATAAAGCCCACATTGTGGGCTTAGATTTAATCGTTATATTGCGATAATTTGGATAATGTTTCAAATACTTTTCCGCTGGCAAGAGTGTTTTTAACCTCTGCGACATTTGCTTTAAGATCAGCTTTTCCAAACAGTTTCATTAACAATGCCACATTCACTGCCACCGCATCAATATGAGCAGGTTCACCTTTGCCTTGTAAGATAGCGGTAACTTTTTCGGCATTTTCTGCAGGCTCTCCGCCTTTGAGATCTTCAAGAGAATGGCGTGAAATGCCGAAATCTTCGGGGCTTAGTGTGTAATATTTAATCTGTCCGTTTTGGATTTCAGCCACTAAGGTTTCGCCGTGAATAGCGACTTCGTCTAAACCTGAACCGTGAACAACGATGGTGTGTTCACAACCGAGCGTTTTTACCGTTTCTGCATAAACTTTTACCAGTTCCGGTGAATAAACCCCAAGTAACTGGCGTTTGGCGTGTGCCGGATTGATAAGTGGTCCTAAAATATTAAAGAGGGTACGGGTTTTTAATGCTTGGCGAACCGGGGCTGCGTATTTAAAACCGCTGTGGTAAGTTGGTGCAAATAAAAAGCAGATGTTGGTTTCATCTAAAGCAAGACGAGCAGTTTCAGGTGCAACGCCCACATTAATGCCTAAATGGCTTAATACATCGCTTGAGCCTGTTTTGCTGGAGACGCTGCGGTTGCCGTGTTTAGCAATTTTGTAGCCCATTGTTGCCGCCACCAATGCGGAGGTGGTGGAGATATTGATGGTGTGATGTCCATCACCCCCTGTACCGACAATATCGGCAAACGGATAATCAGGTGTTGGGAACGGATTGGCATTTTTAAGAGCAGCAGTAGCCGCCCCGGCAATTTCTTCTACCGTTTCGCCTCGTAGTTTTAAAGCAATCAATGCAGCTGCTAATTGCTCGTTTGACAGATTGCCTTTTACCACTTCGCTAAAAAAGGCGTGCGATTCTGCTTGGGTTAAGGCTTGGTTGGCGAATAATTTATCGAGTAAGTTTTGCATAATATTTTCCTTATTTGACCGCTTGAAGTAT
Organism: Mannheimia bovis; assembly: GCF_014541205.1. Taxonomy (NCBI): domain Bacteria; kingdom Pseudomonadati; phylum Pseudomonadota; class Gammaproteobacteria; order Pasteurellales; family Pasteurellaceae; genus Mannheimia; species Mannheimia bovis. The sequence continues at coordinate 2,112,251 of NZ_CP061280.1, read as the reverse complement.
CACGGATTAGCGGTGCACCTGATATTCCAAATCGGTGGCTTCATTGCCGGTCATTCCACGGAATCCCCAGCAATGTTCAGGCTGCTCTTTAATGGTGATTTCCACATCTATCGGCATAATTCCAACTTTAGACTGTAGAGTACTGAACAAACCTTTAATCAGTCGTTTTTTAATCTGCTCGCTACGTCCTGACATCAGGTTAATTTCAATCACAATAAAATTGGCACTGCGGTTAATCGGTGGGTAAAAATCTTCCGCCTCTAACAGTTCAAATCGTAAAGCGTGGCGTTGTTTTGGCACACCAAGGCTCATTTCCATACAGTCAAAAATTGCTTCGGCAATTTTCGCTCGGCGGTCAGCCAAGGTCTGTTTTAAACCATATACGCTAATCATTTTCTGTCCTCTAATAACCATTGTACCGATTGTTTGAGTAACTTCGTGCCTTCCACTGTTAAAATCGATTCGGGGTGGAATTGGAAGCCGCAAATCGGCAGAGTTTTGTGGCGAATTGCCATTACAATATGCTCATATTTGGCATTGACGATAAATTCTTCAGGCAAATCATCCCCCATTAGGGAATGGTAACGAGCTACCGGCATTGGGTTATTAATGCCGGCAAACATCGCTTGGTTGTTGTGCTCAATACGAGACACTTTGCCGTGTAACACGGTGCCGGTATGCACCACTTTGCCACCAAAGGCTTCAATTAAGGCTTGGTGACCTAAACAAATCCCAATCATCGGTACTTTGTCTTTTAAATGGCGGATAATCTCTAATAAATTGCCTGCCTCAGCAGGGTTGCCCGGACCGGGGGAGAGTGCCACTAAGCAATCAGGTGTGCTTAACGCTTTAGCTAAAAAATCCTCAAGCGGGTAATCATTACGGAAAATAGTCACTTTATGCCCTAACTCGCGGAATTGATCCACCAAGTTGTAGGTAAAAGAGTCGAAGTTATCAATAAAAAGAATGTTTGCCATAATGTTTCCCTTAACCATTTGCCTGTGCATTAACTTGTGCAATCGCTTTTAACACCGCTCGTGCTTTGTGGCGGGTTTCATCGGCTTCTGTTTGCGGATCGGAATCTAAAACTTCGCCACAGCCTGCTTGCACATAAGCAATACCGTTTTGTACGAATGCCGAGCGGATCACAATACAGGTGTCTAAATTGCCGTCTGAAGTTAAATAACCTACCGCCCCACCGTAGCTGTGGCGTTTTTGCTGTTCAACTTGGTAAATTAACTGCATCGCTTTAATTTTGGGTGCACCGGTGAGTGTGCCCATATTCATACAGGCTTGATAAGCGTGCAGGGCATCTAAATCAAATCGAAGTGTGCCAATCACACGTGAAACAAGGTGCATAATTTGCGAATAGCGGTCAATTTGCATTAAATCGACCACTCGGCGAGTACCTGATTCACTCACACGAGCTACATCATTTCGAGCAAGATCGACCAACATTAAATGCTCGGCAAGCTCTTTTTGATCCAAGCGAAGTTCTAATTCTAAGCGAGAATCCAATTCCGGGTCGATATTGCCTTTTGCATCAAAACCACGAGGGCGTGAGCCGGCAATCGGATAAATCTCTAATTGGCGGTTATGCTCTGAATATTTCAATGCACTTTCAGGCGAAGCCCCAAACAGAGTGAAATTTTCTGCCTGCATAAAGAACATATACGGGCTAGGGTTGTTAATTTTCAGTTGACGATAACTTGCCAATGTATTCGGACAAGGCAAGCTGAAACGACGAGATGGCACAATTTGGAACACATCACCGATATTAATATGGTGCTTCAGCTTGCGGATAATCGCTTTAAATTCTTCATCTTCGATATTGGCAGTTGCTTCGTCTGTTGCTGCTTTAATTTCTAGTGAAAGCTCGATTTCAGAGAGATTTGCAAGTTTTTGGGAAAATTCGACCGCTTGTTGTTGAAGGTTAGCTTGCTCGCTTGGCTCAAAACAAAACGTATTTAGCACGGCTTTTTCTGTTTGATGATCGATAGTAACGAGCTGTTCTGCCAAATAGAAACTGTAATCAGGGCAACTTAAACCATCATCTTGCAGACTGATATTTTCCATTGGAATAAAATTCGCCACCAAATCGTAGCTAAATAAACCACCTAAATAGACAGGCGATGTTGAACTCGAAAATAATTGGCTTACGCTACGTAAACCATCAAACACGGTAGTGGTTTTGAGTTTACTGTCTTCATCTAAATGGTTACTGATGGTTGGAAATGTTGCTTGCAAGCGGTCATTTTCTGCCAACATTTTGCAAATTGGGGCTGGTGAAAGTTGGTTTAACGCTTTTTCAATCAATGGCAATACTGCCTTGCCGTTTTGGGTTAAGGCGTGAAATGTAACTTGTTGTTCTTCACAAAAAATATGCACAGCAGATTTTGCAAATAACAAACTCTTTAAACTGTTTTTGCTCTGAATTTCGGCTGAATCTAATAATAAAGTATGTAGGCGTTCGCCACATAACGCATAGTAAATATGGGTTGTATCTGAAAAGTAAGGAAGCTCTGTTTGAGTAATGGTTAAGTAAGACATTGCACATTCCTATAGAAATTTATTTTGCACTATTAAACTAGTACAAAAGGTATAAGTCAAGCAATTATTGTAGATATTTATAGAGCTTCGGGCATATTGGTGTATAATTAGCTCAATTTTTATAAAGCTAAAGGCTTGAAAGCGATGACCCAATTTTTCTATATCCACCCCGATAATCCACAGCAACGGTTAATTAATCAAGCGGTAGAAATTATTAAAAATGGTGGCGTGATTGTTTATCCAACCGATTCAGGTTACGCCTTAGGTTGTGCGATGGGCGATAAGCACGCAATGGATAGAATTGTCGCAATTCGTAAATTGCCGGAAAATCATAATTTCACCTTAGTTTGTAGTGATCTATCTGAACTTTCTATCTATGCGTTAGTGAATAATCAAGCCTATCGCTTAATTAAAAACAATACACCAAACCCTTATACTTTTATTCTGCCGGCAACCAAAGAGTTGCCTCGCAGATTGATGACAAAGCGTAAAACGGTAGGAATTCGTGTGCCGAATAATACAATTGCGTTGGCATTAATTGCGGCACTCGGAGAGCCAATTCTTTCTTGCTCGTTGATGTTGCCTGATACGGAAATGACGGAATCTGACCCTGATGAAATTCGTATGCAATTAGAGCATAGGGTCGATCTAATCATTCACGGTGGTTATTTAGGGCAACAACCGACAACCGTGATTGATTTAACCGAAGATGCTCCGGTCGTTATCCGAGAAGGTTCGGGTGATCTAACGCCGTTTAATTAAAATTACCCTATCTCCCATAAAGGGAGATCTACTAAAATTCAGACGCTTGTGAAAGCGACAAAAGGAACTTTATGACAACTTTTCAAAAGAAACCAAGCCACACTTTTCGCTCAGAGAGAACTGCGGATAATCGTCCATCTTTCAAAAAAGGCGAGCCGAAATTAAATGAGAAATCTGAACGCAAATTCGGTAAAACCTCAGAAAAACCACAACGTCCAACTTCTAAGCCATTCACGGCGAGAGTTGCAAAAAAAGTGGAAAAAACGACCGCTAGTGAGGCGTTATCTCAAGAGAAAAAAGCTAAAATCGTTGGCGAAAAGCTACAAAAAATCTTAGCTCGAGCAGGGCAGGGGTCTCGCCGAGAGTTGGAAGAGATTATTGCTAGCGGGCGTGTGAGTGTAGACGGCAAAATTGCTACCTTAGGCGATCGTGTGCAAGTGAGTTCTTCTACCAAAATCCGTATTGACGGACATTTGATCAACTTAATTTCTACGCAGAAAGAGATCTGCCGTGTACTAATGTATTATAAACCGGAAGGCGAATTATGTACCCGTTCTGACCCTGAAGGGAGAGCAACCGTATTTGATCGTTTACCACGTTTAAACGGAGCACGTTGGATTGCGGTAGGGCGTTTGGATATCAACACGTCAGGTTTATTACTCTTTACTACAGATGGCGAGCTTGCTAACCGTTTAATGCACCCAAGCCGTGAAGTGGAGCGTGAATATTCAGTGCGTGTGTTCGGCAATATTGACGATGCAATGTTACAACGTTTACGCAAAGGCGTGCAGTTAGAAGATGGTCCGGCTAACTTCAAGCAAATCAAAGTAGTTGGCGGAACGGGCTTAAACCAATGGTTTGATGTAACTTTAACCGAAGGGCGTAACCGTGAAGTTCGCCGCCTGTGGGAATCGCAAGGGGTGGAAGTGAGCCGTTTAATCCGTATTCGTTACGGTAACATTAAATTAGATAAAGGCTTACCGCGTGGCGGCTGGGAAGAGATGGGGCTTGAGCAGGTCAATTACTTGCGTGAACTGGTTGGCTTGCCGGCAGAAACAGAAACCAAAGTGGACGTAACTGCAAATCGTCGTCGAACCAATATTCGTCAAATTCGTAAGGCAGTTAAGCAACACCAGAAATATCGTGGTTAATTAATGAGAGATAGAGAGCTGATTATATTCTTATAATCAGCTCTTTTTGTTATTTTTAAGTTAATAAAATTTAGAGACAAACACAATAGCTTGATTTATTATTGCAACGCCTATTTATAGTTAAAATTGGAGTAAAAGGATGTCTTGGGATATTGTGGCAACACTGGCAGTAACTTTTATTGCGGTGTTTTTATTTGCAACCGAAAAAATTCGTATGGATGCGGTTGCTGTTTTAGTTTTATCATCATTAGTGTTATTAGGGCAAATTGATACTAAATCGGCATTAAGTGGATTTTCAAATTCTGCAACGGTTACTGTTACCGCAATGTTTGTGTTAGCGGCGGGTTTACAGAATAGCGGAGCGTTAGATAGTATCGGTGGCTTGCTGGCAAAGGTTAAAACGCCTTGGTTATTTATTTTAGTATTATGTGGCGTGAATGCAGCAATTTCGCCTTTTGTGAATAATACAGCAGTCGTTGCGGTATTAATTCCAATTGTAATTGCGGCATCACAAAATATTAATCTCGCCCCCTCTAAATCCTTAATTCCTTTATCCTTTGCTTCCCAAATGGCAGGGGTTTGTACTCTGATTGGTACATCAACTAACTTATTAGTAAACTCCATCGCACAAAATCAAGGACATTCAGGCTTCGGAATGTTTGAATTTGCTCCTTTAGGGATTATTTTCTTTTTAGTCGGTACGGTTTATCTATTATTGACCAGTCGTTTCTTATTACCTGAATCACGCTTGCAACTTGAAGAAGGCGTGGGATTTGGTAAATATGTCTCTGAATTAAAAGTAAATAAAAATTCTGTTTTAATTGGTAAGAGTTTAGCCGAATCCGGTTTAATTGAAGAATTTAGTTTGTTTGCTGTAGGTTTATTGCGTAATGGAGAGCGTTTATCGACCCCAAGCCATCAAGTATTACAGAAACACGACATTATATTACTACGTGGCGAATCGGCAGATTTGTCAGGTGCACGTGAAAAATATGGCTTACATCACGTTGTTTATGGTCGCCGTGATCTTGATGAAGACGATTTTGATGATTTAATGGTAGCAGAAGTGATGATCGCTCCAACTTCACGTTGGGTGGGTGGCACTATTCCGATTTTGCAACAACGTTGGAATAAAGATGCTACGGTATTAGGATTGCAACGTCGTAGTCGAGTTATTAGGGAGCGTTTGCGTGGAATCAGCTTTAAAATGGGTGATATTCTATTATTAACGCTACCAAAAGAAGATATGGACGATTTACGCAAAGATAAAGATTTTATCGTCTTATCTTCTGATTTAGTAAAAACAGAAGAGTCTTGGCGTGCTAAATTTGCTTTATGGGTAATGGTTGGTGTGGTTGGTACAGCAGCAATCGGCATTGTACCTATTGCGATAAGTTCTCTAGTTGGTGCAGTTGCAATGTGTTTGGCAGGTTGCTTAACCGCAGATGAGGCTTACCAATCAATTGACTGGAAAATTATTTTAGTGATTGCCGGTTTACTTCCGCTTGGTGAAGCAATGGCAAACAGTGGGGCAGCTCAGTTTATTGTAGATAATACGCTCGGCAAAGTTGGGCATTTTGGTCCGTTAGTCGTGCTTGCAGTACTTTACCTACTTACTTCTACATTGACAGAATTTATGAGTAATGCAGGGACAGCCGTATTACTCACCCCAATTGCAATTTCAACAGCTCAGGCATTAGGGGTTGATGCCTCGCCGTTTATTATTGCAGTAATGTTTGCAGCCGCAACCAGCTTTATGACACCGGTCGGCTATCAAACTAATACGATGGTTTATGGTGCAGGTGGTTATAAATTTGGCGATTTCATCAAGATTGGCTTACCGCTCAATATCATATTCTGGATTTTAGGCGTTATTTTTATCCCTGTATTTTTCCCGTTTAATCCATAGGAAACGAAAAAAGTGGCTAATTATTTAGCCACTTTTTTGTTTTCTTTTTAATGCCCACTTAATACTTTCGCAGGCTCTAGTTTTGTTGCTCGATTAGCAGGGTAAAGACTTGCAAATAAACTTAATATAATAGTTGCAATAAGTACATAGCCCACATCTTGCCAATGTAATTCACTTGGTAAGAAATCAACAAAATAAACACCGTCTGAAAGCAATTTTATGTCGAAGAAACCTTCAATTGCTTTAATGATAGCGGTCAAATTTAGCGATAAAATGACGCCTAAGATAATCCCAAACAATGCTCCTTTCATACCTGAAAGTAAGCCATACCATAAGAAAATTCGGCGGATAAAGCCATTATTTGCCCCTAGTGTTCGCATAATAGCAATATCACCTTGCTTATCTTTTACCGCCATAATCAGCGTAGAGATAATGTTAAAACAGGCAACCCCAATGACGAGTACCATTGCGATATACATCACGGTACGAACTAGTTGAATATCGTTATACATATAGCCGAATTTCTCGATCCAGGTATTCAAATAAAGTGGCTGCGGATAACCATTAAGCTGCGGCATAGCAAGGCTTTGAACCGCAAATGGATTGCTTAAACTCATTTCAACACCTGAAACTTGATTAGGCGGATATTCCATTAGCTCTTGGGCTTTGTTTAAAGGAATTAACGCATAACTGTGATCTAACTGCCCATCTAAACGTAACACCCCCGTAACAGGCATATTAAAACGCAGAGGTTGGGTTAACTTGCCGTCTTCTGTTGGTTGAGGGAGCAGTAACGTTACCTCATCGCCTGCCTCAACTTCGAGGGCTTTCGCAATGCCCGCACCTAAAATTAAGCCGTCTTCATCGGCTTTAAACTGAGCAGTAAAAGCCTGCCACTGTTCCGCCGGAATGAATTGACTGAGTTTGCTTACCTGATCTTGCTTGTGCGGATCAACCCCTCGCACCTGTGCAATTTTAAGCTGTGAACCGTTTTCAATTAAGGCGGTAAAGCTGACAAAAGGGGAACTAGCGGTGATATTTTCCGATTTTTTTACCAATGCTTCTAGTTTTTGGCTATCAACAATGGGTTGGGCTTGATTACCTTGAAACGACACAAGTTCTGCGTGCGGCACAACTGAAAGTACACGGCTATTTAGTTCTCGTTCAAATCCGTTCATTGCACTTAACCCGATAATCAACACTGCAACGCCAAGTGCAATCCCAATACTGGAAAAGAGCGAAATCAGTGAAACCAGTCGGTTTTTCTGCTTGCCCCGTTGGTAACGCCAGCTAATGAAAAAGGGCGTACTCATAAGCTCCCCTCGCCTAACATACCATCTCGCATTACAAGGCGACGTGAAAGTTTATTTGCTAGGTTCAAATCGTGTGTAACTAATAAAAACGCAATATTTTGCTCTTGGTTAAGCTGTTGAATGAGTTCAAAAATGCTTTCGGTGGTTTTTTGATCTAAATTCCCGGTTGGCTCATCGGCAAGCACTAAAGCAGGGTTGTTTACTAACGCACGAGCAATTGCCACACGTTGGCGTTCGCCACCTGATAACGCAGATGGACGATGTGTAATTCGATGAGCTAATCCGACCGCTTGTAACATTTTTTCGGCACGGTTGGCTGCCTCAGTTTTGTTTTGTTTACCGATTAGCATTGGCATCATCACGTTTTCAAGAGCGGAAAAATCCGCCATTAAGTGATGAAATTGATAAACAAAGCCTAAGTTTTGGTTACGCAATAAGGCTAATTTATCAGAACTTAAATGTTGTAATGACTGTCCACGCACCCACACTTCGCCTGAACTGGGTTGATCTAGCCCACCAAGCGTATGCAATAAGGTACTTTTACCTGAACCGGAGCTACCGACAATCGCCACTAACTCACCTTCATTCATCGAAAACGAAACATCTTTTAGCACTTGAACTTTTTGTTCACCTTCATCATAAAATTTGCTGATATTTTCACAGCGAAGTAATTCTGTCATTTTATTTCCATCAGTTATTCGTATCGTAATGCCTGAGCCGGCTCAATTTTTGAGGCTCTATATGCAGGGTAAATGGTACAAAGTAGTGAAAGTAAAATGGAAACCCCAACAATCACCGCAATTTGTGTACCTGAGATCAAGGTTGGTAAATGAATTGCCGGGTTGAGTAAGAGAATAATTTGATCCAAATTAGATACTATTAACATTCCAAGCAAACCACCGATGATTGAACCAATCACGCCCACAATCGCTCCTTGAAATACAAAAATCTGCATTACTTGTTTTTTAGTTAAACCTTGTGTTTGCAAAATTGCAATCTCGCCCTGTTTATCTACCACCATTAGGCTCAATGAGGTAACAATGTTTGAAATAGCAACCACAATAATCAAGCTAATCAACAAGCCCATCATATTTTTTTCCATTTTGACTGCTTGGAAAAATTCGCCTTTTTGCTCACGCCAATCGCTGATTTTGTAACGTTCTGCATCGAAATAGTTGCTAAGTTCAGTAACTTGGAAAGGATCTTGCAGATACAAACGTACGCCTTGTACTTGATCTTCGGTAATTCTCAGTAATCTGCCGACATCAGCTAAATTAGCAAATAGGGTAAATTCACTCGCCTCACGGTTAGAGTGATAAATGCCTGAAATTTCAAATAATCGCTGCACAGGCACTCGCCCCATTGGGGTATATTGGCTGTTTTCGGTAATCATCAACCGCAATTTATCACCCACGTTTAAATTAAGTTTATTAGCCAAACGAGAGCCAACCAGCACCTTAAATTCACCTGTTGGCAATAATTGAGGCACATTTTGATCAACTAATAGAGGATCGTCTGTAGCATTTTCAACACCAATCAGCTGCCCGGCATTAATGCCTTCCGAGCTTTGAATGACCACGTTCGCACGGTTAATCATCACACTTTGCGTGGCAAATGCAGGTAAAGCGAGTTTTTCTTGTTTGGAAAAATGTCCTTCCTGTGGCGTAATAATGGCGTGTGGTAAGGTAGAAAGCAGATTATTTTTCTGCATATTTTCCAACCCGTTCATAATCGATAGCACAATGACCAACGTCATCACACCTAGCACAATACCAAGACTGGCAAGGTTGGTTACAAGCCGCCCAAAACGGTCTGCACTTTTCGATCTAAAATAACGAAAAGCAATAAAAAAAGGGGTTAAATTCATCTGTTTCTTCTAAAAATAATAGATACAAGCGGTTGTTTTTACTTACCTGTTGCCACAAATTCTTCCATATTTTGTGTAACTTTGTTTACTAGCGTTGTAACCGCAGAATTACTCGCCCACGCAACGTGTGGCGTAATCAGTAAATTCGGTAAACGTCTTGCTGCAAGTATTAGCGGATTATCTTTCTCTGGCGGCTCTTTTACCAATACATCAAGTGCTGCACCTGCAATTTTACCTTGCTCAAGAGCGTTCAAAAGTGCCTGTTCATCAATTAACGGACCTCGTCCTGTGTTGATAATATAAGCCGTTGGCTTCATTAACCCTAAGGTTTCAGCGTTAATCAGGTTTTTCGTTTTATCGGTTAAAGGGCAATGTAAGGAAATAATATCCGCTTGTTTAAATACTTCTTCAAAAGCAGTATAACCTTCACGAATTTCCGTTGCTCCTTGATGTTCTGCAAAAATAACCTTCATTCCGACCGCTTGTGCCAGACGAGCCACTTCCGCACCGATATTCCCTTTGCCGAAAATCCCTAAGGTTGAGCCTTGAATATCCTGAATTGGATAATCAACATAGCAGAACTGCCCACAAGTTGCCCAGCGGTCTGAAGTAATCAAATCACGGTAATAATCGGTTAAGCGATGTTTAAGCGAATAGATCATACCAATCACGTGTTCAGGAACAGTAACGCTTGAATAACCGGTTACATTTTTAACTGCAATGCCAAACTCTTTTGCAGCTTCTAAGTCCACATTGTTCGTGCCTGTCGCTGTGATCGCAATTAATTTCAGCTTTGGCAATTTAGCCAGCAGATCACGCTGTAGCAACACTTTGCTGGTAACAATAATATCGGCATCTTTCACACGCTCAAAGGTTTGCTCGGCTGTGGTGGAATCATATTCTGTCCAAGTGTGAGCAAAGCTAGGACGAGGGATTTCGTGAGTGGCAGGAATACCTGTACGGTCAAGAAAAACGATATTAAGAGGTGTAGTCATATTAGCTCCTATAGGGGCAATATTCTGCCCCTGTATAAAGAACGTTATTCGTGAAAGGGATTAATTTGATGTATCAATTTCCGCAAATGATTTCACTAAATCATCAATCGCTTTCATTTGCGACACAAAGGCTTCTAATTTCGAAAGCGGTAACGCAGATGGACCATCACATTTTGCGGAGTTTGGATCGGGATGAGCCTCTAAGAATAATCCCGCTAAACCAACTGCCATACCCGAACGAGCAAGCTCGGTTACCTGTGAGCGGCGACCACCTGAAGCTGCACCGAACGGATCACGGCATTGTAGTGAGTGAGTTACATCAAAAATTACAGGGCAACCTTTTGATACTTTTTTCATAATACCGAAACCAAGCATATCCACAACTAGATTGTCATAGCCAAAGTTCGTACCACGATCGCAAAGAATGACGTTTTCATTACCACATTCAGCAATTTTTTCTACAATATTCCCCATTTGTCCCGGGCTTAGAAATTGCGGTTTTTTCACGTTAATTACCGCACCGGTACGAGCCATTGCTTCCACTAAATCGGTTTGACGAGCCAAAAACGCAGGGAGCTGGATCACATCTACTACTTCCGCCACTGGCTTGCACTGATAAATTTCGTGAACATCGGTGATGATATTTACCCCAAAAGTCTGTTTCAGTTCTTGGAAAATTTTTAATCCCTCTTCCATACCCGGTCCACGGTAAGAGTGGATCGAAGAACGGTTCGCTTTATCAAACGAGGCTTTGAATACATAGGGTACGTTGAGTTTTTTTGTTACCTCAACATATTGCTCACACACTCTCATTGCCATATCACGGCTTTCCAGCACGTTCATACCACCAAATAGGGTAAATGGCTTATTGTTCGATACTTCAATGTTACCAACTTTTACGATTTTATCTGTCATAAGAAATCCTTATTTATAAGTTCTAAATAATTAATGCACCAAACTTTCTTGGCTTTTTTGCTCTAAGCCTTTGACTTCCATTTTTAAAATTTCAGCGGAAGGATCTTCAGGGCATTGGTCGATGAAATAATTAATATCTTCCAACGCTGCTTGATAGCAATCCATACTTGCCAAAACCATTCCACGATCCCGAATTTCATACGGATCTTCAGGGCTCATTGTTAAGCGGTATTCAATCAAACGCAAGGTTTCCTCATATTTCCCTTCACGGGTAAGAGCCATTTTAAACACTGTTTCAATCCGCTCAAGGAGTTCTTGTGGTTCGGCTCGTCTTAGTAGATCAGGTGTAACCTCCACACCAAAGCCCATTTCGCCTTCAAGCCACTTGTTGAGCATTTCAATGCTGATAAATTCGCCATTCCAGGGGTTAATAAAGCGGACTTTGGTTGCTCCGTTTGGCTGTTTCATTTCTGCTCTTAACACCAACTGCGTTGGAAAGTTTACAGGGTAAAGTGGTAAATCCAGTACAGAGGCTAAATAAAGCACTATCGCTCCTAATGAAACCGGCATTCCACGGCGTTTTTTGATAACTTGATTGAGCAATAAATTTTCCGTGTGGAAATAATCCTCATAATAGCAATGAAAGCCCCACTCTTGATAAACTAAATTGAGCAGTTGATTAATTCGTTCTTCATCGCCTTCGCCATTAACGTTATAACGAGCTTTTTTGGTTAATGCAGACATTTGCCCAAATACTTGTTGCTCATTTACAGTATCGTCAATTAGCGTAGTGAGCCGTAAAATTTCACGATACAGAAATTTTTTCAACTCCGCATCACTTATCTTAATTTTCGGCTCTGCCAACTCTTTCAATAATTCTTCAATAATATCGTCCATTTCCTGCCTTTATTTTAGGATTGCTTGGGTCACTCTATCATTACCACCGTAATCTTGAGCGGTTGTGATGTTTTCCCACAAATTCAAATCAAATAAATTTCTGACCTGCTCACCCTGCTGCCAGCCGTGTTCAAGCATTAATGCCCCTTGTGGTTTTAAGTAAAGCGGTGCATTTTCAATAATTTTTTGCAAATCGCTCAACCCATTGTTATCGGCAACTAATGCGGTTAAAGGTTCAAAACGTACATCGCCAACTGTTAAATTTTCATCGTTTTCGTCAATATAGGGCGGGTTAGAGACAATCAAGTCAAAATGTTGATTTTCAAGCGAGCCGAACCAATCGCTCTGTAGAAATTTCACGTTGCTAAACCCAAGGTTTTGGCGATTTTCTTCTGCGAGTTGCACCGCATTATGTTGAAAATCCACCCCGATAATTTGAGCTTTATCGCCTAATTCACTGGCAAGAGCTAACGCAATCGCCCCTGTGCCTGTGCCTAAATCCAAAATTTGCAAATTTTTCTGATTTTCTAACCTCTTGTAGGCATATTCCAATGCGAGCTCAACCAAACGCTCGGTATCTGGGCGAGGGATAAGCGTTGCGGTCGAAACCTTCAACGGCAACGACCAAAACTCTCGTTCTCCCAAAATATATGCCATTGGCTCGCCGTTTGCACGTCTTGCTAATTTTTCGGCAAGTTGTTTTAGCTCATTCTGAGTTAAGAGAGTTTCACTAAAAGCAAAAATTGCCGGTTTTGTCCGCTTAGTAACTGCTTGTAGGAGCAAATTCGCATCGAATTTGGCATCTAAAAAAGGGTTGTTTTCAGCATTTTCGAGCAATGTTTGTTCAGCAAAAGTGAGCCATTCCGCATAAGTTTTGGGGAAAATATTTACCGCATAAAACCGTTCGCAAACCACTTCAAAGTGTTCATCAATCTCCCTACCAAGTTCCCCTTTAAAAAAAGTGCGGTGGGCAATTTTCCAAGATTGATAGTCGCCTTCTCCTTCAGCAAGAGCAAACTCTTCTGTGACTTCATTAAAGCGTTCTATGAAGACTTCCTCCAGCTGAATACACACGACAGCTTGATTTTGGCTATCTAATACGATATGTTTTTCGCCTTTTTGTGGAAGCGGTTGATTTTCTAACGCATAAAAGCAGTAACCAGAGCAAGTTGCTGTCTTTCTACCGGCAACCACGAGATTGGCTAAGGTGTTGGGCTTTATGCCAAATTGCCACTGATAAGAGAAATTGGGATCCATATTGATATATTCTAAAAAAACGATCTATTCTTAATTTAGAATAGTAAATTATAAAACCCTTACACAATTCCCTGAACGTACCGCTTCAGCAACTTTCTGCTCAATGCTAAATGCTTTGGTGGTAAAGTTACTCACAGTAAGGTTTACGTTTGTTTTGCCTGCTTTTTTGGTTTGTTGGTTTAGAGCATCAAAATATTGTTGTTCTAAATTTTGTAGCTCTTGGTTTGCTTGCAGATTGGCTTGAATTTCATCAGTGTGAGCTCGAGAAACTTTACTTTGCGTAAAGCTATAAGTTAATGCGTTATCTGAAAATTTCCAGCTACCTGAACGCTCAAGGGCATAGTTAAAGATTGGATTTTCAGCAGGAAGTGTTATATTTCCAAGATAATTCGCTTTGCCATCTTTGCTTAATTTTACTTTATTAGTGGTTGCAGCAACACCGTTCATTGCACATTCCCACTCACCGATGAAATGCTCGCTAGTTGGCTTAATCACTTCATTTTTTACTGTTGAGCCTGAATTGATAAAGCTGTTACAAGCAGTGAGTAAAGCAGTTACTGTGATTAATAATATTTTTTTCATATTGAAATTCCTCTTTATGCCTACAAGCGGTCAAATTTTACAAAAAGTATGTAAAATCTGACCGCTTGTAACTTAATTTTGATCCGATAACGCAGCCAACTGATCCGCTTGGTATTCAGTAATAATCGGCTGGATTAATTCATCAATTTTGCCGTTCATTACTTCATCTAAACGGTAAACGGTTAGGTTGATACGGTGGTCGGTTACACGCCCTTGTGGGTAGTTGTAAGTACGGATTTTATCCGAACGGTCACCCGAGCCGAGTAAGTTACGGCGTGTATCTGCCTGTTCTGCCGCTTGGCGTTCTTGTTCTACTTGCACGATGCGAGAGGCAAGCACTGCCATTGCTTTAGCTTTGTTTTTATGCTGTGAACGCTCATCTTGGCACTCAACTACAATGCCGGTTGGAATGTGGGTAATTCGCACCGCAGAATCCGTGGTATTAACGTGCTGACCACCTGCACCTGATGAACGGTAGGTGTCGATACGTAAATCTGACGGATTAATTTCCGGCATTTCACTTTCCGGCAATTCCGGCATTACTGCAACGGTACAAGCTGAGGTGTGAATACGCCCTTGTGATTCGGTTTTCGGTACACGTTGTACACGGTGACCGCCTGATTCAAATTTCAGTTGTCCGTAAACGCCCTCGCCGCTGATTTTAACGATGATTTCTTTATATCCGCCCTGTTCGCTTTCGTTTGCCGACATCTCTTCAATTCGCCAGCGTTTACTTTCGCAATAACGGCTGTACATACGGTATAAATCACCAGCGAAAATCCCAGCTTCATCGCCGCCTGTACCGGCACGAATTTCAAGGAAGGCGTTGTATTCATCGTTCGGATCTTTCGGCAGTAATAAAATTTGTAAATGTTGCTCAAGATTTTCGATTTCAGCTTTATTTTCAGCAATTTCTTCCGCTGCCATATCTTTCATATCAGGGTCGTCAAGCAGTAATTGAGCCTCTTCGATATCGTTATTGAGCTTTTTCCAGCGGTTGAAAGTGCCAACCACTTCTTCTAATTGCGAATATTCTTTGGAATAAGCACGGAATTTATCTTGATCTGCAATCACTGAGGCATCGCCTAAGAGCGCTTGTAACTCTTCGTGGCGTTCGCTTAAACTTTCTAATTTATTGATAATCGAATCTTTCATTTTTTAGGGTTTTCTCTTCGTTTTAAATAATGCAAATAACCGTAGATTATAGCGGATTTTCCGCTAAAAATCTTGTTCAATTGCAAGCCAATTTTCCAACATTTGCTTACCATATTCGGTAATAAAGGATTCGGGGTGAAATTGCACGCCGTAAATCGGTAAATTTTGGTGTTTAAATGCCATCAGCACGTTTTGGTCGCACACTGCGGTGGCAACAAGCGGTGTATTTTCCAAAGAATTTTGCAAAATGCCCCAAGAGTGGTACAAGCCCACTTGAAAGGTATTCGGCAAGCCGTTAAAAATCGGGTTCGGCTGAATTTGGCTTAACGTGCGTTGCTGCCCGTGTCGCACATTTTGCAGATTATACAAAGTACCGCCAAAAAATTCGCAAATCGTTTGATGCCCCAAGCACACGCCCAAAATCGATTTACTTTGGTGATAGCGTTCTAACATTTTAAATGTTTGTGGGTAAGCCCTCGGTACATCAGGACCGGGCGAAATCAGAATATGGCTAAATTGCTCCACTTCGTCTAGGTTGAGTTCTTCCACTAATACTACTTTGGTTGGAATATGGATTTTGCGTAATAAATCCACCAAGTTGAAAGTAAAAGAGTCGTGATTGTCGATGATTAATAGGTTTTTGTTCATTTTATTGTTGTGACTATTCTTCCAATAATTCCCTAGACACCATTTCCAATTTTATTGTGTCTGCCTCGTTTTCCAACAATTCCACTTGCGGCATAATTTGGCTTGCTTTGCTGGAAAGATGTTGAAAACGTTCCACTTTGCCGATTAAGCCTTGTCGCCCAACGAGCGAGGTAACTGTTTGATTATATTGATTATTTGCGGTATTCAGCGTATTACCTAATTTGGCTAAACGGTCAGCCACGACACACACTTGGTTATAAATTTCACCTGCTTTTTCGCTGATTTCTCGAGCCTCGGTGTTGCCTCGTTCAATTCGCCATAAGTTCGCTACTGTGCGTAAAATGGGCATTAGCGTGGTGTAAGAAACCAAAATTACGTTGCGTTCATAGCCAAAATTAAACAGTTGCGGATCGTGCTTCATCGCCTCGATATAAGCTGGCTCAATTGGCACAAACATCAATACAAAATCAGGGCTTTTCACCCCTAATAAGGCACTGTAATTTTTCTTGGAAAGCCCCTCAATATGGCTTCTAAGCGAGCGGCAATGTTCATCTAAGGCTTGAGCAATTGCAAAATTTTCTTCAGATCTGACCGCTTGATCGTAGGCGACTAACGACACTTTACTATCAATAATCAGATGTTTTTGGTCAGGTAGATGCACCACAAAATCGGGAGCAAAACGCCGTCCTTCTTCATCTCGAAAACTCTCTTGGGCTTGGTAATGCTCGCCTGCTAACAAACCTGCCGATTGTAATGCACTTTCTAGTTGTACTTCGCCCCAGTTGCCGGCAATTTTATTATTGCCTTTTAAGGCGGTGGCAAGGTTTTGTGCCTCTTCCGACATCGAAACACCAATTTGTAGCACACGCTTAATTTCTGCCTCTAAATTCGCCGAGCCTTTGAGTGATTCACTATGCACTTCATTCACTCGCTTTTGAAAGCCTTCGATCTGTTCCTTGAACGGCTTGAGCAGTGCCTCAAGCGAGCTTTGGTTGGTTTCGCTAAATCGCTTACTTTTCTCTTCCAAAATCTGTTGTGCCAAATGTTGGAATTCCATATTAAGCTGTTGTTTTACTTCAACAAAATTGCGTTGTTGCTGCTCAAAATTAGCCTGTTTTTCGTTTAGTGTGGTGCGTAATTCGGTCAGTTCGTTTTGCACCTCGTTTAATCGGCTAAATAAAGATTGGTTTTCACTCTCTTTGTGAGAAAGCGAACTTTGGCTGAACTGTAACTGTTCTTCCAAACTTTCGGCTTTTGCTTGAGCGGAGCCAATGCGTTCTTTCAGCTCGTTAATATAACGTTCCAGCTGATTTTCCTGCTGCTCGGCAAGCTCAATTTTTTGTTGAAAACGCTGAAGTTGGCTATCTCGCTCGGTTAGGCGTTCACACACCGATTCATATTTGGTTTGCTGCTGCACCGCCCATTGTTCAAGCTGATTTTTCTCTTGGCTTAAATGTTCATATTTTTGGCTGATTTGGTTAAAATCTTCGGTGATTTTGTTGAGATCTTGGCTTAACTCAAAGGCATCTCGCTGGTAACGTGATTGCAAAAAAAACAGATAAATGCCAATCAGCACGCAAACAGCAAGGGCAACATAGAGCCAAATTTCATCAATATTGAAAGATGCGTTCATCGGTAAAACCTTTTTCAAAAAATACTTTTAAAAATTCTTGCTTTGCATTATAACAGAGCTTTTAAAGATTCAGCCAATTTCAGCATTTAGCGTAAGTTATGCAACATTTTATTCAAACAGCCAATGATTATGGCAAGCAAAAGCGACCGTTTTTCTTTTTAATTGATTTTGAACAGCAAAAACCGCGTATTTTTCCGTTAGAAAACGCAGCAACAAGCGGTCTTTTTTTTGACTTTTTTTGCAAATCGAATGTAGAAAAACCGTTTAAAAAAAATGATAAACCTTTTGAGTTTTCAGCCATACCAATGGATTTTGCCGATTACCAAGCCGGCTTTGAATTAGTGAAAAAAGAGATTCAGGCGGGCAACAGTTATTTGCTGAATTTAACCTACCCAACTTCCATTCAAACTAACTACAGTTTGGCGGACATTTTTGCGGCAAGCCAAGCTAAATATAAGTGCTATTTTGACAGGCAGTTCGTCTGCTTTTCGCCGGAGTGCTTTGTGCGGATTGAAAATAACAAAATTTTTTCTTATCCGATGAAAGGCACTATTAATGCGAATGAAGAAAATGCTGAACAGAGATTGATGACTTCAGAAAAAGAGTCTACCGAACATAATACTATTGTGGATTTGATCCGAAATGATCTTGCTTTAGTTGCAAAAAATATTGAAGTTACAAAATATCGCTATATTGAGAAAGTGCAAACTCATCGTGGGACAATTTTGCAGACAAGTTCCGAGATTTGCGGTGAACTGGCAGAAAATTGGCAGGAAAATATCGGATCTATTTTAGCCGCTTTATTACCTGCGGGTTCTATTAGTGGAGCTCCAAAAGAGAAAACCGTTTCCATCATTCAACAGGCAGAACGAGGCAAACGTGGTTATTACACAGGCATTTTTGGCTATTTTGATGGCGAAAGTTTAGAGAGTGCAGTGACCATTCGTTACATCGAGCAAGCCGCAGACGGATTATTGTTCCGCAGCGGCGGTGGTATTACCTCGCAAAGTGTGTTGGAACAGGAATATAACGAAATTTTAGAGAAAGTCTATGTGCCAATTTCCTCTGTTTGAAACCCTTTCGATTATTGATGGAAACATTCAAAATTTACCCTATCATCAGCAACGTTTTGAACAAGCAGTGTGGGAATATTTTAGCTGTGAGCCAACTTTTACACTGGCACAGATTTTAGTTGTGCCAGAGGCTTATCAACAAGGCAAAGTACGCTGCCGAATTGATTATAATGCGTCAGCATTTGAGATAACATTTTTCCCTTACTCGCCAAAACAAGTTGAGCGTTTTCGTTGTGTAGAAGTAGAAAATTGGGATTATCATTTAAAATTTAGTGATCGCAAGCGGTTTGATTTACTCAATATTTTACAAAATGAAGAAGTGGTGATTATCAATAATGGCAATGTGAGTGATTGCTCCATTGGTAATTTGCTGTTTTTAAAAGATGGCGTTTGGTACAGCCCACAAGATTATTTGCTCAAAGGTACACAATTAACCCGATTGCTGGAAGAGGGGAAAGTGTATTTAACTAAAATCACTCAAGCTGATTTAGGACAATATGAAAAAATTATGCTGATTAATGCTCTCAATCCATTTAATGAATGTCGGGCGTTACCTTGCTCACAAACTTATTTTTGTGATCTGGATCGAAAAGTTTAAAAAAACACTTGCAACTGGATAAGTATATACTATAATAATATACAGTTATTTTACGCAATAAGCGTTTATCAAAATTGACAGGATTAAAATATGGCAGAGAAGAAAAGTCAAAAGAATAGCCCGGTAAAACAAGTCGATCCGGAACAAAAAGAGAAAGCACTTGCTGCGGCATTGGCTCAAATTGAGAAACAGTTCGGTAAAGGCTCAATTATGAAGTTAGGCGATACACAAGCATTAGATATTGAAGCTGTTTCAACGGGATCTTTAGGGCTAGATTCTGCATTAGGTATTGGTGGTTTACCAATGGGGCGTATTGTTGAAATTTATGGTCCGGAATCTTCAGGTAAAACAACTTTGACCTTATCTGTTGTAGCTCAGGCACAAAAAACAGGCAAAACCTGTGCTTTTATTGATGCAGAACACGCACTTGACCCTGTTTATGCCCGTAAATTAGGGGTAGATACAGACGAATTATTAATTTCACAACCGGATAATGGCGAGCAAGCATTAGAAATTTGTGATGCATTGGTACGTTCCGGTGCGGTGGATGTAATTATTGTAGACTCTGTAGCCGCACTTACACCAAAAGCTGAAATTGAAGGTGATATGGGCGATTCCCATATGGGTTTACAAGCACGTTTAATGTCGCAAGCATTACGTAAATTAACCGCTAACATCAAAGCAACCAACTGCTTGGTTATTTTCATTAACCAAATCCGTATGAAGATTGGTGTAATGTTTGGTAACCCGGAAACTACAACAGGTGGTAATGCGTTAAAATTCTACGCCTCTGTGCGTTTAGATATCCGCCGTTCAGGGGTAGTAAAAGATGGCGATGAAGTTATCGGTAGCGAAACGAAAGTAAAAGTGGTAAAAAACAAAGTTGCTCCGCCATTCCGTGAAGTTCAATTCGATATTATGTATGGCGAAGGAATTGCTCGTATGAATGAATTGCTAATTCTTGCAGAGTCTCACGGTTTCATTAATAAGGCAGGAGCTTGGTTCTCTTACGAAGGGGAGAAAATCGGTCAGGGTAAAAACAATGCAATTAAATGGTTAAAAGAACACCCTGAAGTAGCAGATAAAATTGAGCAAGATATTAGAAACTTACTTATTGCAAATCCAAGTTTTGCTTCTACGCCTGATTCTGAAAATTCAGATGACGGTAGTGAAGAATTTAACGAAGAAGAGCTATAATTCACTCAATTTATGCGATTTTCGCTCAATGTGAAAATCGCATTTTTATTGCAATTATGACAACCATTTCTACAACCCAAACAAATAAATACACAGCAGTTAATTATCTGCTATATTTACTCTCAAAGCGTGATTACAGTGAGCAAGAGCTTCGTCAAAAACTAAAGCAAAAAGAATATGATTTTGGTGAAATTGATGAAGCAATAGAAAAAGCACAAGCCAATAATTGGCAAAGTGATGAACATTTTTGTATAACTTTTATTCGCTACCGTTCAATGCAAGGCATAGGTCCTCGTCGACTAAAGCAAGAATTAAAACTCAAAGGAATTAAAGATTGGCTAATTAACCAAGAACTCGAAAATGCAGAGGTAGATTGGTTTGAATTAGCAGAGCAAATTTTTGAGAAAAAACGACCGCTTGTATGGGATCTAAAAGCTAAGCAAAAAATGTGGCGGTTTATGGTTAGTCGTGGTTTTTACAATGATCATTTTAGTCATTTGATGGATATAGATTATAACAGTGATGAATATGAATAGAGAAAAAATAACCTTTTTTAGCCGATTTGAAGCGGATATTGTAAGTGGTAAAAAAACCATTACCATTCGGGATAAATCAGAATCTTACTTTCTCCCTAACCAAGAATTAGCTGTTTTTACCAACGAAACAGATCGATTTTTTGCTAACATTAAGGTACTTTCGGTCACACCTATTCAATATGATGAGCTCAATGAACAACACGCTCAACAAGAGAATATGAGCTTAGCAGAATTGAAAAAAGTTATTCGAGAGATCTATCCAAATGATGATTCCTTTTTTGTGATTCATTTTAAACTGATTTAATTTAGCACTATGGCACTTTTTAAATCCACTAAACAAGTTGAATTATGCCCCAAATGTCATTCTCCCTTACAACTTAAACAAGGGAAGAAAGGCTTGTTTTTGGGATGTTCGGCTTATCCAGTATGTGATTACATTAAGCCATCACACCAAGAAAATCATATTATTAAAGCGTTGGAAGAATGTTGCCCTGAGTGCGGACATCATCTCCAATTAAAGCAAGGTAGCTATGGTATTTTTATTGGTTGTAGTAACTATCCTGAATGTCATTTTATTGTTCACGAAGAGGCTGAGGTAGAAGAATTTGATTGCCCTGAATGCAAGCAACATAAACTGGTTGCTAGGAAAGGACGGTCGGGAAAAACATTTTATGGCTGTACAGGCTTCCCTGATTGTAAATTTACCTTAGCAACTCGACCGATTAAGCAACAGTGTGAAAGATGTGGTTGCGAACTTGCTACCATCAAAAAAGTGAAGGGTAGACAATACAGTATCTGTGCTAACAAAAGCTGCCAGCACCAAACTAAAGTACAAGCGAATGAATAATTTTTTAGAAATAGTTAATCAATTAAAGCAAGAAGAAGTTGTGGCTTATCCAACCGAAGCGGTTTTTGGCTTAGGTTGCAATCCGCAAAGTGAAAAAGCAGTGAGGAAATTACTCGCATTAAAGCAACGCCCTGAAGAAAAAGGCTTAATTTTACTGGCTTCCGATTTAAAATATCTTCTTCCTTATATTGATGACAACAGAATGACAGAGCAGGCTTGGCACCAGCTAAACCAAATTGGTGAGCAAGCTATTACTTGGATCGTACCTGTAAAAAATAGTGTGTCGAGTTACCTCACAGGCAAATTTGATTCTATTGCCGTGCGTTTATGTAAAGTACCTGCGGTAAT
Organism: Mannheimia bovis; assembly: GCF_014541205.1. NCBI lineage: Bacteria > Pseudomonadati > Pseudomonadota > Gammaproteobacteria > Pasteurellales > Pasteurellaceae > Mannheimia > Mannheimia bovis. Next base: position 2,090,018 of record NZ_CP061280.1, on the reverse strand, counting down.
AGCACTCTGTGAGGCAACGGGCTTTGCTCTAACTTCAACCAGTGCTAATTTAACAGGTGAGCCACCTTGCCGAAATGCACTAGAAGTGTGGTCTCAATTTGGGGACGATTTTCCTGTATTAAATGCAGAGACGTTAGGCAGAGAAAACCCTTCTGAAATTCGAGATATTTTCAGCCAACAGATTTTTAGACAAGGATAGATAATGAACCAATACGCTGTTTGGGGTAACCCTATTGTTCAAAGTAAATCACCTCGCATTCATCAACTTTTCAGTTTGCAAACCCAACGAGAAATTGAATATGTTGCGAAATTAGGTGATGAGACTGCCTTTGAGCAACAATTAGCAGAGTTTTTCAATTCAGGGGCGAAAGGGTGTAATATCACTGCTCCATTTAAAGAGCGAGCATTTGCTGTCGCTGATGAATATAGCGAAAGTTGTTTATTAGCAGAGGCTTGTAATACTTTAAAACGATTAGATGATGGGCGTTTATATGCTGATAATACAGATGGTAAGGGTTTAGTAGCTGATTTAGAGCGTCTTGGTTGGCTAAAAGCAGGGCAAAAGACCTTAATTCTAGGGGCAGGAGGTGCAACCAAAGGTGTATTGCTACCGTTACTTCAGTCTGGGCTAGAGATCACCATTTATAACCGTACTATAGATAAAGCGGTCATTTTAGCAGAAAAATTTGCAAAATTTGGCAAAATCCAGACCGCTTGTTTAGAGGAGCTTGCCGGACGACAGTTTGATTTAATCATTAATGCAACTTCTCTGGGCTTGCAGGGAAAATATGTTGAACTACCAATATCATTAATGGCTTCAGCCAAAATTTACGATATGCAATATGCCGTTAATATGCAAACGCCATTTCTCAATTATGCGAGAGATTGTGGTTCTATAGAATATCAAGATGGTTTAGGAATGTTGGTTGGGCAAGCTGCTTTTGCTTTTGCGTTGTGGGAAGATAAATTTCCTGATATTGAAGCTGTACTAAAACAATTAAAGCAAGAGATGCAATCTACTCAATAGCAAAAGATAAGCTATTATTTTATAAACAAAAAACGGTAGATTTCCGCCAAAACGACGAATATCTATACAAGCAAACTAAAAAATCAAAAATTTCAAAAAAAGTATTTGACGGAGAGCCTTAAAATCAGCATAATGCACTCCGTTAACCGATATGGTGAACGCAAATGGCTACATAGCTCAGCTGGTTAGAGCACAACACTCATAATGTTGGGGTCGCAAGTTCGAATCTCGCTGTAGCCACCATTGCGGGACTGGCGAAATTGGTAGACGCACCAGATTTAGGTTCTGGCGCCGCGAGGTGTGTGGGTTCAAGTCCCTCGTCCCGCACCATTTATCGATTAACAAAAATTAGTGTTGGGGTATCGCCAAGCGGTAAGGCACCGGGTTTTGATCTCGGCATCCCTAGGTTCGAATCCTAGTACCCCAGCCATCTAATTTCAAATTATCAAATCTCATAAGCTAACGTAAGTTAGTTTTTTTCTTTTGGGGTATCGCCAAGCGGTAAGGCACCGGGTTTTGATCTCGGCATCCCTAGGTTCGAATCCTAGTACCCCAGCCATCTAATTTCTGTCTTTTATAGCGTTTCTTCAATTTATAAAATTTTTGAAAAATTAGACCGCTTATTTTCTTTCCGTTAAAATAGTCGTCAAAATCACTTTCCAACAGATCTAATGAAACTCAACTCTCAACAACAACAAGCGGTGGAATACACTCAAGGGGCTTGCCTTGTACTGGCAGGTGCCGGTTCGGGCAAAACTCGGGTGATTATTAATAAAATCGCTCACTTAATTGCAAATTGCGGCTATTCCCCGAAACAGATTGCGGCAGTAACCTTTACCAATAAAGCCGCCCGTGAAATGCGGGAGAGAGTGGCTCACTCTATCGGTAAAGAAAATAGCAAAGGGCTGACGATTTCAACTTTCCACACTCTTGGTTTTGAGATTTTAAAGCGAGAGTACAAATTGCTTGGCTTTAAGTCGGGAATGACGTTATTTGACGAACACGACCAAATTGCCTTGCTTAAACATCTGTTGCCGGAAAATGTGACAGAAGATAAAGATCTGCTTAAAACCCTCATTTCCACTATTTCAAATTGGAAGAACGATCTACTGTCCCCTGAAATGGTAATTGCTCGTGTGCGAGATGAGCGTGAGCGGGTCTTTTCTCACTTCTATCAGCTCTATCAAAATCAACTGAAGGCTTATAACGCTTTGGATTTTGATGATCTCATTATGCTCCCCGTACTACTTTTCCTCCAATTTCCTGAAGCAAAAGCTCGTTGGCAGCATAAAATTCGCTATCTGTTAGTAGATGAATACCAAGACACCAACACCAGCCAATATGAGTTGATTAAGCTGATTGTCGGCGATGAGCCAAACTTTACGGTAGTGGGTGATGATGACCAATCCATCTACTCGTGGCGTGGGGCGAAGCCTGAAAATATGCAACGCTTGCGTGAAGATTTTGATCTGAAAGTGATCAAACTAGAACAAAATTACCGTTCTAGCCAGCGGATTTTGCATTGTGCCAATATTTTGATCGATAACAACGATCATCTGTTCACCAAACGCCTCTTTTCTGAGCTGGGTGAAGGCGAAAAACTGAATGTGATCGAGGCAAAAAATGAAGAAAACGAAGCCGAGCGAATTGTCGGCGAGCTTATCGCTCATCGCTTTTCTAAAAAGACTAAATATAAGGATTATGCCATTTTGTATCGGGGTAATCACCAATCTCGCTTGCTCGAAAAATTACTGATGCAAAACCGCATTCCGTACAAAATTTCAGGTGGTACATCGTTTTTTGCTCGGGCAGAAATCAAAGATATGATGGCATATCTGCGTTTGGTGGTAAATCAAGATGATGATGCGGCATTTTTACGTATTGTGAACACACCAAAGCGAGAAATTGGTGCGGCAACGCTAGAAAAATTGGGAATATTGGCGAATGAAAAACAAGTCAGTCTGTTTGAGGCGATTTTCGATTTTGAGCTGATACAACGCTTAACGCCGAAACCTTACCAAGCCCTGCAAGATTTCGCCCGCTGGATTGTGGAAATTGCTGATCAGGCGGAGCGTTCAGATCCGATTGAAGCGGTGAAAGATTTATTGGCGAAAATTCAGTACGAAGCGTACTTATATGAGACCGCTACCAACCCGAAAATGGCAGAAATGCAAAGCCGGAATGTGCAAACCCTGTTTGAATGGGTTCAAGGTATGCTGGAAGGGGATGAAATTGAAGAACCAATGAATTTGGTGCAAGTAGTCAATCGCCTGACTTTACGCGATATGCTCGAACGGGGCGAAGACGATGATGAAGCCGACCAAGTACAGCTTATGACCTTACACGCCTCAAAAGGCTTAGAGTTTCCCCACGTTTTTCTGATCGGAATGGAAGAGGGCATTTTGCCACACCAAACCAGCCTTGACGAAGAGAATGTAGACGAAGAACGCCGTTTGGCTTACGTTGGCATTACCCGAGCCCAGCAAACGCTAACCTTCTCGCTATGCAAAGAACGTCGGCAATATGGTGAAATTATCAAACCTGAACCAAGCCGTTTTTTGCTGGAATTGCCACAAGATGATTTGGTGTGGGAAAGAGATAAGCCACCGCTCACTGAGCAACAAAAAGAGGCTAAATCATCTGCTAATATTGCTAATTTAATGGCGATGCTAAAAGCGAATAAGAAATAGCAACAAGCGGTTGAACATTGGAAAATTTTTGTAAGTGATTTGCAAATTTTTAGTAAAATTTGACCGCTTGTTGATTTGATAATTTTGACTTATCTCAAGAAACGAGCGGAATACCTATTTTCAATTATTACATTGAAGTTTTCGACGTTATAGACTAAAAATGTTTATATAGGAGAAATAAGATGGAATTAAAAACGGTTATAGAGCAACGCAAAACCATTAAAGCCTTTAATCCTACAGTGAAAATCAGTCGTGAAGAGCTGCAGGAGATGTTGGCATTAGCACAACTTGCTCCTTCAAAAGCGAATTTACAACCTTGGCGATTTGTAGTGGTTGATGATAACGCAATCAAAAAAGAGCTATCGGGTAATGTTGCCTTTAATGGTCCACCTTGTGAAACGGCTTCTGCTGTGATTGTGGTTTTGGCGGATTTGCAATATGAAAAATTGTTAGGCGATATTGTTGATCAGTCGGTTGAAACGGGATGTTTGCACCCAGAGTTCCGTGATCGTAAATTTGATTTTTTACTTGGTCTTCATCAGCAATTAACGGAAGCAGATATTCGAGATCAAGTGTTAATTGATAGCAGTTTAATCGCTATGCAGCTGATGTTGATTGCCAAAGATAGGGGGTACGATACCCACGCAATCGGTGTATTTAACCGTAATGCGGTAGTTGATTTACTGGAAATTGACAGTTCTCGCTATTTGCCTGTAATGTTATTAGCTATTGGACGGGCGGCAAATCCGGCATTACCAAGCTGCCGTTTAGGCTTAGAATATACGGTGTCTTGGAATGATGGGAAAGGATTTAAAAAGTAATAAATAATCTTAAAAACAAGCGGTCGAATCTCTTAATTTTTTTGCAAAAAATTGCTAGAATTCGACCGCTTTTATTATGGTTTTTATAGTTATGTGGGATTGATATGAATACAGAGTTAGAAACAAGAGCGAATATTTTAAGTAAAATTATTTTTGCCAGCCGCTGGTTACAATTGCCTATTTATTTAGGTTTAATTGTTGTACAGGGTATTTATGCTTATAAGTTTATGAAGTCGCTATATCATTTAGTGGTTGATCTAAACCAGATGGATTCTAATATGGTAATGTTAGCTGTATTAAATCTTATTGATGTAGTGATGATCGCCAATCTTTTAGTGATGGTTATTGTAGGTGGTTATGAAACCTTTGTTTCCAGATTGCGAGTTGATGGGCATCCGGATCAGCCTGAATGGCTTGATCACGTCAATGCAACAGTGCTGAAAGTAAAACTTTCGATGGCAATTATCAGCATTTCATCTATTCACTTACTGCAAACATTTATCAATGCTTCCAACCTTGATGAAAAGCAAATGATGTGGCAAGTAATTATCCACGTTACCTTTGTGATTTCTGCATTAGTGTTAGCATATATTGATAAAATATTGAATGCCCAACACGTTAAACATTAATATTGATGACAACATACATTTTTGATAAAAGCGATTATAATAAAATCGCTTTTATTATTTTAGACTGATAGGGAGTAGATTATGGCAAAACATTATGATTATGTTGCGATTGGTGGTGGTAGTGGCGGTATTGCGTCTATTAATAGAGCAGCAAGTTATGGGAAGAAATGTGCCATTATTGAAGCAAAACATCTAGGTGGGACTTGCGTTAATGTGGGTTGTGTGCCGAAAAAGGTAATGTTTTATGGTGCTCAAATTGCAGAAGCGATCCATCGCTATGCTCCTGATTATGGTTTTGATGTCTCTGTTAATCATTTTGACTATGCAAAATTGGTTGAAAGCCGACAAGCGTATATTGAGCGTATCCATACTTCTTACAATAATGTACTAAGCAAAAATAATGTTGATGTGTTAAATGGTTTTGCTCGCTTTAAAGATGAAAAAACGATTGAAGTAAGTTATGAAGATGGTTCGAAAGAAGAAGTTACCGCTGATCATATTTTAATTGCAACAGGCGGTCGCCCAACTATTCCGGATTTAGAAGGGGCAGAGTATGGCATTACTTCAGATGGTGTATTTGCGTTAGATGCGTTGCCAAAATCGGTGGCAATTGTGGGAGCTGGTTATATTGCGGTTGAGTTAGCCGGCGTATTTAATAGCTTAGGGGTAAAAACGCATTTGTTTGTTCGCCAGCACGCACCGTTGCGTCAGCAAGATCCGCTGATTGTGGAAACCTTGCTCGAAGTATTAGCTCAAGATGGTATTGAACTACATACCCAAGCTATTCCACAAAAAGTAACAAAAAACCAAGATGGAACACTGACTTTAATTTTAGAAGACGGGCGTGAAACTACTATTGAAACCTTAGTTTGGGCAATTGGTCGTGAGCCAGCAACCGATGTGATTAATTTGGACGTAACAGGCGTTCAAACAAACGAACGTGGTTTTATCAAGGTAGATAAATTCCAAAATACCAATGTGCCGAATATTTATGCGGTGGGTGATATTATTGAAGGTGGCATTGAATTAACGCCTGTAGCGGTTGCGGCGGGGCGTCGATTATCAGAACGCTTATTCAACAATAAACCCAACGAACATTTAGACTATAACTTAATACCAACAGTCGTATTTAGCCACCCACCAATTGGGGCTATTGGTTTAACTGAGCCACAAGCCATTGAGCAATATGGTAAAGATAATGTAAAAGTTTATAAGTCGTCTTTTACTGCAATGTACACGGCGGTTACTCAACACCGCCAGCCTTGCCGAATGAAATTGGTATGTGTGGGTAAAGAAGAGAAAATTGTTGGTTTACACGGTATTGGCTTTGGTGTTGATGAGATGATTCAAGGTTTTGCGGTTGCGATCAAAATGGGGGCAACAAAGGCGGATTTTGACAATACCGTTGCTATTCACCCAACAGGTTCAGAAGAATTTGTAACGATGCGATAAATATACTAGAATATGACGATGTATAGAAAATATTTTCTAATAAATTTTTAGGAAACCTATGAAGGCATCTCTTAGTTTAGTTACTTTATGTTTGTTTATGATTGGAAGTGCTTATGCTCAAACTAATCATAAAAGCAATGTAAGTGATGCTAAACAGCAAGAAAATAAACCTGCATTTAAGATTTCAGAACGTAGAGTACTAAAAGTGCCTCCAAAAGAGGAGGAAGTGAGTAGCTTTTCTATGGAGGAGTTACGTGTCGGTGCTCAGCGAATTCTGGATAGAGCTGAAGTACAATACTATAAATCTCAATGCCGATATGCGTTTATGTCTGATAGAGATGTGATTGAAAACCGCTGCGAAAGCAAGAAAATTTCCCGACCAAGATAAAAACGGAGCTTATGCTCCGTTTTTTAGTTATTCGCCTTGAAATAAGAATGGATTTACACCACTTCTGGATAAGCCTTTTTGTTCCATTTCAGAATCTAAAAACAGGCTGGCTAAATCGTCCGCTACAGGCTCAACATTAAAATCTTTATCTTGATAAAGCACTTTTAAGTAAGAGTGGCAATCTCCGCAACTTTCTGCTTTAACTGCTGCCTCCATAGAGTCTAAACTCCAGTAATCCAGCTTGCCTGTTTCATCACAGTTAGTGCATTTTGCCCTCACTACGTGCCATTCACTTTCGCATAAAGAGCAGTGTAAATAGCGTAAACCTTGTGCTTCGCCAAAATGAATCACGCTGGTAACAGGTGCAGAGTTACAAACAGGGCAAAAATGTTTATGCCCCACTTCAGCACGCGTATTACGGGGCAATTGTTGTGCTAATTGCACCCAATACAGTGAAAGAGCAGCCCAAATAAATACTGCCTTATCTGCTGCTACAAGTTCATGATGCTCATTTAAAAGATTATCTGCTAAGGTTTCTAACTCAGAAGCAGAGGTTTTTTCCAACCATTCTAGTGTTGGGAGAATGGTGTCATTAGCGTAAGGCTTGAATTTTTCAATAATAGCAAATAATAGTTCTCTCCACTCATCACTACGTTGGAAATTTTTGCTGTTTAGTGGTTTATCGCCTTGTGTTAGTTCAACACAAGCGGTTACTTTTTCCGAATAATTTGCAATTGGTCTATTGGTTAATAATTCAAGCTGAATGTCCACTAAATTAGCGGAAAATTCCATATAATCGCCAAACGGATTTTCTTTGGCTAACTCGCGTAAACGCTTTGCACGGCGAGAGTAGAGGTTTTTAGGGTTAGCAAAAAGTAATTCTGGTTGTTGGAATGAACTGGCAACTTGTTGAATTTCATCTTGCTGTACAATTTTGATACTCATAACTTTCCTAAGTCATAAAATAAAAGTGCGGAATTCTCCGCACTTTGTGTGATTATTGGATAGTGTTATCTTTCTTAACGTGTTTTTCGATTTCAGGTAACACTTCTTCACGATACCATCTTGGGTGGTGTTTTTTCGCCCAGCGAACGGTTACCCAGCCTTCAACCATACCTCTGATTGAGCCTTTTACCCAGAATGCCATATAGATATGTACTAGAATACCGGTAAATAGCATAAATGCCATTGTAGAGTGAAGTAAAATCGCAATTCTAATCACAGGGATTGAGAAGTATTCTGAGAAGAATTGTCTCCACATAATAATTCCCGTAATTAAAAGGGTAAACATTGCAATAATCAATGTCCAGAAGAGTAATTTCTGACCTAGATTATATTTGCCGTTATCGGCAACCGCGTGTTCATTACCTTTTAACACCTCAACAATACCCTTTGCCCAGCGAATATCGTTTTTCTCAGGAATATTATGATGCCAGTACATTAATGCAACAATGCTAAATGCAATGAACATAACGATCCCGGTGAAAGGGTGTACCGCACGAGCAATTTGTGGTGTACCTAAGATCTCTGTTAGCCACGCAAAATCAGGGAAGAAGAATGCTACACCGGTAAACATCGTCATAAAGAATGAAATAACGAGAAACCAGTGACTAACACGAGCTAACGGCTTATGACGAACGATTTTAGTATCATTCGTAACGATATATGGCTTACTCATGTCTATCTCCTTCTCTAATATCGTGGTGATGATCTTCAACATCTTCCTCAACGTTTGGACCAACCGTTACATAGTGTGCAACTTCAGCTAATGCTAAACCACCTAATGCAACAGCGGCAACTGGTTTTAAGATGTCTTTCCATATTGTAACTGTGGTGTCAATCTTCGGATCTTTCGGTAAACCTGAATAAAGTTCCGGTTTGTCTGCGTGATGTAATACATACATAACGTGTGTACCACCCACACCCTCCGGATCATAAAGACCAGCATTTTCATAACCACGAGCTTTAAGGTCTGCAATACGTTGTTCTGCATAGAACTTCATTTGTTCTTTGCTACCAAAGCGAATTGCACCTGTTGGGCAAGTTTTCACACAAGCCGGCTCTTGACCTACCGTTACACGATCCACACATAATGTGCATTTGTAAACACGGTTATCTTCCGGGTTCATACGTGGAATGTTGAACGGACAACCTGCGATACAGTAACCACAACCGATACATTTATCAGATTGGAAATCTACAATACCGTTAGCGTATTGAATAATTGCACCCGGAGCAGGGCAGGCTTTCAAGCAGCCCGGTTCAGTACAGTGCATACAGCCGTCTTTACGAATTAACCACTCTAAACGGTCATTTTCTTCAACTTCGTTGAATTTCATTACCGTCCACGCTTTTGCATTCAGATCAGCTGGGTTATCGTAAACACCAACACAAGCAGCATTGATATCAGAGCGGATATCATTCCACTCTGAACAGCCTACCTGACAAGCCTTACAGCCGATACAGGTAGTTACATCAATTAATTTTGCCACTTCCACTTGGTGGGAACGAGCCTGTGGAGCAGGTGTTAAACCAGAGGTTGCGGAGATCTTAATAATGTTTTGAGATTGAACTACACCCATTTTTTAGCCTCCAATTCTCTCAATGTTTAACAACATACATTTAGACTCTGGCGTATTAGAGCTAGGATCGCCCGAACGTACGGTTAAGTTATTCGCAAAGTAACCTTTTTTCGCACCGGTAGTTGCTGCAAAGCCCCAGTGAATCGGAATACCGATAGTATGGATTGGCTTGCCATCTGATACTAATGAACGAATACGTTTCGTTACTACTGCAACTGCTTTAATTTCGCCGCGTTTAGACCAAACACGTACTTTATCGCCGTTTTTAATGCCTCTTTCTTCAGCTAATTTCTCGCCGATTTCAACAAATTGCTCCGGTTGAGCGATTACGTTGATCAACGCATTCTTCGTCCAGTAGTGGAAGTGTTCCGTTAAGCGGTAAGTTGTGCCTACATAAGGGAACTCATCACTTGTACCTAAATCCGCTTTATCCGTTGGTAAAATGCGAGCAACCGGACTGTAAATTACATTAGGGTGTAACGGGTTAGTACCGATCGGGGTTTCTAACGGCTCATAGTGTTCTGGGAACGCACCATCAATCATGCGTTCACGTACGAACAAGCCTGATACACCTTCTGGTTGCATAATAAATGGCATTGTTGGTGCATTTGGTGGTGCTGTACCGAAGTCAGCCACATCAATGTAGTTCCAGTTTTTACCGTTCCATTTCACTAATTGGCGTTTCGGATTCCAAGGCTTACCACTTAAATCCGCTGATGCACGGTTATAAAGAATACGGCGGTTCGCCGGCCACGCAAATGCCCAACCTAAAGTGTTACCCAAGCCTGATGGGTCTGAGTTATCACGGTTAGCCATTTGGTTACCTTTTTGTGTCCATTGACCAGTGTAGATCCAGCACGCACCTGAGGTTGTACCGTCATCACGCATTTGACCGAAACTTGATAGTAATTCGCCTTGTTTTACTAGGATATTACCATCAGCATCTTTTACATCGGCTAAAGCATAACCATTGTTTTCCTTCGCGATTTCTTCTGCTTTTGGCTCTAGTGGATTTGCATAATTCCAAGTCATTGCTTCTAATGGCTCTAGCGGAGCTTTACCACCTTCTTTATGGTAAAGATGGATTAACTCAGCACGAATTTCAGATAAGATATCAATATCCGGTTTTGCTTCGTGTGGAGCATCAGCCGCTTTCCAGTGCCATTGTAACCAACGACCTGAGTTTGCAATTGAACCATCTTCTTCTGCGAAACAAGTTGTTGGTAAACGGAATACTTCCGTTTGGATTTCTGCAGAATTTACATTATTGAACTCACCGTGATTTTTCCAGAACTCTGAAGTATCAGTTACAAGCGGGTCAAAAATGACTAAATATTTCAAATTGCTTAATGCTTTAATAATTTTTTGCGAGTTCGGGTAAGAAGCAATCGGGTTCATACCTTGACAGAAGTAACCGTTGATTTTACCTTCATACATCTGTTCAATGAAACGGAAGTGGTCGATACCACCTTTTTGTAGTTTCGGCAGATAGTGGAAACCAAACTCGTTTTCCGCAGTTGCTTTATCGCCATAGAACGATTTCATCATACTGATGAAGAACTTCGGTGTATTTGCCCAATAGTTGGTTTGACCTGCACCCATTGTTTTTGGCGTAATACGCGTTAAGAATGCTTCTAATGAAACATCTGTTTCGCTTGGTAATGGTAAGTACGCTGGAAGACGTGCAGGGAATAAACCTAAGTCGGTAATACCTTGTACATTTGAGTGTCCACGTAACGCATTTACACCACCGCCTGCAACACCGATGTTACCGCACAGTAACTGGATAATTGCCATTGAGCGAATGTTTTGTGCACCAACGGTGTGTTGAGTCCAACCTAACGCATAAAGGAAAGTTGCAGCTTTATCCGGTGCAGAGGTTTTTGCAATCTCTTCACAGAAAATCAAGAAGTCTTTTTGTGGCGTACCTGTAATACGTTCAACCATTTCAGGCGTATAGCGAGAAACGTGTTCACGTAACATATTTAGTACACAGCGAGGATCTTGAAGAGTCATATCCCGTTTCGGATTGCCTTCTTCATCCATTTGATATGCCCAAGTCGATCTATCTTTATAAGTACGGGTTGCCTCATCATAGCCGGTGAATAAACCGTCTTCAAATTTAAAGCCTTCGTGTACTAAGAAAGTCGCATTGGTATAGTGTTTAACATATTCGTGCTGAATTTTATCGTTTTTCAGCAAATAGTTTACTGCACCTAATAAGAAGGCAATATCCGTACCCGGACGGATTGGCATATAGATGTCAGAAACTGCAGCACTACGGTTAAAGCGTGGATCTACCACCATTAACTTAGCACCGTTTTGTTTTTTCGCTTCAATTGCCCAGCGGAAACCGACAGGGTGAGCTTCAGCGGCATTACCGCCCATTACGATAACGAGATCAGCGTTCTTAATATCAACCCAGTGGTTGGTCATCGCACCGCGACCAAATGATGGAGCAAGACTTGCTACCGTTGGTCCGTGTCAGATACTCGCTTGGTTGTCGGTAAATACCATACCGAGAGAACGAATCCATTTTTGCGTGATGATACCTGTTTCGTTACTACACGCAGAACCTGCCAAGAAACCGGCGGTTAGCCAGTGATTAACTGGTGTACCTTCTGCATTTTTTTCGATGAAGTTTGCATCACGGTCATCTTTAATATGGCGGGAAATTCGTTCAACAGCTTCGTGCCAAGAAATACGTTTCCATTCACTTGAACCCGGTTCACGCACCTCAGGGTAATGCACACGGCGATCACTATTTACATAGTCTAATGCACCAGCACCTTTCGGACATAGTGCCCCACGGCTTACAGGATGGTCAGAGTCGCCTTCAATATGAATAAGCTTCCCTTTGCTATTCATTGCTTCGCCGCCTAAGCTGTACATAATCATTCCACAGCCTACAGCACAGTAAGTACAGGTTTGGCGAGTTTCTTTTGCTCTTAAGAGCTTATACTCGCGAGGGGCTGCTAATGCCGCTGTTGGAGCAAAGCCCAACATTGCAGCAGAAGTACCCGCCATACCACCTGCACAGACCTTAAAGAACTTACGTCTTGAGATCTGCATAATCACTCCAAAATCACATAATGTAGTAAATAAAAGTAAAGTTGATCAAAAAATTAAGTTAATAAATTGATCGAAGAGGTGTATCATTTTCCTCCTAATAAAAGGAAATGAATATACTCTTTTGTCGGTAAATAGGTTAAATATCAAATGAATTTGATTTAAACCAAATTTAAGTGCCGATATGATACAACTTTTTAACAAAATAAACTACTTTTTAAACATAGAAGAGATGAATATTGTGAATAAGATCACAAAAATAGATGCCAAAAAATTATTATTCTCAACAACTGAGCTAAAACAACAAGCTAGCGAGGATAATTTGATTTCAGAAGTGCCTGTTGCACTGGTTTATAACGGCATTTCTCATACGGTGATGATGACAACGCCTTCCGATTTAGACGATTTCGCACTCGGTTTTTCCTTAGCAGAAGGGATTTTAAACTCGCCTCAAGAGTTATACGGGTTAGATATTATTGAGCAAGAAAATGGTGTAGAGATTCAGCTCGAAATTTCTACCCGACAATTTGTACAACTGAAAGATAAACGCCGCTCAATGGCTGGCAGAACAGGCTGTGGAATTTGCGGTGTAGAACAATTGGAGCAAATTAATCAAAGTTGCAAAATTGTTAAAAAAAATAACCGCTTGCAAGCTGTTAATCCGCTTATTTTAGAAAGTTGTTTAGCACAGTTGGAAAATGCACAAACATTATCGCAAGAAACAGGTGCAAGCCACGCCGCCGCTTTTTTTAGTGTTGATGGCGAATTGTTGGCTATTCGGGAAGATGTCGGGAGGCACGTTGCACTAGATAAACTGATTGGCTGGTATGCTAAAGCAGGCTTTCCAAACGGTTTTGTGTTTGTTACCAGTCGAGCAAGTTTTGAAATGGTGCAAAAATGTTTGGCGGTAGGCATTGAAATGCTGTGTGCGATTTCTGCTACCACCGAAATGGCGGTGAAGATGGCACGAGAAAACCAATTCACCTTATTAGCTTTTGCTCGTAAGGGCAAAGCTACAATTTATGCGGGGGCGGAGAGACTATCTCTTGATTAAAAATGGACATTGCCATACTTCTTGCCGATAAAATAGTGCAGCTCACTTTAATGGTGTTTTTGGGCTATTTCAGTGTGAAAAGCAAATTATTGAAATCGGAGCAGAGCCTACCTTTCTCAATTATCGGGCTATATATTATCAGCCCGGCGGTGCTGATTATGGCATTTCAGGTGGATTATTCCGAAAAAACGCTCAGTGGCTTGTCTCTGGCGTTTGTGTTAGCCTTTCTTTTTAACGGTTTACTCGTCTTTTTAGGCTGGATTTTTAAAAAACTGTTTAAGTTAGATAATATTGAACAAGCTACTTCCATTTATTCCAACTCAGGCAATTTAATTATTCCGATTGTTGCCTCACTTTTTGGGGCAGAGTGGGTGATTTATTCGACTGCCTTTATTGTGGTGCAAAGCATACTGTTTTGGTCGCACCTCAGAATGCTGATTTGTGGAAAGGGTAGTGTACCGATTAGAAAGATCCTGCTTAATATTAATATTCTTGCGATTGTTGTGGGAATGGCGATGTTTTTCTTCCACATCAAATTACCTTCAACGCTCGCCGGCACATTGTCTTCGTTAGGGCAGATGATAGGACCGCTTTCTATGCTAGTCGCTGGAATGCTGATTGCCTCCATTCCGTTTAAAAAAATCATTACCGACAAGCGGGTGTATTTAGTGTCTTTTTTACGCCTGATTTTAATTCCGCTGATTTTGCTTATCACCATTAAATTGATAGGATTTGAGCAATGGGTAGAAAACGGCAAAATCATTGTGATGATCTGTTTTTTGGCTACCATCAGCCCCTCTGCCGCTACAGCAACCCAAATGGCAGTGGCTTATGGGCAAGATGCTAAGAAGGCGAGTGCGATTTATGGTGTAACCACGCTATTGTGTGTGTTTACAATGCCAATTATTATTTGGCTCTATCAAATTACTTAAGTACCAATAAGCAACAAGCGGTTGAATTTTTTCTATAATTTGCAATTTTTCGAAAAAATTTGACCGCTTGTATAGCGACTAAATTAAGCTACAGTTACAGATTCAATCACCACATCTTCTTTTGGCACATCTTGGTGGAAGCCTTTATTGCCGGTTTTCACGCCTTTGATTTTATCTACCACGTCCATACCTTCAACCACTTCGCCGAATACTGCATAGCCCCAATCTTGGACTACGGTTTTGCCAAACATCTCTTTTGAACGATAATCTAAGAAAGTATTATCTACCACGTTGATGAAAAATTGTGAGCTTGCTGAATGTGGATCAGAAGTACGTGCCATTGCAAGCGTGCCACGTTTGTTGCTTAAACCGTTGCTTGCTTCGTTTTGGATTGGAGCTTTGGTGGCTTTTTCCGTCATTCCAACCGTCATACCGCCGCCTTGAATCATAAAGCCGTCAATCACACGGTGGAAAATTGTACCGTTGTAAAAGCCTTCTTTGCAGTAATCTTCAAAGTTTTTGGCAGTAATTGGAGCTTTTTCAAAATTTAACTCGATTTTGATGTCGCCAAAGTTAGTGTGTAATGTAATCATTTTGTTTTCCTTAATAAGGTAATAATAAAATACATGGAAGGGGAAAGTGATTTCACCTACACTACTATTATGAAAAAATTTAAAGAAAATTGCAAAGTGAGTTGGGGGGGAAAGTGGAAAAATGTATTTATTGTAGAGAAAATAAAAAAGAATCAGAGTTTTCTTTGGAACATGTTATTCCTCAGTTTTTAGGAGGAGTATTAGTTTCAGATATGCTAAAAACTAGAAAGGTGTGTAAACAATGTAATAATAATCTTGGTTTATTTGTTGATGCATCTTTTGAGAAAGATTGGATTTTTCATAATTATTTGAACCAAGAATTTAGAGATTTTTATGAACCTAATAATTCTAATGGTTTGCCTCTAAGCTACATGGGGATTGACACTTTGATTCCTCCTCACATCGATGTGGGAGATGTTTGTGAAGTTTGGCTTGGTTCGTTAGGTGAAATAGTATATTTAATAAGATCAAATGATGATAGATTGTATTGGTATGCTGGTGGGAATCCGCGTACAGCTAAAACTTTAAGTTCTGTTGCTTACTTCTTTTTTTCTGAAAGAAGCCTTAAAAATCCTAAATTGTCACTAAATACATTTTTATCGGCTTTCAAAGGCAAAAAAGTCAGAAGAATTGTAGGGAGTAAGATTTCAGGAATTGATTTGGTCAGACTAGGATTTAATGAACCTAATGATATAGATAAAGATAGGATTGATTTCTTTTTGGAAAACTTATCCTGTAAAAGACAGTTAAAGTATTCTAAATATATTCATTCAGATAAACGCTTTATAGCTAAGTTAGGAATTGGTTTATTAAATTGTTTATTCCCATATTCTCATTTTCAAAATGATTATTTAGAAGAAATGTACAAAATGTTATGGTACCGTAATGGAGAATGCTTACCTAGATTGAGGGGATGTATAGACGCAGATAAAAATCTTAAAATATTACTTGGTGTTCCTTCAGGAATTACTATTGCAGTTATGCAATCAGGTACTTCAATAGTCATGAGCTTAAATATTGCTCAAAAGTTACATTGGATAATAAAGTGTGCAGGTGTAGAAGAGTTAGATTATAGAGATAGAGCTATTCTAAATAATGGTGGTAGAGTATTTATCATTTATAGAGCACTAGGAGAATACATTGAAATGTCAATGGATGAATTAATACTTCATAAAACAAATTCTTGTTTACATAAAAACTTACAAGAAGTTGAGCTTATTTTAGAACAAAGGAAAGATTATTTTAGAAAATTATAAAAAAATCTCAAAATCAGACCGCTTATTCGCTATACTTAGCCGTATTTTTGAAAAATTGAATCGAATTTTAGCTATGGGGACTTTATGCTCAAAATTTATAACACCCTGAAACGGGAAAAAGAAGAATTTAAACCGATTAACCCTGAACAGGTGGGAATGTATGTTTGTGGAGTGACGGTTTACGATCTTTGCCATTTCGGGCACGGTCGTACTTTCGTTTCTTTTGATGTGATTGCCCGCTATTTACGCTATTTGGGCTATAACTTGCGTTATGTTCGCAACATTACCGATGTGGACGATAAAATCATCAAACGTGCATTAGAAAATAACGAAACTTGCGATGAATTAGTTGAGCGAATGATCGCTGAAATGCACCAAGATTTTGACGATCTCAATATTCTCCGTCCTGATGTAGAACCTCGTGCCACCAAGCATATTCCTGAAATTATTGCGATGGTGGAAAAGCTGATTAAAAACGGTAACGCTTATGTGGCGGCAGATGGCGATGTGATGTTTGATGTAGAATCCTTTAAAAAATACGGTGCGTTATCTCGTCAAAATTTAGAGCAACTGCAAGCCGGCGCAAGGGTTGAAATTAAATCAGTGAAGAAAAGCCCGATGGACTTCGTATTATGGAAAATGTCGAAATCGGGCGAGCCAAGCTGGGAAAGCCCGTGGGGCAACGGTCGCCCGGGTTGGCATATTGAATGTTCGGCAATGAACAGTAAAGAGCTGGGCGAACATTTTGATATTCACGGCGGCGGTTCAGATTTAATGTTTCCGCATCACGAAAACGAAATTGCCCAATCTTGCTGTGCTCACGGCGGCGATTATGTCAATTATTGGCTACACACCGGAATGCTGACGATTGATAAAGAGAAAATGTCAAAATCGCTCGGTAATTTCTTCAGTATTCGCCATATGTTGGGCTTATATGATGCGGAATCGCTACGTTATTTCTTCTTAACTGCCCATTACCGCTCGTTATTAGATTACAGCGTAGAGAACTTGGATTTAGCCCGCTCGGCATTAGAACGCCTATATACCGCTTTGCGTGGTTGTGATGTGTCTGGCGTGGCAACCGCAGGTGAGCAATATGTGGAAGCCTTTAAAACCGCAATGGACGATGATTTCAACACACCGGGAGCATTAGCGGTGTTATTTGAAATTGCCCGTGAAGTGAACAAGCTCAAAACCGAAGATATGGCAAAAGCCAATGCACTTGCGGTGAGATTAAAAGAACTTGCCGGCGTGTTAGGCTTGCTTGAACAAGATCCTGATGCTTTCCTTAAAGGCGATGCGAATGCGGATGAAACCGCAGAAATTGAGGCACTTATCAAGCAACGTAATGAGGCGAAAGCCACTAAAAATTGGGCGGTTGCTGATGAAGTACGGGATAAGCTCAAAGCGATGAATATCGTGCTGGAAGACACTCCAAACGGCACAATTTGGCGTAAGGCGTAATTCGAGTGTTTACAAGCGGTTGGATTTTGCAAAAAATTTGCAAATTCTGACCGCTTGTTTTTTTAGGGAAATACGGTTAAAGCGGTTTTCCGCCTAGCTCAACCGCTTTTGCAAAGGCAGTGCGTTGCTCACAATTGTTTAGCCAACGGGCGGTATTTGGGAAATCGGCTAACGAAAGCTGGCCGATTTTAATTGCTCCTGCAGCGGCGAAATAGAGCTGAATATCTGCCCCTGTTAATTTTTCATCTACCAGCCAATCTTTACCTTGTAGCTGTTTCTCTAACAGTTGCAATCCTTTTTGCACATTACCATCTAGCAACAATTTTTCCGCCCCGGCTTTTACTTGGCGAACGATCGGCTTTGCAAAAAAGGGCGATTTTTCGACCGCTTTCAACAAAATCAATTTCATCACCACCGGTGGCATTAAGCTGCCTTCAGCAAAATGGAGCCAAAATTGGTAATCCCTCCACGCATTAAATGCGGAGCTTGGGCTAAATTGTTGGCGGTTATCATAGAATTTCAAAAGATATTCAATAATCAATGCCGATTCTGCCAAAACCTGTTCACCTTGCGGCAAACTGTCATCCACCAAAATAGGGGCTTTACCCATCGAGTGGATTTGGAGTAATTCACTCGGGGCGAGATTTTGTGCATTGCGGTTATAGGAAATCAGTTGATATTCCAAACCATAAGTTTCTTTTAACTCTTCTAAAAGCCATAAAACCCGAAAAGAGCGGGATTTTTCTAAATGGTGTAATGTAATCATAATTTTCTAAAGCCCTTGTGAATATGGGGTACACTGTCTGTTGCAATATTATACACAGCATTGATACATTCGAGAAAATTTTATGGTTACCTTATATAGCCGTAGGGAAAATCCTATTTTTATGAAAATTAATCATATAAAACCCTAATTTATTTCAGATGCAATCTATAATTTTATGCTTTATGCTTATTTGGAATAAAAAAATCAAGATAGTTGATTGACATAGCAATCTAGACGTCTAAAATAGCGAAGAAATAATTTTAATTAATGTGGATAGAAAAATGATTCAGCTGAAAAATATCAGCAAGCAGTTTGAGGTAAAGGGTAAAAAAATTACCGCTCTTGATAATGTGAATCTGGACGTTCCGAAAGGCACAATTTATGGTGTGATTGGGGCTTCAGGTGCAGGTAAGAGTACCTTAATTCGTTGCGTAAATTTATTAGAACGCCCGACAATGGGGCAAGTAATTGTTGATGGGCAAGATTTAACTGCAATGTCGGATAAAGAGCTGATTTCAGCTCGCCGTAATATTGCGATGATTTTCCAACATTTTAATTTGCTTTCTTCTCAAACCGTGTTCGAGAATGTGGCGTTATCGTTGCGTTTGAGCAATACGCCGAAAGCTGAAGTTGAGAAAAAAGTGAATGAATTATTAGAGTTGGTGGGCTTAACTGATCGTAAAGATGTTTACCCGGCAAATCTTTCCGGCGGTCAAAAACAGCGTGTGGCGATTGCCCGTGCGTTGGCAAGTGATCCGCACGTTCTGCTTTGTGATGAGGCAACCAGTGCGTTAGACCCAGCAACCACTCAATCTATTCTGCAATTATTAAAAGATATCAACAAACGTTTAGGCTTAACTATTTTGTTGATTACTCACGAAATGGAAGTAGTGAAACGTATTTGCGACCGTGTGGCAGTAATTGATAGAGGGCAGTTGATTGAGTCTGGCTCGGTAAGCGAAATTTTCTCAAATCCAAAAACAGAATTGGCTCAGAAATTTATTCAATCAACTTTCCACTTTGAGCTACCGCAAGAATATACCGAGCAACTTTTAAGTTCACCAACCGAAAATAGTCAGCCTATTATTAAATTTGAATTTACCGGTCGTTCTGTTGATGCTCCGTTGCTTTCCACAGCATCGAAAAAATTTGGCATTGATTTCAGTATTTTGATGTCACAAATTGACTATGCAGGCGGTGTGAAATTTGGTTTTGTGATTGCAGAAGTAAGCGGCAATTCAGATGCAATTGCAGAAGCAAAATTTTATTTGATGGATAATAATGTAAAAGTAGAGGTGTTAGGCTATGTGGGCTGATTTTTTAAAAGAGATGACACCACAGATGTGGAGCTTAGTATGGAGTTCTACTTTTGAAACCATCTATATGGGCTTTGTGGCAACCGCATTAGCGGTGGTAATTGGTTTACCCATCGGTTTTTTAGCGTTTTTAACAGGTAAAGGTGAAATTTTAGAAAACCCAAGATTACATCAAATTTTAGATGTGATTATTAATATCGGGCGTTCAATTCCGTTTATTATTTTGTTGATTATTTTACTGCCGTTTACCCGTTTAATTGTGGGGACGACTTTAGGGACAACAGCTGCGATAGTGCCGCTAAGTGTGTCGGCAATTCCGTTTTTTGCTCGCTTAACCTCTAATGCGTTATTGGAAATTCCATCAGGCTTAACTGAAGCAGCAAAATCAATGGGGGCAACCAATTGGCAAGTTGTGAGTAAATTCTATTTGCCGGAATCGTTACCGATTTTAATCAACGGCATTACCTTAACTTTAGTGGCGTTAATCGGTTATTCTGCAATGGCTGGCGCTGTTGGCGGTGGCGGTTTAGGAAACTTGGCAATCAGTTACGGGGAACACCGTAATATGGTTTATGTGAAATGGATTGCAACAATTATTATTGTGGCGATTGTGATGGTAAGCCAGAAATTGGGTGATACTTTAGCAAAACGTTACGATCATCGTTAATTTTATTAAAACAGAGGTTTTTATGAATTTCAAAAAAGTATTAGGCGTAGCATTAGTATCAGCACTCGCATTAACGGCTTGTAAAGAAGAGAAAAAAGCAGAGCCAGCAGCTCAAACTGTGCAGGCAGCGAAAATTAAAGTAGGTGTAATGTCTGGTCCTGAGCATACTGTTGCGGAACGTGCTGCTCAAATTGCAAAAGAAAAATACGGTTTAGAAGTTGAATTTGTATTATTTAACGACTATGCATTACCAAATACGGCAGTAAGCAAAGGCGATTTAGATGCTAACGCATTCCAACACAAGCCGTATTTAGATAAAGACAGCCAATCAAAAGGCTTAAACAACTTGGTAATTGTGGGGAACACTTTCGTTTATCCATTAGCCGGCTATTCTAAAAAAGTGAAAAATGTTGCTGAATTGGCAGATGGTGCTGTGATTGCCGTACCAAATGATCCGTCTAACTTAGCTCGTGCATTAATTTTGCTTGAAAAACAAGGCTTAATTAAGTTAAAAGATAATACTAATTTATTCTCAACGTCAGTAGATATTATTGAGAACCCGAAAAAATTAGAAATTAAAGAAGTGGATACTTCAATTGCTGCAAAAGCATTAGATGACGTAGATTTAGCGGTAGTGAATAACACTTACGCAGGTCAAGTTGGCTTAAATACGCAAGATCACGGTGTGTTTGTAGAATCTAAAGATTCGCCTTATGTAAATATTATCGTAGCACGTCAAGACAACAAAGATGCTGCAAATGTACAAAACTTTATCAAATCTTACCAAACTGAAGAAGTGTACCAAGAAGCACAAAAACACTTCAAAGATGGTGTAGTAAAAGGCTGGTAATTTTCTGTTTTTTTCATATTAGCGATTAATCGCTGAGCTTGATCTCTAAGGTTAATCGCTTTTTATTTTAAAACTCTTATATAGGAAGAACTCAAATGAACTTTAAAAAACTATTAGGCGTAGTGTTAGTATCTGCTTTAGCATTAACCGCCTGTAAAGAAGAAAAAACACAAGCAGCGGCAGAACCTGCAAAAGCGGAGAAACAAGCTCCGTTAAAAGTTGGCGTAATGACCGGTCCTGAAGCACAAATGACGGAAGTTGCAGTGAAAATTGCAAAAGAGAAATACGGTTTAGAAGTGGAATTAGTTCAATTTACTGAATATACACAGCCAAACGCAGCATTACACGCGAAAGATTTAGATGCAAACGCATTCCAAACAGTGCCTTATATGGAACAAGAGATGAAAGATCGTGGCTATAAATTAGCGATCATCGGTAACACTTTAGTATGGCCAATTGCAGCTTACTCGAAAAAAATCAAAAATATTTCTGAGTTAAAAGAGGGGGCTCAAGTTGCGATTCCAAATAACGCAAGTAATACCGCTCGTGCGTTATTATTACTTCAAGCACACGGCTTGTTGAAATTAAAAGATCCGAAAAATGTGTTTGCAACGGAAAATGATATTATTGAAAACCCGAAAAATATCAAAATCGTACAAGCTGACACCGCATTATTAACCCGTATGTTAGACGATGTGGAATTGGCGATCATCAATAACACTTACGCAGGTCAAGCAGGTTTAAGCCCGGATAAAGACGGAGTTATTGTTGAATCAAAAGATTCTCCGTATGTGAATTTAGTGGTGAGTCGTGAAGACAACAAAGATGATCCACGTTTACAAACCTTTGTGAAATCATTCCAAACCGAAGAAGTATTCCAAGAAGCGTTAAAATTATTTAACGGCGGTGTGGTAAAAGGTTGGTAATTTACCCCTATTAAAATGAGTAGTAGTGCGAGCTACTGCTCATTTTTTTAGATGATAAATATTAAAAAAGGAGACATTATGAAATTCAATAAAATTTTAGGTGTAGTTGCAATTTCTGCACTATTTTTGACCGCTTGTAATGATAAAGCGGGGAAGTTAAAAGTTGGCGTGATTTCAGGTCCTGAACACAAAGTAATGGAAGTAGCGGCAAAAATTGCGAAAGAAAAATATAACCGTGATGTGGAGCTGGTAGTATTTACCGATTATGCAACACCAAACGAAGCTTTAAATAAAGGTGATTTAGATTTAAATGCGTTCCAGCACAAACCGTATTTAGATAACCAAATCCAAGAAAAAGGTTATAAATTAGTACCGGTCGGTAATACATTTGTTTACCCGATTGCAGCATATTCTAAGAAAATTAAATCTGTAGAAGAGTTAAAAGATGGTGATACTATTGCGGTGCCAAATGACCCGACTAATTTAGCTCGAGCATTAATTTTATTGGAAAAACAAGGTTTAATTAAATTAAGAGCTGACGCAGGTTTAAAAGCAACTAGTGTTGATATTATTGAAAATCCTCGTAAGTTAGTTATTCAGGAGATTGAAGCACCGCTTTTACCTCGCACTTTAGATGATGTTGCATTTTCAATTATCAATACCACTTATGCCGGTCAAAATGGCTTAACGCCAACAAAAGACGGCTTATTTGTGGAAGATAAAGATTCTCCTTACGTGAATTTAATTGTTGCTCGTGAAGATAATCAAAATTCAGACGCTGTAAAAGATTTTGTGAAGGCTTACCAAACTGAGGAAGTCTATAATAAAGCAAATGAAGAGTTTAAAGGAGCAATGGTGAAAGGTTGGTAACCTTGTATTCCTTAAAAAATAAGGCATAGCGATAAAGCTATGCCTTATTTTTTATTTTGTTGTTGCTTCTGTTGGTGCTGTATTAACGGGAGCTGTTTCTTGAGGTTTTGTTTCTGCTGGTGTTACCTCAGGTTGAGTATCAGGGGCATATTTTGCCTTTAATTCATTCTCCAATTTCTGCCCTTCTTCCGCTAACTGATTAAGTTTAGTCTGAAGTTCACCAAAGGCTTTATGAGCTTCTGGTGTTGGATTTTTCTCCATATTCGCTCCCTCAATAATCATTTGAGTACCTAAAGTGAGCACTTCTAATGTTTTATCTTTAAGTGCTTTTACTTCACTATTCTGAATATTCAGTGCTTCAGCACTTGCTTTAATGCTATCAAGCTGTGTAAGTAAGGTTTTATTCACTGTTTCTTGCATAATCGCAGGATCAGCTTTTTGTTTATCTGTGAGAGCATCAGTTGCTGTTTGAATAGCATCATTCAAGGCTTTTTCTTGACTGTCTTGCCAATCACGGAAGGTTTTATAATCTTCTGCTCCAGTATCTACCGGCTTAACTTCTTCTTTTTTTACCTCAGAGGCTTGTACTTGCTCTGGTTTCTGTTCGGCTGATTGAGTATTAGGCTTTTCACAAGCGGTCAAAAAAATTGCAAATAATGCAGATAAACTAATTTTAGAAAGAGTGTTCATAATCGTCCTTAAGTCCCTAAAAAAAAGCTAGAGCAAAATCTCTAGCTTTCTATATTATACTAATTATTTAGCTGAAAATCTTTTTTCTACTTCAGCACTAATTTTTTGTAACTCAGTATTAACTTCGATTAATGCTTCAGCTTTTTTCTGTGCTGATTGTCTTAGTGCTTCATCCGTTGGATTAGATAGCACTTTTACTTGTTCGTTAAGCACTTCACTTGAAAGTGTTAGAGCAGATTTGCTTTTTTCTTTTAACTCTTTAAGTTGAGCATCAGATACATCAACAGCTTCTAAACTTTTTACGGTATCTTCAACTTTTTTGTTAAATGCAACCAATCCTTCTTGCATTTGAGCAGCATCTTGTGTTGCTAATTTTTGTTGCAATTCAACTTGTGCTGCTTGCATTGATTTCTCTTGTTCTGCATTCCAAGTAGCTAATTTTTGATAGTCTGCTTTTGCTGCTTCGCTTGGAGCGGCAACTGTTGTTTCAGCCGGTTTTGCAGCTTCTGCAGCCGGAGTAGCTGCCGGTGCTGCTTCAGTTGTTTTTGCCGGTTCTGTTGCAGGTGCTTTTTGTGCCGGTTTATCACAAGCGGCTAAAAATAAAGCGACTAAAGCGGTTGCACTGATTTTAGTAATTTTGTTCATTAAAATAATTCCTCAAAAAGATGAAAATAAACCCCAAAGGTGTAAAGGGGCGGTTATTGTACCAACTAATAGACTGACAGTCTTAATATTAGTTCATAAAAGATGAAATCTTTACGCTATTTCAATCTAATTTACATTCTATAGGTAAAGAGCTTGTTGAATTAATAGCTTTTTGGCGAAAGGGAGTTGGTTTGTCATACTTAAGCCAACACCTCTTACCAATTTCTTCAATGGGTGGTTGCCATTGAAAAGCTGTTTTAATCCTTCCATTGTGGCTAATAATTTTACCGCTTGTGCTTTACGTTCCCGCTCAAATTGGCGTAAATGGCGATATTCACCAATATCTTCATCATTAGCGAGATGTTTTTGAATTTCTTGAGCAAGTGTTAGAGCATCCGCAAATCCTAAGTTTACACCTAAGCCAGCTAGGGGGTGGATAGTGTGAGCCGCATCGCCAATTAATGCAATGCGAGGCTGTGCAAAATCACGGGCAAAGCGTGCGGTAAGCGGGTAAATTTCGCGTAAACTTTGCAATTCGCATAAGCCAAGTTGATTATCAAAGGCAATGCTTAGAGCTTTATTAAAGTCGTGCTCGCTGCAATCGCTCAAGGTTTTGGCTTTTTCTGGTGGTAATGACCAAACAATTGAGCAAAGATTTTCATCTGCCATTGGTAAGAAAGCCAAAATGCTATCTTCAGCAAAGATTTGACGAGCAGTTTTATTATGCTTTTCCGTTGTTTTTACATTACACACTAAGGCGGTATGTTGATAATCTTTGCTGGTTAAGGGGATTTTAGTTTGATGACGAACCCAAGAATTTGCTCCATCAGCACCTACCACTAATTTAGCTGAGATCATTTCACCATTATCGAGTGTTAAAAATGCCCCATTCTCGCTTATACCTAATGTTTTCGGGGTTGCGACAATATATTCCACATTGGATTGTTGAGATACTTGTTGCCAAAGAGAGTGTTGAATAACCGCATTTTCAATAATAAAGCCAAGTTGTGATAAGCCTAACTGCTTAATTTCGGCATCGTTATTATCGAAATGAATGTTGGCAAAGCTGTCTTTTTCCCAAACAAACATTTCAGTATAAGGGGAGAGGCGATGTTCGGGAATTTGTTGGAATGCTCCAATTTGCTCCAACATTTTTTGGCTTGAGGCGTTGATAGCACTGACACGGTGGTGAGTTTTGCTATCATCAAATTGAGGCGTGTTTTTTTCAATGATTTTAATTTGGCAGTTGGTCTCTTTTAATAATCCTGCAAGAGCAAGCCCAACCATTCCGCCGCCAATAATAACAATATCTGTAGATTTCATAACTGATTACATTTCAAAATTTACAAGCGGTCAAAATTTTTCTAAAAATTGCAATTTATGGAAGAAATTTAACCGCTTGTAGCTTAACTAATTAGAGGTTTTTTTATGATGTTTTTCCAAACTTTTATGGCGAATTTGTACATTCTTGCCTTTCGCTTGGAAATATTTTGCCAATTGCTCGGCAATAAATACAGAACGGTGTTTCCCGCCGGTACAACCAATCGCAATAGTCAGATAGCTACGGTTATTTTTCTCTAACATTGGTAGCCACATTTCTAAATAGTTGCGTGTTTGGTAGATGAAATTATGTACGTCGGTTTGGCGTTCTAAAAAATCGATCACAGGCTGTTCCAAACCGGTCATTGGGCGTAATTCTGGGTTCCAATGCGGGTTAGGTAAAAAACGGACATCAAACACATAATCGGCATCGGCAGGCAAGCCGTATTTAAAACCGAAGGATTGGAAAATAATTTTAAGTTCTTTATCGCTAGAACCTTTTAATAAATGACGTAGATTTTCTGCCAACTCGTGTGAAGAGAGATTGCTGGTATCAATAATATAGTTAGCATTTTGTACTAATGGCTCAAGCAATTTCCGTTCGAGATCAATAGCTCCTTCCAATGAAAGATCATTTTGAGTGGAGAGTGGATGAATACGACGAGAGTCGCTATAACGGCGAATGAGCGTATTACGATCACAATCTAAGAAAATCAGCTTAGCATTTAAAGGTTCAAGCTGAGTGATTAACTCTTCAATGGCATTAGGCGTATTCGGTAGATTGCGAATATCTAAGCTAATGACCGCAGAACGATTTTCTTGGGTAAGATAGTAGGTTAAGGTTGGAATTAACGCTAAAGGAATATTATCAACGCAGTAATAACCAGCATCTTCTAATGCTCTTAATGCCACTGACTTACCGGAGCCGGAATGCCCACTGATAATGATTAATTCCATATTGCCTCACTATTCTTCTTCATCTTTTGGGTGATTATCAGCATACACCAAAATTTGCCAAATATCCTCTGCTGATTCTGCTGCTCGGAGTTGTTTTAATAAGGATTTATCCGTTAATTGTTTAGCAATTTGTGGCAAGCAGCTTTTATATTGCTCGCAGCTATTTTCAGGGAACATAATAGCATAAATAAGATCAACATCTTTGTTGTCTTGTGCTTCATAATCAATAGCTTCTTCTAACTGCAAAAATACCGCAATTGGTTTATCTAATGTTAAGGTTTCGCAAGCGGGTAATTTTGCGTGAGGAAGTGCAATACCTTGATTTAAACCTGTAGAACCTAACTTTTCACGCTTAAATAAATTCGCAAAACAGTCAATAGGGCAGATGGCTTCATTCTGTGTTTCTGCTTGTTGTAAGTGTGGTTGATTAATGGATTCGGCTATCACTTTTCCCACTAACTCTAACGCCCGTTTTTTACTGGAAACTAACACGCCTTGACGAATGTTTTCCGGGCTTAAAAATTCTGTTAATTTTGTCATAATTTTCATCTAAAGATGAAATCCCCTAAAAAGGGGATTTAGTTAAAGTTTGAATTGATCGCCTAAATAAACACGTTTTACATCCGGATTTTCAAGCACTTGCTGTGGCGTACCACTGGCAATCATTTCACCACTCCCTACAATATAAGCACGTTCGCATACATCTAAGGTTTCACGCACGTTGTGGTCGGTAATCAGAACGCCTAAACCACGCTCTTTTAAATTCACAATAATTTTTTTTATATCGATCACCGAGATAGGATCAACTCCGGCGAAGGGTTCATCTAACAGAATAAATTTCGGATTTGCAGCTAATGCACGGGCAATTTCCACACGACGACGTTCTCCACCGGAGAGCGATTGCCCTAAACTGTTGCGGATGTGCTCAATATGAAATTCAGCAATAAGTTCCTCAGCACGAGCTTTACGTTGTTCGTTATTAATATCTTTACGCACTTGTAGCACAGACATTAAATTATCATACACGCTCAAACGGCGGAAAATTGAGGCTTCTTGCGGCAGATAGCCAATGCCTTGTTTGGCTCGGTCGTGCATTGGTAATGTACTGATATCTTCATTATCAATGCGAATTGTACCGTGATCGTGGCGAACCAACCCAACAACCATATAGAAAGTAGTTGTTTTACCTGCACCGTTCGGACCAAGCAAGCCAACAATTTCACCTGATTTTACATTCAGACTGACATCTTTTACCACTTGGCGTTGTTTATAACTTTTCGCTAAATGTTCTGCATAAAGTACAGACATAGACTAACCCTATTTTTTCTTGTTATCTTGAAGTTCGTTTGGAATTAACACGGTTTTTACACGTGATTTACCGCCGCTAGTTGCTTTGAGTTGCTGTTTTTTTACATCGTAAGTAATTTTTTCAGCTTTAATAAAACTACCTTGCTGTTTTAATTCAGCATTGCCGATTAAGGTTAAAAATTCCGAATTTAAGTCATAGTGAACACTGCTGCCTTTGCCATTTACTGGCTTACCATTGTCCAATGTTTGTTGAAAGGTAACAGGCGAACCTGTGGCATCAATGGTTTCTTTTTTACCCTCTTGACGAGTAATTTTTACATTTTCAGCAGTTACTTTAATAGAGCCTTGTGTAATCACTACGTTGTCGCTAAAGGTAACGATATTATTTGTCATATCTAAAGATTGGCTGCCCGAATCAATATTGATAGGTTGATCGGTATCACCTTTTAACGCATAAGCTGAAAAACTGCTACCTAGTAACATTGTTACTAAAATAGATTTAAACATTAATTTCATTTTTATTCCTTATCCAAAAGCAAATTATTCTTTTGTTTCTTTAATAATAGTCGGTTCAATGTAAGATTTTACTTCTTTTTGCAAGGTGGTAACCTGCTGTTTTAAGTTACCTTTTAATCCAACCCCTGTTGTCGTAAAACCAGAACCTATTGATTTGACCGTACTTTCGGTAAAAATATCCTGCGTATTTAAATCAACGGTTAAAGTATCTGTAGTGATTTGTTGTAAACGGGAGGCAGGATCTAACGCATCAAGTTTGATATTACCTTTTAAATTGAGCATTTTTTCTTTGGTAATTTCAGCGTAATCAGCACTGATTTTCCATTGTTTTTGCGTAGATTCTTTCGCAAAAAGTTCAATAAAAGGTTTAAAAAACTCGGTTCGCTCGGTGGATTCATAACGTTTGATTTCCGTAGCCTGAGCGAAATATTGTGGATTGCCTTTCAAATCATAAACTGTGGTGGACATTTTATTCCCTACATATTCAGGCTGCCCTTCCTTTTTAATCAGCTGATCAAGCCCTGTGTTATCTTTCTCTTGTAAGCTGTAATACCAACCGCCGAGTATGGCAACAATAATCAGTAAAATAACGGTTAAGCGTGTATTCATAATCTAAATATAGTCTAAAAATAGTGTTTGATTGTAGCACAAATTTGAAAAGGGATATAGTATGACGTGAAAATGCAAAAAAGTGAGAAAAAACAACCGCTTGTGAAAGCACTACAAGCGGTTAAAAAAGTAAATTTTTTTGCAAATTATTTAAAGGTTGCCCAAACAGGGGAGTGGTCAGATGGTTTTTCCATCGCACGAATTTCTAAATCAATTCCTGTTTCTACACAACGCTCAGCAAGTGATTTTGAGGCGAGAATTAAATCAATACGCAAGCCGCGATTGTCGTCAAAGCCTTTAGATCGATAATCAAACCACGAGAATTTATCGTTTACTTCCGGGTTAGCAACACGGAAAGTATCAACTAAACCG
This sequence comes from Mannheimia bovis, assembly GCF_014541205.1. NCBI lineage: Bacteria > Pseudomonadati > Pseudomonadota > Gammaproteobacteria > Pasteurellales > Pasteurellaceae > Mannheimia > Mannheimia bovis. The sequence goes on along the minus strand of NZ_CP061280.1, from coordinate 2,060,249 downwards.
TAGCTGTGTAAGCGATCTAACCATTCCCGTTCTTCGGGTAAGAAAGAGCATTTACCATCACGCAACCAACGTTTACGGTTCGGCTCGCCGATGCCGATGTCTAAATCTGTTGGGCTGATATTCATATCGCCCATAATGATAATTGGATTTTCTGGCTTTAGCTCGGTTTCCAAGTAGTGTTGCAAATCGGCATAGAATTTCTGCTTGGCAGGGAATTTGGTTTCGTGGCTACGATTTTCTCCTTGTGGAAAATAGCCGTTTAACACGGTTAAAACGCCAAAATCGGTTTCGATATCTGCCATAATCATTCGCTTTTGAGCATCTAACATATCGGTTGGGAAGCCTTTACGCACAGCAATAGGCTCTTTTTTAGTTAATAAGGCAACGCCATAATGCCCTTTTTGTCCGTGATGGAAAACGTGATAGCCCAAATGATTGACTAAGTCGTAAGGGAAATCTTCATCAGCCACTTTGATTTCTTGTAATCCTAATACATCTGGTTGGTGTTTTTCGATAATGGCTTCAAGCTGATGTGGACGAGCTCGCAATCCATTGATATTAAAAGAGATAAACTTCATTCTATGTAACCTGATTTTGTAAAATATAAATGAAAATAGACCGCTTGTGAGTTTACAAGCGGTCTTTTTTTCGCAAAATTTTGCGTATTATAACTTAAAGTGTCATTGCTGCAATCCAGCCAAACACTAATAGTGGAATATTAAAGTGGATAAAGGTTGGCACAACGGAATCCCAAATGTGGTCGTGTTTGCCGTCAGCGTTCAAGCCTGATGTTGGACCAAGCGTAGAATCTGATGCTGGAGAACCTGCATCGCCTAATGCGGCTGCTACACCCACAATCGCCATTGTTGCAAGTGGTGAGAAACCAAAAGACACACAAAGTGGCACGTAGATTGAGGTAATAATAGGTACAGTTGAGAATGATGAGCCAATTCCCATTGTAATGAATAAGCCAACTACGAGCATTAATAATGCTGCCATCTCTTTTGATGAGATGACATCACGCAGGCTTTCCACTAATGCTGGCACACCACCGGTTGAATTAACCACGCCGGCAAAACCGGAAGCAGCAATCATCACAAAGCCGATCATCGCCATTAAACGTAAGCCTGCTTGGAAAACATCATTGCTCTCTTTTAATCTAAATACGCCACCCAGAGCAAAAATCACTAAGCCGACTAAACCACCGATAATGGTTGAATTTGTTGCTAATTGTACCGAACAGGTTGCGACAATTGCTAAAATGCTAATGCCGATATGGAAAGGTTTAACGTTAGCTACTCGAGTTTCAATATCATCAACAGTTGGTTCAGGTGTATTTTCTGCATAGACACGAGGTTTACGGTATGAAATAAAGAATGCAAAAAGTAAACCAACAATCATACCTAATACAGGAATAAGCATTGCTTTTGTCATCTCAGCAGTGGTTGCCACTAATTGAAATTGCTCGCCTGCTTGATTAATATTTTTTACTAAAATGCTCTCAATAAAGATTTGCCCGAAACCTGCCGGAATTAGCATATACGTGGCGGTTAAACCAAATGTTAAAGCACAAGCAACCGCACGGCGGTCAATCTGTAATTTATTCATCACACTTAATAGTGGTGGAATTAAGATAGGAATAAAGGCAATGTGAATTGGAATTAAGTTTTGTGAAGACATTGCAAAAGCAACTAGCACAAATAATACAATGTATTTAAACCAAGTTACAGAGCGACCAGACGGGCTGTGTCCGAATGATTTAATCACTTTATAAGCTAATAAATCGGTTACGCCTGATTTTGAAAGAGCTACTGCAAAAGCACCAAGCACGGCATAGTTCATTGCTGTTTCTGCACCGCCACCTAAGCCACCGGTAAAACTTTTTATTGTTTTTTGTAGTGCATCAGTAAATCCGACACCTTCAACACCTAAATTGCCGATTAAGCCACAGGTAAGTGCCGAAATAATAAGAGCGATTACCACGTTAATTCTAAGCAAGCTCAGTACTAATAACACGATAATCGAAATAAAAACTTCGTTAGATAACATTGTGTTTGTCCTTAAGTAATAAAAATAGTGTTTAATTTACCCCAAAAAATAGAGTTGTCGAGAATTTTTTTTAAATTAGGGAACTTTTTTGAAAATTAGCATTGGAGTAATGCTATCAATATTTATTTTTTTGATATAGATCGCATTTTTGGTTTTTGAGATTTGCTAAAATTAACTACCATTTTTGAGGTATTTCGTATTAGATAGAGGCTGTTATGAGCGAAATTGCACTTACTGTCAGTTTATTATCTTTAGTGGCAGTACTTGGTTTATGGATTGGTCATATCAAAATTAGAGGCGTTGGTTTAGGCATTGGTGGTGTGTTATTTGGCGGGTTATTGGTGTCCCATTTTATGGCACAATTTGGTGTAAAACTTGATGCCCACACTCTCCATTTTATTCAGGAATTCGGTTTAATTTTATTTGTTTACTCAATAGGTATTCAAGTAGGTCCGGGTTTCTTTGCTTCCCTTAAACATTCAGGCTTAAAGCTCAATGGTTTTGCCGTTTTAATTGTGTTACTTAGTGGTGTCCTTGTTGTTCTTATTCATAAATTGTTCGGTGTTCCATTACCTGTGATTTTAGGCATTTTCTCGGGAGCGGTTACTAACACACCTTCTCTTGGGGCTGGTCAACAAGTGCTTGCCGAACTAAGTGGCGAAAATGTAACCGAAATGATGGGTATGAGCTATGCCATTGCTTATCCGTTTGGGATTATCGGTATTCTGTTGGCAATGTGGTTAATTCGTATCATCTTAAAAGTTAATATTGATAAAGAAGCAGAAGCTTTTAACCAATCTCAAAATCAAGGTAAAGAACAACTCAGCACTTTAAATGTGCGTTTAACAAATCCTAATATTAACGGTTTAACACTTAATCAATTACCTGATTTTGATTTGCACGAAGTTTCCTACTCTCGTTTAAAAAGAGGTGAGGAGCTTTCTATTCCCCGAGTAGATACGGTATTACAAGTTGGTGATATATTACATTTAGTAGGCGATCAAGCATCGTTACATAAAATGCAAATTATTTTGGGCGAAGTTGCAGATGTATCTGTTTCCACAAAAGGCACAATTTATCGTTCAGAACGAGCAGTAGTTACTAACGAAAAAGTATTCGGCAAACAAATTCGTCAATTAATGCTCAAAGGCAAATATGATGTTGTGATTTCACGCCTCAACCGTGCTGGGGTAGAGTTAATCCCAACGGGCGATATGACGCTGCAATTCGGTGATGTATTGAATTTAGTTGGTCGTCAAGCTGATATTGAAATGGTAATGACGATTATCGGCAATGCTCAATCGAAATTACAACAAGTCCAAATGTTACCTATTTTTATTGGGATTGGTTTAGGCGTGCTACTTGGCTCTATTCCAATTTATTTACCGGGCTTCCCTGTTGCGTTAAAGCTGGGTTTAGCCGGAGGACCTCTGGTGGTGGCTCTCATTTTGGCAAGAATTGGCAGCATTCGTAAACTTTATTGGTTTATGCCACCGAGTGCGAACCTTGCTCTGCGTGAAATTGGGATTGTGCTTTTCTTAGCGGTTGTTGGTTTAAAATCGGGCGGAAGATTTCTTGAAACATTACTCAGTAGCGAAGGTATGGAATGGATTCTCTTTGGTGCAATCATCACCTTCTTTCCGCTTATGATTACAGGATTGATTGCCAGAATTTACGCCAAAATGAACTACCTAAGTCTTTGTGGATTACTTGCCGGTTCAATGACCGACCCACCGGCTCTTGCATTCGCTAACGAAATCAAAGAAGGTAACGGTGCAGCTGCTCTCTCTTATGCTACTGTTTACCCACTTGTAATGTTTCTACGCATAATGTTGCCACAAGTGCTGGCGATAATGCTTTGGGTTGCAGGGTAGTATTCTTCTTAATATACGAAAGGGGTAAAAGAATAAATTCTTTTACCCCTTTTTCTGTTTACTGTGTATTTGTTATTTTTCTTTACGGATTTTGTTCACTTTCCTCAATAAAGCTTGGATTGCAGTATCAGCAAAAATATCTTCAATATTTACGGTCAAGCGACGTCGCCAGTTGGCATATTGCGTACTGGTTCCCGGTATATTAACCGGCTCGGTCATGCCCAACCAATCTTCAGGTTGGAAGCCGAATAGTCCGCTACTCACATTTGCTACATACTTTTGTAAACGATGAATAAATGAGGTATTTACCGCGGAATTGAGCTGTTCGTTGATTTCAGGTTCTATCGTGACATTATGTTGCTTTAGTCGTTTTAATATTTTTGCTTTTGCATTTACCCGTTCTTGTTTCAGAATTGCCAGAATTTCTGCATTCGGATATACACCGAATTTTTCGCCTAATTCAAAATCATAGCCTCGCCAATAACCATTAATAGTTGGTAAATCATGAGTGCTTAACGTTGTCATTGCTTGATAAGGATAATGCTGCAAATCACGGCTTTGGCCATGTTCGTCAAATTCAAAGTAGAAGATTTTGTAAGACAAAATACCTGCATTTTTGAGTTTGCTGACAATTTCTTTTGGCACAGTGCCTAAATCTTCACCGATAATCAGGCATTGATGGCGTTGGCTTTCAAGTGCCAAAATAGCAATTAAATCATCAACAGGATAACGGATATAAGCACCATTCACTGCACTGTCGCCTTTTGGAATCCACCATAATCGTAATAAAGACATAATATGGTCAAGGCGTAATGCTCCGCAATGCTTCATATTAGCTCTGACCAACTCAATAAACGGGCGGTAGGCTTGTTGTTTTAACACGTGTGGATTCATTGGGGTTAAGCCCCAGTTTTGTCCTTGTGGACCTAATACATCAGGTGGAGCACCGACAGACGTATTTAAACAATAAAGTTGTTTGTCATTCCACGTTTCTGCTCCATTGGGGCTGACGCCAACGGCGAGATCGCGATACATACCAATGTTCATATTTTGCTGACGGCAAATTGCATCACATTCTGCTAATTGCTGATCGGCAATGAATTGCAACCAAAGGTAAAATTCCACGTCTGCTTTATGTGTTTCTCTAAATTGTTGTACGGCAGCAGAATGATAATCTTGGTACGCTTTCGCCCAGAAATCCCAGCCCCATTGGTCCGCAAATTGTGTGGATAAATATTGATGAAGAGCATCAAATGTAGCTTGAACTTGTAGACTCTCACCACCTTTTTGTACAAATTCAGTGAAGGCTGAGTCGGAACAAGCGGTCATATTTTGCTGGAATTTTGCAAAAGCAAAGCGTAGCCCTTTCAATTTCAATGGAATGATTTGATCGTAATTTAACCAGGCTTGATTGCGTAATTGAGATAACTGTTGCTGGATTTCAGCGGAATGAAACCAAGTTTGAGCTTCATCGCTTTGTTGAAATTCTACCAACTGATTGACATCAATGTAGGCGATATTCAGCCATCGGCGAGAGGATGGGCTGTATGGGCTTGCAGAATTCGGGTTTGCCGGAAAAAGAGAGTGAATCGGATTCAAGCCAATAAAATCTGCTTGGTAAGGTGCAATTTGTTGGATGAAGTTTTTTAAATCACCAAAATCACCGATTCCCCAGTTGTTGGCTGATTTTAAGGTGTAGAGCTGTAGAAATGTTCCCCATAATTTTTTTTGTTCAAGCACGGCTTGAGGTTGATAGCAACGCTCCGGAGCGATAATAATAGTGCAATTAAAGGTTTTATCTACCGTGTTTAGTTGTAATTGGTGATAACCTAAAGGTAAGTCTTGGGGTAATGTAATTCCCCGAGCTTTAATTTTACCGGAAATAACTTGGCTTGAGTTTTCTAGTTGGAGCTGCCAATTGCCGGTTAATGGATTTTTTTTATCGGCTAAATGGAAAGGTAAAAAACAGGGTTGGTGCTGATAAAAAATTTTGACAGCAGGAATTGGTGTAGAGCTTACTTGAATATTGCCGTTAAATGTTTTGAATAAAGTATATTTTATTTTTTCGGACGCTGATTTTTTTACACCACGTTCATCGAAAAAATAGGGCATAATACCTGCCCGATGATATTGTTTGGTAGTTATTTTCATCATTTTTCTCCACATATCAAATATATATGAAATACAACAGAAAATAGGCGACTTCCTGTTGAGAAGAAGTCGCCCGAAGTTATTATCTATTCAACCAAATACGTTGTTGATAATCTTTAATTGAGCGGTCTGAGCTAAACGTACCTAAACGGGCAGTATTTAAAATCGCACTACGTAGCCAAGCTTCTTGATCTAAATAGGCTATACCAATTTTCTCTTGTGTTTGGCGGTAGCTGTCAAAATCGGCAAAGACTAGGAACGGATCGCGTTCTAGCAGGCTGTCTAACATTAGTTTGAATGTTTCTTTATTGCCGTGAGAGGCTTTCCCTTTGGCTAAGAAATCAACCGCATTTTTCAGAATCGGATCTTGATTGTAATAGGTTTTAGGCTGATAACCTTTTGCTAACAGTTCCCGCACGCTTTCTACGGTATGTCCGAAGATAAAGACATTTTCCTCACCCACCATCTCGGCAATTTCCACATTAGCTCCATCTAGTGTACCTAATGTTAATGCACCGTTAAGTGCCAATTTCATATTACCGGTACCGGAGGCTTCTTTTCCTGCCATTGATATCTGCTCTGAAACATCGGCAGCGGGAATAATTTTTTCAGCAAGGCTGACTCGATAATCCGGTAGGAATACCACTTGTAGTCTATCATTCACTTGTTTATCGTTGTTGATAATATCTGCCACATTGTTAATGGCGTGAATAATATTTTTTGCTAAATAATAACCCGGTGCCGCTTTGCCTGAGAATAGGAATACACGTGGAGTGTAATCTTGGTTTGGGTTAGCTTTTAGCGACTGATAGGTCGCAATAATATTTAATAAATTTAAATGTTGGCGTTTATATTCGTGGAAACGCTTGATTTGTACATCAAAAATCGCACTTGGATTGACATTTAATCCTAGTGTTTTATGGATTTCATTTGCTAAAACCACTTTATTGTTACGTTTAATACGTTGATATTCTTCACGGAAGCCGGTGTCATCAACATATTTTTCAACGCCTTTTAATAATTCCAGATCGTGTGTCCAATCTTGTTTTAAGGTACGATCCAATAAATCACTTAATTGTGGGTTTGCTTGTCTAATCCAACGACGAGGTGTGATGCCGTTAGTAACATTACAGAATTTTGTTGGGAACAATCGGTGATATTCCGGGAATAAGTCGGTTACTAAGAGATCCGAGTGAATTTCTGCAACACCGTTTACACGGAAACAGGTAACAACGCAAAGGTTAGCCATACGCACACGATAGTCAAATAGTACGGCTAATTTTTCCCAAATTTTGGCATCATCGCCAAATTCCGCCCGTACTTGGTTGTGGAAAATATCATTGATTTTTTCCACAATTTGGTAATGGCGAGGTAATAATTGCTTAAATAGGCGTTGATCCCATTGCTCAAGAGCTTCAGGTAATAAGGTATGATTAGTGTAAGCAAAGGTATTTGAGCAAATATCCCAAGCCTGTTCCCAAGTGAATTGGTGATCATCTAACAGTACACGCATTAATTCAGGTATAGCGAGTGTTGGGTGAGTATCATTCAATTGGATTACTTGGCGTTTAGCCAAATCTTCTAACGGATAACCTTCGCTGAGGTGGCGATCTAAAATATCTGCCACAGAGCAGGCACAATGGAAGTATTGTTGCATTAAGCGTAATTTTTGCCCTGCTTTATGGTTATCATTTGGGTAAAGTACTTGCGTAAGTGCGGCTGCATTGACAATAGTTTTATCTGCAGTTAAGAATTTACCGTCATTAAAAGCATCAAAATCAAAAGATTGATCACTATCTGCCTGCCATAAACGCAGCGGTTGAATGATGTTATTTTTGTAACCTACGATTGGCAAATCAAATGCTTTACCTTGAATTGTTAATTTAGGTTGCCACTCATATTGATCGGCTTGAATTTGTTTGATTTTTCCACCAAACCCGATATGACGGGTTTTAGATGGATTAAAACGATGCCAAGGGTAGCTATCACGAGCCCAAGTATCCGGAGCTTCTTTTTGCATTCCCTCTTTAAAGCTTTGTTTGAATAGACCGTATTGATAGTGAAGCCCGTAGCCGGTCGCATTTTGTCCAACAGTTGCCATTGAGTCTAAAAAACAGGCAGCAAGACGACCTAATCCACCATTTCCCAATGCTGGATCACGCTCTTGCTCTAAAACATCTACTAATTCAACTTGATATTGTTTAAGATATTCACGAATTTGTTCGTAATATCCTAAATTCATTAAATTATTGCCGGTTAAACGACCGATTAAAAATTCCATCGAAAGATAGTTTACGTGGCGTGATTCTGTCGGTTTAGTTGCAGGCTGACTATAAATAAGTTCAAGGGAACCTTCTGCAACGACTTGGTACCATTGCTGTAAGGTGAAGTGTTTTGGATCTGCCACATCAAAGTAGCGACAGTATTTTTCTACAATAGAATTAAATGTCATAGGAAACCCCCAGTTAAAAATGAACACCGCTATTATGTGAAATCCGAATAAAATCAAATCATCCTTATAATCACCTTGTGTGGTATGATTATTAGGAAGTAGTTAGAACATAAATGGAGGATATATCATCCCCATTTTGTTATGAGGGAAAATAGAATTTATTATGTTAATACCATCAAAACTTGTTTGTTCTTTTCGATTACAAAACAGCATCCCTAGAAAACGTTTAATTCAAGAATTAGACAAATCTTGCAGTTATCCGGTTGTATTAATAAATGCACCAGCCGGTTATGGCAAAACTACCCTAGTTTCTCAATGGATTGAAAATAAAAAGAATATCGGCTGGTATGCGTTAGATGAAGGCGATAATAATTCGGATCGTTTTGCTGCTTATTTTAGTGCTGCCTTGCATTCTGCAATTAATGAAGAAATAGATGTATTGTTAGAGGAAAATCGCAAAGCTAATTTATTAGCTTTATTTAATCAATTATTGATTAAAGCAGCGGCGTTTTCGGAACATTTCTATCTTGCTATTGATGATTATCATATTATTGAAAATGATGAAATTCATGAGGCATTAAAATATTGGATTAAACATCAGCCATCTAATATGACGCTTATCTTGATTTCTCGATCTATTCCGCCGTTAAGTGTTGCGAGTTTAAGAGTACAAGAACAATTGTTGGAAATCGATATTAACCAACTTATGTTTGATCACCAAGAAAGTACTGCGTTTTTTCAAGCAAGATTAGGTTCAGAGTTAAATCAGCAAGATGCTATCGCACTTTGTAACGAAGTTGAAGGTTGGCCAACGGCTCTTCAGTTAATTAGCCTTTTTGCGAAAAATAAATCGCATACACTACAAGTGCCACTGCAAGATATTGCCAAACGCTTAGCCAAGTCGAATCATTTTCATATCAACGAATATTTAGCTGATGAAGTGCTCAATAAAGTAGATGAAGAAACCAGATTGTTTATTTTACGTTGTTCCGTATTACACTCAATGAATGAATCGTTGGTACAAGCAGTTACCGGAGAGCAGAATAGTCGAACTAAATTAGAATCTCTTGAAAAACAAGGCTTATTTTTGCAACAAATGGCAAACAGTAAATGGCAGAGCAGTGATGATAGTTGGTGGAAATTCCATCCGCTTTTTGCTTCCTTTTTGAATTTATGTTGTCAAAATGAGTTGTATGCTGAACTGCCACAATTGCATCAAAAAGCGGCGAATGCGTGGTTACAATTAGGCTATGTAACCGAAGCCCTGCATCATGCAATGCAGTTATCGGATACCGGATTATTGCTCAATATTTTAGGCAAGCACGCGTGGACTGTATTTCATCAAGGTGAGTTAAAATTATTGGAAGAGAGTTTAAATTGTTTGGATTACGCACATTTAACCGAACATACTAATTTAGTTTTACTCAAAGCTTGGCTGGTGCAAAGCCAGCACCGTCATAGTGAAGTAGGTGGTATTTTGGCAGATTTTTCTCGAGCTTTGACGGAAAATAAGATTGAGTTAAGTAAAACTGCCAATGCGGAATTCAATGTACTACGGGCTCAGATTGCTATCAATTCCGGTGATGAAAATACGGCACTTCAATTAGCCTCAGAAGCGTTAAATGATCTCTCGGAAAATGCTTATTACGCTCATATTGTTGCCACCTCAATTATTGGAGAAGCTCATCATTGTCATGGCAATCTGGCAGAAGCGTTAGTAATGTTACAAAAAGCAGAGCGTATGGCACGCCAACACCATACTTACCACAATATTTTATGGTCGCAGCTTCAACAATCTGAAATTTTGCTTGCTCAAGGTTTTTCACAAGCTGCCTATGAAATGCTAGATAAAGCAAGTAACTTCGTAAAAGAAAACCACTTACAAAAAGTGCCGATGTATGAATTCCTGCTACGTTCTAAGGGAAAAATTTTGTGGGAATGGTATAACTTGGATAAAGCTGAGTCGATGGCAGTTGCCGGAATGAATGCCTTATCTAAATTTGAAGACAAGTTACAATGCTTAACCTTACTCACTAAAATTTCATTAGCTCGTGGCAATTTGGATAACACTGCTCGCTTATTAGGTGAAGTTGAGCAGTTAGAGCATTCTCACTCTTATCACCACGACTGGATTGCGAATGCTGATCAAGTGAGGATGTTTTATTGGCAGATGACAAATGACATTCAGTCTGCTCGTAATTGGTTGATTCAAAATCCATCACCAATTTCTGATAAAAACCATTTTACTCAAATTCAATGGCGTAATATTGCACGGGCTCGAATCTTGCTTGAAGAATATACTGAAGCGAAAGTAATTTTAGATAATTTAATTGAAACTGCTGAAAAATTTTCTCTGATCAGTGATTTAAATCGTGCATTAATTGTTCGTAACAGGCTTTATTTTTTACAAGGCGAGAAAGAATTAGCTCAGCAAGACTTAATTCAGGCACTAAAACTGACACGGCAAACAAACTTTATCAGTGCTTTTGTGATTGAAGGAGATGTGATGGCACAACAGATCCGCCATTTATTGCAACTCAATGTGCTGGATGAATTAGTGTTACATAAAGCACAATTTATTTTACGCAACATCAATCAATTTTATCGCCAAAAATTTGCACACTTTGATGAAAATTTTGTGAATCAATTACTGAAAAATCCGAAAGTACCGGAGCTATTAAGAATTAGCCCATTAACACAGCGGGAATGGCAGGTACTAGGCTTGATTTATTCAGGGTATAGCAATGAACAAATTTCAGATGAATTGCAAGTAGCAGCAACCACAATTAAAACCCATATTCGAAATCTGTATCAGAAAATCGGTGTTACTAATCGTAATGAAGCGATCAGCTATACGAAAGAGCTGCTTATGTTGATGGGGTATAATTGATCTTAGTCTCACAGGGGAACAAGCGGTCTGTTTTTTGTGATTTTTTGCAATATCGTCCACATTCCCCTAATCGGCTTCGATTCTTCCCCTAACGGGGAAGATTAATTTCCCACCCAAATCGCCATAATTTTATCCTCATTCAGTAGACGGCTAAATGCAAAATAGCTGTCATTTTTAATGGTTCGGTGAGCACCGGCACCAATAGCCGGATGACGTTGGCGGAATTGTGCCAGCTTTTGCCAGTGTTGATACAACGCCTGCTTCTGAGCGTTTTGTCGTAACTCTTGCCAATTCATATCTGAACGAGTGCCTTGTATCGGGTCTGAACCGGTTGCTCCAAATTCTCGTCCGCTCTCATCACCATAGTAGATTTGCACAGCACCGGGAGAAAGCAACAGTAAATTAGCGGCAATTTTTTGTTTTTCGATATTTTGTTCACTATCAGAATGGAAGAATAATCTTGTATCGTGTGAAGATAAATAGCTCAGCACATTGAAGTCGCTTAATTTACGGCTCATTTCACTATAAACCGGTTCAATATGGGCAAAGCAATTTAGTCCTTTTTTAGCCTGCTCTTGAAAATCGAAGTTGATCATTGCATCAAAGCCGTTTTGATAATAATCACTTTTGAACACGCCGTGCCCCCAAGCCTCTCCTGTCATCCAAAAGTTATCATTAAAGCTGGCTTGGGGATTGGCTTGTTGCCATTCGTTTAAAGCTTGTTGAGCGGATTGTTTTAATGCTAGCCACGTTGATTTTTCAACGTGTTTGGCGGTATCAACCCGAAAGCCGTCAATTCCATATTTTCGCACCCAATCCGATAACCAACTGATTAAATAATCACGCACTTTAGCATTTGGCAATACTTTGGCATTGGTATTTTTATTTGCAAAAAATTCAGGTAATTTGACCGCTTGTTCACTCTCGGTTTTTAGATCCGGAAGGGCAGAGAGCGACATTTTTAAATCATCAAATTTAGGGCTGTCGTAATCGGCAATATCGGCACGAACCCACGCTTTTCCCCACCAATTTTGCCAAGCCTGATTATCATTAAAGCGAATAAAATCGTTAAAGCTGTGCCAGTTTTGTCCTGATTTAGGTTTCCAATGTGTCCATTTTTCGCCTAATGTGTGATTGATTTCCTCCGGTTTTAGGTAAAATCCACCAAAGTTAAATTCCTGCATATCCGCAAGCGTAGCATAGCCGGTATGGTTCATCACCACATCAAACAGTACTCGAATGCCACGTTGATGGGCTTGTTGAACAAAATGGCTTAAATCGTCCTCGGTGCCCATATTGGCATCTAATTTTGTCCAATCCAAATGATAGTAACCGTGATATCCATAATGCGGAAAATCGCCTTTATCACCACCGCCAACCCAGCCGTGCATTTGCTCCAGTGGGGAACTAATCCATAAAACATTGACACCTAGCTGCTGTAGATAATCTAATTTTGAGGTTAAGCCTTTTAGATCTCCGCCGTGAAACGTGCCGATTTCTTGTATTCCGTCTTTTTGTCGGTTGTAGCTGTGGTCATTGCTGGGATCGCCGTTATAGAATCTGTCGGTTAGTACGAAATAGACAGTAGCATTTTTCCAATCGAAGGTCGCATTATTTGAGGTGTTGCTTTTTTCCAGCAAAATTAGACCGCTTGCGTTTTCGTCAGGCATTAAGGTAACTTTGCCGTTTTTAACTATGGCAGTGTTTCCTGAATAGAAATCCCTCACTGATTCTCCTTCGGAAAAAGTAGAGGAAACATCAATTTCAATCGGTTTTTTGTCCCAATTCGGGCAACTTTGAAGTACAGAGTCATTATGCTGTGGTTGCTGTTCTACACTGATTTTTAGTGTCGGTGTGCCACCTCGCATATCAATTTGTGCCATATAATTGCCTTGACGAAATAGGCGTAGTTGAGGAGCATCATTCACACAAGGTACTAACGTAACAGATTGATTTAATTTTATCGTTTGTTGTGGCTGATAACATTGTTCGCCAAATTTAAACGTAAGCGGATAATTGCCTTTTTCTAACTGCACTTGGGATTGAAACAACTGTTTTTCGAGATTATCGTTAAAATCAGAAAAATGGGAATGTTGCCAAGATTGGGCAAAAAGGCTTGAGGTATAGAATAAGCAAAGATAAGGTAACGCATTTTTCATAGACACCTCTATAAATGACGACCGCAGTATCAACTTGACAAGCGGTCGTTTTTTGAGAATTTTTTGCAAACTAGCCTTTTACACCGCCGGCAGTTAATCCACCGATTAGCCAGCGTTGTGCCAATAAGAAGACGAGTGTAATCGGAATCGCAGATAAGACCGCTGCGGCTGCAAAATCACCCCATAAGTAATTTTGCGGATAGAGATATTGTTGCATACCAACGGCTAGGGTGTAGCTGTTTACATCACGTAATAAGAGTGAGGCAACCGGTACCTCTGTAATAGCAGCAATGAATGAAAGAATGAATACTACCGCTAAAATTGGTACGGAAAGCGGTAATAAGATTAATCGGAACGCTTGCCACGGGGTTGCACCGTCAAGAGATGCTGCTTCTTCCAGTGAGCCATCAATGGTTTCAAAGTAGCCTTTTATTGTCCAAACGTGTAAGGCAATTCCGCCTAAATAAGCAAAAATTACGCCGCCGTGTGTGTTTAAGCCAAGAAACGGTACATACTGCCCAAGACGATCAAACAACGCATATAAGGCAACTAAGGAAAGCACTGCTGGGAACATTTGGAATATTAGCATACCTTGTAGAATAGTTTTTTTGCCTTTAAATTTCATTCGGGCAAATGCATAAGCACAGGTTGTTGATAAGGTTACAATACCGATAGAGGTAATTGTTGCTACTTTGATAGAGTTCCATAACCAGCGTAGCACCGGGAACGGTGGAGGTGTTATCGTGCCGTCAGAATGTGTTACGTCAAAGCCTAATGCAGCCTGCCAATGCTCCCACGAAATTTGGCTTGGAATAATATCACCGATAGCCAGATTTCCCGGTCGTAATGAGATACCAATAACCATCAATAAAGGGAAAATAATTAAGGCAAGGAAACAAATTAAAAAGAAATGGGTTGCCCATACACGATAACGCACAGATTTAGATTGAACAATTGCCATATATAACTCCTGAAGTTAGTTTGGGTCAGGGATTGTTAAATCCCTACCACGTTTATAATTCCATTTTGGTTGCTTTGATATTTAAGAGTGCTAAGCCACCGACTAATAAGAAAATAATCGTTGCGATAGCGGCTGCTAAGCCGAAATCTTGTGTACCACTTCCTTCAAAGGCAATACGGTAAGTATAGCTGACTAATAAATCGGTATAACCGGCAGGGGTGGTGGTTCCAATCATATCCGGGCGACCATTTGTTAATAATTGAATTAATACAAAGTTGTTAAAGTTAAATGCAAATGAAGCAATCATTAACGGAGTAAGCGGTTTTAACAGTAATGGGAACGTGATTTTGCTGAAATTTTGCCAAGTGGAGGCTCCATCCATTGCGGAGGCTTCATATAAATCAGATGGAATAGCTTTGAGTAATCCCATACATAAAATCATCATATAAGGATAACCTAGCCAGGTATTCACAATCAGAATCATCACTTTAGCAAGTAGCGGATCGTTAAACCATTCAGGGCTGATGCTGAACAGTTGGTTTAAAATCATATTGATTTCACCAAAACTTTGGTTGAATAACCCTTTAAAAATCAGAATAGAAATAAACGATGGCACCGCATAGGGTAAAATCAATAAGACACGATATATCGCTTTACCTTTTAATGCCTCCCATTGTACTAGGCAGGCAAGTACCATACCGAGAATAACGGTAAAGACTACGGTTAATAAAGAGAAGATTACCGTCCAAATAAATATTTGTATAAAAGGTTTTTGAATACCTTCATCGGTAAAAATTTTAATGAAGTTATTAAGGCCAGATGTAACAGTATAACCAGGCTCAAGCGTTTCACTTTGCCAATTACCGTTTTCATCAATAGCTTGGAAGAAGCCGGTTTCGTCATTTGCTTTATAACGTTTGCCTGTCTCATTATTGAATAATATTTTACTCTCTTCATCAAATTGATAGCGTGGTTTTTGTTCTGAAAATTGGCGTAATGAACTCATTGTCAGTTCATTATTATTTGGTAATACAACTTTCATTGACTGAAATGCAGCCCGATTTTGCGTAATCACTTTAAGAGGAGCAACATCTCCATTCGGTATACTTTGCTCAGTAACAACCACATTCGTTCCGGTAGTTAATGAAACAGGATCTGACACAAAAGTTTGCTCGGTTGCCGGATTTGTTAATGCGATGCGGTATTGATTATCTGCGTGTGGATAAAGTGTGAATTGGTATTTATCTCCGGCGAAATAACGTTGTTCTGTCAAAACAGATACGGCTCGTTCAAAGGATAATTGATTAGAACCACTATAATTGGTAAACGCAATTGCAATGGTAGCAATCAGCGGAAACAAAATGAAAATTGCCATTCCGGTAATACCCGGGTAAACATAACGCCAAGCATAGGCATTTTTATTGGTAAAAATATAGACACCGGAGGTCAGAATAATCAGTGTTAAAATAGCAAAAAGATATTCACCTTGTGAGTACATTAATACAACAAGATAGAAGTCAAGGAGCAAGACTAATCCGGCTAAGAGATATTTGAGCCAATGGGTGGGTTTGGATTGAGTTTGAGTTAGCATAACAGCACCTCGAATTTTTACTGCATATTTACTGTACTTAGGGTGGATTTAAAAATAGAGTGGGTCATATAACCCACCCTGAATGATAAATAATTATTGTTGTTTTTGAATGCGTGAATGTGCATCATCTAATGCTTCTTTCACTGATTGGCGACCGGTTACTGCATTATTGATAGCAGATTTTTCGGCATACCAGAAAGAAGACATTTGCGGGATATTTGGCATAATTTCGCCGTTTTTCGCATTTGCCATCATTGCTGCGATACGAGGATCAGCGGCTAATTTTTCTTGGTAAGATTTTAACGCTACTGCACCTAAAGGTTTATCTTTATTGACTGCGTCTAAGCCGTCATCGGTGAGTAAGTAATTCTCTAAGAATTCTTTAGCTAAATCTTTGTTTGGGCTTGAGCTGTTTACACCAGCACTTAATACTCCTACGAATGGTTTAGAGGCTTGACCGTTCAATGTCGGCAGTAAAGTTACACCATATTTAATACCGCTTTTATCAATATTGCCCCAAGACCAAGGACCATTGATGGTTAAGGCACTTTGTCCTTTATTAAAGGATGCTTCAGCAACAGCGTAATCCATATCGGCACTAATATGTTTATTTTTCACCATATCTACTACAAACTGTAATGCTTTTACTGCACCTTCATTATTCACACCAATATCTTTTGGATCGTATTTGCCGTTAGCAAATTTAAATGCGTATGCTCCGTTTGAAGCTGCAATTGGCCAAGTGAAATATGGTTCGGATAAGTTCCACATAATTGCATTTTTGCCATCTTTTTTGAGTTTTTTATCTAACTCAATAATTTCTTCCCAAGATTTAGGAGCTTCTTTAACTAAATCTTTATTATAAATTAACGAAATAGCTTCAATCGCAACCGGATAACCGATAATTTTGCCATTGTAGGTTTCTGCATCCCAAGCAAAATCGACAAATTTATCTTTAAATTCTTTGCTTACGTTCACTTCAGCCAATAAACCTGATTGTGCATAGCCACCGAAACGGTCGTGAGCCCAGAACATAATATCCGGACCATCACCAGTTGAGGCAACCTGTGCAAATTTTTCTTCAAGTCTATCCGGATGTTCGACTAACACTTGAACACCGGTATCTTTTTCAAATTTCTTACCGACTTCAGCAAGCCCGTTATAACCTTTATCACCATTAATCCAAATAACGAGTTTACCTTCCGTCATTTTTGCCATTACTGTTCCGGAAAGAACTAAAGTAGCAAGAGTAGCTAAGGTGAATTTGGCACATTTGTTTTTCATAAAAAACTCCTTGAAGTTAAATAAAAGAAACGGATATGAAACAACCCATTTATTAAATTATGGCAAATTATGGGCTATAGAATCTATTTGAGATCACCCCTTGCTCTACGCCCCCCGAACTAAAAGTATGATCTAAGTAACATTTTTCATCATTTTGTGATCTGATTCACAAAAAAAAGCGTTAAAAATGAGAGCTTGATCACAAAATTTATTAAATTTCTTTAAATGGGCGTTCTTTACGTAATTAAGGCTCTAACCCTAAAAAAAAGTATTCTAGGATGATTTCTTCTTTAGATAAAAAGGCGACCATTCAGCCTAAATTCAAACCACAAGCAAAAGCAAAAAAGAGGTTTAATTATGGCGAATGTATCATTGCGTAATGTGGGAAAATCCTATGGTGATGTTCATATTTCTAAAGATATTAATTTAGAAATTAATGAAGGGGAATTCGTTGTTTTCGTTGGTCCGTCAGGTTGTGGTAAATCCACGCTATTACGAATGATAGCAGGTTTGGAAGATATTACGACAGGAGAACTCTATATCGGTGGAAAGCTGATGAATGAAATAGAGCCTTCAAAACGTGGTATCGGTATGGTGTTTCAATCCTATGCTCTATACCCGCATTTAGATGTTGCTGAGAATATGTCTTTTGGATTAAAGCTGGCAGGTGTGAGTAAAGCAGAACGGGAGCAACGAGTTAATCAAGTTGCCGAAATTTTACAACTTGCTCACTTACTAGACCGCAAACCTAAAGCACTTTCCGGTGGGCAACGCCAACGGGTTGCCATTGGTAGAACGCTAGTTTCCCAACCGGAAGTATTTTTACTTGATGAGCCACTTTCCAATCTTGATGCAGCATTGCGTGTGCAAATGCGGGTAGAAATTTCCAAATTACATAAAAAATTAAATCGCACTATGATTTACGTTACCCACGATCAAGTTGAAGCAATGACATTAGCAGACAAAATCGTGGTATTAAATGCTGGCGGTATCGCTCAAGTAGGCAAGCCGTTAGAACTTTATCATTATCCGGCAAACCGTTTTGTAGCAGGGTTTATCGGTTCACCTAAAATGAACTTTTTACCGGTAAAAGTTATTGATGTAGAGGCGGAACGAGTAAAAATAGAATTACCTGATGCAAATCACCATAATTTTTGGATTCCGGTTTCCGGAGAAGGAGTAAATGTTGGAGATAACCTATCTTTAGGTATTCGCCCGGAGCATTTACTTCCTTCGGATCAAACTCAAGTAACCTTACACGGTATTGTGCAAGTAGTGGAATTGCTTGGAAATGAAACACAAATCCACCTAGAGATCCCTGAAATCAAACAACCAACCTTAATTTATCGTCAAAATGATGTGGTATTAGTCAATGAAGGCGACGATATGAATATCGGCATTTTGCCGGAACGTTGCCATTTATTTAAGGAAGACGGCACCGCTTGCAAACGTTTGTTTGTTGAAAAAGGGGTATAACAATTTCAGCTTATTACTGATTTTAGGAGATATTTTCAATCTTCTAATCAATTAATACTTAACCTAAGTAAAATCAAATCTTAAGAGAGGTTCTATTATGAAAAAAACAGTCTTAGCAGTTGCAATCAGCGGTGCAATGTTCGCAGCCAGTGCATCAGCGGTCGATTTTCACGGTTACGCTCGTTCAGGTATCGGTTGGACATCCGGTGGTGGTGAACAATCGGCATTTACTGTTAATGGTGGTGGTTCAAAATACCGTTTAGGTAACGAATCTGATACCTATGCAGAATTGAAATTAGGTCAGGAATTATTCAAAAGTGGTGAGAAATCCATCTATTTTGATACTAACCTTGCTTATGGCGGTACGCTTCACAACAATGACTGGACAGAAACCAGCCCGGCATTACGTGAATTAAACGTACAATTCAAAAACTTTGCGGATAGCTTACCGGGTGCAACCTTATGGGCTGGTAAACGTTTTTACCAACGCCACGATGTTCATATGAACGACTTCTACTACTGGGATATCTCAGGTCCGGGTGCTGGGGTTGAAAATGTTGATTTAGGCTTCGGAAAACTCTCTTTAGCGGTAACTCGTGATACAGAGAAAGACGGTGCATTCTCTTATTACTATGACTATGCTAAAAAAGCGTATGTAAATAACCGCGATGCGAAAAAAGATGTATATAACGACATTTTTGATGTTCGCTTAGCAGGTATTGAACTTTGGAAAGACGGCTCATTAGAGTTAGGCTTTGATTATGGCAATGCTCATACTAAAGATGGTACTAAACTCAATAATGAAAAAGCGACCAAAAACGGTTATATGGTAACAGCGGAATACACTCAAGGTAACTTCTTTGGTGGTTTCAATAAATTTACTGCACAATATGCAACCGACTCTATGACTTCTTGGAATAATGGTCACGCACAGGGTTCGAAAGCAGATAATAAAGGCAATATGCTTCGTTTAATCAACCAAGGGGTAGTGCAAGCGAGTGATAAAGTTGAAGTAATGTATGCCTTAATCTACGAAAAAACAAAACTAGATAATAAACAAGGTAAAACTTGGTACTCTGCCGGTATTCGCCCAATGTACAAATGGAACGATACAATGAGCACATTATTAGAAGTTGGTTATGATCGCATTAAAGATCAAGCAACAGGCAAGAAAAATGATTTAGTGAAATATACCATTGCACAACAGTGGCAAGCAGGTAACAGCATTTGGGCTCGTCCTGCAATCCGTGTGTTTGGTACCTACGCACATTGGAATGATAAATTCAACACCAAAGCTCGTACTGATGCTGGTTACAAAGCTAAAGACGGCGAGTTTATCACCGGTGTTCAATTTGAAGCTTGGTGGTAATCATCAAACAGTTATGTGGGTAGGGCGGTAACCTACCCACAATTTAATCACATCATCATTTTTCACAATTTTTAGAGGTTAATATGAAAAAAACGCTTCTTTCAACAGCAATATTATTCGCCCATCTTTTTGTGGCATCTCCGAGTATGGCAAATAATTTGGCAGTTAAACCTATTCATATTAACTCGTCTGAATTAGCTCAAATTCAATGGCAAGATGTGCCATTCTCGCAAACTGTAAAAACAGAATTAAATGAACAGCATAAACAAGCATTTACCGCTTCGTTTGCCGGTATTGCCAGTCCAATTGCTGCCTATCGTATTCCGGCAAATCAAGGGACATTGGAAATTGAAATTGAAAGCCCGGTGATAGACAAAAATGTTTTTGTACCAACAGCTGTAGTATTAGATAGCCACTTTAATGTGGCAGCAATATACCCTTCTTCTGAATTTAAATTATTAGAAGAACGAGGGCTAAAAGGCAGTCGTTTAGGGGCAGAACTTAATTTAACGCCGGCAATGAACCAAGAGTATATTTATTTGCTCATTTATACTACGCAGCAAGATTTAGCCAAAACTACGATGATGCCACATCCGGCAAAAACTTATGCAAAAGCAACAGGTAAACAACCACCGGCAATTAACGATATTGAAGTGGCACATAGTTTAAAAGGGCAAATTCACATTAATGTTTCCGGCTCAAACGGTACAAAATTTATCGGTTTACCGACTGAAATTTTCAACTCAAATAAAGCGGCAACTCCGGTAGGTAAAACGGTTGCACAGATGCCACTAAAAGAAAATCCGGTTGCAGTAAAAACAGCAGTTGATAAAGATACGGAAGCCTATTTTAATCAGGCGGTAATGAAAGCGATTAAAGCGAAAGATATTAACAGAGCGATGAATTTGGTTAATGAGGCAGAAAAATTAGGACTTACTTCCCCACGCCAAATTTTCCTAAAAAATGTAAGTTCAAATTGATTTATTTATTGTTTTTTTCATAGACATTTCCTTGTCATCGAATGGAGAACTCTCCATCAACACCCTATCAGGATAATCTGATAGGGTGCTTTTTTATAGCGTTATTTACAAATTAGAGGCTAAAATTAACCGCTTGGTATAGGCTTGTTGTGGGGTTTCGAAGATCTGCTGTACAGAGCCGCTTTCCACAATATCGCCTTGACTCATTACAATCACTCGGTCGCTTAATGCTTTAATTACCGCTAAATCGTGGCTGATGAAAATATAACTTAAGCCATATTTTTTCTGTAAGCGATTGAGCAATTCAATCACGGTAATTTGCGTTGAGCGATCCAGTGCAGAGGTTGGCTCATCTAAAAGAACAAATTTGGGTTCTAAAATGATTGCCCTTGCAATTGCAATACGTTGGCGTTGCCCGCCTGAGAACTCGTGTGGATAGCGATTGATCATTGCAGGATTAAGATTTACTTCTTCCAAAATTTTCATCACTTTTTCACGGCGTTCGGCTTTGCTCATTTGTGGATAATGTACCGTTAAACCTTCCGCAATGATTTCGCCTACTGTTAAACGTGGCGAAAGTGAGTTAAATGGATCTTGGAATACCATTTGCATATCTCTTTTTAACGCTTTCTGTTCAGATTTACTTAGTTTTGTAATATCTTGGTCAGCAAAAGTGATATTGCCACGATAATCTAAAATCTGCATAATTGCCCGCCCAAGAGTGGATTTGCCCGAGCCGGATTCGCCTACAATCCCCAACGTTTCGCCTGTTTTAAGGTGCAGTGAAATATCTTTCAATGCATTGAAGACTTTCTTCGGCTTGCCGAATAGTGAGCGTTTTAAAATATAGTCCACCTCAATATTATCTGCCTTAATTAAGGTTGGTGCATTAAGCGGTAATTCGCCTTTTAAATTATTTGGAATTGGGGTTAATAGCTCAATTGTGTAAGGGTGCTGCGGATTGGTAAAGACCGTTTCCGTTTCACCACGCTCAATAATTTCCCCATTTTGCATTACACAAACCATATCACTGTATTTATGCACTAAGCGTAGATCGTGAGAAATTAAGATAATCGCCATTCCCATTTCACTTTGTAGATCGTGCATCAAATCAAGAATTTCTGCTTGAGTTGTTACGTCTAACGCTGTTGTTGGCTCATCAGCAATTAATAAATCAGGTTTATTGATAATTGCCATCGCAATCATAATACGCTGTAGCTGACCACCAGAGAACTCGTGCGGATAACAAACCATTTTCTTTTCGGCATCTGGAATTTTTACTTTCTGTAAAGTTTCCAATACCAATTTTTCGGCTTGAGCATTGGTAATTTGTGGATTATGCGTTTGGATTGCCTCTGCTACTTGTTTACCAATCGGCATATAAGGATTGAGCGAGGTCATCGGCTCTTGGAAAATCATACCAATACGATCGCCTCGAATAGCCTGCATTTCTTTTTCAGAAAGATTTAACAGGTTCTGCTCTTCAAACACAATTCTGGAGTTTTCACCAAATTTAACAATATTTTTTGGCAATAATTGCATAATTGCCATTGAGGTAACTGATTTACCTGAACCGGATTCCCCAACAATGGCAAGTGTTTGTCCTTTCTCAATGGAGAAAGAAACATTACGAACTGCGTGAACTAATTCTTCGTCCGTTTTTAAATAAACATCGAGATTATTTACTTCTAATAATTTCATCTTAAACCTCTATTTATCTTTTGGATCGAGTGCATCACGCAAGCCATCACCAATAAAGTTAAAGCAAAATAGCGTTAAACATAAGAAAAATGCAGGGAATGCGAGCAACCAAGGGGAAGTTTCCATCTGTGCTGCACCATCGCTTAATAATGCTCCCCAGCTACTCATCGGCTCTTGTGTACCGAGCCCTAAGAAACTTAAGAAAGATTCAAACAAAATCAGAGAGGGAACTTCAAGCGAGGCATAAACCACCACTAAGCCTAAAACGTTTGGCACAATGTGTCGCCAGATGATTTGACGGCGAGAAACACCGCATACAATCGCGGCTTCCACGAACTCTTTATTTTTAAGCGAAAGGGTCTGTCCACGCACAATACGAGCAAGGTTAAGCCAAGCCACCATACCGATTGCCACGAAAATCAGGAAAATATTTTGCCCGAAGAAGGTAACAAGTAAAATAACAAAGAACATAAATGGGAATGAGCTTAAAATTTCTAAAAAACGCATCATTACCATATCCACTTTGCCACCGAAGTAGCCGGAAATTGCACCGTAGATTGTACCAATAAGCACAGCAATTAACGCACCGGCAATCCCTACCATTAATGAGATGCGTCCGCCCATTGCAACACGTACCAGCAAATCACGCCCAGAGGAATCTGTACCAAAATAGTGTTGAGATTCAAAATCCGGTGGAATACCCATCATATTCCAATCGGTATCTTCATAGCTAAACGGCATTAGCATTGGGGCAAAGATAATAAAAAGGATAATACAGCAAAGAATAATCAGACTTGCCACAGCCGCTTTATTGCGGAAAAAACGGCGGCGGGCATCTTGCCATAAACTTCTGCCTTGAATCGTTGAGGTAACATCAACAAGCGGTTGTTTTTTATCAGAATTTTGCATTTCCGCTCCTACTTATGAATAACGAATTTTCGGATCGATTACCGCATATAAAATATCGACAATCGCATTGAATAAAATAGTTAATGTGCCAACTAAAATGGTAAGACTTAGCACTAAAGAATAATCACGGTTTAACGCACCGTTCACGAAAAGCTGCCCGATACCCGGCAAGCCAAACACGCTTTCAATCACCATTGAGCCTGTAATAATTCCCACAAAAGCAGGACCTAAATAGGTAATCACAGGTAGTAGAGCAGGGCGTAGAGCGTGTTTGAAAATAATTTTACGCATAGGTAAACCTTTTGCTTTAGCGGTACGAATGAAGTTTGAATGTAGCACTTCAATCATTGAACCTCGAGTGATACGGGCAATCCCTGCAACATAGCTGATGGTTAAAGAGAGAACAGGCAGTACCATATAATAGAGCTGACCGCCATTCCAGCCGCCGGCAGGTAACCATTTGAGATAAATAGCAAAGATGAGAACCAAAAGCGGAGCGAATACAAAGCTTGGCATAATGATCCCTGTCATTGAAAAGCCCATCACCCAATAATCCCATTTACTGTTTTGCTTAAGGGCAGCAACTGTTCCCGCCGTTAAGCCAATAATGACGGCAAAAATAAAGGCAGTAATGCCTAGCTTTATCGAAACCGGGAACGCAGAGGCAATCAAACTGTTTACGGTTTGATCTTTATATTTAAATGAAGGACCAAAATCCCCTTTTGACAGATTTTCCATATAAAGGAAATACTGTTTATAAAGCGGTTCATTAAGATGATATTTGGCTTCAATATTTGCCATTACTTCTGGCGGATAGGCTTTTTCACTGGTAAACGGACTGCCAGGAGCAAGTCGCATCAGGAAAAAAGAAAAGGTAATGAGGATAAATAGGGTTGGAATCGCCTCAAGAAGACGTTTAAAAATAAACTTCAGCATAAGTACCACTCTTTTTAGTTATATTGGTAAGCAATTAATAGCGTAAATTAAAGGCTTTGTAAAGATATTGATTAGTTATAGTCAGTTTATGATGAAGAATTTGGAGCGTTAATGCCACAAGCGGTCATTTTTTATTAAAATTTTGCTATCTATTCATCTCATAAAAGTTAAGTTAAACTAAATGAAATCCCTTTATACCTGAAAGGAAAATACGATGTCTGGAAATCTTGTCAACAAGTCTGAAAATAATATAAAAAATCGCCGTCCACTAAGTTCTCGCAACAATAAATGGCTTGCAGGATTTGCCGCTTGGCTTGCTCGTAAACGCTTCCCAACACCTAATCAAATTTCGTGTTTAAGTATGTTGTTTGCGTTATTTGGGGCAGTTGCTTTATTTTTTAGCCAATCGATTTCGGCACTGATTTTCTGTGCTTTGATGGTGCAACTGCGTCTGTTGTGTAATTTGTTTGATGGAATGGTAGCAGTAGAAGGCGGAAAGAAAACCGCAAATGGAGCAATTTTTAATGAATTTCCAGACAGGGTAGCAGACAGTTTATTTTTAATTGCATTAGGCTATGCCACACCATTTTTCTGGTTAGGCTGGTTGGCTGCATTGTTGGCGGCTTTAAGTGCTTATATTCGCATCTTTGGCGGAAGTTTAGGATTGCCTCAACGTTTTCAAGGTCCGATGGCAAAACAACAAAGAATGGCAGCAATCACTATTGGTTGTTTGCTTGCTGCGGTAGAAATCTATTTCAATTTAACTACTTATATACTTTCTGCTACTTTAATTATTATTACGCTTGGCACAGCTTATACTTGCTATGTTCGCACAATGGCAATTTCTGCCGAACTCAATTATTTGGAGAAACAGAATGAAAACGTTACTCGCTAAATTTATTGACCATATTATTTGCTTTTTTACCTCTTTTATTACAGGTGTTCGACCTCAGCAATTAACTGAAAATAGCGTGCCGACGGTTTATTATGCAAACCATCATAGTCACGGTGATTTTATTTTAGTTTGGATCTCATTACCGCAGCATTTACGCCTGAAAACCCGACCTGTTGCGGGGGCGGATTATTGGCAGAAAGGAGCTATTCGCCGTTTTATTGCGAATACTGTTTTTAATGTATTGTTGGTAGAACGTAACAGTGATAATCCGCAACTTGCGATTGAAAATATGGCTAACCGACTTTCAACGGGCGAAAATCTGATTATTTTCCCGGAAGGTACACGTAATTTAAGTGAAGAAGTACTACAACCTTTTAAAAGTGGGATTTATCATCTCGCCAAACAACAAGCTAATATTCAATTTGTACCGGTCTGGATTGATAATATGAAACAAGTTCTGCCAAAAGGGGCAATTTTGCCGATTCCATTGATGTGCCAAGTACGCTTTGGTGAAGCAATTTCATTGCAAGAGGGAGAAGAAAAAGCCGATTTTATCGAACGCACACGCCAAGCGTTGCTTGCTCTTTCCCCAACGCATAAGGAGTAAATAATGACAATGAGTACAATTTTTCTCTCTTTTTTCGGGATTTTAGTTTTAGCATCATTGATTGGCTTTGTGCTTAAAAAACGCAAAGGCAATACGAATACCATTGAGAATTTAAATGCTCGTATTTATGCCTGGTGGATAATGCTTTTTGTGTTGTTATTTGCCTTTGCGTTCGGGCAAAACGGCACGATTTTACTCTTTTTCCTTATCTCTTTTGCAGCTTTAAGAGAATTTATGACACTGGTCTATCAAGATAGACACGACTACTACGCACTTGTAGTCTGCTTTTATTTACTTCTACCGTTACAATACTATTTTGTGTGGACGGAATGGTATGGAATGTTTTCTATTTTTATCCCTGTTTATGGCTTCTTATTATTACCGATTGTGGGCAGTTTAACAGGCAAAACCGAGCATTTTTTAGGGCGTTCAGCCAAAATTCAATGGGCTGCGATGATTAGCATTTTCTGTCTTTCACACGTTCCGGCATTGCTTACCTTAAATGTTCAAGGCTTGGATAAAAATCAAAATATCCAATTGCTGATTTTCTTAATTGCGATTGTTCAGTTAAGTGATGTATTACAGTACATTTGGGGTAAACTGGTGGGCAAACGTAAAATTATGCCAAGCCTATCGCCATCTAAAACGGTTGCCGGCACAGTAGGCGGTATTCTAAGTGCAACTCTCATTGCGATGTTACTTGCCCCTATTACGCCATTTTCAACATTACAGGCAGGTATAATCGGTTTTGTGGTTTGTTTAATGGGCTTTTTCGGCGGATTGGTGATGTCTGCCATCAAGCGAGATTACGGTGTGAAAGATTGGGGCAGAATGATTAAAGGACACGGCGGAATGCTAGACCGAGTGGATTCTATTTGCTTTTCCGCACCGGTGTTCTTCCATATTGTCCGATATTATTGGGCATAGCGTATTCAACAAGCGGTTGTTTTTATCTAAAATTTTGCAAATTATTAAACAAAAACAACCGCTTGTGAGTTAGCCAATTTTCGTAATGCCAAGATGAGCATAGGTTCTATTGGTTGCAATTCTTCCTCTTGGTGTGCGTTGTAGGAAGCCTTGTTGGATGAGATAAGGTTCTAGCACATCTTCAATAGTATCTCGTTCTTCGCCAATAGCCGCTGCAAGGTTATCTAAACCAACAGGTCCGCCGTCAAAACGTTCGACAATCGCTTGCAAGAGTTTGATGTCCATAAAATCAAAACCTTCAGAATCTACATCAAGCATTGCTAAGGCTTGCTTTGCAATATCAGACGTAATAATGCCGTTATTGCGAACATCAGCGTAATCTCGCACACGGCGAAGTAGGCGGTTAGCAATACGAGGTGTACCACGTGAGCGGCGAGCTACTTCATAAGCTCCATCTGCGGATAAATTAAGATTGAGACAGTCCGCACTGCGTTTTACAATTAACGTGAGATCGTCCACTGAATAAAATTCTAACCGTTGTACAATGCCAAAGCGATCCCGTAATGGTGAGGTAAGTGATCCAGCTCGAGTGGTAGCTCCTACTAGTGTAAAAGGCGGTAAATCGAGCTTGATAGAGCGTGCAGCAGGACCTTCGCCGATCATAATATCCAGTTGATAATCTTCCATTGCAGGATAAAGCACTTCCTCGATAGCAGGAGAGAGGCGGTGAATTTCATCAATGAAAAGCACATCATAAGGTTCAAGATTAGTTAGCATTGCCGCTAAGTCTCCCGCTTTTTCTAGAACCGGACCGGAAGTAGTGCGGATATTAACGCCCATTTCATTCGCAACAATATTGGCAAGGGTGGTTTTACCTAAACCGGGAGGACCAAAAATCAGTAAATGATCGAGAGCCTCATCACGCAATTTGGCGGCTTTGATGAAGATCTCCATTTGATCACGCACAGAGGGTTGTCCAACATAATCGGTAAGTAATTTAGGGCGAATTGCTCGGTCGATGACTTCTTCCTCACGCTTTGGCGAGGCACTGATGATTCTATCTGCTTCAATCATAATTTAATACTTATAAGGAATTTTTTAATGCCTCACGAATGAGCTGCTCGCTCGTTGCTCCTGCTTTATTGACTTTCTTGATCATTTTCTCTGCATCATTTGGTTTGTAACCTAAAGCAATTAGAGCATCAAGAGCTTCATTTGCCGGGTCTGGCGTGCTGCTTGCCACAATTTGATCGTGTGAAACTTCAACAAAGAAATCGCTTTGGGCAATGCCTTTGAATTTACCTTTTAGCTCAACAAGCAAACGTTCAGCGGTTTTTCTACCAATACCCGGAATTT
Source organism: Mannheimia bovis (assembly GCF_014541205.1). Lineage (NCBI taxonomy): Bacteria > Pseudomonadati > Pseudomonadota > Gammaproteobacteria > Pasteurellales > Pasteurellaceae > Mannheimia > Mannheimia bovis. Next base: position 2,031,682 of record NZ_CP061280.1, on the reverse strand, counting down.
TCGTGAGTTTTGCTAATTCTTCATTTTCAATTGCTGTCGCAAATTGTGAAACCGACATAGCAGAAAGAATGGCGAGAGCAAGTTTTGGACCAACGCCATTGGTTTTAATCAACTCACGAAATAAGGTTCTATCTTGTTTTTGGGCAAAACCAAATAGCAAGTGAGCATCTTCTCGCACTACTAAATGCGTAAAAATAGTCGTTTCATCGCCTATTTGTGGTAGGCTGTAGAAACTTGTCATTGGGAGTAGCAGCTCATAACCTACACCTTGCACGTCCAGTAAAATTTCCGGTGGCTGCTTTTCAATAATCTTGCCGTGTAATCGTCCTATCATTGTTCTATCCGAAAGTTAAAATTGGCAGTAGCATAGCAGAAACTGTATAAAATAACACTATTGAATTTATGTCAAATGTGCAAAATTTTGTAAAAAACAACCGCTTGTTAGCTGATAAGATGAGTAAATCCTTCATAAATCAACATCAAGCCAAACAGGATAAAAATTACGCCTGAGATGTTATCAATATAGCGACTATGCTTTGAGTAAAATTGTCTGATAGGCTTACGAGAAAAGAGTAGGGCTACCACACAGAAATAAGCTAATGTGCTTATCACAAATAAAAAGAGTAGCTCAAACATTTGTGATATTTGAGTAAAATTGCCTAAATAAGCGGAAATAACACTGGTAAAGTAAATTCCTGCTTTAGCATTAAAAATATTGATTAATAAGCCTTTTCTAATTTCTTCACAGTTATTGAGCGGCATTAGTTCGGTTTTATGTTCTTTAAACCTAACACTTTCAGTTACTCTTACCATTTTTGAGCCAATATATACCAGATAGCAGCCACCAATTAACATAACGCTATATTGGAAAATTTCACCCATACTTTTGCTTAACCAAGCCAGTCCGAAAATAGCGAAACTTGCCCAAAAAATAATGCCAATAGAAATACCAATTGCCGCTAAAATGCCTTTTTTAATTGAGTGGCTTGCCGATTGCCTAACGACATAAAAGAAATCAGGACCGGGGCTAACCAGCCCTGCTAAGTGGATAAATAAAATTGTCAGCATAATATTTAAATAAAATAGTACAAAAGATGAAGTGAAATAAGAGCGAAAATGGCTGCAAGAATATCATCAAACATAATGCCCAAGCCTCCCTCTAATTTTTCGTCAAAATAGCGGATTGGAAATGGTTTGAGAATATCAAAAATGCGGAAGCTGATAAAAGCCAATACATAACCTAATAAATTATATTCAGGCAGATAAGTAAACATTAAAAAGATAGCAACGATTTCGTCCCAAACAATTCTACCATCATCGTGAACATTCAGATCTTGGCTGGTTTTGTGGCAAATATAACACCCTGAAATAAAGCTAATTAGGGTAAGAATAGCAAAGAAAATGCTGGATTGGGTTGCTGTCCATAAAATAATAGCAATTATTAAACCTACTAGGCTTCCCCAAGTACCGGGGGCAGGTCTTAGTAAACCGGAACCAAAGCCTACTGCTAAAAAATGAATTGGATTTTTAAGATTAATTGGTTTCATTATTGTTATTTTTTAAAATGGTCGAAGCCTCTTTGAGCTGGCAATGTTACCACTTCATTATTGCGTACTAAGGTTAAGCTTTCTTTTGCAGAACGAATTTGCCCGATGCAAGTATAGCTTACGCCAATGTTGGCGAGGGCTTTTTCTAGTTTGTGTTTATTGTCGTTATGAACAGTAAAACAAAGCTCGTAATCTTCCCCGCCACTTAATGCAAACTGTTCGGCATCTTCTTTTGAATAGCAATTTAGCAGAGGTTCGGAAAGTGGTAAATCATCAAGATTTAGCACTGCTCCGCAGTTACTGCGTTTTAGAATATGCCCTAAATCAGAGAGCAATCCGTCTGAAATATCAATAGCAGCATTTGCAATAGAGGCAATAGTTAAGCCAAGTAATACTCGAGGCGTTGGGCGTAAATGACGTTGAATAAGATAACTTTCATCTTTATTCCAACTTACATTATCAGTTTTCTGGTTAAGCAGTAATTGCAAACCGGCTGCACTATCGCCTAGTGTGCCGGAAACATAGATCCAATCGCCTATTTTGGCATTGTGGCGAAAAAGTCCTTTATCTTGTGGCACAATGCCTTGTGCGGTAAGAGTTAAAGATAAATGCCCTTTGGTTGTATCGCCACCAATCAGATCAACATTATAGTGATCTAAGATATCAAAGAAATGTTCACTAAATTCAGCCAGCCAATCGTGATCGATTTCAGGTAAGGTTAAAGCTAATGAGATCCAAGCCGGTTCAGCCCCCATTGAGGCGAGATCGCTTAAATTAACCGCCACACTTTTATATGCCAAATCAGCAGGTGAAATAGTTGGAAGAAAGTGAGTACCACAAACTAAAGTATCTGTTGTGATAGCTAGTTGCTGATTGGGTTTAAGGGAAGTAACTGCACAGTCATCACCAATAGCCAATACGACATCTCTACGAGCAGGACGTTGAGAGGCATTGAAATAACGTTCGATAATATCAAATTCACCCATAAAATATCCTTAAGCCTATGATCAACAAAATCCCCAATTTTATCTAAAATTGGGGAATATTTTATTTCTTACCGAGTGCAGGGGCTAATTTGTCTAAAATACCGTTGATGTATTTATGGCTGTCATCAGAACCAAACACTTTTGCGACTTCAATACCTTCGTTTATTACAACACGGAAAGGCACATCATCTTCAAATTTCAGCTCATAGCCGGATAGGCGAAGAATAGAACGCTCAATAGGATCGATATCGTCTTCAGCACGATCTAAATAAGGGCGTAATGCTTCATCAATGGCTTCAACATTATCTACAACGCCACGAAAAAGTTTGCGGAAATAAGGCATATCCACGCCTTTCATATCTTGATCTGCAACAAATGCTAATTCCACTTCTTCAACCGTATTTTTGGAAATATACCAAGAATAAATGGCTTGAACCGCACACTCTCTTGCACGGCGACGTGGGGAAACTTTCATAAAACCTCTAATTCTATAACACAAAAAATGACGGTTGATTTTAGCATACTTCCCCTACTTTTGCTTGCGTTTATCTTAGCTATTTTGATTTTTTCGTACCGCTTGCTTTTTCGTTTGATTGAAGAATGTAGGGAGTAACGAAAATCACAAGTTCTCGTTTGCTGATTTTGTCTCTCGTTTGGCTGAATAAACGTTTAATAAAGGGAATTGAGCCTAAAACTGGCACTTTATCTTCCCCTTTTTGGGCTAAATGCTGGAAAATTCCACCTAATACAATAGTTTCTCCATGCTTAGCAAAAACTTGTGTGTTGAGTTCTTGTTTATCAATAGTAATTAAGCCACTGCTACCTGATTGAGAGTTCGGTGAGTTTTGGGTTACGATCAAATCCAGCAGAATTTGATTTTGAGTAGAAAGATGAGGAACAACTTCCAACCCTAACACCGCTTCTTTAAATTCGACATCAGTGGCTTCTGATTTGGTGTTGTACATCACATAAGGAATTTCTGTACCTTGCTTGATGCTCGCCGGTTTTTTATTCGTGGTTAAAAGACGAGGGCTGGCAATAATTTCCACACTGTTTTCCTGCTCTAATGCACTGAGTTCCAAATCTAGCACACGGCTATTAATGGAAGCCACTTGTAAAACGGCGGAAGCTCCATTCGTAACGGGGAAATTCACATTGAGATTATTGGCTACATTATTTAATCCATTGCCTTCAAGTCTCCCTCCAAATTTATAGTGATCTGCTCCTCTGGAAAACATTCCCCAACGCACACCTAGTTCCTGCAAATGCTCACTACTGATAGTAACGATGCGAGCTTCAATCGCAATTTGTTCGGTAGGTTGGTCGAGTTGTTTGACTAATCGCTCAATATTTTGCAGTGATTTCGCACTATCTTTGATAATTAAGCTATTACTTCGCTCATCAAAATGGATATAACCATTCTCAGATAAAAACGTGCCACTGCCTTTAGTTAAAGATTCAATTACTTCTGAGGCTTTAGCATAATTGAGCTTTATCGTTTTAGTTATCAATTTTGGTGTAGTTACAAGCGGTAGATTTTGCCCATTATTTTGCAAATGATCAAACGGTATTGTATTTAAATCAGCTACTTTTTCGTCTTTTTTATGAATATAAACGATATCTCCATCATAAGTGAGCGATAACTTATTCACTTTGCTGAGTGTTTTAAATATCTCTTCAATAGATTTATTTTCTAATCTTAAAGTGGATTTAGTTTGAATGTCATCATCTAATACTATATTTTTTCCTGTTTCTTCAGCTAAATAAGTTAGCAGAAGTGAAGTTGGTGCATTTTTTACTGAAAGAGAAATAGTATCAGCCAATGCTAATGAAGAGCTAAGTAATAAATAAAGAAAAATTTTAAACATACTAACCTCTATGGTTTTATCGTGATTTCATACGGAAAATGACAATCTTTTGTGAGTTTCCAATTAATATAAGTGAGTGATTTTAAATTAATGTTTTTTATTTCAATTTCTTGCTGTTTAATTAATTCATTTTCTTTGAAATCAAAAATTTTTTCTTTTTCATCAATGAATAAAGCGGTAAATTTTTCATTGATTTTAACCAAGCCAATGAGTGTTAATTTCTCAAATTCAGTGGATAAATTGAGGGAGTTTTTATGTTCGGAAGTCTTACAAGCGGTTAAATTTTCCGAGTTTTTTGCAATTTCAGGTAGAACTTCAACAGTATTCTGTTCATTTTTTATCTGTAGTTGTTCGCCAAAAAATGGATCAACAGCCAGTACATTGCAGCTAATGAGTAAAAAAGAGAAAAAATAATTACGCATATTATTCCTTATTCGCTAAAACAACTAATGTAGTAATGAGTTCTACCTTTCTTTCTTCAGTAAATTTAGTTAGAGTAAGCAAGTGATATTTTAAATAGTCAATTTGGTTAATATCTTTCATAAAGTTAAACAACGAATGGCTATCAGCAGTTATTTTTAATTCAATACTTTTACCTTGCTCTAAATTCCAATTTAGACTATCAATATTCAGTTGATACTTTTGAGATATTTTTTGTATTATAGTATTAATATCCGTTAAATTATTTTCGAAGTTTTTAGACTTAATCTTATTAAATAATCTATTGTATAAGTTTTTCTGATGAGTAAGGTTTGTATGTTGATTGCCTATCCTCTCTAGGATCTGATTAATATCTAAGTGAGTTTTACCTATATAAAGTATCGGTAAAATAATCAGAATAAGAAATAGAGAGAATTGTATGGTTTTTTGCTTTACTCTAATGATATTTACGGTTTTAAAAATATGGCTGTTTGGATTTAAATATAAGTTTTCTAATTTATTTTTGATTAAAATCATCTTAGTTTCCTTTATGCTTTATGGTAAATATGAAAGAGATTTCATTTTTGTGATTAACACTTACTTGTTCTGTTTTTGTTTCAATAAATTCTTGTTGATATAAATATTGTTCTAGATTTTTAAACTCTTCTTCTATGCTTAAATTACCACTAATTCTTAAATAAAGATCTTTTTCTTGATATAACTGTATTGCATCGATCCCTCCATTTTTTAAAGGGATATGCTGAATTATTGTAAATAGCTGTTCGACTTTCTGATTTTCAGCAAAAGGTAAAATAATGTTATTGTTATTTTTAAGGTGTGAAATTTTGTTTTCAAAATCAACAGTATCTGCTTGTAGTTTCTCTAATTGCTGTGTAAGAGATTCAATTTCATTCTTTTTCTGAACACTATAAAAGAGCAAACATAAGCTGATAAGGCTGATTAATAAAAATGTATAAGCGATATTTTTGATGCTTTTATAGTGAGTAAATACCCATTTACTTTTTCTATTTCCGCTTAAATCAATGCCTTGCCATTCCATAAACTTGCTCCAAGTGCGAGACAATAAAGTTGCTTTGATTCATCCGATTGCATATCGGTATCGGTAATTAAAATATCAGATAAATAAATACAATTCTTAGGTTCAACCAGAGGAAATAGTAGTTCGCTTTCTGTAAATTGAACTGTTTTTTGCTTAAAAGAAAAACAGGGAAAGTTATTATCAAGTTGAGGATTTAAATGAAAAATACCTCGAATATAACAATGCAGTTCGCAATCTAATATATTGTTAAATTGGTTTAAACTTTCAGCATAGTTTTTATTTAATGCATAAATTGTTATTTTATCAAGATTGTTATTACTGCTTGGCAATCGCTGATACTCAAAATTGAGTAATTCAATTGCAAGTGGTTGCTCATTTTTTAAAATTTGGATAACTTGCCTATGTAATTGGATTTCATCAAGTTTTTTAGAGATAAAAATAGTTTTTCGCCAGATATATTGGTAAGGAATGGTGCGAACGAGGGTAAAAGGTTCGTTTACCGTTTCTGTTGCGATGATTTTTTGAATAGCCATCTCTAATCCTTCACTCTTTTGCTGCCAAAAAGTACTGAATTTTTCAGCTTGATTTTTGACTAAGCAATAATATTCTTCATTTTCGCTTAAGCCTAAAACTGTGGGCGAGACAGGCTTTTTCACTGGTGGTTTAAGTAGTTTCATAATGAGTTCAATAAGTAAAATTTATAGCAATTTAGTTAGGTTAAATGGGCGTTTTCGCTTATACTTAGCAACTTAATATTGGCTTTAAATTTATATTTCGTCATTAACCAAAAGAGATTTTTTCGATGCGGATCGCAAAAATAATATTTAGTGCTTTACTTTCACTGTTAATTTTAGGTGGGGTAATCGGTGGTTTACTTTATATGCATATCAAGTCTGACTTACCTGATGTTGCAACACTTAAAAATGTTGAGTTACAACAACCAATGCAGATTTTTACTTTAGACGGTAAATTAATTGGTGAAGTGGGCGAAGAACGCCGTATTCCGGTTAAACTTGAGGATGTTCCTCCAATGTTGATAAAAGCAATTTTAGCAACAGAAGATGCTCGTTTCTATGAACATAAAGGGATTGACCCTAAAGGGATTATGCGTGCATTGTGGCGTACCAGTCAGGGCGATACACAAGGGGCAAGTACCATTACTCAACAGCTAGCCAAAAACTTTTTCTTAACGCCTGAGCGTAGTATTGAGCGTAAAGCAAAAGAAGCTATCTTAGCGTTAGAAATTGAACAAGTTCTGACGAAAAATGAAATTTTAGAGCTTTATTTAAACAAAATTTATTTGGGGTATCGCTCGCACGGTGTAGCAGCAGCGGCTAAAACCTATTTTAATAAAGCGTTAAAAGATCTCACACTTTCGGAAATTGCGATTATTGCAGGGCTTCCAAAAGCACCATCAACGATGAACCCACTTTATTCGGTAAAACGAGCAGAAGATCGCCGTAATGTAGTTTTGGGTAGAATGCTTGAAACTAAAGATATTACTCAAGAACAGTACGAAAAAGCGAAAGCTGAGCCAATTGTAGCAAATTACTATGGTGCAGCATTAGAGTTTCGTGCTGATTATGTTACAGAAATGGTTCGCCAAGAAATTGTAAAACGTTATGGTGAAAACATTGCTTATAACAAAGGTTTAAAAGTCTATGCAACCGTGCTTTCAGCAGACCAAAAAGCCGCACAAGATGCATTGCGTGAAAATTTGATTGATTATGATCGCAGACGAGGATGGCGTGGAGCTGAAAAATTATGGACGGGGAATGACGTTTGGGATAATGAGAAAATTATTGATCACCTAAGTAAATTACCAAAATCAGAGCCTTTTACGCCTGCAGTCGTAATGCAAGCAGATAAATCTAAATATACTATCTTGCTAGCTAATGGTGATTCTTCTACTTTAAAGAGAGCTAATGCTTCTTTTGCTCCTAAAGGCTTAAAAGTTGGCGAACAAATTTGGATAAGACAAAACAAAAATAAAGAGTGGGTTTTAGGGCAAATTCCTGAAGTAAATTCAGGATTGGTTTCTATTAATAGTGAAAATGGTGCGATTGAAGCGATTGTTGGAGGTTTTAGCTTTGAACATAGCCGCTTTAACCGTGCTACACAATCAGTTGTTCAAGTTGGTTCTGCCATTAAGCCATTTATTTATGCAGCGGCAATGAATAAAGGGCTAAGCCTTTCAACTACAATTAGTGATGATCAAATTGTGATTAAAAAGCCGGGGCAAAAAGAGTGGAGACCAAAAAATGCCGATGGTGTTTATGGTGGTCCAACACGAGTAAGGGTAGCGTTAGGTAAATCCAGAAATATGGTAGCAATTCGTGTGCTACAAATGGCAGGTATTGATTATACTGCCGATTATTTACAACGCTTCGGATTTAACCGTAATCAGTATGTGGCAACAGAAGCCTTAGCCTTAGGTGCTGCTTCATTTACGCCACTAGAAATGGCTCGTGCTTATGCTGTGTTTAATAATGGCGGTTACTTAATTGAGCCGTATATTATTGACCGCATTATTGATTCACAAGGTTACGAACTTTACCAAGCAAACCCTGTGATAGCTTGTTCAGTTTGCGATAATCCAGTGATTTATCCTGAGCCACAATATTTTGATTCGGTGAAAATTCATGATGAAACACAGGTTAGTGCTATACCAACTAATACCTCGAACAATGACGAAGAGGTTGTTGAAGATATTGATGATGCAGAATTGGATCTAAATACTACTCCTGCAGAAACAGATTCTCCAAGTTTAATGGCGGAGTCTTCGCATCACGTTAAAGGCTTACGTTATGCACCGCACGTAATTAGTAATGAATTAGCTTTTTTAATGCGGAGTGCTTTAGCGACAGCAGTGACCGGTGAGGCTGAATATGGCTGGCGAGGAACAAGTTATCGAATGCTAAATACGATTAAACGTACTGATGTAGGCGGTAAAACAGGTACAACGAATAATTCTAAAGCAACTTGGTATGCGGGCTTTGGTGCAGATATTGCAACCGTTGTTTATGTTGCCTTTGATGATAATAAAAAAGTATTGGGCAAAGGTGCAACTGGTTCAAATACGGCTTTACCTGCTTGGATAAACTATATGAAAGTTGCCTTATCAGACAAAAAAGTTGAAAAACAGGTTGTGCCAAAAAATATCGTTGAAGTGAAAATCGATCCAAATAGTGGTTTCTTAGGCGATGGGCGTAAAGAGTTCTTCATTAAAGGAACAGAACCAACAAAACGTTATATTATAGAGAGAGGTTATACGGAACAATCTCCAAATCAAGCTCCTGCCCGATTGGGGCTTCCACCACCGGGTGTATTGCAAAGTGGAGAGTTATTCTAAAAATTGCAATGAATATAATCTTAAAAGTTGAAAAATAGGGGCATTTCTTGCGATAATAGCGACCAATTTTATTTTGGGCGATTTGTGAGTTATTTATATACTTTTAGTCAATAAACCGATTTTATTGCAATTTTTATAAGAAATCAGACCGCTTGTATAACAAGCGGTCGTTTTTTCTTTTAATTTCACAAATCAGATGTTTATAAATTTTAATAATAGAAGAAGAAATAATGGCTGAAAAACGTAATATTTTTCTAATTGGACCGATGGGGGCTGGAAAGAGCACAATTGGTCGCCAACTTGCTCAAACATTAGGAATGGAATTTTTGGATTCCGACAGCGTGATTGAAGAAAGAGCCGGTGCAGATATTGATTGGATCTTTGATGTTGAAGGTGAAGCGGGTTTTCGCAAGCGTGAAGAGCGTATCCTGAACGAATTAACGCAAAATCACGGTATTGTGCTTTCAACGGGCGGTGGCTCTATTTTGTCGAAAGATAACCGCAATGTATTATCAGCTCGTGGCATCGTGATCTACCTAGAAACAACGGTGGATAAGCAATTTGAACGTACGCAACGGGATAAAAAACGTCCTCTGTTACAAACAGAAGATCCACGTAAAACATTAGAAGAATTAGCGAAAATCCGCAATCCGCTTTATGAAGAAATTGCGGATATCACTATCCATACTGATGAACAAAGTGCGAAAGTGGTTGCAAATCAAATCATTGATATGATGGATAATTTAGTCGCATAGGAAACCTAAATTAAGCTAAGGAGCGAGATATGTTACAGGTTAATGTGGAATTAAAAGAACGCCGCTATCCGATTATTATTGGAGAGGGAATACTTGCTCAGGCTGCAAGCTATTCGCCGTTAAAAGCAGCCGATAAAGTGATGATTGTATCTAATCCAACCGTTGCCTTTCATTATCTCGAAACTGTTACCCGTACTTTGACTGAATTAGGTTGCCAAGTAGATTTAGTGCTAATTCCTGATGGCGAAGAGCATAAAAATCTGGATTCGTTAAATTTGATTTTTACTGCGTTATTAGAAAAAAATCATAATCGTGATAGCACCTTAATTGCTTTAGGTGGCGGTGTAATTGGCGATGTGGCAGGTTATGCCGCTGCTTCTTACCAACGCGGTATTCGTTTTATCCAAATTCCAACCACGTTATTGGCACAGGTGGATTCTTCCGTTGGTGGTAAAACCGCAGTTAATCACCCGCTTGGCAAAAATATGATTGGGGCTTTTTATCAGCCTATTTCTGTTATTGTGGATACCAACACGCTTGCGACTTTACCAAAAAGAGAAGTGAGTGCTGGCTTAGCGGAAGTAATCAAATATGGAGCGATTTTTGATATTGCTTTTTTTGAATGGCTTGAAAAGCATATTGATGATTTAGTTTCTCTCAAACAAGATGAGCTGGAATATTGCATTCAACGTTGTTGCCAATTAAAAGCAGATGTTGTTGCCCGTGATGAAACGGAAAAAGGCGATCGTGCGTTGCTTAATTTGGGGCATACTTTTGGACACGCAATTGAAGCTCGTATGGGCTATGGCGTATGGCTACACGGTGAAGCTGTTGCGGTTGGTATGCTTGAAGCGGCTGCTTTGTCGCACATTTTAGGTGATTTGAATGTGGAAGATGTAGCTCGTTTAGAAAAATTACTGGCGAGAGCAAATCTACCTACTATTTCGCCGGATGGTATGGAGCCTTTGGAGTACTTGCCGTATATGTGGCGAGATAAAAAAGTATTAGGTGGGCAATTACGTTTGATTTTACTGAAATCTCTTGGTCAAGCTTATGTCTCAGCAAGAGCAACCGAAGAACAAGTGCTGGCATCTATAGAACGTTTTACCCAGCGTTAAAAATTTAAATGAGTCATTCTAAACACCGAGCCTTTTTAAAATGGGCGGGCGGTAAATATCGCCTTATTTCAGATATTCAAACCCATTTGCCGAAAAAGGCTTGTCTAGTTGAGCCTTTTGTCGGTGCGGGTTCGGTGTTTCTGAATACTGACTTTGAACACTATATCCTTGCCGATATTAACCCTGATTTAATTAATCTTTTCAATACGGTAAAAGCAGATGTTGAGCATTATATCGCTCAAACAAAATTGCTTTTTCTACACCCAAAAGCGAATACTGAAACCTTTTATAAAGCACGCCGTGCGGAATTTAATCGTTCAAAAGATATTTTTCGCCGTTCGGTTATTTTTCTCTATTTAAATCGTTTTGGTTATAACGGGTTATGTCGTTATAACCAAAAAAAAGGTTATAATGTGCCGTTTGGGCGTTATAAAACCCATTATTTCCCTGAAAATGAGTTGCGGTTTTTTGCAGAAAAAGCTCAAAAAGCGACTTTTATTTGTGCGGATTTTGAACAGGTGTTTGAGCTGGTAAAAAATAGTGCGATAGATTGTGTTATCTATTGCGATCCGCCTTATGCCCCTTTATTGCAAGAGACTAACTTTACTCAATACGCAGGAGGGGGATTTAGTTTGTTACAGCAAGCTCGCTTGGCAAATCTTGCCCTAGAGATGAAAGAGCAGGGCATTCCTGTATTAATTTCAAATCACGACACTGATTTTACTCGGCTGATTTATCAGTCCGCTCAAATCACATCAGTGCAAGTTCTGCGTTCAATTGGGCAGAAGGCGGATTCCCGAATTAAAGTCGGCGAACTATTTGCGTTATTTTCCTAATCATTTGCAAATTTTTCTAAAAATTTCACCGCTTGTATTCATATTTAAGCGTTATTTTTTATTTTTATGCCTATGGAGTATCAAATGGCAAATCAAAATGCAGAGCGTCAATCGTGGTCTAGCAGATTGGCATATATTATGACGGTTGCAGGAGCAACCGTAGGGTTCGGAGCAACGTGGCGTTTCCCATATTTAGTTGGGGAAAATGGTGGTGGTGCTTATGTATTCCTATTTTGTATTGCAATGATTGTGATCGGCATTCCAATGATTTTAGTTGAAAATGTGATTGGCAGAAGAATGCGAGTGAATGCCGTTGATGCTTTTGGCGGTTCGGCAAATGGTAAAAAAATCTCCTCTGCTTGGAAAATACTAGGTTATATGGGGTTACTCGGTGCATTCGGTATTCTGGCATATTATATGGTACTCGGTGGTTGGGTACTCAATTATATTGGTAGCCTAATTATGGGCAACCTTGACCTCTCAACGCCTGTTACGGTAGAAACTACTTATCAATTCTTCCAACAAAGTATTTTTAATAGTCCGGGAACCATTATTACTTATACTGCTATTTTTGTACTGGTAAACTATTTTATTTTAGTGAAGGGCGTTGTTGATGGTATTGAGCGTTCGGTTAAATACTTGATGCCTATTCTATTCGTGTTTTTACTGGTAATGGTCATCCGCAATGTAACTTTACCGGGAGCGGTGGAAGGAATTAAATTTTATTTGATGCCTGATTTCTCTAAAATCACGCCAAAACTTTTTGTATTTGTGCTAGGGCAGGTGTTCTTTGCATTAAGCTTAGGATTTGGTGTGTTGATTACGCTTTCAAGCTATTTAGATAAAAATGAAAACCTCGTTAAAACGGCGACTATTACGGGTGTGATGAATACGATTATTGCGGTTCTTGCCGGTTTTATGATCTTTCCATCATTATTCAGCTTTGGTGTTGCACCAAACTCCGGTCCGACATTAGTCTTCCAGAGTTTGCCGATTGTGTTCTCAAATATGTGGGGCGGTACGATTTTTGCGATTATTTTCTTTGCTTTGTTGGTTGTTGCGGCTTTAACTACTTCATTAACCATTTATGAAGTGATTATTACTTCATTACAAGAGAAGACAAAGATGAGCCGCCAAAAGGCAATATTTATTACCTTAGCAACCATTTTTGTATTAGGTAATATTCCTTCTGCGTTAAGTGATAATATACTAAAAGATGTACAAATTATGGGCAAAAGTATTTTTGATGCTTTCGATTACATCAGTGGCAATATTCTCTTTATTTTAACCGCCTTAGGCAGTGCCATTTTTGTCGGCTTTGTATTAAAAGATGAAGCAAAGGAAGAGCTAGGAGCGGGTAAAACATTGACTAATATTTGGTTTAATTATGTTCGTTTTGTGATCCCTGTAATTATTTTAGTGATTTTCTTTAATTCTCTATAGAACGAAATCTATAAATAAAGCTGTTTGAATGTGTATTCAAACAGCTTTTTTGTTACAAGCGGTTAAAAAATATAATTTTTTGCAATTAATGCCAAGTCATCCAGAAGAAATAAGACAAGCAACCAATAATAGATATACAGAAAATATTTAGTATAAGACCGACTTTTACCATCTCACTTTGCTTGATGTAACCTGTTGCAAATACAATTGCATTTGGTGGAGTTGCAATAGGTAACATAAAGGCACAAGAAGCACCACAAGCAATGATTGCAGCTAACGAAATTGGCGGTAAACCGAGTGAATTTGCAACCGTAATAAAGATTGGTAACATTAAGGCTGCACTTGCCGTATTTGAGGTAAATTCGGTTAAGAATACAATAAAGGCGGTCATCACTAAGGTCATAATCAGCCAGTGTTTTGTACCGATATAATTAACGATAGTATCTGCTAGAATCTTACTCGCACCTGTTTCTCGTAACACAATACTTAACACTAATCCGCCACCAAATAGCATTAACACTCCCCATTCGGTACGCCCTTGAATTTCAGACCAAGTAGCGGTGTTACAAATACAAAGTGAGACAACCGCGATCATTGCAATTACGGCATCAAAATTTTTGATGGATTCTTTTAATGCTAGTACATTGCGGATAAAAGGTTCAATATAGCTACTAAAAGTCAATAAAATTGCAGTAATGATAAAAATGATGAGAGTAGCAAGCTGTTTTCCGTTGAGTTTTGAGTCTTCAATTTCAACATTAAACGGCACGTTAAAGTTTGGTTTTAGAATAACGAGTAAGCTGATAACCATTGCAATCATCAGCAAAATGGCAACCGGCATACCGTATGGTAACCACTCGGAAAATGAGATTTTAATTTGAGAAGCGAGTAACGCATTCGGTGCTGAGCCCACTAATGTGCCAATACCGCCGATACTGGAACTAAAGGCAATGCCTAGTAGTACAAATACATAAAGATTGCGATTAGTTTTAAGATCGACTTTGTGTAGGATACCAAGCGTGAGAGGCAACATCATTGCGGCAACAGCGGTATTATTAATAAAGAGAGAAAGCAGGGCAGTTACAGCGAATAGATAAATGACGGTACGTTTTAAATTACCTTTGGCTAAGCGGATAACGTGATTAGCAATCCAAAGATCGATTTTTTGGATATTTAACACTGCTGCAATCACAAAGCCACCAAAGAACATAAAAATAATTGGCTCTGAGAATGGAGCAAAAGCGGCTTTAGTTGATAGCACGTTAAGACCGATAGCAAATATTGGTACCATCAATGCAGTTACGGTAATGTTGAAGGCTTCAGTAAGCCAAAGAATACCAATAAAAACAAGTAGGGCTAAGCCTCTGTTTTCTTGATCATTGAAAGGGAGAAATTGCAGTAATAGAAAGAAAATAACGATATCAACTGCAAGTATGATTAACCCTCTTAAAGGATTTTTAGTTGTGCTAGACATATACACTCCTGATCATTTCTTTATTGTTTTAAATCGAAGGTTTTAGCACTATACCAGAACTTTTTATTGAAAAGAGATTAAAAATTGTTAAAGGTAAATATTTTTAGAAAATTTATAAAAATTATCATTTTATTTGATCTAGGTTAGCCCAAAATGATTAGAAGCTGATATAATCAAACCGTTATCACTTTTTAAATTCTAATCAAAAGAGGAACAAACTATGTCTGTTATTAAAATGACCGACCTTGATTTAGCAGGTAAACGCCTATTTATTCGTGCTGACCTTAACGTGCCGGTTAAAGATGGTAAAGTAACATCTGATGCTCGCATTGTGGCAACCATTCCAACCTTAAAATTAGCTTTACAAAAAGGAGCTAAAGTAATGGTAACTTCTCACTTAGGTCGTCCGACTGAAGGCGTGTTTGAAGAAGCAAACTCTTTACAACCTGTTGTGGATTATTTAAATGCTTCAGATTTAGGTGTTCCTGTACGTTTAGTGCGTGATTATTTAGACGGCGTTGATGTGCAAGAAAATGAAGTAGTTGTACTTGAAAACGTGCGTATCAACAAAGGTGAGAAGAAAAACGATCCTGAATTAGCGAAAAAATATGCAGCACTTTGTGATGTGTTTGTTATGGATGCTTTCGGTACGGCTCACCGTGCAGAAGGTTCAACCTACGGTGTGGCAGAATATGCCCCAGTTGCTTGTGCAGGTCCATTATTAGCAGCTGAATTAGATGCGTTAGGCAAAGCATTAAAAGAACCACAACGTCCAATGTTGGCAATCGTAGGTGGTTCAAAAGTGTCTACCAAATTAACTGTTTTAGATAGCTTATCAAAAATCGCTGACCAATTAATCGTAGGCGGCGGTATCGCAAATACCTTTATTGCGGCAGAAGGGCACGCGGTAGGTAAATCATTATACGAAGAAGATTTAATCCCTGAAGCAAAACGTTTAGCACAAGTAACGAACATTCCTGTGCCTGTTGATGTGCGTGTGGGAACAGAATTCTCTGAAACTGCACCGGCAACTGAAAAAGCAGTGAACGAAGTGCAAGCGGATGAATCTATCTTCGATATCGGCGAAAAATCAGCAGAGCAATTAGCAGAAATTATCCTCAATTCAAAAACCATTCTTTGGAACGGTCCGGTGGGTGTGTTTGAATTCCCTAACTTCCGCAAAGGTACAGAAGTAATTTCAAATGCAATTGCTGAAGCAACCGCAAATGGTGCATTCTCTATTGCAGGCGGTGGTGATACCTTAGCTGCGATCGATTTATTCGGCATTAAAGATAAAATCTCTTATATTTCAACCGGTGGTGGTGCATTCTTAGAATTTGTTGAAGGCAAGGTATTACCTGCAGTGGAAATCTTAGAAAAACGCGCAAACGGCTAAAATGAATTAAATTACAAGCGGTCAAATTTCAATGAAATATTGCAAATTTGACCGCATATTTTAACAATGTGCATTTGCACATTTCATACAAAGGAAGCAAAAAATGTCATTATTAAACATCGTAAAACCGGGTGTAGTAACAGGCGACGACGTACAAAAAGTTTTCGCTTACGCTAAAGAACACAACTTCGCGATTCCTGCAGTAAACTGCGTAGGTTCTGACTCTGTAAATGCAGTATTAGAAACCGCAGCTCGTGTTAAATCACCGGTAATCGTTCAATTCTCAAACGGCGGTGCACAATTCTACGCAGGTAAAGGCATCAAGCCAACTTCAGGTGCACGTCCTGATGTATTAGGTGCGATTGCTGGTGCAAAACACGTTCATCAATTAGCGGTTGAATACGGTGTGCCTGTTATTCTTCACACAGACCACGCTGCGAAAAACTTACTTCCTTGGATTGACGGCTTATTAGAAGCTGGCGAAAAACACTTCGCAGAAACCGGTCGTCCATTATTTTCATCACATATGATCGACTTATCTGAAGAGCCAATTGAAGAAAATATGGAAATCTGCCGTGAATATCTTGCACGTATGGATAAAATCGGTATGACCCTTGAAATTGAAATCGGTGTAACCGGTGGTGAAGAAGATGGCGTAGATAACTCTGATGTAGATGAATCTAAACTTTACACCCAACCATCAGAAGTGTTATACGTTTACGACCAATTAAGCCCAATTAGCCCACGTTTCACTATCGCTGCGGCATTCGGTAACGTACACGGTGTTTACAAACCGGGTAATGTAAAATTAAAACCGTCTATTTTAGGTGCATCACAAGAGTATGTGTCTAAAGAGCGTGGTTTACCGGCGAAATCATTAGACTTCGTATTCCACGGTGGTTCAGGTTCTTCTCGTGAAGAGATCCGTGAAGCAATCAGCTACGGTGCAATCAAAATGAACATCGACACTGATACACAATGGGCTGCGTGGGACGGTATTCTTCAATTCTACAAAGCAAATGAAGCTTACTTACAAGGTCAATTAGGCAACCCGACCGGTCCTGATGCACCAAACAAAAAATACTACGATCCACGTGTTTGGTTACGCAAAATGGAAGAATCTATGTCTAAACGCTTAGAGCAATCTTTCGAAGACCTAAACTGTGTAAACGTATTATAATTTGCAACGTTTTTAGTGAATCTGACCGCTTGTTCTATACAAGCGGTCTTTTTTTATTTATTTTTTGCGGTAAACTATGGCTTTATTTTTCTATATCAAATGTTATGCCATTACTTGAAATCAGCAATCTGAGTAAACGTTTTATTGAGCGTACCAGCCTTTTCCATAAACAAGATTTTTATGCAGTAAAAGAGGTTTATTTTACGCTTAACCATAAAGAAACTTTGGCGATTATCGGAGAAAATGGGGCAGGTAAATCTACCTTAGCTAAGATGATTGCAGGTATGGTAGAGCCTACTTCCGGAGAAATTATTTTTAGAGGCTCAAAACTAGGATTCGGAGATTATAAGTACCGTGCAAAACATATTCGAATGATGTTTCAAGACCCGAATGATGCCTTTGATCCAAACTACAATATTGGACAAATTTTAGATGCTCCTTTGAGACTGGCAACAGATCTAAGTGAACAGGAACGAAATGAGCGTATTTTTAATACCTTAAAATTAGTAGGAATGTATCCTGAACACGCACTTATTCCAATTTCTGAAGCTTCAAGCGGACAAAAGCAACGAGTTGCATTTGCCAGAGCATTAATTCTAGAACCGGAAATTATTATTGCTGATGATACAATTAATTCACTTGATTTCTCAGTAAAAACCCAACTTCTTAATTTAATGCTCGGCGTACAGCAAAAGCAAGGCATTGCTTACATTTATGTCGGACAAAATATTGGATTAATTAAACATATTGCAGATAAAATTATGGTTATGCAAAATGGAGAAGTCGTTGAATATGGCAAAACGAAAGAAGTGCTACTTAATCCGGAGCATCAAATTACAAAAAGATTGATTGAAAGCCACTTTGGAAAACCACTTACGGAAGCTGCGTGGCTTAGCTAAATTAACAATAATAGGGCAAGCAGAAATAATTCACTGCTTGCCCTATTGTAATGAAATTAAGTGATTTAATTTTTTATGGAAGATTTTATTCTTCTTCTGTAAAGCGTTTTGCTTTATAAGTTGGATTCATTAAGTTCTCAACTGAAAGAATATCATCTAACTGTTCTTCTGTGAGTAAGCCTCGCTCGAGTACTACTTCACGTACGCTTCTGCCTGTCGTTGCACAGATTTTACCAACAATGTCGCCGTTGTGATGCCCGATAAACGGATTTAGGTAAGTTACAATACCGATTGAGCTAAACACATAGTTTTGGCATATTTCACGGTTGGCAGTAATGCCGTCAATACATTTATCACGCAAATTCACACAAGCATTCGAAAGAATCTCAATAGATTCAAACATTGCTTGACCGATCACAGGCTCCATCACGTTTAACTGTAATTGACCGGCTTCTGCAGCGAATGTAACAGTAGTATCATTACCTATTACTTTAAAGCAGACTTGGTTTACCACTTCCGGCACAACAGGGTTTACTTTTGCCGGCATAATAGAAGAACCGGCTTGAAGTTCCGGCAGGTTGATTTCGTTTAAACCCGCACGTGGACCTGATGAAAGTAAGCGTAAGTCGTTACACACTTTAGAAAGTTTGACTGCTGTGCGTTTTAATGCACCGTGAACCATTACATAAGCACCGCAGTCTGAAGTTGCTTCAATTAAGTTTTCAGACAGTACGCAAGGCAATTCAGTTACTTCAGATAAATATTTTACAGCTAATTCAGAATAACCTTCAGGCGTGTTTAAACCTGTGCCGATGGCAGTTGCCCCTAAATTCACCTCAAGCAATAAAGCTGCTGTTTTTTTCAGATTACGTACTTCTTCATCTAATAATACGGCGAATGCCTTAAACTCTTGACCGAGTGTCATTGGTACAGCATCTTGTAGCTGAGTTCGCCCCATTTTTAATACATCAGCAAATTCGGTAGCTTTGTTGTCGAAGGCAGTTTTTAGATAAGTGATTTTATCAATTAATTTAATAATGCTATTGTAAACGGCGATACGGAAACCTGTTGGGTAAGCATCGTTAGTGGATTGGCTGGCATTAACATGATCCATTGGGTTGATTATATCGTATTTCCCTTTTTCTTCGCCTAAAATTTCTAACGCAAGATTGGCAATAACTTCATTGGTATTCATATTGACAGATGTGCCTGCACCACCTTGATAAACATCAGATGGGAATTGGTCTAAGCATCTACCTTTTACTAATACTTCATCACAAGCCTCAACAATTGCATTGGCAACTTTTTTTGGAATTGCACCTAACTCGCCATTTGCTAATGCAGTAGCTTTTTTAACCATTACCATACCACGCACAAATTCAGGCACATCAGAAATAGTAACATTTGAAATATTAAAATTCTCAATCGCTCTTAATGTGTGAATACCCCAATAAGCCTCATTCGGCACTTCTCTTTCGCCTAATAAATCGTGT
Organism: Mannheimia bovis; assembly: GCF_014541205.1. Lineage (NCBI taxonomy): Bacteria > Pseudomonadati > Pseudomonadota > Gammaproteobacteria > Pasteurellales > Pasteurellaceae > Mannheimia > Mannheimia bovis. The sequence continues at coordinate 2,011,855 of NZ_CP061280.1, read as the reverse complement.
TCAATTCTTACATTTGCCATATTCATCTCCTTAAAATAGATTGTGGTAGGTTATTCTTGAATAATACCTATTTTAAGTAATAAAGAATGTGATCTGCATCAAATTTCTGAATAGAGAACTAGGATATAAATTGGGCTTTCGGATTAGAAAAAATAATGGTTACTTGGTGCGATAATCAACCATAAAAAAGAGGCTATATAACCAGTATATAGCCTATGATTTTAGATATTACCTTTATCTAATTACACCGCACGCCATACGAGGACCACCACCGCCAAGAGGTGCCGGATGATCTGAGTGGTTATCTCCGCCGGCGTGAATCATCAGTGAGCGACCTTTAATTTCATCTAATTTTTTCAAGCGAGGAGCTAATACAGGATTAGTTGCTGTACCATCGTGTAAAACAGTTAATGCGGGTAAGTCACCTAAATGAGCCTCATCAGACCACGGGAAGCCGTGATGTGGTGCTTTATGCGGATTCCAGTGTCCACCGGCGGCTAAACCTGCGGTAAGTTTGCCATCTTTTTCTTTTGCATCACAACTTGGATTTTCGTGAATATGGAAGCCGTGCAAACCTTCTGTTAAATCTTTTAGATTTGGCGTAAATACCAAGCCGTATTTAGATTCGGTAATCTCTACCGTACCAATATCTTTGTTGCCTTTTTCTACATCTAATTGCTGAATATTGACAACAATCTTTGCCGGTTCTGCGGCTGTTGCTGAAAAGCTGAATAAAGAACCTAATGCAATTGCTAATGCTGTTTTCATTTTCATAAAACTTTCCTTATTTCATAGATAAGCCATAATTGGCAACCCATTTTACTCGTAGCGGTCAAATTTTGTCAAAGTTTTGCAAATAAATAAAAAACATTGATTTTTCAATGAAAATCCTGTATTTATTCACAATTATTTATAACAATTATTTTAGGAGCAAACATAATGCAAAATGTAGGTTTTATCGGCTGGCGTGGAATGGTGGGTTCAGTATTAATGGACCGTATGGTTGAAGAAAACAACTTTGCTAACATCAATCCAATTTTCTTCACCACTTCACAGGCGGGTCAAAAAGCCCCTGTGTTTGGCGGTAAAGATGCCGGCGAATTAAAAAACGCCTTTGATATTGAAGAATTAAAAAAATTAGACATCATCGTAACCTGTCAAGGTGGTGATTATACCAACGAAGTCTATCCAAAATTAAAAGAAAGTGGCTGGAACGGCTATTGGATTGATGCTGCCTCTGCACTTCGTATGAAAGATGATGCAATTATCGTATTAGACCCTGTAAACCAACACGTTATTTCAGAAGGTTTGAAAAACGGTATCAAAACTTTCGTAGGTGGTAACTGTACAGTAAGCTTGATGTTAATGGCAATTGGTGGCTTATTCGAGAAAGATTTGGTGGAATGGGTTTCTGTTGCAACTTACCAAGCAGCTTCAGGTGCTGGTGCGAAAAATATGCGTGAATTACTTTCACAAATGGGCGAATTGGAAGATAGCGTAAAAGCTGAATTAGCAAATCCTGCCTCTTCTATTTTAGATATTGAACGCAAAGTTACCGCAAAAATGCGTGCAGACGATTTCCCAACCGAAAACTTCGGTGCAGCATTAGGTGGTAGCTTAATTCCTTGGATCGACAAATTACTCCCAGAAACAGGACAAACCAAAGAAGAGTGGAAAGGTTATGCGGAAACCAATAAAATTTTAGGTTTAAGCGAAAATCCAATTCCTGTTGATGGTTTATGCGTGCGTATCGGTGCGTTACGCTGCCACAGCCAAGCGTTCACCATCAAGCTCAAAAAAGATATTCCATTAGCAGAAATCGAACAAATTATCGCGGCTCATAACGAATGGGTGAAAGTCATTCCAAACGACAAAGAAACCACATTACGTGAATTAACACCAGCTAAAGTAACCGGCACATTAAGCGTACCGGTTGGTCGTTTACGTAAATTAGCGATGGGCGGTGAATATTTAGCGGCATTCACTGTAGGCGACCAATTATTATGGGGTGCAGCAGAGCCTGTTCGCCGTATTTTAGTTCAACTAACTAAATAATTTGTTCTCATAATACTTGCAAGCGGTCAGATTTTGTAAATTTTTTACAGAATTTGACCGCTTGTTTGTTATAATTATTTTCATCTTTTTTCACTTTTAGATGAATAAATTATGAAACCCATTTTCCTCGAAATCCGCCATTTACGAACATTAGTTGCTTTAAAAGAAAGCGGAAGCGTATCTTTGGCTGCAAAGCGTGTTCATTTAACCCAATCAGCCCTTTCACATCAAATTAAACTATTAGAAGATCAGTATGATCTTACCCTCTTTGAACGTAAAAGCTCACCTATTCGATTCACTCAAGCGGGAGAACGCCTAATTAAACTTGCCTATGATATTTTGCCGCAAGTTATTGAGGCTGAGCTTGATTTAGCTCGTGTAAAACAAGGCGAAGTGGGAGAAGTACGTGTTGCGGTGGAATGTCATACTTGTTTTGACTGGTTAATGCCCGCAATGGATACATTTCGCCACCACTGGCCGTTAGTGGAATTAGATATTGTATCGGGCTTCCATACCGATACTGTAGGACTATTATTAAGCCATAGGGCGGATTTGGCAATTGTGTCTGAGGTTGAAGAGAACTCTAGTATTATTTGTAAGCCACTATTTTCTTATGAAATGGTGGGAATTTGCTCGAAAGATCACCCACTTGTAGCAAAAGATGTGTGGGAAGCAGAAGATTTCAAAGATGAAACTCTCATCACATACCCTGTACCTGATGATATGTTGGATTTATTGCGTAAAGTGCTAAACCCTGCCGGTATTAAAGTTACTCGTCGTAATAGCGAATTAACCATTGCCATCATTCAGCTTGTTGCGAGCCGTCGAGGAGTAGCAGCACTACCTTATTGGGCGGTTAAGCCTTATTTGGATAGAGGTTATGTGGTAGCACGCAAAATCACTCAGCAAGGTTTATATAGCAATCTCTACGGAGCAATTCGTGAAGCAGATTCTGCCCTTGCCTACCTAGATGATTTCCACGATACCGTTAAAGACCAAAGTTTTGCCACCTTGCCGGGCTTAATGGTATTGGAATAGAAATAACAAGCGGTCTATGTTATTCATTATTTTACAAATTGAATAACATAGACCGCTTTTTATTTAAAAGAGATTATCGGCTACCAATTCTGAAAATATTTCGCATTGTCGCTACTTTTGCCGACAGCCAACCGATAAATATGCAAAGCACAATTAAGAAAAAGGCTTCGCTAAAATTTAAGCTTTTTAATTCAAATTGAACGGTGAACATATCGGTGACATATTTCACAATGCCCGTAAAGTAACTAATAGTTACCGCACTAAACAGTACCGCCAAAAGACTACCGAAAAAGCCGTAAATCATTCCTGTATAGAGGAACGGGCGAGCAATAAAGTGATCGGTTGCCCCTAGAATTTGCTGAACTTCAATTGCAGCTTTGCTGTTCGCCACATCAGTTCTTACACTGTTTCCAATCACTAAAAAGACTGCTAATAGCATCAGTAATGTACATACAATCGCAATCCGTGCAATGAGCCAAGTTAAGGCAGTTAATTTTTCTAACCAGCCATTATCTAAACGAACTTCCTGTACGCCTTTGATTTGTTGTAAGCCATTGCGTAGCTCAACCATTGCATCAGCATTATTGAAATTCGCCTTGGGTTTTAAGGTAACCACTGCTGGCAATGGATTTTCATCTAAAATATCTAACGCTTCACCAAAACTGGTCCAAGAACGGAACTCTTCTAAACTCTGCTGGCGAGAAATATAATTAAATGAATCAATTTTATCCGATTCATAAGCTCGAATACGATCAACCACCGTATTCACATCGTGTTCAGCCAAGTTTTTGTGCAGATAAACTGTAAGTTGTGGCTCCGGATAAAACTGCGTTGCTGCAGTGTGTGTATTTTTCCATAGTAAATAACTTACCGTTGGAATCGTGAGTGAAACCGCAATCACTAATATGGTTAAAAATGTGCCAAGTTTGCGTTGCATTAAATCTTGCCAAACCGCTCGTAAAGAGTAGCTGGTTTGAGCACCTAATTTGTTAAATGAACGAATCATAATATTCCCTTAAAATTTAAGATGCCCTTGTTCCAACACCAAACACGGTTTTGGACGTTTTGAGATGATATTAGTATCGTGCGTAGCAATCAGCACCGTTGTGCCAGCTTGGTTAAATTCCTCGAATAAGCGGAAAATTTCAAACGACAGCTTTTCATCTAAATTCCCTGTCGGCTCGTCAGCCAATAAAAGAATTGGGCGATGGACAATAGCTCTGGCTATATCTACCCGTTGTTGTTCACCACCTGAAAGGTGTAATGGCAGGTAATTGGCTTTATCCGCAAGCCCAACCCGCTCAAGAGCAATGCGGGCTTCACGCTCCACAATAGCTTGGTTCATACCCAAAATAATTAATGGAAGGGCAACATTGTCTAAAATGGTTCTATCGGTTAATAAACGATAATCTTGATGCACCATACCAATTTGGCGACGTAAAAACGGCAACTCGTGATGAGAAAGTCGGGTAATATCGTGCCCGTTAAACAAAATTTGCCCACCATTGGCACGCTCAATCCCCATAATTAATTTTAAAAGCGTACTTTTACCCGCACCGGAATGCCCGGTAATATACGCCATTCCACCTGCGGGCAGATGAAAATCAATGCCTTGTAAAGCTGGTTTACCGCCTTTGTAAACCTTGTTCACATTGGTAAATTTAATCATTGTGTTCGTCCTCGTGGCTAAATAAGGCTTCAATAAATTCTTCTGCGTTAAACGGACGTAAATCTTCAATTTTCTCGCCAACACCGATAAAACGGATAGGAATATTGAATTGATCTGCAATCGCAAAAATTACTCCACCTTTTGCCGTACCATCTAATTTGGTTAATGTAATGCCTGTTAAACCAACCGCCTCATTAAACAGTTTTGCTTGGTTGATCGCATTCTGCCCTGTGCCTGCATCAAGGGTAAGCATAATTTCGTGCGGTGCGGTCTCATCATATTTTTTCATTACACGCACGATTTTTTTCAACTCGTCCATTAAGTTATTTTTGTTTTGTAATCTGCCTGCGGTATCTGCAATTAATACATCAATCCCTTTTGCCGCAGCAGATTGCATTGCATCAAAAATAACTGAGGCAGAATCTGAGCCCGTACTTTGTGCCACAACAGGAATGTTATTTCGCTCACCCCACACCTGAAGTTGCTCTACTGCTGCTGCACGGAAAGTATCCCCTGCTGCTAACATCACCGATTTCCCTTCATTTTGGAATTTACGGGCAAGTTTTCCGATAGTTGTGGTTTTACCCACACCATTCACGCCAACCATTAAAATCACATACGGTTTTTTCTCTTCAAGCACTAGTGGTTGAGCCACAGGTTTTAATACCTCACCTAACTCAATTTTTAATTGTTGATAGAGTAAATCAGCATCTTTTAGCTGCTTTTTAGTGGCGTGTTGCGTTAAATTATTGATGATTTTTTGCGTGGTCGGCATACCTAAATCCGCCACAAGCAATTGTTCTTCTAGCTCTTCAAATAATTCATCATCAATTTTCTTGCCACTAAAGAAGTTACGGAAACCCGAGCCAATGTTCTGTTTGGTTTTAATTAAGCCCTGAATTAAACGGCTAAAGAAACCACCTTGACTTGGTTTTTCTTGGTATTCATCTTGAATAGTAGGCTCTTCAACTGCGTCTTGAACATCATTCACTAATTCAGTTGCAGCAACTTCCTCAACTACCGTTTCTTCTACTTGGTAAGTAACTTGTTCCTGTTCGTTGAGATCTAACTGCTCAGTTGCAATATTTTGCAGATTTTCGACCGCTTGTTCGCCTTTTTCTTCCTCAAATGTTTGTTCGATTTTGTCTTCAACATCATCAAAGAACTCTTTTACATCTTCAACTTTTTCTTCAACAAACTCTTTGATATCCTCAACTTTTTGCTCGAATTTATCCTCAATTTCCTCAAACTTTTGTTCAAGCTGTTCTTCTTTTTCCTCAAAGTAATCTTCTAGATGATCTACCTTTTCTTCAATTTTATCTTCCAGATCATCTAATTTTTCAGAAAACGATTTCTCGGCTTCCGGTTCAATAATGACAGGCTCTTCTGATCGAATAACCTCTTGTTGAACTTCTTCCTGCTTTGCTTCTTCTTTCTTACCAAATCCAAGCCAAGACCAAAAACCTTTTTTCTTTTCTGACATATTTTTCTCTCATTTATACTGAAAATAGACTAAACTTATATAGTTTATCAAAAAATCCTTTATTTTCCTTTAGTGAGTATGAAAAAAAATCGAAATTCTCCGCAATCCAGCCACCAAATGGGGGAAGTGCGTATTATTGCCGGACTTTGGCGAGGTAGAAAATTACCGGTATTGAATGCAGAAGGGCTACGCCCAACTACAGATCGTGTGAAAGAAACGTTGTTTAATTGGTTAATGCACGATATTGCTCACTCACGCTGTCTGGATTGTTTTGCCGGCAGTGGCTCACTGGGTTTCGAGGCTCTCTCTCGCCAAGCACAAGCGGTCGTTTTTTTGGAAAAATTTGCAAATGCGGCTAATCTATTGAAGAAAAACCTGCAAACCTTAAAAACAGACAATGGTTCGGTCATTCATACCGACACCTTGCAATATTTGTCGCAAAAAAACAGTAGTGAACAGTTTGATATTGTATTTATCGATCCACCTTTTCATCAAAATCTTGTACCACAAGTGCTAAAATTGTTAGTTGAAAATCATTGGTTAGCAGAAAATGCGATTTTATATGTGGAAACGGAGAAAAACCACGCTCCATTAAATTTACTCGAAGGCTGGCAAATTTTAAAAGAAAAAACGGCAGGAATGGTGGTAAGTCGTCTAATCCAAGCATAAACTTTTGTTTTTTATAACTAAAGGATATAGAATAAAACTTATCTATATAACATTTTTGTAACAATACAATTAGAATAAAAAGTATGAAAAAATTAACACCTGATGAAGCAATTGATATTGCTTACGATATTTTCTTAGAAATGGCAGGGGAGAATTTAGATCCTGCGGATATTTTACTATTCAATCTCCAATTTGAAGAGCGTGGAGCGGTCGAAATGGTTGAAACTCGTGATGATTGGGATCAAGAAATCGGTACATTAATTGACCCGGAGGCATTCGCGGAGGTTTGGGTCGGTTTAGTGAACGAGCAAGATGAAATGGACGATGTATTCGCCCGTTTTTTAATTTCTCACGATGAAGAAAATCGTGAATATCACGTTGTTTGGAAAGAATAATAAGGAAAAATATGTCGAACATCGATACTTCTCAACCCATTGAGGCTTCACTACAATTTCGTGAAGCAATGGCACATTTATCATCAGCGGTCAGTATTGTTACCACCAACGGTATCGCAGGTAAAGCAGGGCTTACCGTTTCTTCGGTAAGCTCGGTAACAGATGCTCCTCCAACGGTACTTTTTTGCATTAATAAAAACAGCCACGTTCACGATATTATCAAACAAAACGGCAAGGTTTGTATTAATGTATTAAGCCACGAGCAGGAAGATCTTGCCAAACATTTCGCTGCAATACTTGAAAGCACAATGGAAGAACGTTTTAGCTGGAATATTTGGGATAACGGCTTCGATGATCAGCCTGTGCTACGCAGTGCAATTTCTGCTTTACAAGGAAATATTGTCGATACTCACGCAGTGGGAACGCATACTATTTTTGTGGTGGAAGTGAGCCACATTGATGTAGAGCCAAATCACAGTTTAGTCTATTTTGCTCGTCAATTTAGAAGTATAAGCATTGATTAATAAAATATATTTCACCTAAATTTGATCAAATCCGACTTTTTTAGTCGGATTTTTTATTGCCTGCAATTTAAAAGTGATAAAATTTCAGCGTTTATGTTAATAACAAAGGAAAACGCAATGGAAAACTTAATTTGCTATAAACAAATGCCGGTGTGGAAAAAAGATACTCTTCCACAAATGTTTCAAGAAAAACACAATACCAAAGTTGGCACTTGGGCGAAACTAACCATTCTAAAAGGCTCGCTCAAATACTATGAATTAACTGAAGAAGGTGATGTGATTAAAGAAGATATTTTTGATGCCAATAACCAACGTCCAATGGTTGAACCACAATTATGGCACAAGGTGGAAGCCTTATCTGATGATTTAGAGTGCCAACTTTCCTTTTATTGCAAACCTGAAGACTATTTTGCGAAAAAATATAATCTTACCACTACACACTCCGAAGTGTTGAATGCGGTCAATTACATTAAAGGCGGAAAAGCCCTCGATTTAGGCTGCGGGCGTGGACGTAACTCACTCTACCTTAATTTGTTGGGCTTTGATGTAACAGCAGTCGATCATAACCAAGAGAGTATAGATTTCCTCAACTATATGATTGAAAAAGAGCAAGCTAAAAATATTACCGCCGGCATTTATGATATTAATGAGGCAACAATTGGCAACCAAAATGGTGAATATGATCTTGTTATTTCCACTGTAGTAATGATGTTCTTAAACCGTGAACGAATTCCTGCGATTATTGAAAATATGCAGAAAAATACTAAAGTCGGTGGCTACAATCTTATTGTCTGTGCAATGAGTACTGATGATTACCCTTGCCCAATGCCGTTCTCTTTTACCTTCACTGAAGGTGAGCTGGCAAATTATTACAAAGATTGGGAGCTGGTAAAATATAACGAAGATTTGGGACATTTACATAAAACAGACGAATTCGGCAACCGTATTCAACTGCGTTTTGCAACAATGTTAGCGAAAAAGGTGGCTTAATATCAGTTACAAGCGGTCAAAAAAAGAAAATTTTTTGCGAATAGCAAATCCCGAACTACTCGGGATTTGCTATATTTTTATGCGTAAAATGCTATAATGCGTCGCTATTTTTTAACGTTCATTTTGAGGAAACTATGTCTGAGTTAGTTATTGCGTTTATTTTAGGTGTGGTGGAAGGTTTAACAGAATTTTTACCTGTATCTTCCACAGGTCATATGATTATTGTAGGTCATTTATTAGGCTTTGAAGGCGAAAAAGCAGCTTCTTTTGAGGTAGTGATTCAGCTCGGCTCAATTTTAGCGGTTGTAGTTATGTTCTGGCGTAAATTATTCGGCTTAATCGGCATTCATTTCGGTCAAAAGCCTGATTTTAGCCAACCACGCTTAAGTTTAATTCATATTTTACTCGGAATGATTCCTGCGGTAGCCTTAGGTCTAATTTTCCACAAAGATATTAAATCACTGTTTAATCCGCAAAATGTAATGTATGCGTTAATTGTTGGCGGTATTTTATTGATTATTGCTGAAAAATTCCGCCCAACGGTTACGGCTGAAACCGTTGATAAAATGAGCTATAAACAGGCTTTTGTGATTGGTTTATTCCAATGCTGTGCATTATATCCGGGCTTTTCTCGCTCAGGGGCAACGATTTCAGGCGGTTTATTAATGGGCGTTGGTCGTCAAGCGGCGGCAGAATTTTCATTTATTTTAGCCGTACCAATGATGATGGGTGCGACTGTTTTAGATCTGTATAAGAGTATGGATTTCTTGACCGTAAATGATTTACCGTTATTTGCGGTGGGTTTTGTAACTGCGTTTGTTGTGGCATTAATTGCGATTAAAACCTTCCTAAACTTGATTAAAAAAATCTCATTTATTCCGTTTGCAATCTACCGTTTTGTTGTCGCTGCGGTCGTTTATTTTGTATTTATTCATTAAATTTTATATTAATATTAATTTGAAACCCTGTTTTCGTGTTAATGCCAAAACAGGGTTTTCTTTTTAAGAAAATTTAGTCGTTTCTTTCAAAATTATCATACCGCAAACGTTTGCTTGGTGGTATAATATCGCCGTTTTTTATTCATATGTTACTGTTGAGGTTAAAGTGAGCACACAACTTAGTTACAAAGATGCAGGCGTTGATATTCACGCAGGTAATGAATTAGTAGAACGTATTAAAGGCGATGTGAAACGTACCCGCCGCCCGGAAGTGTTAGGTGGTTTAGGTGGTTTTGGTGCTTTATGTGCTTTGCCAACTAAATATAAAGAGCCGATTTTAGTATCAGGCACAGACGGAGTGGGCACAAAATTACGTTTAGCCATTGACCTCAACAAACACGATACTATCGGTCAAGATTTAGTGGCAATGTGTGTGAACGACTTAGTTGTTCAAGGTGCAGAACCGCTATTCTTCTTAGACTACTACGCTACCGGTAAATTAGATGTTGATGTTGCAGCAGCAGTGGTTAAAGGCATTGCAGACGGCTGTGAAATTTCAGGTTGTGCATTAGTAGGTGGTGAAACAGCGGAAATGCCGGGAATGTACCACGAGGGCGACTACGACCTAGCCGGTTTCTGTGTCGGTGTGGTAGAAAAATCAAAAATCATTGACGGCTCAGCAGTGAAAACTGGCGATGTATTAATCGCATTAGGCTCAAGTGGTCCACATTCAAACGGCTATTCATTGATCCGTAAAGTTATTGAGGTTAGCGGTGCTAATCCCGCGAAAGATGTGTTAGACGGTAAATTATTAAGCGAACATTTACTTGCACCAACCAAAATTTATGTAAAATCGATTTTAAAATTAGTGGAAGAAGTAGATGTTCACGCTATCGCTCACTTAACCGGTGGTGGTTTCTGGGAAAATATTCCGCGTGTATTACCTGAATCTGCCAAAGCAGTGATTGACGAATCAAGTTGGCAATGGCCTGCAGCCTTCAAATGGTTACAAGAAAAAGGTAACATCAGCCGCTATGAAATGTATCGCACCTTCAACTGCGGCGTGGGTATGGTGATTGCACTACCTGCTGCTGATGTAGAAAAAGCCTTAGCTGTATTAAAAGAGAACGGCGAAAATGCGTGGATCATCGGTAAAATCGAAGATTTAGGCAATGGTAGCGAACAGGTTGAAATCAACTAATTTGCAAAATAAATGCTAAAATTAGCCGCTTGTTAAGTAAAAATTAAGCCCTAAGTTTTATAAAAACTTAGGGCTTTTTATTATAAACCTGCTCCAGCTCTTAATGCTTCTGCCTTATCTGTTTGTTCCCAAGGGAAGTGTTCACGACCGAAATGACCGTAAGCAGCGGTTTCACGATAGATCGGCTTAATTAAATCTAACATCTTGATTAAACCGTAAGGGCGTAAGTCAAAGTTTTGGTAGATTAATTTAACTAAAGTTTCGTTACTTACTTTACCTGTGCCGAAAGTTTCTACCATAATTGAGGTTGGGTCTGCCACACCGATTGCATAAGAAAGTTGGATTTCACAACGATCAGCTAAACCAGCGGCGACAATGTTTTTCGCTACATAACGAGCGGCATAAGCTGCGGAACGATCCACTTTTGATGGGTCTTTACCTGAGAAAGCACCACCGCCGTGACGAGCTGCACCACCGTAAGTATCAACAATAATTTTACGACCGGTTAAACCACAATCGCCCATTGGACCACCAATTACAAAGCGACCTGTCGGGTTAATGAAATATTTGGTATTTTGGCTTAGCCATTCGCTTGGTAATACCGGCTTGATAATTTCTTCCATCACACCTTCAATCAAATCTTTTTGTGAAATATGCTCAGCGTGTTGGGTAGAAAGCACTACAGCATCAATGCCCACGATTTTGTTGTTTTCGTAAGCGAAGGTTAATTGGCTTTTTGCATCAGGACGTAACCAATCTAATTTACCTGATTTGCGTACTTTCGCTTGTTGTTCCATTAAGCGATGAGCGTAAGTAATCGGAGCCGGCATTAACACTTCGGTTTCGTTGGTTGCGTAGCCAAACATAATCCCTTGGTCGCCTGCACCTTGCTCTAACGGATCAGCTCTATCTACGCCTTGATTGATATCCGGTGATTGTTTTCCGATAGCATTTAATACCGCACAAGAGTGAGCATCAAACCCCATATCAGAGTGGGTATAGCCAATATCGCAAATCACTTGGCGGGTTAAGTTTTCAATATCAACCCACGCAGAAGTGGTAATTTCACCGCCTACTAATGCCATACCTGTTTTAACGTAAGTTTCACACGCCACACGTGCTTTCGGGTCTTGTTTTAAGATTTCATCTAATACCGCATCTGAAATTTGGTCTGCGATTTTATCCGGATGCCCTTCTGAAACGGACTCAGAAGTAAATAAATTAATTGCCATTGTATTCCTCTCTATCTTAAATATCGGATAATAAATAATAACAAGCGGTCTTTTTTACTCGCTACGCTCGCTCCTTCGGAGCCGTTGGCAAAGCCAACGTTCAAACGCAAGCGTTTGTTGTAAAAAATTTACAAATACGAACCTCTTGTTGAAATTTTGTTTGGAAGTATTTCCATCTAGACGTCTATAATATATTTTTTGAACGTTTTAGGCAAATAGAATTTGGTTATTTTGCTAAATAAGACTTTAACCTGACTAACGCATTTTTTGCATCTTCCACACCCAAATCGTACATTGCTTGTATTTTATTCACATCTTTTTCTAAGCGACCTATTTTAAGCGTCTTACTTGGGCGAATAACGAAAATTTGTTGCTTTTCATTAAGTTCAATAACCTGCTCAACCGCTTGATTGTATTCTGCATAGCGATTTGCCCAACGTTCGATTAATTTTGGGTATTTTCTATAGAAAAGTTTGAAAAGCCACATTGAGCTTGGTTGCTTGCGGTATTCCAGCGGACGAGTAAGAATAACGATAATTTTATCGTAGCCCATCTCAATAAATTTCTGCACCGGAATGCTATCTGAAACGCCGCCGTCTAAATATTTTTTTCCCTCAATTTCCACAATTTTTGAAACAATCGGCATTGAAGAAGTGGCTCGAAAAGCCTCCATCTGCTCAAAAGCATTGGTGATTTTAATATATTCAGGCTCGCCTGTTTCCACATTGGTTACCGTTACCCAAAAATCCATTCCGGATTGTTCAAAGGCTTTTTGATCGAATGGGTCAAGTGTAGTTGGTAGTTCATAATAGGCAAAATCACGATTCACAATATTACCTGTAGTGAGTAAGCTGTGAATCCCCATATAAAGCTTATCTTTAGCATATTTTTTGTTATATCGTAATGCTCTGCCTTTTTGTTTAGACGGAAAATTCACACCGAACAGTGCTCCGGCAGAAACCCCGATTGCACCGTCTATATGAATATTTTCATCTAAAAATACATCTAATACGCCTGCGGTAAAAATTCCCCGCAAACCGCCACCTTCAAGCACTAATCCGACTTTCATATCATTCCCCCTGTAATTTGTGTATTATAACCTGAATTTATCTTCATAGGAGCAACTATGGCTGATACGGAATTTGTTCATTTTTTGTTAGATCAACTCTCGTCCATTTCAGGTTTGCGAGCGAAAAAAATGTTTGGTACATATTGCTTGTTTTATAACGATAAAATTGTGGCAATTATCAGCAAAGATTATCGTATTTTTGTAAAAACCAAAATAGAAACTTTACCCCTTTTCTTGGCAGAAAATGCAGAGCAATTTAGCTATTTTGCAAAAGGGAAAGTGCAAAAAATGCACTATTGGTCTATACCTGAGTTAGCGATCGAAGAATCTGATGAGCTGATAAAATGGATTAGGCTCGGCTTGCAAGCGGCCTGATTTTCGTTATTTTTTACAAGAGGCAACAATGAGAAAAAATCAATTTAATCAACTAATTGGCGAAGAAGTTAGTCATTTTTCAGCTGGCGAAGTGCCATCACTACAATATGTAGAAGGGAAGTATTGCTATTTAGAAAGGTTGAATAGCTCTCGCCATTTTGATGATTTATGGCGTGTTTACGGTACAGATTCAGAACTTAAGAATTGGACATATTTACCTGCTTTTTTTGGACCTTTTGGGGATAAAAATACATTCTCTGAATTTTTAAAGCAGCAAGAACAAGCAAGCGATCCTTATTTATTGGTTATTATGGATAAGCAAACCCAGCGAGCAATTGGAACATTTAGTTTAATGCGAATTGATCCTGCAAACCGAGTTATTGAGGTAGGAGCTGTGATTTATTCTTCACAGCTACAACGTTCACGAATTGCTACGGAAGCTCAATATTTGTTAGCCTGTTATGTATTTGAAGAGTTGAAATATCGGCGTTATGAATGGAAATGCGACAGTTTAAATGAGCGAAGTCGTCGAGCTGCTGAACGTTTAGGCTTTACCTTTGAAGGGATTTTTCGACAAGCTCAGGTTTATCATCACAGAAATCGGGATACCGCTTGGTATTCGATGTTAGATTCTGAATGGAAAACTATTAAGAAACGCTTTGAGGCTTGGTTAAATCCAGATAATTTTGATGAACAAGGTAAACAAAAACAACGTTTGCAAGATATTTAAGTGTTAATCCATTATTTATTAAAAGTTTACAAATTTGTGAGCTAATTCACAAAAACAAGCGGTCTTTTTTGTTAAAATTTTTACAATTGTTTTATTTTTATTACAAAGGAGTAACAGAATGACCTCTCAGCAACTAATTTCAGAATTAACAAGAATTGTCGGTGAAAAATACATCATTACTGATCCATTAAAAAATGAGGAATACCGTTCCGGTTATCGTTTTGGCACAGGTAATGCATTAGCTGTTGTTCGCCCTGCTACATTACTGGAGTTTTGGTATATAGTAAAAGCTTGTGTAGCGGCAGATGTGATTGTCATCAATCAAGCTGCAAATACAGGTCTAACAGGCGGTTCAACACCAAGTGGCAATGATTATGATAGAGATATTGTTATTATAAATGCAATGCGTATTGACGGTATTCAATTGATTAATCAAGCTGAACAAGTGGTTTGTTTACCCGGTTCAACGTTAAATGAATTGGAAATTTTACTTAAAAAATATGGGCGTGAACCGCATTCAGTAATCGGCTCATCTTGCATTGGAGCTTCTGTTATTGGTGGCGTATGTAATAATTCAGGCGGTGCTTTAGTTCAACGAGGTCCGGCATATACAGAAATGGCACTTTATGCACAATTAAATGAGCAAGGTGAGCTAGAGTTAAAAAATCATTTGGGGATAGATTTAGGCGATACACCAGAAGAAATTTTAACGAATTTACAAGAAAGTCGTTATCAACGAAAAGATATTCAAAATGAGTGTGGAAGAGGTCATGATCACAGCTATTGTCATCACGTTCGTCAAGTTGATGCAGATTCACCGGCTCGTTTTAATGCTGATCCTGCTCGCCATTATGAAGCATCAGGTTCAGCAGGGAAACTCGCTATTTTTGCAGTGAGATTAGATACTTTCCCATTAGAAAAAGAGACTGTGGTGTTCTATCTTGGGACAAATCAAACCGATGTACTTAACGATGTGCGACGTGCGATGTTAGGGCAATTTGAATCATTGCCTATTTCAGGTGAATATATTCATCGTGATGCCTTTGATATTGCTGCAAATTATGGAAAAGACACCTTCTGGGTGATTAAAAAATTTGGCACGCATTGGTTGCCAAAACTTTTCTCAGCAAAAGCGAAAGTAGATCGTTTGGCTAAGAAAATGAGTTTTTTACCTGCAGATTTGAGTGATAAATTATTGCAATCAATTAGTAAAATTTTACCTGAACATTTACCAAAGAAATTGTGGCAATATCGCGATCAATATGAACATCATCTTATCATTAAGATGGGTGGAAAAGGTGTGCAAGAAGCACGAGATTTTTTAAAAAATTACTTTGCAAACTCAGATAGAGGCAATTACTTTGAGTGCGATGCAGTAGAAACTCAAGCAGCTATGTTACACCGTTTTGCCGTTGCTTCGGCAGCGATACGTTATAGAGCAATCCATTCTAAAGAGGTTGAAGATATTGTGGCATTAGATGTAGCTTTACGTCGTAATGATGCAGATTGGTTTGAGAAACTTCCAGCGGAAGTTGATTCTAAAATTATCCATAAACTTTATTATGGGCATTTTATGTGCCACGTTTTCCATCAAGACTATATTGTGAAAAAAGGAGTAGATTGTCTGAATTTGGAGCACGAGATGCTAAAATTGCTTGATATAAGAGGTGCACAATATCCGGCAGAGCATAATGTCGGGCATTTATATGAAGCTAAGCCAGAATTACGAAAATTCTATAAACAACTTGATCCTACCAACAGTTTTAATCCGGGAATAGGGCAAACCTCTAAGAAGAAATTCTGGCAATAGCAGCTAATCTTTTCTTTGAATGACAAGCGGTAATTTTTTCATAAAATATTACCGCTTGTAGCTACTTATCCTCTATACTTATTCCATTCTTGTTACTTAAATAGATATCTTGATGAACCAGAAAAAACTATTCTCTCTTATTGCTGCGGTTTTACTGGCAGCTATTTTGCTATTTTTTCTTTTTTCGGATAAAAAAGATCAGCCAAATATAACGCAACAAAATTTCCCATCTTCTTTGCTGGGCGATTATGATGTGAAAATGAAAAATGATCGCTTGAAGCAAAATATTGTGGATACCGATTATTACACCTTGGCTCTTTCATGGTCACCGGCGTTTTGCCAAAAACAAAAACGCAATAATAATGGCAAAGTGCCGCAACATTTGAAATATCAGTGTGATGGGGAGAAAAAATTTGGTTGGGTAATTCACGGTTTATGGCCACAGAGTGGAAATGCCAGTCGGATTGAAGATCACCCTCGTTATTGTCAAGGCGATTTGCCAAAGGTAGAAGAAGAAACGATTAAAAAATATCTTCCGGAATCGCCGGGTGCAACACTTTTACAAGGTGAGTGGGAAAAGCACGGAGCTTGTGCGTTCAATCAAGCTGATGCTTATTTTGCTAAACAGAAATCCCTCTTTAATGAACTTACATTGCCTGACGTTGATATGCCAAAATCTGAGCTATTTAAATGGGTGAGAGTGAATAATCCGCAGCTTAAGGGTGTTTATTTAGGTGGTGGAAAAGATGAGCTTTATATCTGCTATGATAAATCTTGGCAGCCAATGGATTGCCCTCGTTGATGTCTGATTTTCGCCAACTGAAAATGCAGGTTCAACGCCAGTTAAAGCGTGATTTAGAGCGTGCAAATAGTTACTTCAACAAAACTTTTACCCTACCAACTGTGAATTATAACGTGCGTGGGGTAAAAGCAGGTGTTGCTTATTTGGAACGCAATGAGGTGAGATTCAACCCTGTGTTGTTACAAGAAAACGGGCAGGCGTTTATCAGCCAAGTTGTGCCGCACGAGCTTGCTCATATTTTGGTTTATCAACACTTTGGGCGGGTTCAATCACACGGCAAAGAGTGGAAAATGATGATGGAAACCGTACTCGGTGTGCCAGCAGAAATTTATCACTGTTTTAGCACACAAAGCGTTCAACAACAATTTACCTACCAATGCAGTTGTCAAACCCATCAACTTTCTCTTCGCCGACACAATGCAGTAATGCGTGATAAACGAAGTTATATTTGCCGTCTGTGTAAAGCTCCGCTTCACTTTGTGGAGTGAACGTTAAAATAATGTTGCAATTTAGCTAGACATTCTTTTTTTACTCCCTACAATGCACCTTAGTTTCAATTTTTAATTTAGTTAATTTTCGGAGCATTTTATGGAAACTATCGTCATTGTCGGCGGTGGGGCAGGCGGCTTAGAGCTTGCAACCTACCTTGGACGCAAATTAGGACGTAAACAAAAGGCAAAAGTGATTTTAATTGATCGCAATGCTACACACTTGTGGAAACCGTTATTACACGAAGTTGCCACAGGCACGCTAGATGAAGGGGTTGATGCATTAAGTTACCGTGCACACGCCAAAAATCACGGCTTTGAATTTCAACAAGGCACATTAGTTGCGGTTGATAGAGAAAATAAATCAGTCTCTCTTGCACCTATTTATAATGCACAAAACCAATTATTAGTAAAAGAGCGTAATATCAGTTACGATAAATTAGTGATTGCAATTGGCAGTAAATCCAATGATTTCGGAACGAAGGGCGTGGCGGAACACTGTATTTTCTTAGATGGTTCAGAGCAGGCAAAAGATTTCCAAAAACGTATGATGGAACTGTTTTTACAATTCTCTCACAGTGAAGATAAAGATGTAAAAATTGCGATTGTAGGCGGTGGAGCAACAGGCATTGAGCTTTCTGCCGAGCTTTATCATATTGTGAGAAACTTAAATTCTTATGGTTTTGGTAAGTTAAACCGTGCCAGTTTAAAAGTTACCTTAATTGAAGCTGGTCCTCGCTTAATTCCTGCTTTGCCGGAAAGAATTTCAATTGCAGCATTCCAAGAGCTGAAAAAAGCTGGGGTGGAAGTGCGTTTAGGCACAATGATTACGGAAGCTCGTGAAGATGGTTTGATGACCCGATTAGGCGAGAAAATTGAAGCCGATATTATGGTTTGGGCGGCAGGTGTGAAAGCTCCGGATATTACGCGTGAATTTGGCTTTGAAACCAACCGTTTGAACCAAATTCAGGTTAAAGATACCTTGCAAGCGACCGTTGATGATGCGGTTTTTGTGATTGGTGATTGTGCTGCCTTAATGCAAGATGGAAAACCTATTCCACCGCGAGCTCAAGCAGCCCATCAAATGGCAACCTTATGTGGTAAAAACATTGTTGCTTTACTTGAAGGAAAAGAGCTGAAGCCATTTAGATTTAATGACAAAGGCTCGTTACTTTCATTCTCGAAATTTGGCACAGTTGGCAATTTAATGGGGAATTTAGTCAGTGGTGATATGTTTATTGAAGGCAAAATTGCTCGATTTGCATATCTTTCGCTATATCGAATGCATCAGGTCGCATTACACGGTTGTTTTAAAACAGGATTGATTGTTTTAGTGGGGCAGATTAACCGCTTCCTACGTCCAACAATGAAATTACACTAAGAAAAAATCCGCATCACTGATGCGGATTTTCGTTTACAAGCGGTTATTTTCTTTAAAAATTTTGCAAAGGTTATTTAGCCAATTTGATTTCAGCTAACCATTTATCTACCAAGCGTTTTCCTTCTTCGCTTGAACCTGCTTTTTTATAATCAATTTCAACAAACTCAAGGGCATCCGCTTTGGTTGATTGAGGTGCTACTTCGGCATTTACATTAGTTGGCGTTTGGTAAACGCCGTGTTTTTTCCACGGAATTTCTTGGGCTTCTTTGGAAAGTACCCAGTCCATAAATAGCTTTGCATTTTCAAGGTTACGAGCGTTTTTCAAAATACTCACGCCACCTAACGCATACCCCACTTTGCCTTCAGGAATAACCGCTTCAACCGGTGCTCCTTTCTCCTTTTCAGTGGCATAGCTATGTACAAAACCGACAGTTACTGCACTTTCCCCTCGAGCCAGATTACTGGTTACTAATGCACTTTTGACATATTGTGAAATATTCGCATTCAATTTTTTCAAGTAATCAAAGGTTTTTTCTTCGCCCCACAGCGTGGAAAGAGTGGTCATTAACGTATAAGTTGTACCAGAGCTGCGAGGGTCAGGCAGTTGGACTTCACCTTGTAGACGAGGGTCGAGTAAATCGTCCCATTTTTTCGGCATTTCAACCCCAAGCTTGGCTAATTTTTCCGTATTTACGCCAAATCCAAGAACTAACATATAGACAATAGAAGTAAATTTGCCTTGCTCGCTTTCCACTAAGGATTTAAATTGCGGCAAAATTTCCACTTGTTTTGACGAGCGATATTCTTCTAATAAACCTAATTCACCGGCTTGAAAATGCGGCTCAATAGTGCCTCCATACCAAATATCCGCTTGTGGATTTGAGGCTTCAGCTTTTACTTTACCCAAAATCGTGCCTGTTCCACCGTGAATAAATTGCGTTTCAACATTATATTGTTGCGAAAATTGTTTGGTCATATCTTCACAAACATTGTTTTGTACCGAGCAATAAACCGTTAAACGCCCTTCTGCTTGAACGTTAGGTGTTATAAATAATGCTCCGGAGAGCAACAAGCCGGATAATAAAGAGGCTAATGATTTTTTCACTTCCATTTCCTATAAGAATATTAATAGATAAGGTTGGCAAGTCTAGCATTTCAATAGATGGGTGAAAATAACCCATAGCCATAAAGTATGTTGATTTAGCCTATTATTCTAATGACTTTCAGCTATCTGGCAATTTTTTGTAACAAACGTTTGTGTTTGAGCGTTAGTTTTACCAACGACTCCGAAGAAGCAAAAGTAGAGGGTAAAATAACCGCTTGTAGTAACTTGCTATTTTGCAAAAATTCAGAATAATAAATATCTTTGTCTTAATGTTAAATTTTAGTTATGGAAAATAGTTGGAAATACGCTATTAAATTAACCACGCCGATTTTTATGGGATATTTTGCCGCAGGAGTGGCTTACGGGATGTTGGCAACGAATGCAGGAATGCCTGCTTGGTTCACCATTGCAATGTGCTTTACCGTGATTTCCGGCACAGCACAATATGCGGCAATTCCGTTTTTTGTGTCGGGGGCTGGGGCAATTTCTGTGTTTCTAAGTACACTTTTAATGAGCTTGCGTTTTAGTTTTTATACTTTGAATATGATGGAACACAAGCCAAAATCTCGTTTTAAAGGAATAGTCTCTATCGCAGGTCTAACAGACGAAGGCTTTGCGGTATTATCTACGTTACCAAAAGAACAAAGGCAATCTCTGATTTTTAAAGTCTCTACATTGTGCGTAACATATTGGACTTTTTCCACTATTGTAGGTGTACTGATCGGCGATTCAGCTGCAAACTATATTCCTCATTTAGATTTTGCCTTACCGTGTTTATTCGCTATTTTGGCTTATGAACAATATAAAAACCAAAAGCAATGGAAGCCAATCTTTATTGCTTTAAGCGGCTTCTTACTTGCCCGCCAAATTACTGAAACTAGTGTGTTGTTAGTTGCTATTGTCGTTGCCATTATCATTGTGGCTTTTCTGCCTCAATCGTTCTCTAAAACTACCAAAGGAGTAGAAAATGAGTCTAAATGATATTTTGATTATGTTTGTTGCATTGGTTTTGGGTACACAAATTTGTCGCTTTCTCCCCGAATTTTTACCGAAAAAGGTACTATCTTCGCCGATTTTGCAAAAATTAAATAAAATGTTACCGCTTGTGATTATGCTTTTACTGCTTTTAACCAGTGTAACATTTCCCCAAAATGGCGAGAGTATTAATCTTTTCTTTGCACAGATATTAGCATTAGTTTGCGTATTAGCGAGCTATATTTGGCTGAAAAATACGTTTTTAAGTGTGGCATTGGGGATTTTAGGTGTGAATGTATTTTTGTCGATTTTAGGCTGATTGCAAATTTTAGATAAAAAATAACCGCTTGTAACTGAATATTACAAGCGGTCTTTTTTTGCTTATTTTTTGTAAATTAGATAGCTAAACCGAAGGCATAGAATGCGACTAAAATGATAGCAATAATAACTGTACCTAAGTTTAATTTGTTTGCTTCGCCTGAAATTAAGCGACCAATCACGAGTGTTGCGAAACCTAACATAATACCGGTTACGATGTTTGCGGTTAATACAATAAATACCGCACATACAAGACCTGCCATTGCACCAACGAAATCGCTAAAATCTAATCTTGAAACGTTGCTCAACATTAATAAACCAACATACATTAATGCCGGAGCGGTTGCATAGCTTGGTACTAAGAACGCAAGGGGTTGGAAGAACAACATAAATAAGAAACCGATACCCACCACTACCGCTGTTAAACCGGTTTTACCGCCAACCGCTGTACCTGCTGCTGATTCAATATAAACTGCTGCGGGTGCTGTGCCGAATAAACCTGATAAAATTGAACCGAAAGAGTCAGAGGTTAGGGCTTTATCGCCATTGATAATCTGTCCGTCTTTATCTAATAAATTAGCTTGACCTGCTACCGCACGAATTGTGCCTGTTGCATCAAAAATGGCAGTCATCACTAACGCAAATACGACAGGTAAAATTGCGGTATTTAATGCCCCCATAATATCAAGACTTAAAAACAGTGAATTTTCTCCAAAGCTTGGCATTTTGAAAAAGCCTGAGTATTTTACGTTCGGATCAAAAATAAGCCCAACAATGGTAATTGCAATGATTACCCATAAAATACTGCCTTTTATTTTCAGCTTTTCTAATCCGATAATAGCGGCTAAACCAATTAAAGACATCAACACAGGGAATGAGGTGAAATCACCTAATTTTACCGGGATATCCATACCACTATTTACGACTAATTTAACGTTAGTTGCCGCAATAATAAGTAGGAATAAACCGATACCGATACCGGCACCGTGTGCAATGCTGCTTGGTAAATTACGCAAAATCCAAGTGCGAATACCTGTTGCAGAAATAATGGTAAATACTACACCCATTAAGAAAATTGCACCTAGTGCTACAGGAATAGAAACTTGCTGCCCTAGTACTAAACTAAAAGCGGTAAAAGCAGTTAGAGAAATGGCACAACCAATCGCCATTGGTGCATTAGCCCACAATCCGATTAAGATTGAGCCTAAACCTGAAACTAAGCAGGTTGCAATAAATACCGATTCCGCAGGGAAGCCGGCTTGACTTAACATTCCCGGCACAACGATAACAGAATACACCATCGCGAGGAATGTGGTTAAACCTGCGATCACTTCTTGACGAACGTTTGAACCACGCTCTTCAAATTTAAATAAGGACATAAAAACCTCAAAGAAAAAATAGAAAAGGAAATTTTGTGGGCGAATTCTACAGAAATTTAAATTAATTGGCAAACGTTTGCCTAAGTAAAAAAAGAAAAGCAGGAATAAATCCTGCTTTTACCTTGCCGTTAATTAGTAATCAATAAAGGCTTCTTGATCTGCCCCTTCTTTTTCGACTTTAGGTTGCACCATATGTTCACGTTTCAATCCAAGTTCTAATGCAACACCAATTGCAATATAGATTGATGAATAAGTACCAAAAGCAATACCAATAAATAATGCAAGTGAGAAGCTATGAAGCGTTGGACCACCTAGATAGAACAAGGCTAACAC
Source organism: Mannheimia bovis (assembly GCF_014541205.1). Taxonomy (NCBI): domain Bacteria; kingdom Pseudomonadati; phylum Pseudomonadota; class Gammaproteobacteria; order Pasteurellales; family Pasteurellaceae; genus Mannheimia; species Mannheimia bovis. Next base: position 1,988,896 of record NZ_CP061280.1, on the reverse strand, counting down.
CACAAAGAGAGTGGTAACAGAGGTCATTAAGGTACGAGAAAGCGTTTGGCTTAATGAAATATCTACTACTTCAGTTGAACTTAAACGACGAATTTTTGAGAAGTTTTCTCGCACACGGTCAAACACAACAATGGAGTCGTTCAGTGAGTAGCCTACTACCGATAAAATCGCTGCCACGAAGGTGAGATCAAGCTCAATCTGTAAGAAAGAGAAAACCCCGAGTGTAACTAATACATCGTGGAATAAAGCAACAATACCACCTACCGCTAAACGCCATTCAAATCGTGTTCCCACATAAATAAGTAACATTGCCAGGGTTGCAAGAGTGGCATAAATTGCCCCTTGTGTCAGTTCTTCACCTACATTCGGTCCAACAAATTCAATGCTTTTAATCGTTGCATTTGGGTCTAACTTCTGATGGATCATATCCATCACTTTGTTCCCAACACTCATATCACCAGCATTTGCAGACAAGCGAATCATTAGATCGCGTTGGCTACCCGTAGTTTGTACTAAAGCACTGCCATAGCCACTATTTTCAAGTTCGCTACGTAGTTTCGGTAAATCCGCCGGTTGAGAGAATTGGGTTTCAATTACTGTACCGCCTGTGAAATCCAAGCCCCAGTTAAATCCTTTCGTTGCAATTGTGAAAATACATAATGCAGACACAATAATCGAAAAAATGAAACCGATGAAGCGGTATTTCATAAACGGAATTAACTTATAAGGCAGTTTAATGTCTGCTACATCTTGTTTTACATTTTCAATAGCCATTTATTCCACCTTAAATCCAAAGTTTTTTCACACGTTTACCGCCGTAAACCCAGTTTACCAGCATTCGAGTACCGGTAATGGCGGTAAACATAGAAATAATTACCCCTAAAGCAAGCGTTACCGCAAAGCCTTTTACCGGACCTGTTCCTACCGCATACAGCACAAGAGAGGTTAAAATGGTGGTGAGGTTCGAGTCAAAAATACTTGAGAATGCACCACTATAGCCTTCGTGAATAGCTTGTTGAATAGAGCGACCGTTACGAATTTCTTCTTTAATACGCTCATAGATCAACACGTTCGCATCTACCGACATACCCACTGCCAGCACAATACCTGCAATGCCCGGCATTGTAAGTGTTGCCCCAATTAATGACATTAACCCGATGGTTAAAATCATATTGGCAATAAGCGCTAGTGAAGCAAATACCCCAAACATTTTATAAAACGCTAAGCAGAATAAAATGGTTAAGCCTAAGCCTAACATACTTGCTTCCATACCTTGTTTAACGTTATCCGCACCGAGTGATGCCCCGATAGTACGTTCTTCTACAATCACGATTGGAGCAATTAATGCACCAGAACGTAGTAATACCGCAAGATTTTGAGCTTCAGCCGGTGAATTAATCCCTGTGATTTGGAATTGATTACCTAAACGGGTTTGGATAGTTGCCACGTTAATCACTTCTTGATGCTTTTCCAAAATAACTTTGCCGTTTGCATCTTTACGACCTGAATCTTTAAATTCGGTATAAAGGGTTGCCATTGGCTTTTTAATTGCCATTTTAGTAATTTCGCCCATCATATCGCCACCTTCAGTATCTAATTTGATACTTACTTGCGGTAAGCCGCGATCATCTTTACCGGCGGTTGCATCAATAATATGCTCACCACCTAAAGACGGTTTACGGCGTAATACAACAGGTTCACCATCACGAGTGTTTTGTACTTCAGAATCAGCCGGTACAATCCCTTTAGCTGCAGAAGCTAAATTGGCTTCTGTATTTACTAAACGGAACTCAAGGGTTGCAGTTGCCCCTAAAAGTTCTTTTGCACGAGCAGTATCTTGCACGCCGGGTAATTCCACCACAATGCGGTCAGCACCTTGACGCTGAATAGTTGGCTCTGAAACCCCTAATTCTTCTACACGCTTACGCAAAATAGAAAGATTTTGCTCAATTGCCATACTACGAGAATCAGAAAGAGCTTGCTCTGACGGGGTTAAAGTTACGTTATTATCTTTAACTAAAATATCAAGCGTTGGGTGAGAGCGGCGAATTAAACGCACCGCATTTTCAGCTGTTTCGTTATCAACAAACTCAATCTCAGTTGCAAAATTTTCGCCTTTTTTGACCGCTTTATATTGCAGTTTTTCTTTGCGGAAATCATTACGCAAGCTGTCTTGTAAGGTATCTTGCTGTTTAGCAAGAGCGGTGTTCATATCTACTTCCATTAAGAAACGAACACCACCAAGTAAGTCTAAGCCTCGTTTCATCGGGCTTCCACCAATATCTGAGAGCCATTTTGGTGTTGCCGGTGCAAGGTTTAATGCAACAGAATAGTTATTACCCAATGCTTCAGAGATTTTTTCTTTGGCTGGAAGTTGTTGTTCAGCACTTTCTAAACGAACCAAGATCGAACCATTTTCTAATACGGCTGATTTCGGCTGAATGTTCATTGATGAAAGCGTAGATTGAACTTGAGTAAGGGTTTCTGGTGTGGCTTGTTGTCCACGAGTACCGGAAATTTGTACAGATGGATCATCGCCATATAAATTTGGAAGGGCATATAAAGCACCAATGGCGATCACGAAGATCACCATTAAATTCTTCCATAGAGGGAAACGGTTTAACACAATAAATCCCCAAATGTTAAGGTTTGATTAGAGGCATTAAAGTGATTTTAATGAGCCTTTAGGTAATACAGCAACCACGAAATCACGCTTAATGGTTACTTCAGTTGTGTCGTTTAATGCGATAACAATGTTGTCATTATCTGCAGTTACTTTCGTAATTTTACCGATTAAACCACCGCTGGTTAATACTTCTTCGCCTTTTGCGAGGCTTGCGAGTAATTCACGTTGTTGTTTTTGGCGTTTTGCCTGTGGACGATAAATCATAAAATAAAAAATTGCACCGAAAACAATCAGAATAAAGATCATTTCCATTCCGCCACCTTGTTGCATAAAAACTCCTTAAATTGTGTTAAGTGGTATAAAAAATTGATGTTATAAAAACGCCTGTTAAAATACCACAAATTCAATGAATTAACGAGTAGAAAAATTCATCGAATGCTTTTCTTTTAAACAAAAATTTGGGTAAAATCGTTTCTTTTGTTTACAAAGTTATGTCGGTTTTTATAAAAACGAGGAGAAAAAATGAGAAAAGTTGGAAAACTAGCGGTTATTTTTGGACTATTTTTTGCAAATATGAGTTTTGCTCATAATGTAAAATTAAATCAATCTTTGCCAGCCGTTTCGGTGGCAAAAGATGGCGAATTAGTGATTCAATCAGGCAAAATTGCTTATAAAAGTTGGAATTCATCAGCCGTTGCCGGAAAAGTGCGAGTAGTGCTTCATTTTGCAGCAAGAAGTTCAGTAAAGAGTAAAAATGACGAATTAATTAACGCATTAAAAAATGCAGCTTTTGATCCTATCAAATATCAAACATTAACCATTGTAAATGCGGATGATGCGATTGTGGGAACTGGGCTTTTTGTGAAAAATAATGTTGAAGACGGTAAATTAGAAAATCCACGCAGCCAAGTCGTGTTAGATCAACAAGGCAATGTTAGAAAAGCGTGGAATCTAAAAGAAAAAGAGAGCTTTATTGCGGTGTTGGATAAATCAGGCAAAGTCAAATTTGCAACGGAAGGTGCTCTTTCAGCAAAACAGATTGAAGAAGTGGTGGGACTAGTGAAAAAATTGATTGAGTAGTTTTATATTAAGCCTCGTGAAAAAATCTCACGAGGCTTATATTTACTTAAAGTAACAGATTATTTTTGTTTTGCGCCATAAGAACCATACCGGTTGCTATTGTGCTCATAAAATACACCACCAAGCTCTGTGGCTTTTGGCCCAAAGAAACTACCTTGTGTTTCAACTTTAGCATCTGGATTACTATGGAAAGAGCTGCCACGAATAACTGCGTGAATATCTAATAGGTTATTACCCTCTTGTGATAATACTCCGTCAAGTTTTTTATTGCTAAAATCTGCTTGGAACGCAGAATTTAAGAATGCGGTACTATTACCATCAGTCATAAAGGCTTTACCATTGTAATTGATAATACCACTGATAGGGATCTCTTCAAAAATAGTATTATTACCACGATAGAACACCTGATATTTGTCATCTTGATCTTTCAGTGCACCAAAACGGACATCGTCGTAGCTGTTTATTAAGGCATTATAAGTTTTAGTATCGGTAATACTCTTAAGATGCTGCCATTCTCCGTTTGAAGGGATATCAGCAATATGAAGAGGCATTCCGTTTTCCAGAACAATCCACTCCATAGCTGGTGTTGCCCCAATTATCTTAGCTGTAGCATCATATAATTTAGTTTGAGCAGCAGGATCTTCATCAAAAGAGTAAGGTGTGGTTGTTGTATCAAAACCAAAAATTTGTACCCATTGATAAGTATGTGTACTACCCGGTACTGCAACTACACCGATACCAATTTTTGTAAAGTTTTTTCCTATCATATTAGCATAATGTCCCGGGCTATTTTCCCAACCTTTACTTACATCCAATGCTGTTTTATAACCTGTAGCAATATTTTCACCGCCACCACCTTGAAGTCCTTGATCGAAAATTGAGCTATTATCTGGTCTTTCGTGAGCGTATCGACCTGCTAATTCTTCAGCACGGCGTTGAGCAAAAGCAGTCAGGTCATTATCAAGAACAAGAGCTGTAAGCCCTTTTTCTGCTCTCAGTTTATTCGTGTAATCAACAACTTCTTGCACCGATTGCTTTTGGCTTTCGGTCATCGGTTTGACTTTAAAAGACTCTGATATACTTTGTGTGCCAGCTACAGGGGTGAGATAAATATTGTCTTGAGCAAGCTTTAATCGACCATACTCAATTTTAGTATCAATCCCATTAAGTATATATCTTGTGTTTTGAAGATTTTCAGTTTCTAAAGCAGAATTTTTTACGGTAACCCTATTTAAATTATCTGAATTACCAGTATTGGAGTTATTACCCGAAGTATTGTCGATATTTGGGTTATTACCTGAAGTATTGTCGGTATTTGGGTTATTACCCGAAGTATTGCCGGTAGTTGGGTTATTACCTGAAGTATTGTCGGTATTTGGGTTATTACCCGAAGTATTGCCGGTAGTTGGGTTATTACCTGAAGTATTGTCGGCATTTGGGGTATTATCCGAAGTATTGCTAGTACTTTGGTTATTTGAAGCATTGTGGGAATTATTAATAGGCGTGCTTGCAACATTGTTGTTTCCGCTTCCACTTCCACCACCGCCACTACAGGCTGTCAAACAAACAGCTAAAATTCCTAAAAGATAAGCATTTTTCATAAGTAAGGTCTCCAATAAATGATATAAACCGTATCGCTATTTTGAAATAAATAGCCTAGATAATATGAGAAAAGTCTCGTTTGTCAAGATGTTAAATTTAAAACTTAAAATCGCTGACAAACCGATAACTTATCGTATGATGATAATTTTCTCCGGCTTTGGTTATGCCGCCAAATTGTAATAATTCAGGTTGATTCACGGAATTTGGGAAAAACTCTGGCTCTAACGCCACGCCTGCATAATCTTCATATTCGCCATTAGTCAAATTCGGTTGCCCCTTTAGCCAGTTGCCTGTGTAAACTTGTAAGGCAGGCATTGAGGTGCGGAGTTCCATTTTCAAATCTTCTACTGCTAAACAAGCGGTCAGATTTTCACTATTTTTTGCAAGATGAAAGGCGTGATCGTAACCTTTTACGGCTTTTTGGTCATCATCAGCCAATAAATCTTGCCCGATTTTTTTAACAGTGCGGAAGTCAAAACTCGTGCCAGCCACGTTTTTAAGCGGAGCATTTGGAATACCGCTTGCATCAACAGGCAAGTAGGCATCCGCATTAACTATCAATTCGTGATCTAAAATATTCTCTGAACCTTGCAGATTAAAATAGGCGTGGTTAGTTAAACAAAGTGGTGTATCTTGATTTGAGGTTGCGTCAAAGCTGATTTGCAGTTCATTATCGGTTAAACGATATTCTACAAAGGCTTTCACTTCACCACCAAAGCCTTCCTCATTATCTGCAAAAATATAGGAAAATTTAACCGCTTGTTCGCTCTGGCTTTCCACTTTCCAAAATACTTTATCGCCACCCAATTCGCCACTATGCAAATTATGTTCGCCATTGTTTTTTGCTAAGCGATAGGTTTTTCCGTTTAGGGCATATTCAGCATTAGCAATGCGGTTAGCATAACGCCCAATGGTTGCCCCAAAGAAAGCGGTCTGTTTTTGCCAATTTTTTGCAGAAGTGGTTACTAATACTTCACGCTCTTCATTCGGTAGCTTTACCACACAAGAGAGCCAAGATGCTCCAAAGTCTGACAAAGTAATTTTTAAAAAGGAATTTTCAAGGGTAAATAATTGCATAGATTATTGCCTATAAATTGTAGATTCGGGCGGATAGCATCCGCCCTGATGTTTATGGAGTCATACAACCTCGTGCACACCATCGCAAGCTGTGCATAAATGGAATGTCTCTTTAATGCCAGTTTGCTTTTCGTAGTTTTCAGCAACAGCTTGGCGAAGATTTTCCACTTTATCATTTGGCACTAAGCACACTACGCAGCCACCAAAGCCACCGCCTGTCATTCTTGCTCCACCATTTTTACCAATCGCTTTTTGAGCAATTTCAGTCAAGCAATCCACTTCAGGGCAAGTAATCTCAAAATCATCACGCATAGAATTATGCGAAGCTGCCATTAGTTCGCCCAATTTAACCATATTATTCGCTTTTAAGGCTTCCGCAGCTTCTAAAACACGTTGATTTTCACTGATGATATGCTTCGCACGCTTATAGGCAAGTTCATTAGTATCACGTAGTTCTGCGGCACGTTCAATAAATTGTTCGGCAGTTACATCACGCAATTTTTTTGCTCCAAAGAAGTGAGCAGCAAATTCGCACTGCTCACGGCGACTATTATATTCACCTGTTACTAAATCGTGCTTCACATTAGAGTTAATAATGGCGATTGAATAACCCTGTGGCTCAGGCGTTGGACTAATCTCAAGACTGCGGCAATCAATCATTAAAAAGTGATCTTTTTGTCCTAAAGCAGAGGTGAGTTGATCCATATTACCGCAATTACAGCCAACAAATTTATTCTCTGTTTCTTGCCCGATTAAAGCGATTTGTTGTAACGAGAGTGGCAAATCTCCCAACAATTGAGCAGTTTTACCAATCGACACTTCAAGTGCAGCCGAAGAACTTAGTCCCGACGACATCGGTACATCGCTGGTAATCACTAAATCTGCTCCTTGTTTAAACTCTGGACATTGAGCTTGAATGTATTTCACCACCCCACGCACATAGTTTGCCCATTTGTGTTCGCTTGGCTCAATAGGTTGGCTTAAATCAAATTCCTCTTGCTCGTTAATATCAAGGGCGAACACTCGCCATTTATGATCATCACGTTTAGCAAAACTAACCGCTGTGCCGTAATTAATCGCACAAGGCATTACAAAACCATCGTTATAATCGGTATGTTCGCCAATAATATTCACTCTACCCGGAGCAAATACAGTACGCTCTGCTTTATAACCAAAATGTTCTTCAAATTTTTGAACAGCAATCTGTTGTGGTTTCATTCAAATTCCTTATTTTTTATTTTTGTAATGTTCAGTATCACTTACTGCATTTAAACGCTCTGTAGCTTGCTCCGGCGTTAAATCACGCTGAGTTTCTGCCATCATTTCATAGCCAACCATAAATTTACGCACAGTAGCTGAACGTAATAAAGGCGGGTAGAAATGGGCGTGTAATTGCCAATGTGCATTATCTTTGCCATTAAATGGAGCAAAATGGAAACCCATTGAATATGGGAAACTGATATTAAACAAGTTATCATAGCGAGTAGTCAGTTTTTTCAACGCTAGTGCTAAATCGGCTTTTTCAGCTTCGTTCAAATCTGTAATGGATTTAAACTGCTTCGCTTTCGGTAATAATAGTGTTTCAAACGGCCAAGCTGCCCAATAAGGCACAACCGCAATCCAATCTTCTGTTTCCACCACGATTCGCTCTTTTTTATCTAATTCACGCTGAGCATAATCTAATAAAAGCGGTGAGCCGTATTTTGCAAAATAATCTGCTTGGCATTCATCTTCAATAGTGATTTCATTCGGTAAAAAATTACTTGCCCAAATTTGCCCGTGCGGATGAGGGTTAGAGCAGCCCATCATCGAGCCTTTATTCTCAAAAATTTGTATCCATTGATAACGCTCTTTCAATTCATTGGCTTGTTCTTGCCAAACCGTTACCACATCGGTAATTTCATCAACAGAAAGTTGCGGCAAGGTTTTACTGTGGTCAGGCGAAAAGCAAATCACACGGCTTTCCCCTTGTGTATGTGAGATCTGGAAGAGCGGATCATCACTCGGTTCTGGAGCAGGTGTATCTGAAAGTAGGGCAGAGAAATCATTTTTAAACACAAATGGCTTGGTGTAATTCGGGTTTTGCTCGCCTGTAATGCGTTTATTACCAGGACAGAGATAACAAGTTGGGTCGTAACTTGGTTTTTCATCTTGCACTACCTCTTCTTGTTGCCCTTGCCACGGGCGTTTTGCTCGATGCGGTGACACTAAAATCCACTGATTTTTCAGCGGATTAAAACGGCGATGCGGATGGTCGTTAAGAACAAATTCGCTCATAAAACACTCCTCAAAATTAAAACTCCCAAAAGTATAGCGAAAGTTGTAAAAAATGACTGTGATATAGCTCACAAAAATGAAGTTAAGCGGTCATAAAAGCGTTGCTTTTTGCAGGTTTCCCTCCAATGTGAGCTAAATTTTCAACTGAATGCCATTATTATTTTGTAAATAAAAATCACAAGGGAAAATGGTGCTTTGCCTTTGCGATCTTTAATTTTTTACAAAAATAAAGTGGTAGTATTAAGGGAAACATGATTTGCTCTACAACTATTGGCTTTTCCCCTCCACCTCAATAATCATCACTTCTGACTGCGAACCTAACCGCATCGGTACGCCCCAAAAGCCGTATCCTGAAGTAACAAAATAATGCCCTAAGCCGATTTTTTCATAGCTGTAGTGTAGTCGATACATCAGGCTGGTGATGATGCTGGCGGGGAACACTTGCCCCTTGTGAGCGTGGCCGGACACCTGAATATCAATCGGTAATTTAGCGTGTTTTTCAATTTCTGTCGGGCGGTGGTCGAGCAAAAACACCGGCAGTTTGCTGTTCACATCTTGTAACAAGGCTTCCGTTGATGGTCGGTCTTTCACTAAATCATCATTTCGCCCGATAATGGTAAATTTTCCGTTAATTTCGACCGCTTGATCCCATAAAACTTGAATACCTGCGTTACGAATTTCTTGGGCAATGCTTTTCTGTCCCCCAAAGAAATCATGGTTGCCAAGGGTGGCATACACCCCAAGTGGGGCTCTTAATTTAGCAAAATGCGGTTGCATATTTTCCGCCCGATACGCACTGACATTATCGTCCATAATATCGCCCGGCAGAAAAATCAAATCCACTTTTTCTTGGTTAAAAATAGCAGCAAGTTTATCCAGCTGTTTCGCCCCGAAAAGTTTGCCTAAATGCAGATCACTTGCCACGCCAATGCGTAGCGGTTTTTCAAGCGGTTTGTTTAATTTCACCGAATAATGTTCGACTTTGGGGGTGTAGGCGTTATAAAAGCCTAGCCCGATTAAGCCTAAAAAGGCAAAAGGGTAGCTGATTTTCAGCCAACGGTTTACCGTTGTGTTGCCTCTGCTTAATTTGTAGATACAAGCGGTCAAAAAGCTGACAAAAAATGCAAATAGCAATAACACCAATACAAACGCCATTACTCGAAACAGGGTAAATGTTCGGGTAACGTGCAGAATAACCATCGCATTAATCACTAAAAATGTGATGAGGTGAGTGATTTTTCGACTTTTTGTCGATAAGTTAAACAACCAGCCGATTGTTTTTGCAAAACTGTATAAAAAGAGTTGTAGCACTGCAACCACAATGGCGGTGGTGATGTAATAGCGATATTCCAAAATTGTTCCTTAAATGAGGGGCTAAACCCAGCCTAATTGTCTTAATAGAAATAGCCCGATGCTAGCACTAAACATTGAGCCAAGTGTGGTGATCCCAATTAAATTTGCTGCTGCTTCACCATTGCCACCATAGCTTCTTGTCATTGCATAAGTCGCGGCAGCTACAGGGGCAGAGGCTGCAACAAAGACAATACCCAGCTCCATTGGTGGCAGTTTGAACACAAATTTACCGAGTAAGAGAAAGAAAATCGGTGCAAAAATCAGCCGAATAGAGGCAGAAAATAACACGATTTTGTTAATGGTACTTTCTGTGCCTTGATTAAACTGCTTCAACTGTTTGAAATTAATACTTGCCCCAGTGCAAATTAAGGCTAAGGGTAAAGTTAGCCCGGCGATTAAATGTCCTGTGGTTTCAATCGGCTTAGGAATTAGGCTGCGTAACTCAAAGAGATTGAAAATAATGCCGGCAATCACTGCTAAAATCAGCGGGTTTTTAACAATCGAAATCGCTAGTCTGCCTGCATTGACTTTCTTTTCGCTCAGCGATGAAGTAAGTGTAATTACAGCCAGTACATTAAAGGTAATCACTAAGCAGGAAATATAAACCGAAGCAGCCGCTAGGGCTTTATCGCCATAGGCATTGAGGATCAAGGCAATGCCTAAAATTGCAGCATTTGTGCGAAATGTCCCTTGCGTGAAAATACAGCGATAACGGCGGTTTTCTATGTGTCTTGCTGCCCACCATTCCGCCCACAAATAAATTAATATCGACCCTCCCACACCGGTGGAAATCAAGCTAATTTGGCTAGTAAAATCCAACGGACTTTTTAACATATTAAAGAAAAGCATTGGCGGGAGAGTAAAGTTAAACACTACCTTTGATGCCATATTACAAAAGGCATCATCAATGAATTTTCGCTTGCGTAGAAAAATCCCGAATAACATTAATAAAATAGTTGGGAGTGTTACGCTAATGCTAAATTGAAGAGAGTCGAAAATATTCATTTGATTACCTGAGATGGTATTCCTCCTTAAATAAAGAGGAATACAAGCGGTTATTTTTACTCGAAAATTTGTAAATTAAAGCCCAGCTTTCAAACTTGCCTCGACAAATTTATCCAAATCACCGTCTAACACTTGTTGAGTGGTGCGGTGTTCCACACCTGTGCGGTGGTCTTTGATGCGAGAATCATCCAACACATAAGAGCGAATTTGGCTGCCCCAACCGATGTCCGATTTATTATCTTCCATCGCCTGTTTCTCCGCATTTTTCTTACTCATTTCCAACTCATAGAGTTTTGCTTTGAGCTGTTTCATCGCCTGATCTTTATTTTGGTGTTGCGAACGTCCATTCTGACATTGCACTACAATGCCGCTTGGCATATGGGTGATACGCACCGCCGATTCGGTTTTATTAACGTGCTGACCACCCGCACCGGAGGCACGATAAACATCAATGCGAAGATCGGCAGGGTTGATCTCAATATCAATATTGTCATCGACTTCAGGATAAACGAAGGCAGCGGAGAACGAAGTATGACGACCGTTGTTCGCATCAAACGGGCTTTTACGCACTAAACGGTGAATGCCTGTTTCCGTTCTAAACCAGCCATAGGCATATTCGCCGGAAATTTTTACTGTAGCGGATTTAATTCCTGCCACATCGCCGTCGGAGGCTTCCATCAATTCCGCTTTAAAGCCTTTGCTTTCCGCCCAACGTAAATACATTCGCAGTAACATTTCCGTCCAGTCTTGTGCCTCTGTACCGCCCGAACCGGCTTGCAGATCCAAATAGCAGTCGGCACTGTCGTGCGGACCGCTGAACATCCGTTTAAATTCTAAATCCGCCAGTTTCTTCTCTAATTCATCGGCTTCGGCTTGTGCCTCGTTAAAGGTGTCTTGATCTTCGGCTTCCACTGCTAATTCAATCAAGCCTTCCACATCTTCAATCCCTTGCTCTAACTGGCGAATGGTATTGACGATCTGCTCCAACATCGCTCTTTCTTTACCGAGAGCTTGAGCTTTTTCCGGCTTATTCCACACATCCGGCTGTTCCAGCTCGGCATTCACTTCTTCTAAACGCTCGACTTTATGATCAAAGTCAAAGATACCCCCGAATTACCTCAGTTCGTTGAGATAAATCCGCAAGTTGGTTTTTAATTGGGTTCAATTCAAACATTATTTCTTCCTTTTTACAGTTTTGGTCTCGCAAAATAGGGCGTGATTATACCGCAAGCGGTCAAATTTTCAGAATTTTTTGCAAAAAATTTGCCAAATTTTACCGCTTGTTAGCGTACAATAGCACTTATTTTGATTGATTATGGAGGCGAGATGTCTGAACCGATTAGATTAACCCAGTTCAGCCACGGGGCGGGTTGAGGTTGTAAGATTTCTCCTAAGGTGTTAGGGACAATTTTACAAACGCAATTAGATAAATTTATCGACCCGAATTTGCTCGTGGGTAATGAAACGGCGGACGATGCGGCGGTTTACGATCTAGGCAATGGGCAGGCGATTATCAGCACAACGGATTTCTTTATGCCGATTGTGGACGATCCGTTTGACTTTGGGCGGATCGCCTCTGCCAATGCGATTAGCGATATTTACGCAATGGGCGGTAAGCCGATTATGGCGATTGCGATCCTCGGTTTCCCTGTTAATAAATTGCCGGCAGAAGTCGCCCAGCAAATTGTTGAGGGCGGGCGTTTTGCGTGCCAACAGGCGGGTATTGCGTTGGCGGGCGGGCATTCGATTGATTCGCCGGAACCGATTTTCGGTTTAGCCGTTACAGGTATTGTGCCGACCGAACGAGTGAAACGCAATGCTTCGGCAGTTGCTGGCTGTGAACTGTTTTTAACCAAGCCGTTAGGGATTGGGGTTTTAACCACTGCCGAGAAAAAAGGCTTGCTCAAGCCTGAACATCAGAATTTGGCGAGTGAAGTGATGTGCCAAATCAACTTGATTGGGGCAGAGTTTTCTGAGCTTACGGAAGTCACGGCAATGACCGATGTGACCGGCTTTGGTTTGCTCGGGCATTTAAGCGAGGTGTGTCAAGGTTCGAACTTGCGTGCTGAAGTGCATTTTGCCGATATTCAAACTCTAGAGGGTACGAAAGATTACATTGCCTTAGGGGCAGTGCCGGGCGGGACGAATCGCAATTTTGATAGTTACGGGCATTTGATTTCAGCAATGACAGAGGAGCAAAAAGCGATCTTGTGTGATCCGCAAACTTCCGGTGGTCTATTGGTAGCAGTGTTGCCACAAGCGGTCGAAAAAATTCAACAGATTGCAAAAAATGCAGGTGTGCCTTTATTCCACGTTGGGCGATTGCTTGAAATGGAAGAAGATAAGCCACTTATCGAGGTAATTTGATGTTTAAACCGAATGTAACAATGGCTTGCGTGGTGCATTGCAAGGGTAAGTTTTTGTTTGTTGAAGAGATCGAATATGGTAAACATACTCTTAATCAACCTGCAGGACATTTAGAACCAAATGAAACGTTGCAGGAAGGGGCAAGTCGAGAGCTGTTTGAAGAAACAGGCATTCGTGCAGAAATAGCGAGTCTTGTGAAAATTTACCAATGGCAAGCCCCTCGCTCTAAAACGGACTATCTACGTTTTCTGTTTGCGGTTGAACTTGATGATTGGATTGAGCCTAATCCGCAAGATGCAGATATTACTCAAGCTCTCTGGTTAAGTGTAGAGGAATTTAACCACTATATTCAGCAAGAGGGGCAATGTGAACGTAGCCCGTTGGTAATTCAATCGGTAAAAGATTATTTAAGCGGTGAGCGTTATCCGTTAAGTATTCTTAATGCGTTTGATTGGGCAAAAAATGGAAAATAGAATGGCAACTGAATTTGATGTGGTGATTGTCGGCGGGGCAGTTACCGGCTCGGTGTTAGCGTTAGCATTGAGTAGTTTTACCCAGCATAAAATCTCGATTGCGATTGTAGAAAAGTCATTACCAAACTACGCACAGCAAGGCGGTTTTGATGCGAGAAGTATTGCTCTTGCACAAGGTAGTTTGCAAAAAATGAGGCAAATCATACCGCTTGTTGGCAATAATTTGGAAGCAGAAATCAGAGAAATTGCCACTCCGATTAAACAAATCCAAGTAGCGGATAAAGGACATTTTGGCAAAGTTACATTGAAAGCGAGCGAACAGAATGTGCCTCAACTTGGCGTTGTGGTTGAACTTGCAAAATTGGGTAAAAAATTAACCGCTTGTATTGAGCAGCAGACTAATATTCAGCTCTTTTGTCCGAATGAAGTTGAGGTTATCAAACGCTCACAGCAATGTTGTGAACTAACGCTAAAAAATGGTGAGAAGTTGAGCAGTTCCTTACTTGTAGCAGCCGATGGTATTCAATCTCAAGTTGCGAAAATGTGTGGTGTAGAAACTGTACAATTAAGAGACTATGTGCAATCAGCCATTATCGCTAATGTAGAATTGAGTGAGTGGCATCAACATCAAGCCTTTGAATACTTTACTGAACAAGGACCTTTTGCCTTACTGCCGTTAAGTGGCAATATGATGTCGCTTGTTTGGTGTGTGAAAAATGCAGATGAATTGATGCAATTGTCTGATAATGAGTTTTTAAGTCGATTACAACATCAATTTGGCTGGAAGTTAGGGCAGTTTTTGCGTGTGAGCAAGCGGTTTGTTTATCCGCTTATTTTACAAAAAGCAGAAAGCCATATTCACCATCGTTTAGCGATTGTTGGAAATGCTGCTCAAATGCTTCACCCTGTTGCCGGGCAAGGGTTTAACTTAGGGTTGAGAGATTTGCACGTATTGGCAAAGTGGGTAGCCCACGCTTTTAATCAAGGGAACGATATTGGTGAATTTTTATTATTAGCCGAGTTTGAGAACGAACGAACGGAAGATCAAAATAGGATTATGAATGCAACAAGCGGTCTAATTTCTATCTTTTCTTGCGAAATTTTGCCTGTGCAAGCTATGAGGAATTTTGGGCTATTCGCGGTTTCACACTCGAAAACGGCTAGAGATTTTATTACTAATCGAGCATTAGGCTGGTAAGAGCATAAAATCTTAAATTTTCTATTTGACATTGTTGCAAGAATACTATATTATCCTGCCCGTTTAAAAATTAATTCTAAGCCTTGAATGAAAATTCAAGGCTTTTCTATTAGTGGAAGCCCTAGAAAATTTTTTGCCGTAAAATCGGCAAAAAAATTTTACCTAAAATTGGCAACCGATTGCCGTAATCGTTTGCTAAGATGGTTTTGTATGCTTTCATCTGAGTAACTGCAAGAGTTACATCGTCATCACACAAAGAGAGTAAAAAATGACCACAGAAAATATGAATACGCCAAAACAGGCGTTTATCGGCTTGCAAATGTTGTTTGTTGCATTTGGGGCATTGGTATTAGTTCCGCTAATTACCGGTTTAGATCCTAATGTTGCCCTTCTTACTGCCGGTGTCGGCACTCTAATTTTCCAAGTTTGTACTAAACGTCAAGTCCCTGTTTTTCTCGCATCTTCTTTCGCTTTTATTGCTCCAATCCAATTCGGTGTCCAACAATGGGGTATTCCTGTAACAATGGGGGCATTACTCTGTTCAGGTTTCGTTTATATGGCATTATCTGCTTTAGTGAAAGCAAAAGGTGTTGAAATCTTACATAGATATTTTCCACCAATTGTGATTGGTCCTGTGATTATGGTAATCGGTTTGGGTCTTGCCCCTGTAGCGGTAGATATGGCAACAGGTAAATCGGCAAACATTCCATACAATACTGCAATTGTTGTTTCAATGACAACGTTGTTAACTACCCTTATTGTGGCTGTTTTTGCTAAGG
The DNA here is from genome assembly GCF_014541205.1 of Mannheimia bovis. Classification (NCBI taxonomy): domain Bacteria; kingdom Pseudomonadati; phylum Pseudomonadota; class Gammaproteobacteria; order Pasteurellales; family Pasteurellaceae; genus Mannheimia; species Mannheimia bovis. The sequence continues at coordinate 1,973,059 of NZ_CP061280.1, read as the reverse complement.
GTTTATTGAAATTAGTACCAATTTTAGCCGGCTTAACAGTAGGCTATATTTTATCTATCTTTATGGGATTAGTAGATTTTACCAAAGTGATTGAAGCTCCTTGGTTTAGCTTACCGAATGTTTCTGCACCGGAGTTCCAATTAGATGCTATTCTTTACTTACTGCCAATTGCTCTTGCTCCTGCAGTTGAGCATTTAGGCGATGTAATGGCAATTAGCCAAGTAGCAGGCAAAGATTTTATGAAAAAACCGGGCTTACACCGCACACTTTTAGGAGATGGTTTAGCCACTTCTGCGGCAGCGGCATTAGGTGGTCCACCAAATACGACTTACTCAGAAGTAACCGGTGCAGTAATGCTAACCAAGAACTTCAATCCGAAAATTATGACTTGGGCAGCGTGTTGGGCAATTGCTTTCTCCTTCTGCGGGAAAATTGGGGCATTCCTTGCAACTATCCCAACTTTCGTGATGGGCGGTATTATGATGTTGCTGTTCGGTGCAGTAGCCGTTGTGGGTATCAATACCTTAATTAAAGCTAAAGTTGATTTAAGTATCCCACGCAACCTTTGTATTGCTTCTGTGGTAATGACATTCGGTATTGGTGGTATGCTAATCAACATCGGTGAGTTCTCTCTGAAAGGGATTAGCTTATGTGCTTTAGTGGCGATTGTGCTAAACATCGTGTTACCAAAAGAAAAAAACGTAACTCATTAATCGTAAGGACGCTAATGCGTCCTTTTTGTTACAAAGTCTAAAATAAGGAATAATCTATGCAAAAATTAACATTCAATCCCCCTCTTCTTAATACGCCTTGCCCTTGGTGCTCTGAGATCGACAACCTGCGTGAACTCTATGCGTGTGAATACACGGGGGCTGTTACTACGCGTACTTCAATGTTAGAGCCATACCCACACGATTGGGCGAACAATCAATATGTTTTATTTGATTCCACTGCCCAACAAGTTGCCGGTGTAAATGTACAAAATGCCACAGCTTTGCAAACTTCCAGCCTCAATACCATTGGGCTTAGTCCAAATAATTTAACTGTAACTAAAAATTTTGTTCGTACCATTTCTGATGAATTAAGTTCAAATAGCAGTAAACCATTTATCATTTCTGTATTTGGCTCGCCTGAGGAAGTAGGAGATTGTTACGAACAGATTTGTGAGTTGCAAACTGAAGTGAAAATGCCGCTGGCAATGGAAATCAATATTTCTTGCCCGAATATTCCGGGTAAAGTTTCGCCTGCTTATTCTGCAGAGGAACTTTTACCATATTTAAATGCACTACAAACAACGCTGGATAAACTCAATCAAGGGGAAAATGCTTTGCCAATCGGTATCAAAATTCCTCCATTTACATACCAAAATCAGTATGATGAATTGATTAAAGGGTTATTACAAGCGGTCGAAAATGGTAAAAATTTACCAATTACCTTTATTACTTCAACGAATACACTTGGTTCATCATTGTTAATGCAAGGTGATAAATCAGTATTAAACTCAGAAGTGGGTACAGGTGTAGGAGGAATGGCAGGAACTGCAATCCACGCTCTTTCTCTTGGAAATGTTTATACACTTCGTCAAATGCTTGACCAAGAGCCAACATTGAAATCACTGCAAATTATTGGTGTAGGTGGTGTAAATGATAAAGCTGGCTTTGATCGAATGAAAGCGGTTGGGGCTGATTTTGTTGGTTTAGCAACGGCATTAGGTGTAAAAGGAATTGGTGTATTTAAAGAGATTTTGTCTTAATAACGAAGAATAGAGGCGTGCCTTGCACGCCTAAATACTTAAATAGAACATTTAGCCCAACCATTTCTCCACTAATTCATTAGTGGTTTCCTTATGCACCCACATACTGCCTAGCTCTGGCTGAGGGAATTTAGTACGGTTGTAGCCCACAAATTGGCGGAAATCAAACGCAGCGTGTGGGTATCCGTTGATAACTAAGAAGGCTTGATAGCCGCTTTCGTCCCAGCAAATTTCCAAACGGCGTGGCTCGTGAACCGAGTTTTGCTCAATATCGCTAATGCTGAATACAAATAAACTATCCACCACAGGTTGTTCGGTTTGGTGTAAATCCATTGCGTAAAAATAGCCAGTTTCTTCATCAATCTCAAACATCACTACCAAATGTTCGTGCTGAGTGGAATGAGCTCCGTTGCGGTAAGGTTCATTGAGCAAAATATGGTCGGTAAGAACAGAGTAGAGCATTTTATCCCCTTTGAGTGCAATATAAAAATGCCACTGATTTCTCAGTGGCATTTCGGAAGTTAAATCAGCAATTATGCTTGACCTTTAATCTCTTTACGACCATTGAACGGAGCTGGTGTGCCAGCACGCTCTAATGCTTCTTCGATACGGATTAATTGGTTGTATTTCGCTACACGGTCAGAACGGCTCATAGAACCGGTTTTGATTTGACCTGCTGCTGTACCTACTGCTAAATCTGCGATAGTTGCATCTTCAGTTTCGCCTGAACGGTGAGAGATTACTGCGGTGTAACCTGCATCTTTCGCCATCTTAATCGCTGCTAAGGTTTCAGTTAATGAACCGATTTGGTTGAATTTGATTAAGATAGAGTTTGCGATACCTTTTTCGATACCGTTTTTAAGGATTTTAGTATTAGTTACGAATAAATCGTCGCCTACTAATTGAACTTTGTCGCCTAATACTTTAGTTTGGTATGCAAAACCTTCCCAGTCTGATTCGTCTTGACCATCTTCGATAGACACGATTGGATACTCTTTGCATAAGCCTTCTAAGTAGTGAGTGAACTCTTGTGAAGTGAAAGTTTTGCCTTCGCCTTTCATATCGTACACGTTACGCTCTTTGTCGTAGAATTCAGAAGATGCACAGTCCATCGCTAAAGTTACATCTTTACCTAAAACGTAGCCTGCTTTCTCAACTGCTTCTTTGATACACGCTAATGCATCTGCATTTGATGCTAAGTTTGGTGCGAAACCACCTTCATCACCTACCGCAGTATTTAAACCTTTAGATTTTAATACTTTCGCTAAGTTGTGGAATACTTCAGCACCAATGCGTAATGCTTCTTTTAATGTTGAAGCACCTACTGGTTGAATCATAAATTCTTGAATATCAACGTTGTTGTCTGCGTGCTCACCACCGTTGATGATATTCATCATTGGTAACGGCATAGAGTAAACGCCCGGAGTACCGTTTAATTCAGCAATGTATGCGTAAAGTGGTAAACCTTTAGATGCCGCTGCTGCTTTAGCCGTTGCTAAAGAAACTGCTAAGATTGCGTTTGCACCAAATTTAGATTTGTTATCTGTACCGTCTAAATCGATCATAATTTGGTCGATTTCAGCTTGTGCTGTACCTTCTTTACCTTCAATTGCTTTAGCAATTTCATTATTTACTGCAGAAACCGCTTTTAATACACCTTTACCTAAGAAACGACCTTTGTCACCATCACGTAATTCTAATGCTTCACGTGAACCTGTAGATGCACCTGATGGAGCAGCTGCTAAACCAACAAAACCACCTTCTAAGTGAACTTCTGCTTCTACTGTTGGGTTACCACGAGAGTCGATGATTTCACGACCGATTACTTTAACAATTTTTGCCATTGTTGATATCCTCTAATGTGAGAGTTAATAGAAAAAAGAATAGGTATATAGTAAAACGATTTTACATTTTTGTCTTGGAAAAACTGCGATGCGTATTGAGAATTTACCACTAATTTGATCTAAGACTATATTCGCTCAAGATTATAGCAATGTTTGCAAAAAACGGCAAAAATTTGCCCGCTTGTATGCTTATTTTTTGATTAAAAAAGTCAGTGTTTCATAATGTGAAGTATGAGGGAACATATCAAACAACTGTACTTTGTGTAATTCATAATTGGTTAAGGCTGCAAAATCTTTCGCCATAGATTGAGCGTTGCAACTTGAATAAATCAAATAAGGCGAGCCTAAATCATTTAAAAATTCAGCTAAAGGTTTGCCAATACCACGACGAGGCGGATTGACAATCACTAAATCAGGCGTTAAGCCTGCTTCATTTAACGCAAATTGGGTGGAATCGAGCGAGGCGAATTTGACGTTTTTTAAGCCAAGAGCATTTGCAGATTTGGTTGCACTTTCAATCGCTGAGGCTGATATTTCAATACCGGTTAATTCCACATTTGGATTTTTTTCACTCAATGCTTTTGCACAATGCAGACCAAAGCCTCCGACACCACAGAAAAGATCCCAACATTTTTGTATCGGTAGGGTTTCAATCCATTGTTGAGCGGTTAAGTAAAGTTGGCTTGCAACAAAAGGATTGGTTTGGAAAAAGCCTTGTGGACGAATAAATAACGGTATGTCGTTAAAATATTCTTCAATGACTTTATGCTCTGTCAGGAAAATCTCAGTTTCACCCTCTAAGACAGCTGCGTGCTGCGGTTGAATATTGAGGCTAACGACCGAATTGGGAGGTAGTTTTTCCAGCAGTTTCGGTAGCTCTCGCTCCACCAATGCACGTTTTGCTTCGCTTCGTACCACAAAACGGAGCATTAACGATTGGTTGAACCGACTTTCGGTAATCAGAATATATTTCAGCTCACCTTTTTTCTTGGCGATGTTATATGGCACTAACCCGGCTCGGGCAATAAAATCTTTTAAAATAGGGAAGAGACCCGAAAATGAAGCAGGGTAGAGTGAGCAATCAGTTAAATCAATGCCACTTTGGGCATCATTTTGATCTTTTAAAATGCCGAGAATAGGGCGTTCCACACTACCTGATACTACCATTTTCGCTTTATTACGAAAGTAAGAAATTGGAGAGCTAACAAGCGGTAAGATTTCGGTTTTATTTTGCAAAATAAAGGGAGAAATCAACCGCTTGAGATCTGCGTCTTTCTTTGAGAGTTGGCTGGCATAAGGTATTTCTAGCCATTGACAAGAGGTGCAGGTACCACGTTCAAAGTGCGAACAGTTGAGCTGATTAGGCATTGGCTTCTTTCCACTCTAGCCAATTATTTTGCAGGGCAGTTAGCTCTGCTTGAGCCTGTTGATAACGTGTGCTATTTTCTAACTCACGCCAAGTTACAGTTCGACGTTTCATTAAGGATAAATGGCGTTCTTTTTGAGCTTGGGTCGGTTGATATTTCAAGCGATCTAGCACTTGCACAACGCCTTCAGGTTCGTTGCAAAGTAACAATAAATCGCAGCCTGCTTGAATCGCTTTTTCAGAACGCTCGACAAAGTTACCCATAAAGCCTGCACCTTTCATTCCTAAATCGTCGGAGAAAATCACACCATTGAAATTAAGCTGTTGGCGTAAAACGTCTTTGAGCCAGTAAGCTGAGCCACTGGCAGGTTGGCTATCGCATTGAGTATAAACAACGTGTGCCGGCATAATGGCAGAGAGTTTGCCTTTACTAATCAGCTGTTTGAAAGGTAGGATGTCGTGGTTAAAAATCACCTCTTTTGCTCTATCGTCAAACGGGGTTTCTAAATGCGAATCGGCTAAAACGTGCCCGTGCCCGGGAAAATGTTTCCCTGTAGTTGCCATTCCCATTTCAAGCATTCCGTCAATAAAGGCTTCGGCAATAGGTAAAATAGTATTTGGATCTTGCCCGAATGAACGGTCGCCAATTGCTTTGCAGTCGTGTCCTAAATCCAACACAGGAGCAAAACTTAAATCAATGTCTAAAGCAAACATTTCAGCAGCCATTAACCAACCGCTTTCCTTCGCTATTCTGATAGCTTCTGTTTCATTTTTTGCCAGTTGTTTGAAAGATTGCATCGCAGGCAGTTTGGTGAACCCCTCACGGAAACGCTGCACACGTCCGCCTTCTTGATCGACAGTAATTAATAAGGGCTTTTTCATACGGCTTCGAATATCTTTTATGAGAGCTTGAACTTGTTGTTTGTCGTAAAAATTGCGAGTGAATAAAATTAATCCGGAAACTAAAGGGTGTTCCAGTATTTCCACTTCTTCTTGGGCGAGTTCTTTGTCTTTAATATCAATAAGTAGCATAATTTGTAAAAAATGGGAGAAATAAAACCGCTTGCTATTGTACATTAAAAAGCCCTTGATTTTCATCAAGGGCTAACGAATTGCTCAGTAATTATATTTGTTGCATTTTTATTTGGTTACGACGCATTTTAATATTGAGCATTTCAACTACCACAGAGAAGCCCATTGCGGTATAAACCGCTGCTTTTGGAATATGGATATCAAAGGCTTCGCCGACTAATACCACGCCAATTAAAATTAAGAATGCTAAGGCAAGGTTCTTAATTGTTGGGTTATTGTCAACAAAGTTGCCAATCGCTTTTGCAGCTAACATCATTACCCCAACGGCAATCATAATGGCAATCACCATCACAGGAATATCATCCGCCATTGCCACAGCAGTAATGACCGAATCAAGTGAGAAAATAACATCAAAAATAGCAATTTGTGTCAGTATCATCAAAAAGCCGGTTTTTTTGAGTGAGGTTGTTTCTTCTTCGTGTGAACTAGCCGAAATTGATTCTTTTAGCTCCATCAAACTTTTGACAATCAGGAAAAGACCTCCGATCAGCAAAATTAAATCTCTACCCGAAATAGCATTACCTGCAATGTAGAAAAGAGGGGTAACTAATTTCATCATCCACGCAAGTGAAAGAAGCAATAAAATACGTGTTCCCATTGCTAAAGCCAAACCGATAATTCGAGCTGATTGGCGTTTCTCAATTGGCAAGCGGGAAACTAAAATGCTGATAACAATGATGTTATCGATACCAAGTACAATTTCAAGCCCGGTGAGCGTAACAAGTGCTACCCAAGCTTCAGGATTTGTCATCCAATCAAACATAAAATGTCCTTTTAAAAATAGGGAATTGCTTTTTTTCTATACAAAAGAAAGGCAACATCTTATAGAGAATAGAGGCAAAATTAAAGGGGGGAATATAAAAAGTTTTGTAAAATTTCTGCCGTGAATTGTTTGCGTAAATAAAAGCCTAAAGGCAACGATTGAACTCGTTCTCCATAAGCATTAATAGCAGCGGTTACAGAGCGATTATTTCTACCTTTAGGTCTAAGTTGTAAGATTTCACCGTGTTTGGCATTAATAGCGTGGAGCTTGCCTAACACAATCATTTCCATCAACTCTTCCCAATCTTGTTTTAATTGGCGTTCTTGTGTAGATGTAGGCGACCATAAAATCGCTTGTCCGATGTAGCGTTGATAAAGTGGAATAGTACGTTCGCCTTCGACAGGAATCCATAATACACGCGAAAGTTTATGCTTAACGTGTGAACTTTCCCAAGTAATACCGTTGTTTTGAGTGAGAGGAGCAAGGCTTACAAATGTAGTTTCTAACGGTAAGCCTTTGTGAGTAATAGGAATAGTTTTAAGCTCAATACCTAAATGCGAAAAATCTTGCTCCGCTTTGCTCCCCGCCTTTGCTCCGAGTGCAGTTTCAATAAGTGTTCCTACCCAGCCTTTGTCTCGTTTTAAATCAGGCGGAACAGGGATATTCAGCATTGTAGCAATTTCGCCTAAGGTAAAACCTGCCAGCCATTGTGCTTTGGCTAACAGCTCCTGTTCAGTTTGAGGAATGCCGGCAAGAGAATAATCACTCATAGAAAATTAATAGACAAGCGGTTGTTTTTTAATAATTTTTTGCAATTAGATCTTATTTATAAGGCGAAAATATCGCCCTGTGATTTTACATCCACGCATTACTGCGAATAACACCAACGGCAATACCTTCAATCTCAATATATTCTTGGCTTGGATTAACCACAATCGCCTTTAATTCGTCATTTTCAGGGTGTAAATAAATTAAGTCGCCCTTTTTCTCCAAACGTTTTACCGTTACTTCATCATTCACTCGGGCAACAACAACTTGACCATTACGAGCAGTATTGGTTTTGTGAACAGCTAATAAATCACCGTCTAAAATACCGATTTTCTCCATTGAATTACCATTTACTTTGAGTAAATAATCAGCAGTTGGATTAAACATCGTCCCATTAACAGGATAATGATTTTCAACGTGTTCAACTGCTAAAATCGGTGTGCCGGCAGCTACTTTTCCTATAAGTGGTAAGCCTTCATCTTCATCATTGGCAGCTTCGGTTTCGTCCTCAACTAAAATGCGAATACCTCGAGATGTGCCGGAGAGCATTTCAATATAACCTTTGCGGGCTAAAGCCTTTAGGTGTTCCTCTGCGGCATTGGGAGATTTAAAGCCGATTTCTCGTGCAATTTCTACACGAGTTGGTGGCATACCAGTTGTTTCAATATGATTTTTTACAAAATCAAAAATTTCTTGCTGACGAGCAGTTAAATGTTTACGCATTTGGGTTGAACCTCACTGTCTTTATATACAGAAAATATTGATAGTATATACAGTATTTTTTGTTTTGTAACTAATAATTTCACAAAATTATAGAAAAAACTGTGGTAGAATGAAGTAAATTAGAGGTTAGACCTCCAAAAATAACAATTCTAAAGGGTATTAATATGTCTGGCTTATTAAATTTCTATCGTACTTTCCTCAATTTACCGCTTTCACTTTTGGTAAAGTCTCGTGCTATTCCAACAGATCCCATAAATGAACTAGAGCTGAACTTAGCACAGCCCATTGTTTATGTGTTACCTTACACTTCGCAAACAGATTTGCTGATTTTGCAAAAAAACTGTTTAGCACTAAATTTGCCTGATCCATTGCAAAATAATGTTATTGATGGGCAAACTTTACCTCGTTTCGTATTTTTAGATGAAGGTAGACGATTTTTTAAATCAAAAGGGGCAAAAAGCGAAACAGAATCTATTTTTTATCGCTACTTAGATTTACATCGTGAAAAAGCAGAGTTAGATGTTCAGCTTGTGCCTGTTTCAGTGTTATGGGGGCGAGCTCCGGGTAAAGAAGATGCCCGTCATTTGCAAGTTTTAACCTCATTCCAACGTTTTATGTCAATGGTTTGGTTTGGGCGTGATAATTTTGTCCGCTTCTCGCCGGCAGTGTCTTTGCGTTATATGGTAACTGAGCACGGGGCAGATGAAAAAATTGCTCAAAAAGTTGCTCGTGTGGCGAAAATGCACTTTGCTAAATTACGTTATTCGGCAATGGGTCCTCGTTTGCCTAATCGTGAAGCAATGTTTAATAAAATTCTCAATTCAGAGGTGATTCAAACGGCGATTGCGGAAGAAGCAAAAAAATCTTCGCCTGAAAAAGCACGCAAAGAAGCGGAAAAAATCATTAATGAGATTGCGGCTGATGTAAAACACGATAGTTTGCGTATTGCCGACCGTGTATTGAGTTGGCTTTGGAACAAATTGTATCAAGGCATTAATGTACAAAATGCGGAGCGTGTAAGAAAACTCGCCTTAGAAGGGCACGAAATCGTATATGTGCCGTGCCATCGTAGCCATATGGACTATTTGCTTTTATCTTACTTACTTTATCATCACGGTGTTGTTCCACCTCATATTGCAGCAGGGATCAATTTGAATTTCTGGCCGGCAGGTCCGATTTTCCGCAGTTGGGGGGCATTTTTCATTCGCCGTACTTTTAAAGGAAACCGTTTATATTCCACCATTTTCCGTGAATATTTGGCGGAGCTATTCTATCGTGGCTATTCGGTGGAGTATTTCATCGAAGGTGGACGTTCTCGCACAGGGCGTTTGTTACAGCCTAAAACAGGTATGATGTCGATGACTTTACAAGCACTTCAACGTGGCTTAAATCGCCCATTAAGCATTGTGCCGGTATATATTGGCTATGAACACGTTCTGGAGGTGGATACTTATGCCAAAGAGTTGCGAGGAGCGGCAAAAGAGAAAGAAAATGCAGGTTTAGTATTACGCGTACTTAAAAAACTGAAAAATTTAGGTCAAGGCTATGTGAATTTTGGTGAGCCTATTCAAGTAAATAATTACCTAAATCAATATTTCCCGGAATGGAAGGAGCAAACTGAAGATACTCGCCCTAAATGGTTGAATGATGCAGTAGATCAAATCTCTCATCAGGTAATGGTGAATATAAATAAAGCAGCTGCGGTAAATGCGAAGAATTTAGTCGGCTCGGCATTACTGGCTTCACGCCAGCGGGCTTTATCTCGAGAGCAGCTTATTGAACAGCTTGAAAGTTATATTCAATTATTCCGCAATATGCCTTATTCTAAAGATATGACGTTGCCGGAAGAAAGTGCAGCAGAAATGCTTGATCACGTTATTCAATTGCCGCGTTCCGGGGTGATCGTTGAGAAAGACCATTTCGGCGAGTTAGTTCGTTTAGAGCGTGAAGCGGCAGTATTGATGACTTACTATCGCAACAATGTTCAACATCTATTTGTATTGCCTTCGCTAGTAGCAAGCTTCGTGCTACATCACGAGGCGATTTCAAAAGATTTGGTTATTCAATCGGTTTATCGAATTTATCCGTTCTTGCAAGCAGAGTTATTTTTACATTTCAAGCAAGAAGAAGTGGCAGAACAGGTTGAATCCATCATTGATGAATTTGTTCGTCAAGGCATCATTAAAAATGAAAGTGATATGTTGATGATTAACCGTCCGCATATTCGTACATTACAACTTCACTCTGCCGGCGTGCGTGAGATTTTGCAGCGTTACTATATCTGTTTAAGTTTATTACTTGAACAGCCGGATATTAGCCGTGTTGCGTTAGAAAAAGAGAGTAGTTCAGTAGCACAACGTTTATCGGTATTACACGGTATTAATGCACCGGAATTTTTTGATAAAGCCATTTTCTCAACTTTTACTACCAGTTTGAAGCAGCAAGGTTACTTTGATAGTGCAGATAATTTGACTATTGGAAAAGTGCAAGAAACCGAAGCACTGCTAAGAAGTTTGATTTCTATTGAAGTGCAACAAACCATTCAAGGGGCAATGGCAAAAGTTGATAGAGAACTTGAAGATGAAAAAGTAGAGAAAAAAAGCTAACAACTAATAAGCGATCATTTTTCTCACATTTTTTGCAAATTAAAAGGCTGAATGTTTATCCCATTCAGCCTTTTTTATTACTTAAACTAAATTACTTTGGTTCGCCGATTGGTAAAATCGTTCTGCCAAAACTTTCATTGATAATATCTGCTGCTGCAAGATAGAATGCTAAGAATGCAGTTAATAAACCGAAATTACCACCAATGTTAGTAATGCTGCTGTTGTGAGTGAAATCGCCCGCAGCTAATAAATAGAAAGTGATGGTTAAGCTTAAGAAAATGGCTTGTAATGCACGTGGTTTTGTTAATGTGCCGATAAACATCATAAATGTGAATGTTCCCCACGCAACTAAGTACCAACCGATAAATTCCGGTGATACGGTTGAAGCAAAGAATACTTTAAATAATGCGAAAGACCACCAGAATGCACCGTAGCTGGTGAAAGCGGTAAAACCGAAAGTGTTACCTTTTGCAAACTCAAACATCCCTGCGATCATCTGTGCTGTACCGCCGAATGCGAATCCCATTGCTAATACTAAACCTACATTTTCACCGCTGAATGTCCCGTTGTTGATTAAGCTAAGTAAAAAAGTCGTTAATGCAAAACCGCATAAGCCGAGCGGAGCCGGGTTAGTTCCTGAATTTGGAGCTGACATCGAAAACCTCTATTGTATTGTTACGCCACAAACCTGTGGCAATGCTTTTATTCACTTCTAAGTCTAAGAAAGAAGCTATTTCCCTAAATTTTAGGGCGATAAAGTATAGCGATTTTGCATCAAATTGACTAGCAATTTTCTATCGACAAGCGGTCGTTTTTATAAAAATTTTGCAATAGTTTTGATGAAATAATTGCGTCTTTCATTCTATCTATCTAAGTGAATTTTAAGTATAATTTATGTATGCAAACGTTTGCTTTTTAATTTTGGAGGGAATATGACAACAATCGGCACCCCATTAAGACCTAATTCAACTAAAGTGATGATGTTAGGTTCGGGCGAGTTAGGCAAAGAAGTCGTGATTGAATTACAACGCTTGGGCGTGGAAGTGATTGCGGTTGATCGCTACGAAAATGCACCGGCACAGCAAGTGGCACATCGTGCCTATACCATTTCGATGTTAGATGGTGCAGCGTTGCGTGCGTTGGTCGAAAAAGAAAAACCGGATTTTATTGTGCCGGAAGTGGAAGCGATTGCAACTGATACACTCGTTGAATTAGAAAGTGAGGGCTACAATGTTGTACCAACAGCAAAAGCAACTAAATTGACAATGAACCGTGAGAGCATTCGCCGTTTAGCGGCAGAGGAATTAGGATTAAAAACCTCGCCTTATCGTTTTGTTGATGATTATACACAATTCCAACAAGCCATCAGTGAGATCGGTATCCCCTGCGTGGTTAAACCAATTATGTCTTCTTCCGGGCACGGGCAATCAGTTATCAAGTCGGAGGCTGATATTCAAAAGGCTTGGGAATACTCGCAAGAGGGCGGGCGTGCCGGCGGTGGACGAGTGATTGTGGAAGGTTTTATCAAATTCGACTACGAAATCACTCAGCTTACCGTTCGCCATATTCACGGTACATCGTTCTTAGCCCCAATCGGGCATATCCAAATTGATGGCGACTACCGTGAATCGTGGCAGCCACAGGCAATGTCGGACATTGCATTGAAACGAGCCCAAGAAACCGCAGAAAAAATCACTACCGCCTTAGGAGGTCGTGGTATTTTTGGCGTGGAGCTGTTTGTGTGTGGCGATGAGATTATCTTTAACGAAGTTTCGCCACGTCCGCACGATACCGGAATGGTAACGATGGCATCGCAAGAGCTGTCTCAATTTGCTCTACACGCTCGTGCGATTTTAGGTTTACCGATTCCGGAAATTTATTGCATTAGCCCGGCAGCATCAAAAGCAATTGTGGTGGAAGGCAAGTCGGATAATGTGCGTTTTGGTGGATTGGAAAATGTGTTAGCGGAAATCGGCACAAACATTCGTTTATTCGGCAAAGGCGAAGTAAACGGACACCGCCGTTTAGGTGTGATTTTAGCCCGTGATAAAAGTGCAGAAAAGGCGTTAGACAAAGCACGAAGAGCTTACGATAAGCTGGATATCAGCTTATAACAACAAGGGCTATATTAAATAGCCCTTTTCTTTTGGAAATTACCAATATCTATGACGCCAGCCGTGATGGTAACCCGCACCAATACTTGGGTAAATCACAGGGCGAATAGGATAAATTGTACTTTTTGAGCATCTATCACTTTGGTTTAGAGCTTCATTGTTTGGTTGAGCATTTTTATCCACAGTTTGTTTAGTTAATATTCGTTGTTGATAATCGTGAACGGCTTGCATATCCATTGGCACGGTGCTTTGTTGTGTTGGAGTTGAACAAGCAGTAATGACGATTGATGAAACGAGTAGCATAATTTTTTTCATATCATTTCCTTATATTTGCAAAAAATTTGTTAATTTAGACCGCTTGTTTTCTATTTTTATCTTAAAGATTTGTAATTTTTACCGATAAAATAAAAAAGGACGCACTAGGCGTCCTCATCTCTATTCTTTAAAATTAAAGAGCAGATTTTGCTTTTTCAACTAAAGCGGCGAATGCTACTTTGTCGAATACAGCGATGTCAGCTAAAATCTTACGATCGATTTCAACAGATGCTTTTTTCAAGCCGTTGATGAATTTGCTGTAAGATAAACCATTTTGACGAGCTGCTGCGTTGATACGAGCAATCCATAATTGACGGAATTGACGTTTACGTTGACGACGGTCACGGTAAGCATATTGACCAGCTTTAATTACTGCTTGGAACGCAACACGATAAACACGTGAACGCGCACCATAATAACCTTTAGCAGCCTTAAGAACTTTCTTATGGCGTGCTCTTGCAATAACACCACGTTTTACACGAGCCATTATTTAATCTCCTAAATTGTCTATTTTGATTGAGTGGACGAGTTTTCGTCCCTAAGAATTACTATTCGTACGTTTGTGTTTTTAACGCAGCCTTCGGCTTATGCGTATGGTAAACACGCTACTACTAAAACTTGGTCAGCTTTCGCTACCATTGATTTGTGACGTAAGTGACGTTTACGTTTAGTGGTTTTCTTAGTCAAAATGTGACGTAAGTGAGATTGTTTACGTTTGAAACCGCCAGAAGCTGTTTTTTTGAAACGCTTAGCAGCACCACGTACTGTTTTAATTTTAGGCATTGTTAAAAAACTCCGCATTGTTTTGGGTTTAAATGAATAATCAGGCGAACTCTTACGAGTTACTTGGCAGCACTGATTACGCTACTTTACGGTTTTCACCGCAATCTAAAAAGCAGCTCAGGCTGCTGAGTGTGCCTGTCTGCTTTTGTTTCTCCTACGAAAAACGAGCGAATTCTACAGAATAAGCTCGTTTTTTGCAAGTGAATTATTTTTTCTTTGGTGCGATTACCATCACCACTTGGCGACCTTCCAGTTTGCCCGGTGCAGATTCAACTGCTGCAATCTCTGCTGTATCTGCTTTCACACGTTCTAAAACGTCCATACCGATCTCTTGGTGAGCCATCTCACGTCCACGGAAGCGAACAGTAATTTTTACTTTATCGCCATCTTCTAAGAAACGAAGAATGCTACGTAATTTAACTTGATAATCGCCTTCATCTGTACCAGGGCGGAATTTAATTTCCTTCACTTGTACTACTTTTTGTTTTTTCTTTTGCTCTTTTGCCGCTTTTTCTTTTTCATAGATGAACTTACCGTAGTTCATAATGCGACAAACCGGTGGTTCAGCATTTGGGCTGATTTCTACTAAGTCTAACTCAGCTTCTTCTGCACGGCTTAATGCTTCTTGAATAGAGACGATACCAACTTGTTCGCCGTTTTCGTCGGTTAAGCGAACTTCTTTCACACCGCGAATTTCTTCATTAAGACGGTGTGCACGATTTGTTTGAACACGTTTTACAGGTTTAATAGCCTTATTCCTTCTAGTAAATTTTTGGTTAAATAAGACCGCTTGAAAGCGGTTAAGTATTTTTATAGTGTCCGTTTTATTTTATAAAAAACAGATAAACGTTCGGATTCTATAGGATTTTCAATGCTTATGCAATAATAAACCCTTATTTAGCTCCCTATTTTCGTTTATTTTGATGTTCTTTGATTAATGTCATAAAGGCTTGACCAAATCGTTCAAATTTTCTCTCTCCCACACCGTTTATTTCGAGCATTTCCACTTTTGAAGTTGGTAAGAACTCCGCCATTTCTTGTAGAGTTGCATCATTGAAGACAATATAAGGCGGAATATTTTCCTTATCGGCAATCTGTTTACGCAAAAAGCGAAGACGAGCAAATAGGTCTTTATCATAACGATGGCTTGCTTGTTTTTGCACAAATGCAGTTGCTGAAATCCCTAAGCGTGGCAATGCCAGTTGTAATGGTTTTTCGCCACGCAAAAAAGGTCTGGCACTTTCGGTCAGTTGTAGAGCAGAGTGATTGGCGATATTTTGATAAATCAGCCCTAAATGAATGAGCTGCCTTACTACATTTTGCCAATAGTGCTGGCTCTGTTCTTTCCCAATACCATAAACCGAAAGTTGATCGTGATTATGCTCACGAATTTTCAAGTTATTCATTCCACGCAGTACGGCAATAATGTGATGTTGCCCAAAAATTTGCCCTGTTCGATAAATAACCGACATCACTTTTTGAGCATCAAGTAATCCATCATATTTTTGTGGCGGATCTAAGCAAATATCGCAGTTTTTGCAATCTTCTTGTTTATGTTCGCCAAAGTAATTGAGCAAGACTAAGCGGCGGCAAGTTTGTGATTCCGCGAATTCGCCGATAGCGTGTAACTTATGCTGTTTAATGTCTCTTTGTTCGCTTTCTGGCTCTTCTAAGAGGATTTTTTGTAGCCAGCCATAATCGCTTGGATCGTAGAAAAGTATTGCTTCCGAAGGAAGATCATCTCGTCCAGCACGTCCTGTTTCTTGGTAATAAGATTCGATAGAACGGGGAAGATCGAAGTGTACAACAAAACGAACGTTTGATTTGTTGATCCCCATTCCAAAAGCAATAGTTGCCACCACAATTTGAATGTCATCTCGCTGAAAGGCATTTTGTACGAACTCTCTTTGTTCAAAACTCATTCCTGCGTGATAGCCCATTACACTAAGATGTCTTGAAGCTAATTTTTCGGTAATTTCTTCCACTTTTTTTCGGCTATTGCAATAAATGATCCCGCTTTTACCTTGCTGTTTATTGATGAATTTCAACAACTGCTCAAGGGGTTTAAATTTTTCTTGCACTGTATAACGAATATTTGGACGATCAAAACTCCCTAAATAAATATGTGGATTATTTAGACGTAAATGGTGAAGAATATCCGCTCGTGTTGTCGGGTCTGCCGTGGCAGTTAATGCCATTAACGGCACATTGGGAAAAGTGTTTCGCAAGCCGCCAAGCAAAGTGTATTCAGGGCGAAAATCGTGTCCCCACTGCGAAACACAATGAGCTTCATCGACTGCAATAAAACTGATTTTACAAAGCGAGATAAAGTGGAAAAAGCCTTGTGTCATTACTTTCTCAGGGGAAAGATAAAGTAATTTCAATTTACCCGATAAGGCTTTTTGCTCTACAAGCTGTTGCTCTTCAAGTGTTTGGGTAGAGTTTAAATAGGCGGCTTCAATGCCATTAGTAATGAGCTGATCGACTTGATCTTTCATCAATGAAATCAGCGGTGAAATAACGAGTGTTATGCCATCTAAACATAGAGCAGGTACTTGATAACAAAGGGATTTTCCACCACCTGTTGTCATAATCACAAGGCAATCGCGATTTCCCAACACGGCAGAAATGACTTCTTCTTGCCCGTCTCGGAATTTTTGATAACCAAAAATATTATTTAAAACAGAAATTGCGGTGGTACTCATTATTTTTATATGTGGGGAAGCACTGCGTGCCTCCGCAAGCGGTTTATTTGAGGAAAAAATTTACAAATATAATTATAAAAGGACGTACTCCAGTACGTCCTTACAAACAATTAGAAAGAAATGCTTTCACCGTGTCGGGCAAAGGCTTCTTCTAAATGTTGCCAGAAGGTGCGACCTTCATCTGTAACCCATTCTCCATCAATGTTTTTAAAATGAATGCCACCTAATTTGCTGGCAAGCCATAGTTCTAACATTGCTTCTTGTTTGTTAATGATGATTTGTGATTCATCATCAAAGGTTAAAGTGCAAACTGCACCTTGAATTTCGGTATCAACCGATAAACCTTCGTCATCAATTTTTTCTTCAATTTGCTGCCATACTTGTTCTACGGCTTGGTGGAATTGTGCTGTATTCATTGTGTTCTCCAAAATATTAAGGGAAAAAGTGGTTAAATTTGCAAAAAACTTTGCAAAATTGACCGCTTGAAATTATTCGATCGATGGTAGTTCCGTCATTGCCCATCGAGGTTTTACGCTCACGCTTAAGTCTGTTTGTTCGCCGTTTTTTAGACGTAAAAAACCGGTGTAAGCAATCATTGCTCCGTTATCGGTACAAAATTGCGGGCGTGGATAAAATACTTCGCCTTTGAGTTTTTGCATCATTTCCGCAACATCGGCACGTAATTGCTTATTGGCACTTACACCACCTGCCATCACTAGTCTTTTATAACCCGTTTGTTCTAATGCTCGTTTGCATTTAATTAAAATCGTATCAACTACCGCTTGTTGGAAAGCGTGAGCAATGTCGCAACGGGTTTGTTCATCTATCTCGCCATTTTCATTCAGGTTAGCTTTAATGGTATTTGCTGCAAAGGTTTTTAAACCGGAAAAACTGAAATCTAAGCCTGGGCGGTCTGTCATCGGGCGTGGGAATTTAAAACGATTTGGTGTGCCTAATTCCGCAAGTTTGGATATTGCCACCCCGGCAGGGTAATCTAAACCTAATAATTTTCCGGTTTTGTCAAAGGCTTCGCCTGCTGCATCATCAATCGATTCGCCCATTAATTCGTATTTGCCGACACCATCGACTTTCACTAATTGAGTATGCCCACCCGAAATTAATAACGCCACAAATGGAAATTCAGGTGCGTTTTCTTCCAACATTGGAGCAAGTAGATGCCCTTCCATATGATGAACGCCAAGAGCCGGCACATTCCACGCATAAGCTAAAGAGCGAGCGATGGTTGAGCCTACTAATAATGCTCCAACCAAGCCCGGACCGGCGGTATAAGCAATACCATCAATATCGGAAGGCTGAAGGTTAGCTTCTTTTAGGGCTTCTTGGATAAGTGGGAGCGTTTTGCGGATATGATCTCGCGAAGCAAGCTCCGGCACAACACCACCATAATCAGCGTGCATATCAATTTGGCTGTAGAGCTGGTTTGCTACTAAGCCTTTTTCTTCATCATAAATGGCAACGCCGGTTTCATCGCAAGAGGTTTCAATACCTAAAATTCGCATAATTTCCTAATGAGCTAATAAGTTATAAAGCCAAAAGGGGCGAAACCGCCCCTAATATTCTGCTATGTTTAATTAGAATTGTTCGCCATATTCCGGTTTTGCCGGGTTTGGTAAGGTTTTATTTTCGTATTCTTTGATTAATAATTCGGTTTTTTGTTCAGAATCTTGAATACCCATTTGTTTAAATGCTTCTTTCAAATAAGGAAGGGCATTTTTAGTTGCTTCGGTATTTGGATAGAAACGCAACATTTCTTCTACGCGATTTACTACCGCAACGTACGCATTACGTTTATCATAGAATTTTACGATCGATAATTCGTGCTCGGCTAAACGGTTGAATAAATAGTTCATCCAATTTTGAGCATCTTGAGCATATTGGCTTTGTGGATAGTGCTGAACGATAGTTTGGAAATTACCGTAAGCGTTACGCACATTATCCACTGCACGAGAGGCACGATTTACTTTAAAGAAATCTTGGATAAAATTATCGCCTAAGCGTGCATTTGAAAGACCGGCTAGGTAGAATACATAATCCATATTGGCTGCATTTGGGTAAGAACGGGCGAAACGTTCTGCAGCATCTAATGCTTTATAATATTCGCCTACTTTATATTGTGCATAAATTAAACTTAATTGGGTTTGTTCACCAAGACCTGAATATTGGCCACCTTTAGCACTCACTCCCTCTAAATAACGAATGGCAGAGTTATAATCGCCGTCTTGTAAATAGGTTTGCCCTTTGCTATAAAGATCTTGAGCGTTTGATTCTTCGATGTCTTTATTAGAACTTGAACAACCTACAACAAGCCCTGCTAATGCTAATGTGGCAAGAGTTTTAAATTTACGCATATGTTTTACCTATAAAAAGTGTCTGAGACCAAAAGTTAATGTACAATACCTCAGACTAAGAATAACTTATGAAGTTCATCTCACTATTTTATATAACATCACGCAAGTAAGCAAATGACTAATTAGGATTTATATTTTAATGACTACTCAAAAAAAGATTTTAACCGCAGAAATTACAGCTGACCTATTAGGTGCTCGTTTAGATCAAGCACTGGCACAACTTTTTCCGGATTATTCACGTTCACGCATTAAAGTGTGGATTGAAAGCGATTTAGTAAAAGTGAACGGCAATATCATCAATAAAGCACGAGAAAAAGTATTTGGTGGCGAAACGGTGGAAATTACCGCTGAAATCGAAGAAGAAATTCGTTTTGATCCGCAAGATATTCCGCTCAATATTGTGTATGAAGATGACGATATTATTGTTATCAATAAACCAAAAGATTTAGTGGTTCACCCTGGAGCGGGCAATCCTGATGGTACGGTATTAAATGCGTTGTTGCATTATTATCCGCCGATTGCAGAAGTGCCACGTGCGGGTATTGTGCATCGTTTAGATAAAGATACAACAGGCTTAATGGTGGTAGCAAAAAATATTCCGGCTCAAACCCATTTAGTAACTGCATTACAAAAACGCCGAATTACCCGTGAATATGAGGCGGTAGCAAGCGGCATTATGACTCAAGGCGGTAAAGTTGATGAACCAATGGCTCGCCACCCGACTAAGCGTACTGCAATGGCAGTTCACCCAATGGGAAAACCGGCTGTAACCCATTATCGTATTATGGAGCGTTTCCGTAACTACACTCGCTTACGTTTACGTTTGGAAACCGGGCGTACTCACCAAATTCGTGTGCATATGGCACATATTGCCCACCCGTTATTGGGTGATCAACTTTATGGTGGCAGACCTCGCCCACCAAAAGGAGCGAGCGAGGAATTTTTAGCTGTTTTACGCGGTTTTCAACGTCAAGCATTACACGCTATTATGTTGCGTTTAGAACACCCAATTACAGGCGAATTGATGGAATGGCACGCTCCATTACCGGAAGATTTTGTGGAGCTCATTCAAGCCTTAAAAGCCGATTACGAGCTTTATAAAGATGAACTAGATTATTAATTTGACGTATTGCGTTTATAATTTAAACTTGTTATATTGAAGTCGTTTTCATAACAAACAAAAAATAAGGAGTGTTTTATGAAAAAATTAGTATTAGCAATTTTAGCAAGTGCAACTTTCTTAACAGCGTGTAACACTGTTGATGGCGTAGGCAAGGATGTTGAGAAAGCTGGTGATCAAATCCAAAAAGCAGCACAATAAGAATAATTAAAAAACCTCTGATAAGTTCAGAGGTTTTTTGTTATAGAGAAATCATTGAGCCAACGCAATCAAAAAAATCAGAATGACAGGGAATTCCAACATTCCGATCTGTTTTACATTCAATCCTAAACTCGGCACAATAATCGCACGAGCAGTTGCAATTAAATAGGCAAAAAAGACCGCTTGCATTGAGCTTAAACTATAAGCGAAAGCCAATAATAAGTGTGTTGTAATGCTAAGCTCCATATAAACAGGATTTTTACGCTCTCGTACCATACTTTTTACATAGAAGGTAGTGGCGATAAAAAATAGCGTAGGGTGGAGGAGTATCTCAATATTATATTGTTTTGTAACAACATAATAAGTTGCCATTCCCATTACCCCGAAAGTTAAAATGCCTGCAATATCATTCCACAAATTCCGTTCATCTTTTTGTTTGGCAAAGTAAATTTGAATTAATCCAAGCGGTAGAATTATCACTAAAAATTGCAAAATAGCAGGCACATTATAAATAACAGGCAAAGCAAAGAGTAAACTTAAAGCGAAGTAAATTTTTGCCCATTTTTTATTACGTTCGGTTGGTTTTTTGCTAAATAAAGAGAGAAAAGGGTAAGAGAAAAGATAGAGGAATAGCCAAGAAAACCCAAAGAAAATATGCAAAGGTGTAAATCCACTTGTGATGACCGCATAAAGAAAAGGCAGCATTGCCATTGCTAATGCACCGTGTTGGTTGGAAATAACGGGTTTTTCTTTGAACATTCGATTTCCTTATAAATGAAAATAAAAAAGGCGACTATTTTAGTCGCCTTTAAATTTTAAGGAATATTAGAATAATTTTCTAGAGGTCTCGTATAATTCTTCTTTAAACGGACGACGCATATTATTAATTGCATCAATAATATCGTGATGAACTAACTGCTCGTTTTGAATACCGACACAGTGTCCGCCAAAACCTTGTAATAATAATTCTACCGCATAAACGCCCATACGAGAGGCTAAAATACGGTCAAAGGCACAAGGTGCACCACCACGTTGGGTATGACCTAACACAGTTGCACGAGTTTCGTGTCCGAAACGCTCTTCAATCTCTTTTGCTAATTCGTGAACATCAGTCATTAACTCAGTAATTGCAATGATAGAATGGCGTTTACCTTTTTGGAAACCATCAGAAATACTATTCATTAAAGATTCTTTGTCTAGTCCTTTTTCCGGTACGATCACATATTCACAACCGCCGGCTAAGGCTGCACTAATGGTTAAATCACCACAATGGCGACCCATTATTTCAACAATAGAAATACGTTGGTGAGAACTTGATGTATCACGTAAACGGTCAATTGCTTCTAAAGCGGTTTCTAACGCAGTTTGATAGCCGATAGTATAATCAGTACCTACGATATCATTATCAATCGTGCCCGGAATACCGATACACGGATAACCAAATTCCTCAGTTAATAACTTCGCTCCCATATAAGAGCCATCACCACCAATAACAACTAACGCATCAATATCATATTTTTTTAATGTTTCTACGCATTTTTTACGTACTTCAGGGCGTTTGAATTCAGGAAAGCGTGCTGAACCTAAGAATGTACCGCCACGATTGATAGTTTCTGATACAGAGCGTCTGTCTAGTGGAATCACTTTATCGTGATAAAGCCCTGAATAACCATCTTGAACGCCACAAACTGCTAATCCTTCATTTAATGCTGCACGCACCACACCACGAATAGCGGCATTCATACCCGGTGCATCGCCACCGCTGGTTAAAATCGCAATTTTTTTGATTTTTTTACTCATCTAAAAACACCTTTTTGATAAATTAAATTTAAAATAGAAACTAGTGTAAAGATTACAATATTCAGCCTTTTCGTTCTACTAAAAAATATGTATTTTTTG
Organism: Mannheimia bovis; assembly: GCF_014541205.1. Lineage (NCBI taxonomy): Bacteria > Pseudomonadati > Pseudomonadota > Gammaproteobacteria > Pasteurellales > Pasteurellaceae > Mannheimia > Mannheimia bovis. The sequence continues at coordinate 1,950,638 of NZ_CP061280.1, read as the reverse complement.
ATTTAGCTTAGCTTTCTTGCAAAATTTCGAGTGCAAAATTTAAGGCGTTGAAAAAATGCTCAATATCCTCTTTTGTATTGTAATGAGCCAGCGAAAGGCGAAGTGTGCCGCTTTCTTGCAAATAACGCAAATAAGGCTTAGCACAATGTTCGCCGTGCCGAATAGCGATTTTACTCTGGGTCAAAAAAGCCGCAATATCGGCAGGGTGCTGATCTTTAACCACAAAACTAATAGTCGGTGTATTTTGTTGTCCGATAATTTGCAAATGTTGATAAGAATTTAACCGCTTGCGGGTGTATTCTGCTAACGTATAAAGTTGTTGATTAAGTTCTGTAAAATTCCAGTTCTCTAACCAAGCCAAAACTTGTCCAAAACCAATAATACCTGCAATATTTGGTGTACCAGCTTCCAACCGGTAAGGCAAATCTGCTACAGTTAGTTCACTTTCAGTAATGTTTTTCAGCATTTTGCCGCCGAATACAAGCGGTTGAATTTGCTCCAAACTTTGCAATTTGCCGGTCAGCACGCCTACACCGTTTGAACCATACATTTTATGGGCGGAAAAAGCGTAGAAATCTGCATCAAGTTTTTGCACATCCACTTGCTCACAACATACAGCTTGAGCAATATCTAACACAATTTTAGCGGAACTGTGCTGGCGAATAATTGGGATTAAGTGTTCCGCAGGTTGGCGAACCCCTGTTACATTGGAAACTAAATTAAAAGCGACGATTTTGGTTTTTTCTGACAACGCATTTTTAAGTGTTTCAGCTTCAATTTGATACTGTTCATTAAGTGGCAGCACAATAAGTTTTGCCTCCGTGCGTTCGGCAAGTTGTTGCCAAGGAATAAAATTGGCGTGATGTTCTGCCACTGAAATCACAATTTCATCACCTTCCGCAATTTGATGCTCCAAGCCATAAGCCACAATGTTTATACTTTGGGTTGTACCACTTGTCCAAATTACCGCTTCACAAGTTTCCACATTAAAGCGTTTAGTAACTAAATCACGAGCCTGCTCATATTGCTCCGTTTGTGGTAAATCATATTGGCTACGATGTACAGAGCCAGCAGAAGCGTAAAAATCGTTTGTTGCTTGAATTAATACATCAGGTTTTAGCGTTGTGGCGGCGGAATCTAAATACGTCCAGCCGTCCGATTTTTCAAAAAAAGGGAAGTGGGAACGGAATTGAGTATTTAGCATAAATTAGTTCCTATTTTGTGATTTTCGATAAAGTTTATTGCACGGAATGCCGTCATTATTACCATCTAACGCTTTCCAACCGCATTGTTGAAAGTAGTGTTTTGCTTGTTCGTAATTGCCGATTTGGTTGCAGCTTAATTTAACTTGGCAATCAATCGTTGTTGGCGGAATTGCAGTATTTTCCGATTTTTTGACCGCTTGTGGTAAGGTTGAGGCGTGTGTTTTTCGCCATTGGCTCGGGTTAATCGGGAATTTGTCCTGCCATAAGCCGATTTTGGCGTGTTTTGCTTGATTTTGTGCCTCAATGTACTCTCGCTTTGTGGTATAAGCCCACGCCATACCGTTTTCTACTAAGGCTAAATTGATGTTTTTACCGTTTAAATAGAGGGTGGCAAGTAAGCGTTGATAGCGATCGTATCCTGAAATCACGGCAGTAATGTTTTGTTTAAACACTAACTGAGCCAGAGCTTGTTTAGCTCTATTTCCATAAGGTTGGGATTGTTCAGGTGCATCAATATGTATCAATCTCACTTTGAGCGGTGCTTTGTTTACTAAGCAACTTAAGGTATCGCCATCGCTAATTCCCACCACTTTGCAATTGATTTGTCGCTCATTTGCATAGCTAATGGAAAACAATAGGCAAAAAATAAAGGTGTATAAAAATTTCATAAATAAAAATATAGGGCTAAATTGCCCTATATTCTATCAGTTTTTATTCTGTTTCGCCTTTTTTAAGGCGAGCAAAGAAATCTTTGGTTTCGCTAATAATTACTTTGCGTAAAGCAATAATTGCAATGAGATTTGGGAATGCCATTAAACCGTTTACAATATCGGCAATTGTCCAGATAGTATCGAGTTGTAAAAATGGGGCAGCGGCAATTAACGCAATAAATAAAATGCGATAGAGCTTGATGTATTGGGTTCGTCCACGTGTTAAATAGACAAAACAACGTTCACCATAATAACACCAGCCTAAAATAGTGGTGAATGCGAAGAAAACTAAGCCAACTGTTACAATAATTGCACCAAATGAGCTGTCTAAGCCTTGAGTAAAGGCAGTTGTCGTGAGAGCTGCACCTTTAATATCACCTGTCCAAGCACCTGAAATAATAATAACCAAGCCTGTCATTGTACAAACAATGATAGTATCTAAAAATGTGCCTGTCATTGAAATTAAGCCCTGTCTCACAGGTTCTTTGGTTTGAGCAGCGGCTGCTGCAATCGGGGCTGAGCCTAAGCCTGATTCATTCGAGAAAATACCGCGTGCTACACCCAGCTGAATGGCTTGCATTACAGTAAAACCAAATGCTCCACCTAATGCTGCTTGCGGATTAAAGGCAGCGTGAACAATAGTAACGATAGCTTGTGGTACTTTTTCGGCGTTGAGAATAATCACACACAGTGAGGCAACAACATAAGCGATAGCCATAAACGGCACAACAATGGTTGCAATTTTAGAAATACGTTTTACACCGCCAAGAATAATTGCAGTTACAATCAGCGTTAAAATAATAGCACTAAAGAGAATTGGCACATCGAAGGTACTTTCTAAGGCGTGCGTAATGCCATTTACTTGTGGGAAAGTGCCAATACCGAGTAACGCCACTAATACTCCGAAAAAAGCAAAGGCTTTAGCAAGCCAACGCCATTGTTTACCCATACCTAATTCGATATAGTACATTGGTCCGCCGGCAACAAAGCCCGCTTTATCTTTAGTACGATATTTAATCGCAAGCAAGCCTTCGGCGTATTTAGTTGCCATACCGAATAGGGCGATAAGCCACATCCAAAATAATGCCCCCGGTCCGCCCGAATGAATTGCGGTGGCAACACCAACAATATTCCCTGTACCGATAGTCGCTGCAAGGGCAGTAGCAAGGGCTGCAAAAGCTGAGATGTCTCCCGATTGCCCTTTCCCTTTTTCAGGTTTGAACATATAAACGAACGCTCGCCCAAGTTGGCTTAATTGAATGCCTTTTAAGGCAAGAGTGAGATAAATCCCTACGCCTGAAATTAAAATCAGAAGCGGCGGACCCCAAATAAAACTGTTGATTTGATTAAGAATGGTGTCGATTGACATTAAATGTTCCTCGTAAAAATAACTTACAAGGAAAGAAAAGGAATGCTAGAACAAGCGGTTAAAAAACGGAAATTTTTTGCAAAAAATCAGCAAAAAACAACCGCTTGTATTGTATAACTTTTCTCCCCTGTCCTTTTGCCTGAGCGTTTCACACATTGCTGCATTTTCGCCTTCGGCGGCTGATTTTTCATCAGCTCTCTCCAAGGGTTCGTCCAGTAACAGTCCTCGCAACTTAGTTGCACCTGAAAGAGTTTGCCTCGTCGGTGAAATGTTAATTCATTTCTCTCCAGCTACCTTCATCCGAACAATCTGATTTATTTCAGTTTGTGAAATAAAAAAGAGTTGCCAAATTCTAGCAACTCTTTTTCGCTCGTCAAGTTATTTAGTGATATTTTTTGCCTCTTGGCACTTCTTCTAAATCACTGAACAATACGGCATATTTTCTTGTGTCTTTGTTTGATTCTAACGCGACTTTACACGCCATTGTTAAAGGAACAGAAAGCAACATTCCCACCGCTCCGAGCAACCAGCCCCAAAACAGAAGTGAAAGGAATACCACTAGAGTTGAAAGTCCTAGCTTTTTACCCATTAAACGAGGCTCTAAGGCATTACCGATAACCATATTAATGGCAACCATACCGATTAATGTTCCTAGCCCGATTGAAAAGCCATTTAATATGAGGGCTTGAATAACAATAGGAATGCCTGCCAAAATTGAACCGATATTCGGAACATAGTTAAGTAAGAAGCTAAACATAGCCCATAAAATAGCGTATTGGACATCTAACGATGTTAATAAAATCCATACAAAAATACCGGTAAGAAGACTAACAAAGGTTTTTACGCCTAAATAACCGATTACGCCTTCTAATACTTGGTTGATGTACTCTTTTTCATTGCGTAAATCATCATCTTCACTTAACGCTAAAGCTAGTTTATATTTCGCTACAGGCATTTCCATTAGCATAAAAATGACGATTAAAAAGACCACAAAAATATTTGATAATGTACCGGAAAGCCCCACCAATAGCGAACTGACAAAATTCATAATGGAGCTTGGGTCAAATTTGCTCATCAGTTCTTCCTGTGAAATATGAATTGGTAAATTCCACTGCTGTGCAAATTCCAATAGGGCACGAACTCTGGTTGAGAGCTGAGTTTTATATTGCGGTATTGAACTGGTAAACTCTTGCAATGAGCTATTAATAATGCCTGCAAAAAAGGTAAAACCTAACAGAATCACTATCAGCAAGAGTGTAATTGCTAACCATAGCGGAATTTTCCGCTTCGTCATAAAATTAATCATTGGCGAGCAAATAATCGCAATGAAAAGTGCGAGGAGAAATGGCACTACAATCTCACTAGACAATTTAATACCGGCTAAAATAATAATGATTGCAGCGATAGAAACTAAACTACGGCTAGATGAAAGTATCATAAATATCCTTTTACAAGCGGTCGAAAATCGTTAATTTTTTGCAAATTACCGATTTTCAAACCAGCTTTCTAAAATTAAACAAGCGGAAATGGAGTCCACTTTATCCTTTTTTAATGCTTTGTAGCCACCACGAGAAAAAATTTCCGCTTTGGCTTCAACGGTGGTTAAACGTTCATCTTGTAACTCAACAGGCAAATTAAAACGTCCGTTTAAGCGGTTAGCGAATTTTCGGGCTCTTTGGGTTAAAGGCTGTTCTGTTCCGTCCATATTTAATGGTAAGCCGACAACTAAAATATCGGGCTTCCATTCTTGCAACAGTTTACCAATTTCTTCCCATTTTGGAATACCGTCTCGGGCTTTAAATGAACTCAAGCCTTGAGCCGTGCCGGTAATACTTTGACCAACAGCACAACCAATGCTATTTGTGCCGAAATCGAAGGCAATCACAGTTTCAGACATTAAGCTCTCCCTGCTCTAGCTGGTATACCTGAAAGCCCCATCATTTCATAGGCTTCTGCCCAGCGATCTAAATAGCCGGTTTCAAACAAGGTTTTTTCATTTGCTTCAGATACAATCCAATAATTTTGTGCAATTTCTTGCTCCAGCTGATTGGTTCGCCACGTTGAGCAGCCTAAGCAAACAATAAATTTTTCCGGCGATTGGGGGGTGCCGAAAGAGTCTAACACATCGCCTGATGTAGTAAGTGTGATTTTATTAGTGATCGGATAAGTGTGGATAAAATCATTTTCTGTTTTGGTATGAATGATAAAACCGCGATCTTGATTAACCGGTCCACCACTGAGCACCATTTGATCTTTATTATAATCACGCTGATTTGCCATTTGGAAATCCATACGGGTAATCAGTTCGAGTACAGAAAGATCGGTAGGTGTATTAATTACAACACCCATTGCCCCCTGCTGATTATGCTCGCAAATATAAATCACCGTGCGTTCAAAATAATCATCGTCCATTTCTGGGGTAGCAATAAGGAATTTGCCTTGTAAATTTTCTAGCATTAAATATCTCCAAAACACACTTGTAGGGCAGTAATGGCGGCAAGTGAGGCAGTTTCTGTGCGTAATACACGTTTGCCTAATAATACTTCAGTAAAGCCTTCACTTTCGGTCATCGCAATTTCTTCCGCCGATAATCCACCTTCTGAACCAATTAGTAAGCGTACTCCCGCACTCGGTACATTTGGTAGTTCACGAATAGTATATTTAGCTCTTGGGTGCAGGTTAAGTTTTAGCATTTCATCTTGCTCTTTGCACCAATCGGTGAGCTTCATAATCGGGCGAATTTCAGGAATTTCATTTCGTCCGCATTGCTCGCACGCGGCAATTGCAATTTTATGCCATTGTTGCAGTTTTTTATCTTGTCGTTCATCATTGAGTTTTACGCCACACCGCTCCGACCAAAGTGGGGTAATAATTTTTACACCCAATTCCACCGATTTTTGAATGGTAAATTCCATTCTATCGCCTCTGGAGATTACTTGCCCTAAGTGAATAGGCAACTTGGATTCTCTATCATCTAATTCACTTGAATGAATTTTTGCAATAATTTGACGTTTTTCGACCGCTTGTAATGTAGCGTTAAAAATATGGTTTGATCCATCAAACAAAATAATTTGCTCGCCTTCTTTCATTCGCAGCACACGCCCAACGTGATTAAATGCATCTTCACTTAAAATACAACTTTGCTGATTAGCTAATGGCTCTGAGTGGTAAATTCTTGGGATTCTCATTTTATATCTATTTAAAATATATCAAAGGCAGACCTTATGTCTGCCTTATGGTAAGGGCAAATTGTTTAACAGTAAATTGAATTTATGCTATTTTCAAGCAACATTACAAAATAGAAAACAACAAGCGGTTAAATTTCTTCAATTTTTTGCAAAAAACTGAGCAAATTTAACCGCTTGTAAGATGAGTTCAATATCAATTACTTGAATTGATGAATTGCTGCTGCGATTTCGTTATCGTTATAAATTGCTTTAACAACATCAGAATACGCTTGGTCTAGCACCTTTTTGATTTCATCGTTGTTTGCACCAAATGCTCCTTCATAACCGCGTGTTGCGTTGAAGTTTTTGCTGAAGTTGCCTCTTGAACCTTGAACAGTAACTTCAACACCAACTTGTGCATCAGCTTTATAGCGTAAATTGCCTTGTTCAACAGTTGCGAAGAATTTACGAATATTCACAGTAACATTTGCATTTGCTGCACCTTGCACAATTTGGAAGCCTTTTGCGTTAAGGTCTTGCTGTACTGCTTGTTGGAACATCGCAGCCACTTCCGGCACAGCGGTTAAACGAATTAATTCACCATTTTTAGTGTAGCTTGCAATTTCGCGTGAGGTGCGTAAATCTTGTGTCATCACATTTACCGCAGCAGTTTGATTGTTGGTGTTAAATACCGCAGTTGGGGTTGGTGTTGCAAAAGTTAAAGTATTTGATTGGCTTTGACAACCCGCTAATAAAGCTGCTGCAAAGGTTGTCGCTAAAACTAAGGTTTTTTTAGATAATTTCATAATAAATCCTTCTGTTTAATAAATTATGAGAAAAATTTCCACTAGTATAGTATTATTTAGCCTTAATTTTCAATGAAAGAGAACAAAAATGTTAGTAGAACAAGCCATTATTAATAAAATAAATAACGAATTTTCGCCAATTGTGTTGAATATTGAAAATGAAAGCTATATGCACAGTTCAGGTCGGGGAGCTGAATCCCATTTTAAATTAACGCTGGTGTCTGACAAATTTGAAGGAAAAAGAGCAGTAGCTCGTCATCAAGCGGTTTATGCTTGTTTGGCGGAAGAATTGGAAAATGGCGTTCACGCATTGGCTCTCCATTTATACACACAAAGTGAGTGGGCTGAAATTGGTGGAATTGTGCCAAAATCGCCAAATTGTTTAGGTATTGGGCAGTGAACCGTTCAAAATTTGATTTAATTTATTTTGTGAAGAAAATACTTGAAATAAAGTCGTAATATTGCTATATTTATGCCATCTTTTTGTTGATTCGGTGAGATGTCCGAGTGGTTGAAGGAGCACGCCTGGAAAGCGTGTATATGGGAAACTGTATCGAGGGTTCGAATCCCTCTCTCACCGCCATCATAATGAAAGATTCCTTACTGTTTTCATAGATATTTCCTTGGTTAAGTAAAAGTAGAAATACTTTTTTATTTTTAGGTTATCCCCAAACATTTTTGTTTGGGGATTTTTTTATTCTATTCAAAATAGCAATAAAAAAGAGATTCCTAAGAATCTCTTTTGCTAAGTAGTATATTAACGAATTTTGTTCAATTTATAATTGTTTGTACTTTTTACTGTATTACCATTCGGATCGCACAGTTCAACATATTGATCGGAAATTAGGAATGCCAAGCTACCGGAGGCTTGTTCTAAACGGATAACATTTGATTTGTTTGCTTCCCAAGTGTATGTGCCGTTATCACGGTAAGTATACTCTTTTTTATCTTTGAAATAGACGGTATCGTACTGATAAGTTCTATCTGCGTTTAGGGTAAGCTGTGCTTGAATTTTTTCGCAGTCGGCACAAGGAAATACGCCTGCATAAGTACCCGTTACGCTTTTTTGCGGCAACAATGAACACGCACCTAACATAGTCGCGGTAAATCCAATGAGTGCGATTTTTTTCATATTATTTTCCTCTTTTTTAAACTATTTAACGCTCGGATTTACTTTAAATTCAAGCCGGGTTATTTCAGGTAAATCGGTCTGTATCTGTGCTAACAGAGAGGCTTGTTGTAACAATAAACCTTGTCTTACGGTTGCACTTTGTACATTAATAATGAGTTGATTATCAACTAAATTTGCCACTCGGTAAAGTCCACGATAAGATTGTGGCAAGATTTTCTGAATTTTTTGGTTTAAATCATTCACAAAATTTGCCTTTTCGACAATTCGACTTAAAGTGGAGTTCTGTAAAATGTCGTTAATCTTTTTAGGTGCTGAATTTTTCATCTATTATTTACTTTATCTCTATTTTTATACTTGATTTTACGTTACTTGACCCAATTATTTGATAACTCTGATTAAATTTAGCGTATAATCACTTAAATTTTTATTTAATCTTAACTTAATGAGCTTATTTTTTAAACACTTTCATAAAACGCCTTTTTGGTCGCAACTTTTTTTCGGAATGGTTGCGATGCTTGCATTACCTGAGATTCAGGCGGTTAATCCGAATGAAAGTGAACAAGAAGCAGTCATTAATCAATCTTTTCTTCAGTATGCTCAAGCTACGAATGAGTTAGAGCAGCAATCACTTTTTATCGTAGAATTGAACGATAACGTTGTGGAAATTAAACCACAAGCGGTCAATTTTTGCGAATTTTTTACCAAATCTTACCGCTTGGATAAGCAAAATATTTATCCAATCCGAGCAGGACCTCACGCCTAATTATAAATTTAACGTTTAAACTCAAATAATTAACAATATTTATATTTAGGAAAATACAATGATTTCAAAATTACTTACCTCTATTTTTGGCTCAAGCAATGACCGTACACTAAAACGTTTAAGAAAACGAGTGGTGCAAATTAATAAACTTGAGCCGACATTTGAACAGCTATCTGACGAAGAATTAAAAGCCAAAACGGCTGAATTTAGATTACGTTTAGCGGATGGAGCAACCTTAGACAGTTTATTGCCTGAAGCCTTTGCAACGGTTAGAGAAGCGAGTAAACGAGTATTAGGTATGCGTCCGTTTGATGTACAGCTCATTGGCGGTATGGTTTTAACCGGGCGTAATATTGCCGAAATGCGTACCGGTGAAGGGAAAACATTAACGGCAACTCTGCCTTGCTATTTGAATGCTTTAACCGGTAAAGGGGTTCACGTTGTAACCGTGAATGATTACCTTGCTCGCCGTGATGCGGAAACTAACCGTCCATTATTTGAATTTTTAGGCTTAACTGTTGGTGTAAATATTCCGGGCTTAGCCCCAGAGGTTAAACGTGCGGCATACCAAGCGGATATTACCTATTCAACCAATAGTGAATTAGGTTTTGATTACTTGCGTGATAATTTAGCTCACGATAGAAATGAGCGTTTCCAACGTGAATTGCACTATGCATTAGTGGATGAAGTTGACTCTATTTTAATTGATGAAGCCCGCACGCCATTAATTATTTCAGGACCTGCGGAAGATGCCACTCAGATTTACCAAGCAGTGGATCAAATTATTCCGCATTTGATTGCACAAGATAAAGAAGATACCGAAGAATACACAGGCGAGGGTGATTTCACTTTAGATCTGAAAAACAAACAGGCTCATTTAACTGAGCGTGGTATGGTGAAAGTAGAGGACTTCCTTACTCAAATGGGGTTAATGGAAGAAGGCGAGAGTTTGTATCACCCGGCTCGTATTTCGCTTTTACACCACGTAAGTGCGGCGTTGCGTGCTCATAAATTATTTGAACGCAATGTGGACTATATTGTAAAAGATGGCGAGATTGTCATCATTGACGAACACACCGGTCGAACAATGGCGGGTCGTCGTTGGTCTGATGGTTTACACCAGGCGATTGAAGCCAAAGAGCGTGTAAATATTCAAGGTGAAAACCAAACTGTTGCTTCTATTACTTACCAAAACTATTTCCGTTTGTATGAAAAATTAGCGGGTATGACAGGTACGGCAGATACAGAAGCCTTTGAATTCCAACAAATTTATGGTTTAAACACTGTTGTTGTGCCAACCAACAGACCGATTATCCGTGTGGATCGCACGGACTTAATGTTCAAAAGCGAAGCGGAAAAATTTGCGGCGATTATTACCGAAATTAAAGATTGTATGGAACGCCAGCAGCCCGTGCTAGTGGGTACGGCATCGGTCGAAAAATCAGAATTATTATCGGCAGAATTAACTAAAGCAGGTATTCCACACAACGTTTTAAATGCGAAATTCCACGCCCAAGAAGCAGAAATTGTAGCGGAGGCAGGTGCACCGGGAGCAGTAACCATTGCAACGAATATGGCTGGTCGCGGTACAGATATCGTGCTTGGCGGTAACTGGAGAATGGAAATTGCCAAACTTGAAAACCCAACTCAAGAACAAATTGATGAAATTAAATCAGCCTGGCAAGAGCGTTACAACACGGTAATGCAAGCAGGTGGTTTGCATATTATTGGTACAGAACGTCACGAGTCTCGTCGCATCGATAACCAGTTGCGTGGTCGTTCTGGTCGTCAAGGCGACCCTGGCTCATCACGTTTCTACTTATCATTAGATGATACATTGATGCGAATTTATCTCAACGAAGGTAAATTAAATATGATGCGTAAAGCCTTTACTGAAGAAGGCGAAGCGATGGAATCTAAACTATTAACCAAAGTAATTGCATCGGCACAGGCAAAAGTGGAAGCTCATAACTTTGATGGTCGTAAAAACCTCTTACAATATGATGATGTAGCGAACGAACAGCGTAAAGTGATTTATGAACAACGTAATCACTTATTGGATACTGATGATATTTCATCAATGATTGAAACTATTCGCCAAGATGTATTTGATAGTACCGTCAGCGAGTATATTCCACCTCAATCTATTGAAGAAATGTGGGACGTACCGGGCTTGGAAGAGCGTTTACGCCGTGAGTTTGGCTTAGATTTACCAATTGCTCATTGGTTAGAAACCGAAAAAGATCTACACGAAGAAACCTTGCGTGAGCGTATTCTAAATATTGCTATTGAAGAATATAAAGCGAAAGAAGAGAAAGTTGGCTCTGAAGTAATGCGTAATTTTGAAAAAGGGGTAATGCTACAAAACCTTGATGAATTATGGAAAGAGCATCTTTCTTCAATGGACTACTTACGCAAAGGCATTCACTTGCGTGGTTATGCCCAAAAAGATCCGAAGCAAGAGTATAAAAAAGAGTCTTTTGCAATGTTTACCAATATGCTTAACACCTTAAAGCTGAACGTGATCAGCATTTTAAGCCGTATTCAAGTACGTAGCCAAGAAGAGGTGGAAGAGGCTCAACGCTTGCAAGCTGAATTGGAGGCGAAAACTGCGGAACAATTAACAACCGATGAGTCAGAACAGCAAGTGGCTCTTGAAAGTTTAAGCGATGAAGAATTGTCAAACTTAAACATTGGTCGTAACGATCCTTGCCCTTGTGGTTCAGGCAAAAAATATAAACATTGTCACGGCAATAAAGCGAAATACGCATAATGATACAAGCGGTTATTTTTAGACAGAAATTTGCAAATTATCGTCTAAATCTGACCGCTTGAACTTATAAAAAGAGTAAAGGAAATCTATGTCAAAACCGATTATTCAAGTATCAGCCGGTATTATCCGCAACGAATTTGGGCAAATTTATTTGACCCAACGTTTAGAAGGGCAAGACTTCGCTCAATCATTAGAATTTCCGGGCGGTAAGGTTGATGCCAGTGAGACTCCTGAAGAAGCCCTTAAACGTGAGTTAGAAGAAGAAATCGGTATTCAAGTGCTAAGTGCTTTTCCCTATGAAAGTTTCAGCTTTGAATATCCAAATAAGATTATTGAGTTCTTCTTCTACTTAGTAGAAGAATGGGTAAATGAACCTTTTGGACGAGAAGGGCAAGAGGGCTTTTGGATTGCTCAATCGGATTTAGATGAAGGGGCTTTCCCACCGGCTAATGCACAATTGATTAAACGTCTAAAAGCAGAAATAGAAAATCAAGAATAGTAGCAGTTTCATCTGCTATTCTTTCTTTTAAAGAAATAATCTTTTTTCATAACGCACATTTATTCCTTATCTTTATTTGGATAGAATAAAAGTTCCTTAACTAAAATTTAACAAATCGACAATTAAAGCGAGGAACTTTTATGAAAAAAATCGTTATGTTAGCAGCTGCTATTACTGCTGTATCTGCAAATGCGGCAACTTATAAAATTGACCCATATCACGCAAATGCAAGATTTAGCATTGACCATTTTGGTACAAGTAGCAATGTAGGCGGTTTCTACAATTTAACAGGTGAACTACAACTTGATGTAGAAAAAGGCACGGGTTCAATTGATGTAACCATTCCGGTAAGCAGCTTACAAGCAAGTAGCCAAGATTTTACCAACCACTTAAAATCGGCTGATTTATTCCACGCTGAAAAATTCCCTGAAATGCGTTTTGTTTCAACTAAGTTCCATTTTGCCGATAAAAAAGTAACAGAAGTAGAAGGTAACTTAACCCTATTAGGCAAAACCCACCCGGTAACTTTAAAAGCGACCAAATTCAATTGCTACCAAAGCCCAATGTTAAAAGCTGAAGTATGCGGTGGAGATTTTGTAACGACTATCGACAGAAGCCAATGGGGTATGAATTACCTTGTTGATGTAGGTATGACAAAAGACGTTGAAATTGCAATTCAAATTGAAGCAGCGAAGCAGTAATTGTTAAAAAAATCCGCACTTACATGCGGATTTTTTTATGCTTTTCATTCTTTTTATTTGACTGAAATTTCACCATCAAGCGGTTAAATTTACAAAATTTTTTACAAATTTGATCGCTTGCTCTTGAAAGTCTGAAATCCGCCTTTATATTGTTAGGCGTTACGCTTTTTGCGTAGAATTATCAATCATCAATTTATAAGAGGAACAGAATATGGCACTTCGTCCATTACACGATAAAGTAATTTTAAAACGTGAAGAAGTTGAAACAAAATCAGCTGGTGGTATTGTTTTAACCGGTTCGGCAGCAACTAAATCTACCCGTGGTAAAGTGATTGCTGTGGGTACTGGTCGTTTATTGGAAAACGGTTCGGTTCAGCCTTTAGCGATAAAAGTGGGCGATGTAGTTATCTTCAATGAAGGTTATGGCGTGAAAACGGAAAAAATTGACGGCGAAGAAGTGTTAATTCTTTCTGAAAACGATATTTTGGCAATTGTAGAATAATAAAAGGAAAGCAAAAATGGCAGCAAAAGACGTTAAATTTGGTAATGATGCACGCGTAAAAATGTTAAAAGGCGTGAATATTTTAGCCGATGCAGTAAAAGTAACTTTAGGTCCAAAAGGTCGTAATGTGGTATTAGACCGTGCATACGGTGCACCGACTATTACAAAAGATGGGGTATCTGTTGCTCGTGAAATCGAATTAGAAGATAAATTTGAAAATATGGGTGCTCAAATGGTGAAAGAGGTTGCCTCTAAAGCCAATGATGCCGCCGGCGATGGTACAACAACTGCAACGGTATTAGCTCAAGCGATCGTAAATGAAGGCTTGAAAGCGGTTGCAGCAGGTATGAACCCAATGGATTTAAAACGTGGTATCGATAAAGCAGTTGCCGCAGTTGTTGAAGAATTAAAAGTGATTTCAAAACCGTGTGAAACTTCCAAAGAGATCGAGCAAGTTGGGACAATTTCAGCAAACTCAGATGAAACCGTCGGCAAATTAATTGCTCAAGCGATGGAAAAAGTGGGCAAAGAGGGCGTAATTACTGTTGAAGACGGCACAGGTTTAGAAGATGCCTTAGATGTGGTTGAAGGTATGCAGTTTGATCGTGGCTACTTATCGCCATATTTCATCAATAAACCTGAAGCCGGTACGGTTGAGTTGGAGAATCCGTACATTCTTTTAGTGGATAAAAAAGTCTCTAACATTCGTGAATTATTACCGGTGTTGGAAGGTGTGGCGAAAGCGGGCAAACCGTTAGTGATTATTGCAGAAGACATTGAAGGCGAAGCATTAGCAACGCTTGTTGTGAACACAATGCGTGGTATCGTGAAAGTGGCTGCGGTGAAAGCACCGGGATTTGGCGATCGCCGTAAAGCGATGTTACAAGATATTGCGATCTTAACTGCGGGTACCGTGATTTCTGAAGAGATCGGTATGGAGCTTGAGAAAGCGACATTAGAAGAGTTAGGTCAAGCAAAACGTGTGGTGATCTCAAAAGATAACACAACGATTATTGACGGCATTGGTGATGAAACACAAATTAAAGGTCGTGTAGCACAAATTCGTCAGCAAATCGAAGATTCAACCTCAGACTACGACAAAGAAAAACTGCAAGAACGTGTAGCAAAATTAGCCGGCGGTGTGGCAGTCATCAAAGTTGGTGCGGCAACAGAAGTAGCGATGAAAGAGAAGAAGGACCGTGTTGATGATGCCTTACACGCTACCCGTGCCGCAGTGGAAGAAGGTATCGTTCCGGGAGGTGGTGTAGCTTTAGTGCGTGCAGCAAGCAAAGTAGCAGCAACCTTAAAAGGCGACAATGAGGAACAAAATGTGGGTATCAAACTTGCCCTTCGTGCGATGGAAGCACCTTTACGCCAAATCGTAGCAAATGCCGGTGAAGAGTCTTCAGTAGTCGCTCGCAACGTGAAAGATGGTTCGGGTAACTATGGTTATAATGCAGGTACAGAGCAGTATGGCGATATGTTAGAAATGGGTATTTTAGATCCAACTAAAGTAACCCGTTCAGCATTACAATTTGCAGCTTCTATTGCAGGTTTAATGATCACGACAGAATGTATGATCACAGACTTACCAAAAGAAGAAAAATTAGATCCAGCCGCAATGGGCGGTATGGGTGGAATGGGCGGAATGATGTAATCGTTTGTTCTTAATAAATAAAAGCTACTGAAAAACTCAGTAGCTTTTATTTTATTTATTAGAACTGCAAGCGGTCATTTTTGTAGAAAAGTTTGCAATAAAAAACCAAGCTATTCCAGCTTGGCTTTTTCTTATTGATGTTTTTGCCTTAGGTTATTTAATGCGGTTAAACCTTTCTCACAACTTTTTTGTTGTAGAACAGTATCCATTTTAAGGATTTGTTGCTTTGTTGAAGAAAGTTTATTTTTCATTTTAACCAATTGAGTATGAGTACCCGGCTGTTTTTCTGCATCAGAAACTAATTTATTTGCGGTGTTAAACATTTTCTCACATTCAGTTGGTAATGTTTTACTTAAAGTAGGTTTTGCAACTGTAAGTGATGAAGTTTTCACATTCGCAATTGCAGTAGCGGAAACCAGTACTGCACAAAGTGTAACTCCTAAAATTCTTTTAAGCATGCGTTCTCCACACATTAAGTGCTAATAAATTTGATGTTTTGCTTATTATCCAAAATAAAGCGAGCCGATACTAGCAGAAGTTTAAATAAAAGTCATCTATTAAGTGGATCTTTTTTGCTAAAAGATCCATATATATTAAAATGGTAAATTATTTGTTATAAATTTGTTTATTATAACCTAGTTATTTAGTGGGTTATATAGAATTTATTACATAAATAAACCAATTTTGTGACGAATATAACAAAATTACTATTTTTTAATTGGTTATTTACAGGTAGAATACTTTCCGACACTTTATTATAAATTTAACCAATTTGGGTTATTGTTAGAATTGAGTGAAAATTTGTGGGCGATTACTTTTCGGTAATCTATTTGTCAAATTATTATATTAATAAATAAGAGGTTTGAGATGTTAGACGTAGTTGAACTCTCACGTTTGCAGTTTGCTTTAACTGCACTCTATCACTTCTTATTCGTACCGCTTACATTAGGTCTTTCTTTCGTACTTGTTGTGATGGAAACACTTTATGTAACTACGGGTAAAGAAGTATATAAAGATATGACTAAATTCTGGGGTAAGTTATTTGGTATTAACTTTGCTTTAGGTGTAACAACTGGTATTACAATGGAATTCCAGTTTGGTATGAACTGGTCATATTACTCTCATTATGTAGGTGATATCTTTGGTGCTCCATTAGCGATTGAAGGTTTAATGGCATTCTTCTTAGAATCTACATTTGTGGGTCTGTTCTTTTTCGGTTGGGATCGTTTATCAAAGGCTAAACACTTATTAACGACTTACTGTGTTGCATTTGGCTCTAACTTATCTGCGTTATGGATTTTAGTGGCTAACGGTTGGATGCAAAATCCGGTTGCTTCAGAGTTTAACTTTGAAACAATGCGTATGGAGCTTTCAAGCTTCTCTGAATTGTTACTAAATCCGGTTACACAATCTAAATTCTTACATACTGTAACAGCAGGTTATGTTTGTGGTTCTATCTTCGTATTGGGGATTAGTTCATACTACATCTTAAAAGGTCGTGATTTAGGATTTGCTAAACGTTCATTCTCTGTAGGTGCAAGTTTTGGTTTATTATCGATTATCGCTGTATTAATTATGGGTGATGAGTCTGGTTATGAAATCGGTAAAGCTCAACCTACAAAATTAGCGGCAATGGAAGGAGAATTTGAAACTCAACCGGCACCGGCAGCTTGGAATGCATTTGTTATTCCAAATACAGCAGAAATGAAAAATGAATTCTCAATTCATATTCCATACGCAGCTGGTATTATTGCAACGCGTTCTTTAGATACCGAAATTACAGGTTTAAAAGATATTCGTGTAATCAACGAACAACGTGTTCGTAACGGTATTGTTGCTTACGGTTTACTAGAAAAATTACGTTCTGGTAATTATACGGAAGCAGATAAAGAAGCCTTTAAAGCAGTACAAAAAGATTTAGGTTTTGGCTTATTGTTAAAACAATATACAGACAATGTAGTTGATGCAACAGAAGAGCAAATCCAAAAAGCAGCAGATAGCACTATTCCAAATGTAGGTCCTACCTTCTGGGCATTCCGTGTGATGATGCTTGCTGGTGTGATTATGTTAGTATTAATCATCTCTGCATTTGTTCAAAATATGCGTGGTAGAGTTGGACAAAGCCGTTTCCTATTAAGAACATTATTATGCGGTATCCCATTACCTTGGATTGCAATTGAGTCTGGTTGGTTCTTAGCGGAATATGGTCGTCAGCCTTGGGCTATCTATGAGATGTTACCGGTTGGTGTGGCAAACTCTGCATTAACAACAGGCGACTTATGGTTTACGATCGGCTTATTATGTGGTTTATATACGCTGTTCTTAATCATAGAAATGTACTTAATGTTCAAATACGGACGACTTGGACCGAGTTCATTAAAAACGGGTCGTTACTACTTCGAACAATCAGCTAAATAATAGGAGTTAAAAATGCTCGATTATGAATTTCTCCGCTTTATTTGGTGGATTTTAATCATAGTATTATTAATTGGTTTTGCCATTACTGATGGCTTTACTATGGGAGTATTAAATCTTTTACCTGTAATTGGTAAAAGTAATGTTGAACGCCGTATTATGATCAACACAGTTGCTCCTCACTGGGACGGTAACCAAGTATGGTTATTAACCGCTGGTGGTGCATTATTTGCAGCCTGGCCAACAGTATATGCAACCTCGTTCTCAGGTTTCTATATTGCAATGGTGCTAGTATTAGCCGCATTATTCTTCCGCCCAGTTGGTTTTGAATATCGTGCTAAAATTGATAGCCCGAAATGGCGTAATGCTTGGGACTGGGGACTATTAATCGGTGGATTTGTACCATCATTAGTATTCGGTGTTGCATTTGGTAACTTATTACAAGGTGTGCCATTTGAATTTAACAGCATTAACCAATCACAATATACAGGCACATTCTTTGGTTTATTAAATCCATTTGCATTATTATGTGGTGTGATTAGTTTAATGATGCTAACAACACAGGGTGCAACTTGGTTACAAATGAAAACCACAGATGAGCTTCATAACAATGCAAGAAAAGTAGCACAAGTTACAGCAGCAGTTGTATTAGTTGCCTTTATCCTTGCTGGTGTATGGTTGTCTTTTAAAGACGGTTTCGTAGTAACAAGCCAAATCGATCACAATGCACAATCGGTATTTACTAATAAAACAGTAGCAGTTGAAACAGGTGCTTGGTTCAGAAATTATGAGGCAATGCCTGTATTATGGATCATTCCGGCATTAGCGGTAATTGGTGCATTGCTTACTATCGTTGCATCAAGAGCAAATCGTTCCGGCTTTGCGTTCTTCTCATCATCTATTATGATTGTTGGGGTAATTACAACGGCGGCAGTTTCAATGTTCCCATTTGTAATGCCATCAATTACTCATCCTAATATGAGTTTAACGATGTGGGATGCAACTGCAAGTCAAACAACATTAACAGTAATGTTAGTAGTAGCGTGTATCTTCGTTCCAACAGTATTAGGCTATACTATTTGGTCATACATCAAAATGTATGGTCGCTTAGATGTGAGTTACTTAGAACACAATAAATCAGCTTACTAATAGGAGAGTGCATTATGTTTTATGTAACTTGGGTGTTAGGTGTAATGCTTGCAATTTTCTTTGCAACTGTAATCACCATCAGCATTGAAAAAACAGGTAAGTTTGACGAGTAATGATTAATACTCTTTATAACTTAACAGCAAAGGGCTTGTTAAAAGCCCTTTCTTTTATTTTAGCCACCGCATTATTTGCAATAATTTTACTAAATTCGACCGCTTTTGCTCTTACTTTTGGAGGAAAAACACCGTATTTAGTGATGCTCATCTTTTATGGTATGGCAATTTTGTGGATACACGGGGTTGGATTTGAAATTCGTTCAACGATTTGGAAAGCAATTTTTTTACCGATAGTAGGTTATCTTATTGTCATTCCATCTTTATGTATTTTATTAATGAAATAGAGGCATTTTTAATGCCTCTATTTGTTTTTGATAGGTAAAAAATATTTTTACGATTAAACTCAAAATATACTTGCACAACGATTTGTCTATCTCTACAATAGCAACCAATTTTCCGCCTAAATTTTGGGCGTTTTTTCATTTTGAAGAAAGAGGAAAAAGTATGCATTTTCCGATTCGGGTTTATTACGAAGATACTGATGCTGGTGGGGTAGTTTATCACGCTAACTATCTTAATTTTTTCGAGCGAGCTAGAACGGAATTTTTAAGGCAATACAATTTTTCTCAGCAGGCACTTTTTGGTCAATCTCTTGCTTTTGTTGTTAAAAAGATTGAGATAGAGTATAAGCTACCTGCACGTTTAGATGATTTATTAAACGTAGAAACAACCATTTCAGAGTTTAAAAAAGCTACTTTGGTGTTTAAGCAAACCTTGTGGAAACAAGATATCTGCTTAAGTGAGGCAACTGTAACAGTTGCCAGTGTTGATCTCGTTAAAATGAAACCTGTTGCAATTCCTGATGATATTCGTCAAGCATTACAAAAAATTAATTTTTCTATTTAAAAACTATTCGGAGTTTTATTAATGCAAACTGAATTTAGCCTTCTATCGTTGTTTTTAGAAGCAAGTATTGTGGTCAAGATCGTAATGTTGATCCTTGTTGTATTTTCCATTTTATCTTGGGCTGTTATTATCCAACGTAGCAAAGTATTAACAAAAGCAAGAAAAGATTCGTTAGCATTTGAGGATCGCTTTTGGTCCGGAGAGGATTTAAACCGCTTACATCAAGGTTTGGAAAATCGCCGTGATGCTTTAACCGGTTCAGAACAAATTTTCTATGTCGGATTTAAAGAATTCAACCGCTTACAGCAAGCAAATCCTGAAGCACCTGAATCTATCATTCAAGGTTCAACTCGTGCAATGAATTTAGCGTTAAACCGTGAAATGGAAAGCCTAGAAAACTACATCCCATTTTTAGGCACAGTAGGTTCAATTAGCCCATATATTGGCTTATTTGGTACAGTATGGGGAATTATGCACTCATTTATGGGGTTAAGTGCAGTTAAACAAGCAACCTTACAATCTGTTGCACCGGGTATTGCAGAAGCATTAATTGCAACCGCGATTGGTCTATTTGCAGCAATTCCGGCAGTAATGGCGTATAACCGCTTAAATCTACGTTTAGGTAAAGTAGAACAAGGTTATGTGAATTTCATTGATGAATTTACAACCTTATTGCATCGTCAAGCCTTTTCAAAAAGATAAGCATCAAGCGGTCTCTTTTTGATAAAAATTTGCAAAATTCAGTAAAAAATCGACCGCTTGTAAAGTAATAATGCGTAGCTAAAAGTGCTACGTTATATAAATTAATGATAGATGCAAAAGCATCTTAAAAGAGGGAAATATGTCGATTCGTCGTGTAAAACGTAATGACATTAAATCGGAAATTAATATTGTTCCATTCCTAGATGTATTGTTAGTACTATTGCTTATTTTTATGGCAACAGCACCTATTATCAGTCAAAGTGTGGAAGTTAATTTACCTGAAGATACACATAGTCAATCTGTATCAAATGAAGATAAAACGCCTGTTATTTTAGAAGTGGCGGGTGTGGGGGCATATAAATTAAAAATTGATGGTAACTATGTGCAAAGTAATGGGCAAGATAATATTTCTGAAGCAGAAGTGATCGCTTATGCCGGAGAGCAATTTCAAAAAGATAATAATACATTATTTTTAGTTGCCGGTGATAAAGTTGTACCTTATGAAGAAATTATGAAAGGTATCACATTACTTAAAGACGCAGGGGTTAAATCAGTAGGTTTAATGACTGAAGGCAAATAATCAGCAAGGATAACGTGTGAAATCTCAACAAGATAGACTAGAGCTTGCAGTTATTATTTCGATCTTATTACATATATTATTGATTGGATTATTATTGCTTGGGTCTCTTTTCACCAAAACAGAGCTTGCTGCTGCTGGCGGTAGTGGTGGCGATAGCGACAGCTTCGAAGCAGTAATGGTTGATACCGGACAGGTTGCTGCGGAATACGGTCAATTAATGGCAGAAAAAAAGGGAACTAAAAAGCCAAAAGTAGAGCCAAAAGAAGAACCGAAAGAGGAACCGGCTGAAGAGCCTGTGGAGGAAGATAAACCAACTCCAGAGGAAATCCAAAAGCAGCAGCAAGCCGAGCTAGCGGCAATTCAAGAAAAGCAACGCCAACAAGAAATTGAGCGTCAAGAAAAAATTGAAGAGCAGAAAAAGCAAGAGCAAGCTAAACAAGAAGAGTTGAAAAAACAGCAAGCTGAGGAAGCAACCCGTAAAAAGGCAGCTGAAGCAGCGAAGTTAAAAGCAGATGCTGAAGCAAAACGTTTAGAAGCTGCTGCAAAACAAGCTGAAGAAGAGAAAAAAGCGAAGGAATCTCAGCAAAAACTGGAACAGCAGAAAAAAGTTGAAGCTGAGAAGAAACTACAAGAGCAGAAAGAGCTGAAAGAAAAACAGGCTAAAGAAGCGAAAGAAAAAGCTGAGAAAGAAGCTAAGGCGAAGGCTGAAAAAGAAGCGAAAGAGAAAGCAGAAAGAGAGGCTAAAGCGAAAGCTGAGAAAGAAGCCAAAGCAAAAGCCGAAAAAGAAGCTAAAGCCAAAGCTGCAGCTGAGGCGAAAGCAGCCCAAGCTAAGAATAATAAAGCTCTAGATGACTTCCTAAGTGGAGGCGATATTGGTGGCGGCTCTAGCAAAGGCGGTAATAAAAATTCATCAGGTTCACAAGGCTCAGGTGGTACAAGCGGCTTAGGACAAGGTGCAAATGTAGATGGTAATGCATACGGTCAGCGAATTAAGAAATTAATTCAGTCTAAATATCGTGTTGATCCGAGTTTCGCAGGAAAACAATGTGATGTTAAGATTTTCTTAAGCCGAGATGGTACAATCACTAATTATCAAGTGGTCAGTGGCGATAAAGCAGTATGTGATGCAGCGGTAAGTGCAATTGTGGCAACTAGAAAAGTGCCACCTGCACCATCAGATGCGGTGTATAATATGTTTAAATCTCCAACGCTTGATTTTAGTTTAAAAGTTAAATAATTTAGAGGATTAAAAATGAAGTTATTCTCTCGTATATCGGGTGTAATAAGCATTGTATCTGCGTTAATTTCTACTTCGGTAGTGGCAGATTCAGATGTTAGAATTTCGATTGATGAAGGCGTAAGTATGGCTCAACCAATTGCGGTTGTGCCATTTAAAGCAAGTGGTGTGCCTGCTGATGTAGCACAGATTATTTCTGATGATTTGCGAAATAGTGGTAAATTTACACCGCTTGAGCGTTCTCAAATGCCTGCACAACCAGGTTCTGCAGGTGAAGTAGTAGCAGATCAATGGAGTGCTATCGGAATTGATAATATTGTTGTAGGGCAAGTGAGTGCTGCAGGTGGTGGTTATAATATTGCTTATCAATTAATTGATACCCTCGGTACTTCAGGGACTGCCGGTGGAGTAATTGCACAAGGTTCATTTATTGTACCTGCTGCTCAAATTCGTCAAGGTGCACATACAGTAAGCGACCAAGTATTTGAAAAGCTCACTCAAATTCGCGGTGCATTTAGAACGAAAATTGCTTATGTAGTACAACGTGGCGTATCATCTTATGAATTACGTGTATCAGATTATGATGGTTTTAACGCTTTTACTATTACAACAAGTAAGGAGCCATTAATGTCTCCAGAATGGTCTCCGGATGGTAGCAAATTAGCCTATGTAACCTTTGAGAAGAAAAAAGCACAGGTAGTTGTACACGACATCCGTTCAGG
Organism: Mannheimia bovis; assembly: GCF_014541205.1. Taxonomy (NCBI): domain Bacteria; kingdom Pseudomonadati; phylum Pseudomonadota; class Gammaproteobacteria; order Pasteurellales; family Pasteurellaceae; genus Mannheimia; species Mannheimia bovis. Next base: position 1,927,587 of record NZ_CP061280.1, on the reverse strand, counting down.
TTCTCGCCGCGTAGTAGCTGCTTTACAAGGACATAATGGTGCACCGGCGTTCTCCCCAGATGGTTCACGCATTGCATTTGCTTCTAACCAAGATGGTGAGTTGAATATTTACGTTGTAGGTAGTGGCGGTGGAACACCGAGTAAATTAACCTCAAATGCAGGTAATAATACTGAGCCGAGCTGGTCTCCAGATGGAAGTACAATTTACTTTACATCCGACCGTGCTGGTGCTCCGCAAGTTTACAGAATGAGTTCATCAGGTGGTGGTGCGAGCCCAATGGGAGGGCGTGGTAGCTATAATGCTAAAGTATCATCTGATGGTAAGAATCTAATCATGATTGCTGGAGATAGAGTTGTGAAACGCGATCTCGCTTCAGGTGGCACGGAAGTATTGAGTTCAACTTTCTTAGACGAAAGTCCAAGTATTTCTCCAAATGGCATTATGGTTATTTATAGCTCTACCAAAGGTACGAGTAAAGTGCTACAATTGGTATCCGCAGATGGGCGTTTTAAAGCTAATTTGCCGGGAGCAGGCGGACATTATAAATTCCCTGCGTGGTCCCCATACTTAACTAAATAATAATATTTCTCTAATTAGGAGCAACAAATGAAAAAATTTGCTAAAGTTTTAATGGTAGCAGTACCAGCTTTCGCATTAGCAGCATGTAGCAGTTCATCTGATGATGCAGCGGCAAACGCAGCAGCAAATGCAGCAGGTGAATTCGGTGGTTTAACAGCTGAGCAATTAAAAGCACAATACAACACTGTATACTTCGGTTTTGATAGCTATGCAGTTGAAGGTGAGTACCGTCAATTATTAGACGCTCACGCTCAATTATTAGCTAAAACTCAAGGTAACGTAACTATTGCTGGTCACGCTGATGAGCGTGGTACTCCAGAGTACAACATCGCATTAGGTCAACGTCGTGCAGATGCAGTTAAAGGTTACTTAGCAGCTAAAGGTGCTAACAACACTTCAACTGTTTCTTACGGTGAAGAAAAACCAGCTGTGTTAGGTCACACTGAAGCTGACTACGCGAAAAACCGTCGTGCAGTATTAGAATACTAATTTTTAGTTCATTCTAAAATGAAGCCCTGAAATAATCAGGGCTTTATTTTTATTAAGCCATTATATTATGAATTCTTGGAATCCCTTATCGCCATTGTTTAAAGCTATATTTTGTGTACTTTTATCGGCATTAAGTTTTGCTGCTATGGCAGTATTTCTTCGTTTATCTGGTGAATTGCCTGTGGCTGAAAAAGCTATTTTTCGTAATGGTATTACGGCATTAATTAGCGGCTATATTGTTTGGAAAAATCGCCAATTATTCTTCGGACATAAAGAAAATCGACTTTTGTTACTTTGCCGCTCGGTTACCGGACTAATCGGTATTTTGGTAGGTGTTTATATCATCGATCATCTTGTATTAAGTGATGTAGATATGATTGGCAAGCTAACCTCTTTTATTTTGATTATTCTTTCGGCTATTTTTTTGAAAGAAAAAGCCTCTATCGCACAGTGGGTTTTATGTATTGTTGCCTTCATTGGAGCACTATTTATTATTAAACCTGCTCTTGATGTTCGATTTATTCCTTATCTAATAGGTATCATCGGCTCTGTTTTTGCGGCGATTGCCTATTTATGTTTGAGATTACTGTCAAAAACAGAAAAAGTAGAATCGCCAAATACCATTGTTTTCTTTTTTTCTGCATTCTCGACCTTGATATTACTGCCTTTTGTCGCCATTGATTATGTACCACTAACTTTTATGCAATTAGTGTACTTGATTCTAGCGGGCATCACTTCAGCAGTTGGGCAATTTTGTGTCACTACTGCGTATAAATACGCTGCTGCTAAAGATATCTCAATCTATAGCTACGCATCGGTAATCTTTAGTGCGGTTTTAGGAGCTCTGCTTTTTGAACAATACCCGGATGCGTGGAGCTGGTTAGGTTATGTCATTATTTTTATAGCAAGCTGGTTTATGTTTGTTTTAACGAAAAAGCAAGCAAAGTGAAATCGTTAATCTTTGACATAAATTTTGTTAGAATAGCACCACTTAGTTTACGAAAAGGATAAAAAATGCAATTTATTGGAAAAATAATTGGCTTTATTTTAGGTTATCAAATCTTTCACGGTCTATTTGGTGGGCTATTAGGGGCATTTATTGGGCATTTGGCAGATAAAAAACTTTATGCTTTGGGGTCTGTACGTTCTAGTATTTTTGGTAAAAATCTTACTCGTCAGTCGCTTTTCACTCAAACTACCTTTGCAGTTTTAGGGCATATTGCGAAAGCAAAAGGACGTGTAACTGAAGCGGATATTGAATTAGCCCGTGCATTAATGGCTCGTCTAAAATTAGACAGTGCGGCTCAGCAATTAGCTCAAGAGGCTTTCACATTAGGTAAAGAGCCTAATTTTCCATTGCGTCAAGTTATTCAAGAGTTTCGTGAAGCCTGTGGTGCAAGAACCGATCTACTGCGTTTCTTTGTTGAAGTACAAATGCAAGCGGCATTACAAGATGGCGAATTAGATACAAACGAGCAACAGATTCTCTTTACCATTGCAGAAACAATGGGAATGTCTCGTTTCCAATTTGAGCAAATGATTGCAATGATTATGGCTGCTCAACAATTCCGTACAGGTGGCTATTACCAACAAGGTGGAAGCTATCATCAGCAATCGCAAGGTGGCTACAGTTCTCAGGGCGGTGGATATTATCAACAACCGGCACAACCGAGTATTGATGCGGCTTATACCGTGTTAGGTGTAACGGCACAAGACGATCAAAATACAGTGAAGCGAGCTTACCGCAAGCTAATGAACGAACATCACCCTGATAAATTAGCAGCAAAAGGCTTACCTGATGAAATGATGGAATTAGCGAAAGAAAAAGCTCAACAAATTCAATCCGCCTATGATCTCATCTGTAAAGTAAAAGGATGGAAATAATGGATTCACGTTCGCATATCATTCCACTGTTTTTAGCGATAGTCATTACTGTAATTGCTGTTTGGTCTGGTTTTAATCCAACAGATAGAGCGGTGTGGTATGCGGAAGTTGCCCCCATTTTTGTCGTATTTGGCTTGCTGATTATCACTTACCCAAAATTTCAGTTTAGCAGCTTAGCTTATTTTCTAATGTCGCTTTGGCTGATTATGCACTTAATTGGTGCAAAATATACTTTCGCTAATGTACCTTTTGATTGGGTAAACCAATTTCTTACCCCATTCTTAGGAGAAGATCGCAACCATTTTGACCGTGTGGCACACTATATTATCGGTTTTTATAGCTACCCAATGGCAGAATGGCTATTGCGTAAACGTAAATGTACCTTTGGCATTGCCCTCTTTTTCTCGTTATTTTTTATAATGTCGGTGGCGGCAGCCTATGAAATTATTGAGTGGCAATATGCTGTGATAGAAGGTGGCAATGCAGGTATTGAATTTTTAGGCTCGCAAGGCGATATTTGGGATGCACAAAAAGATATGTTAGCCGATACCTTAGGAGCGATTACTGCACTGATAATTTATGTGATTGTCCGCCCTGATTTGCGTATTCACGATAGATATTTTTAACGTTCAAGCGGTTGAATTTACGCATTTTTTGCAAAATGTTTATAAAATTTAACCGCTTGCCATTTTATTTTAACTAATGAACTCAATTCCAAAAGTTATTCTTGCCCCAATGCAAGGGGTGTTAGATCCCTTCGTTCGTAACCTTTTAACCTCTGTGAATGAATACGATCTCTGTATTTCCGAATTTGTGCGGGTGGTGGATCAAAAATTACCGAAAAAAGCTTTTTACCGCTTAGCACCGGAGCTTTATCAAGGTGGATTAACAGATTCCGGCACACCTGTTCGAGTACAAATTTTAGGTCAGCACCCTGAATGGTTGGCGGAAAATGCAGCGTTAGTGATTGAACTTGGCTCGCACGGGGTAGATCTGAACTGTGGTTGCCCATCTAAAACGGTAAATGGTAGTAATGGAGGGGCATCGCTACTTAAAGATCCTGATTTAATTTACCGAGCGACAAAAGCAATGCGGGAAGCTGTGCCAAATGAACAGATTGTGTCTGTAAAAGTGCGTTTGGGCTGGGATTCTGCCGAGCAATGCTTTGAAATTGCCGATGCTGTTCAGCAAGGTGGAGCGAATGAAATAACCGTACACGGGAGAACAAAATCGGATGGCTATCGTGCCGAACGTATTAACTGGCAGGCGATTGGTGAGATTCAAAAGCGTTTAACTATTCCTGTTATTGCCAATGGCGAAATTTGGGATTTTGAATCTGCAAAAAATTGCCAAGAAATGACCGCTTGCAATACTTTGATGATTGGCAGAGGGGCATTAAATACGCCAAATTTAAGCAAGGTAGTGAAATATAATCAGCCGAAAATGGCGTGGAAGGACGTTTTGCAACTGTTGTTTAAGTATGTACAGATGGAAAATCAGTTTGACACAGGTTTTTACCACGTTGCCCGTATTAAGCAATGGCTACGTTATTTGGATAAAGAATATCCACAAGCAGTAGAATTATTTGATATTTTGAAAACTGAACACGGCTATGATGGTCTAAAAGCACATATTGAAAAGGCGGTGGGTTAAATGAGTAAACAAATTTTTAATGAAGAAGATCTAAAAACAACCGCGTATTTTGAGCCTAAACAAGAGTTTGATCTCGAAAATGCGATTATTGAGGAAGAAGCTAAAGCTGTTGAGGCAGAACTGATTATTGAAGAAAGCCTAAAACCTTCTCGCTTTTGGGTTCGAGTGTTGCTTGCAACGCTTGCCTTGTTTGGCGTGGCGGTGATTGCTCAAAGTATTCAATGGCTAATTGATACTTTCCAACAAAAAGAGTGGATCTATTTTGCTTTCTCGATTGTCTTTTTTATTATTAGCTTGTTCGGTGTGGGCGTGATTGTTTCTGAATGGCGTAAATTGGTTTATCTGCGTAATCATCAGAAAAATCAACAAGTCAGTCAGCAGCTTTTATTGGAACAACTTCCCTCTAACGATGGTGAGCAAGCGGTCAAATTTTGTGAAGATATTGCAAATAATCTCAATCATTTACCAACTATCGCCCAAGCCGAGCAACGTTGGAAAAGCCAGCTTAATGAGGCTTACAATGCCAAAGAGGTGCTATATCTTTTCAGCGAAAATGTACTCAAGCCGATTGATAAACAAGTTAAGCAGATGATTTCCCGTAATGCGGCAGAAAATGCGGTTATTGTGGCTGTCAGCCCACTTGCTGTCGTTGATGTATTACTAATGGCAGCAAGAAATATTGCCTTAGTGAATAAAATTACCAAAGCCTATGGAATGGAATTGGGCTATATCAGCCGCTTAAAACTGTTCAAAATGGTGTTAAAAAATATGGTGTTTGCCGGAGCAACCGAAATTGCCACTGATGTGGGAATGGATTTCTTCTCACAAAACCTCACAGCAAAGCTCTCTCTCCGTGCCGCACAAGGCATTGGTGTGGGCTTACTCACTGCACGACTAGGAATTAAAGCAATGGAGTTTTGCCGCCCTGTCGCTTTCCAAGCCAATGAGCGACCAAAAATTTCAGCTATTCGCCAAGAGTTATTAACATCGGTTAAAAATACGGTATTTGCCAAAACAGACATTAAAGAAAAAGTGTTTTCTGATTAGCAATATTTAAACGGGATTTGATTTGTAGGGACAGGCACATTAAGCTGCCCCTACCATATTAAGAGAGGTGTTCTGTATTATTAAACTCTGAGACCGTTACTTTGCCATTATCCACCTCTACTTTAGTAATTGCAGTGTTGATAATGAAACTATGCTTTTCTTCATTACGAAAATCTTGCCACGCAATGCCTTTTAACACAGCGGTAAGCAGAGTTAAGGTCATTCCGTGTGAAACAATCAACACCTTACCATCATTTTGATGAAGTTGAGCAATTTGATTAAACGCTTGGGTAGCACGTTGATAAAGTTGCTCGAAACGCTCGCCACCGTTTGTTTTAGCGAGATATTCAGCCGGCGTGCGTTTCATTACCCAATATTCTTCATTCTCTTGTAAATCAAGGGATTTCATTCCCTCCCAACTACCGAAATCAAATTCGTTCAGCCCTTTGTGGTGGAAATGAGGGATATTACTCAATTTATTTTCCGCTAAAATGTAGTTTGCGGTATCTTGAGCCCGTTTTTGCATACTGGAATAGGCTGCGGTAAAAGGCACATCTTTTAATGTAACTCCTGTTTTCTTTGCCCCGATAATGCCTTCTTCCACAAGGGCTGAATCGCCGGAGCCTTGTAATCTGCCTTCAATATTCCAAACGGTTCTGCCGTGTCGAACTAAATAAATGGTAACAGCCATCGTAATTCCTTGCTAAAATAGTCAAAAATAAACGAGATTATAGCAAAATGACCTTAACATTGCCTATTTGTTATCAGCACCCTGATTTTATTATCATCAACAAGCCTGATGGTGTAAGCGTACATAAAGACGAAGCGGAAATTGGCTTAACGGAAATGGTTGCCCGCCAACTGAATATTGAGCAAGTTTGGCTGGTACATCGTCTTGATAAAATCACCTCCGGTTTGCTGATTTTAGCCTTAAATAAAGAGACAGCCGCGAAGTTCTATCATCTGTTTGAACAACATAAAATTCAGAAAACCTATTGGGCGTTGAGCGATAAAAAACCGAAGAAAAAGCAGGGGAAAATTGTGGGCGATATGGAAAAAAGCCGTAACGGGGCTTGGAAATTATGCCACAGTAAAGAGAACCCGGCGGTAACACAATTTAACTCTAATTCGCTTGAGCCATCACTTCGCCATTTTATTTTGCAACCGAAAACAGGTAAAACCCATCAACTAAGAGTGGCAATGAAAAGTTTAGGTAGCCCGATTTTAGGCGATAAACTTTATTCAGGCACAGAGGCGGATAGGGTTTATTTACACGCCTACCAGCTTGAATTTGAATACGAAAACGAACATATCTGTGTTCAAGCAGAGCCTACAAGCGGTCATTTTTGGCAAAAAATTTGCTAATTTATGTTACTAAAAAGAAACGGAGAACAGTATGAAACTTTGGTACTCAACAACAAGCCCTTTTGCTCGCAAAGTCCTTGCGGTTATTAAACATCACCAGCTTGATGACAAAGTGGAAATGTTGCGGGTAACTGCCGCAATGGATCCAAACTCACCACACAACCAAGACAATCCGCTAGGGCGTATTCCGGCTTTACAACGTAATTGCGGACGCTGGCTATTCGGCAGTTTGCTCATCAGCGAGTATCTTGACCAAAAAGGCAATAATACGCCTTTACTGCCAAAAGAGGGCAAGCCACGCTGGGCGGTATTAGCCTTGCATAATTTGGCAGACGGTATAATGGAAAACACAATGCACACCATTATCCAAGAAAAAATGGCACGCCCCGAAAATGAATGGTGGGTAAGTCGCCACGAACAATTAATGGAAAGAAATATCCGCACTTTCCAACACTTAGAAGAAGCCATACAAGAATTCGGTACGGAGCTTAATTTAGGCACATTAACCGCAGTTGCATTAATTGACTGGTGGGCGTTCCGCTTAGAAAAAATCGACTATGATCTTGCAAAAAATCACCCAAATTTAACCGCTTGGGCAGAAGGAATGAATAATAAATATACCATTTTGGCGGAAACGAAGCCGAGAGTGTAGAGATTTTAATTGAATAGAAAAGGCATTGAGGGTGTGGCTCAATGCCTTTTTGTTTAGCTAATTTACCTAAATTTAGGTGGGTATAAATATAGCATGTTGTGCAAGAAAACAATTGTAAAATCCAAAAAGTTTTAATCACGACTTTAAGGATATTTTATGAAAAAATATGCCCTACTTATTATGTTGCCAGCTATAGCTACGGCAGAAGTTAATTATTCTTCGACATTTATTAAATGTAGAAGTAATGAATCTAATAACGTAGATCTGGCAAATTGCATTTCTGAGGAAACTAAACGTCAGGAGAAGCGTTTAAATAAAGTTTATAATCAGTATCTGAAAACCCTTTCCCCTAATCATTCCAAAGCATTTAAAGAAGCTCAAAGAGCTTGGATTAAATATAAAGACTTAAGTGTGAAAGCCGCAGCTATGGAATATGAAGGTGGATCTTTGGCTGGAATTTCATCAAGCTATAAATATATGGATATGACCATTGAGAAAGCTGATGAAATTGAAAAATTATTAAAGGAAGCTAATTCAAGATAATTCTATTTGTCCGTGTGCTGGGTTAGTCTACCTAACCCAGTTATAATGTAAAAGGGAAAACATTAGTCTGCCAACATTCCCTCTAACTCCTCCTGAGCCTCTAACCACTGCATTTCAATCTCTTCCACTTGCTTTTTAGTCTCAACTTGTTGAGCAAGAGTTTCGGTGAGTTTGGCTTTATTTTCTGCCTCGTAGAGCTGGCTATCGCCAAGCATTTCTTCTAGCTTATTCAGTTTTTCAGAGGCTTTTTCCAATTCTTTTTCCAACTGCGTGATTTTTTTACGCAGCGGGGCGGTTTGTTGGCGGAGTTCGGCTTCTAAACGCTTTTGCTCTTTGCGGTTTGCCGCACTGTTTTCATTGGCTGTCGGCTCACAAGCGGTTGCATTTTCCGAATTTTTTGCAAGTACCGATTTAGGCTCATTTGCTAAGGCATTTTGCTCATTCAACCATTTTTGATAATCGTCTAAATCGCCTTTAAATTCTTCTACTTTATGATTATGAACCAAATAGAATTCATTTACCGTGCTGCGGAGTAAATGACGGTCGTGCGAAACCACTACCAGCGATCCTTCATAATACGTCAGAGCATCAACAAGAGCTTGTCGCATTTCTAAATCTAAATGGTTGGTCGGTTCGTCCAATAGCAGAAGATTAGGGCGTTGCCACACAATTAAGGCAAGAACTAAACGGGCTTTTTCACCGCCCGAAAAGGATTGTACCGCTTGCACGACTTTATCGCCTTTGAAATCAAAGCCGCCCAAGTAGTTACGCAATTCTTGCTCAGTTTTTTCCGGTGCGATTTTCTGCAAATGCCAAAGTGGGCTTTCATCAAAACGCAAGGTATCCACTTGGTGTTGGGCGAAATAGCCAAGCTGAACGCCTTTTGCCAGTTGTACATCACCATTTTGGGGAAGAATTACGCCTGCCAGTAATTTAATCAGCGTGGATTTACCCGCTCCATTTCTGCCAAGCAAACCAATTCGAGAGCCGGGCACTAAATTCAATTTCACCGATTCCAGCACGGTTTTATCTGCGTAACCTGCACTCACTTTTTCCATCATCAGCAATGGGCTTGGTAAGGCAAGTGGTGGGCGGAATTCAAATTCAAACGGGGAATCTGCGTACGCAGGGGCGATAAGTTCCATTTTCTCCAATGCTTTAATACGGCTTTGAGCCTGTTTGGCTTTGGTCGCTTTGGCTTTGAAACGGTCAATAAAGCTCTGCAAATGAGCAACTTTTCGTTGTTGTTGCTGATAAGCGGCATTTTGTTGTGCGATTTTAGTTGCTCGCTGAATTTCAAACGAGGTGTAATTGCCTGTGTATTCATTGAGTTTTTGATGTTCGATATGAATGACACGGTCAATAATCGGATCAAGAAAATCACGGTCGTGGGAAATCAGTAATAACGTACCACGATAGTTAGTGAGCCAGCGTTCGAGCCAAATCACGGCATCTAAATCTAAGTGGTTGGTTGGTTCATCGAGTAGCAATAAATCGGAACGGCAAATCAACGCTTGAGCGAGATTTAAACGCATACGCCAACCGCCCGAGAAAGATTTCACAGGCAGTTGTAATTGCTCGGTGCTAAAGCCTAAGCCGTTGAGCAAGGTAGAAGCTCTGGCTTGAATTGTCCACGCATCAATGGTGTCGAGATGGGAGTGGATAGTCGCAATGCGATTGCCGTCATTTTTTGCATTCGCTTCATCAAGCTCTGCTATTAATTTTGTGTATTCTCTATCACCTTGAATCACATAATCAAGAGCGGAAATATCTAATGCAGGTGTTTCTTGATTTACCCACGAAATCGCCCAATTTTTTGGGAGTGAAACATCGCCTCCCTCAGGCTGTAATTCACTTTTGAGTAAGGCAAAAAGCGAGGATTTTCCACACCCGTTTTTACCGACTAAGCCTACTTTCTGCCCTGTATGAATGGTTGCAGAGCTATTATCAATCAGGACAGAATGCCCTCGTTTTAAAATTAAATCTGTAAAAAATATCATTACAAGCGGTCTGTTTTGTTAAAAATTTTGCGTATTTTAGCATAGTAAATTTCAATGCAATGAAGATTGTTTGAGATTTAAATTAAGTTTAATTCAATATGCGGTGTTGAATTAAACTGAGTTTTATATAAAACGGATAAAAAATATTCATATTACTATCAAATATTTAACATAGTGTTTACCTATTAAACTATTCAGCCATTCTGTAAGCGGTCGTTTTATGTTAGAATTTTTCTAAATTCAAAATAACAGGGAGAGAAAATGTTTGATTCATTAGCGGTACAATTTGTGGTTTTGTGGGCAGTTATTGACCCGGTTGGCTCTGTTCCTGTTTATTTGGCGAAAACGATTGGTTTGCCGATTGAAGCACGCCGTAAAATTGCATTGAATGCAGTGCTGATTGCGGGAGGCATTTTAATTTTCTTCCTCATTGGTGGGCAGATTCTATTAGAGTCTATGCAAATTCCGCTACCAGCTTTCCAAGCAGCAGGTGGTTTGGTACTTTTATTATTTGCTTTAACGATGATTTTTGGCGAAAGCAAGCCGGAGCAAGAAATCAGAATGAGCAGTAATCTAAATGAGTTAGCGGTTTATCCCTTGGCTGTTCCTTCTATTGCTTCTCCGGGTGCGATGATGGCAATTGTTCTATTAACCGATAATCACCGCTTTAGCATTAGCGATCAATTTATTACTGCCAGTATTATGGTGTTGGTTTTAGCAATTACTTATTTATTATTGTTAGCCGCAAATAGAATTCAGCATTTAATTGGTAATGCAGGGGCGGCAATTATTAGCCGTGTAATGGGGCTAATTTTAGCGGCAATTGCAGTGAATAATTTGCTTATTGGTGTGCGTGATTTCTTCGTGCAAGTTAGCTGATTTTTGAATAGGAATGGAATAAATTTATGGCTCTTTTACCTCTTGCAGAAGCATTAGAGAATATGCTTTCTCGTTTGCCTGCTCCAACAATGATTGAATATTTACCATTAAATGAATGTGCAAACCGAGTGTTGGCGGAAGATATTTCCTCGCCTATTAATGTACCGAATTTTGATAATTCAGCAATGGACGGTTATGCAGTACGCATTGCAGATTTAGAGCAAAATTTAACCTTAAAGGTAGCAGGAAAAGCCTTTGCAGGTAATCCGTTTAGTGGCGAACTCCAAGCCGGCGAATGCGTGCGTATTATGACGGGAGCGTTAGTACCAAAGGGCGTTGATGCCATTGTAATGCAAGAGGAAACCGCCTTAAATGCAGATGGTTCTGTAACCTTTAACAATATTCCAAAATTAGGCAGTAATATTCGTCGCATTGGGGAAGATATTCAACAAGGTGCATTGGTATTGAAAAAAGGCTCGCTATTGAATGTAGCGAGTTTGCCATTGTTAGCTTCACTCGGCATTGCCTCAGTGCCTGTTTTTGCAAAATTAAAAGTGGCAGTTCTTTCTACAGGTGATGAATTAACGTCGGTTGGAGAGCCTTTGAGTGAAGGGAAAATTTACGATACCAACCGTTTTGCAGTACGTTTAATGTTGGAAAAACTCAACTGCGAGATTTTAGATTACGGTATTTTGCCTGATGATGAAGCCTTATTTGAACAAACTTTTATTGAGGCACAAGAAAAAGCTGATGTAGTGATTACGAGTGGCGGAGTGTCTGTTGGCGAGGCAGATTTTACTAAAACAGTATTGGAGAAATTAGGCGAAATCGGTTTCTGGAAAATTGCAATGAAACCGGGCAAACCTTTCGCATTTGGTAAATTAGAAAATGCGTGGTTCTTTGGCTTACCGGGAAACCCTGTTTCCGCATTAGTAACCTTCTACCAATTAGTGCAACCGGCTTTAGCGAAATTATCGGGGTTATCGGCAGATAAAATTGCAAATCTTACGCAAAATTTAACCGCTTGTAGTGCTGAAAAATTGAAAAAAGCAGTTGGTCGTCAAGACTTCCAACGTGGCTATTACTACGCTAATCAGCAAGGCGGGCTGGAAGTTAGACCGATTGGCTCACAAGGTTCACATATTTTTAGTGCTTTTAATGAAAGTAACTGTTTTATCGTGCTTGAAGCAGAGCGTGGCAATGTAGAGGTTGGAGAAAAGGTAACTATTCAGCCGTTTAATTCGTTACTCGGCTAGTTGAGAGAAGATATGGAACTGACTGATCACGAAACCCTTCGTTATAACCGCCAAATTATTCTCAAAAGTGTCGATTTTGACGGGCAGGAAAAATTAAAATCGAGCCGTATTTTAATTGTTGGTTTGGGCGGCTTAGGTTGTGCGGCTTCGCAATATCTTGCTTCAGCCGGGGTAGGGCATCTCACTTTGGTTGATTTTGATACAGTTTCACTTTCTAATTTGCAACGTCAAATTTTGCATACCGATGAAGCCATTGGACTGCCTAAAGTTGAATCGGCAAAGGCTCGGCTCTCTGCGATTAATCCGAATATTCAGATTGAAGCGATTAACCAAAAATGTAGCGATGAACAGTGGGCAGAACTCATCGCTAACACAGATTTAGTGCTAGATTGTACTGATAATGTTACTGTTCGTAATCAACTGAATTTTCAATGTTTTAAACAAAAACGACCGCTTGTATCAGGCTCGGCAATTCGCTTTGAAGGGCAAATTAGTGTATTTACTTATCAAGAAAATGAGCCTTGCTACCAATGTTTGAGTAGTTTATTTGGCGATGGTACATTAAGCTGTGTAGAAGCAGGGGTAATTGCCCCGATTGTTGGTGTGATCGGTAGTTTTCAAGCATTGGAAGCGATAAAAACTCTGTTGAATATCGGCAAAACATTATCAGGAAAATTACTGATGATTGATGGTTTACATTTTTCAGTACGAGAAATGGCACTGCCTAAGCAAAAAAACTGCTCTGTTTGTACCTCCAATTAAGTATTTTAAACGCTAGGAGCGTAAATAAATGTAAATAATGAACGAAGGTTCATTATTTTATTTGACTGCTAAAACGTTTTAGCCTATCATTCTCTCCGTTAATTCCTCCTTAGTTCAGTCGGTAGAACGGTGGACTGTTAATCCATATGTCGCAGGTTCGAGTCCCGCAGGAGGAGCCAAAGATTTTTATTTTCTTTTGTTCTTGTTTTATTTGTCTCCTTTTATAAAACAGTAATTCAAACCTCCAGAATTAGAACAAAAGTTTTGCTCCACTCACTTATTTGAGTGGAGCTTTTTTCTTTTAGGCTTTTAAAGCTCATCAAAATATTCATTTCCCCACGTTTCTTCTGCCAATTTCAGTAAATTTGCAAAATCTTGGAAAGAAGGCACCGCTTGTTCTTCTTCAAGTTTAACTTGAGCGGTAATCAGCTTTTGTCTAAGTGTTTCATACCATTGCAGTAGTGATAATGAGAGAGGTGATCTTGCCCTTTTACCCAGCCAATAAAGCCCTTGAAAGGGAATAGAAATTGCAAAAATAGCGGTAATAACAGAATTAGCTAAAACAGATTGTGTCGGATCGGTAAAAAAGTATTGCCATACTAAAGCAAAGCACGCAAAAGCGGGCATTACTTTAGAAGAAAATTTAACAAGGCGGATAATATGATAATCAGGCATAAAATTCGCCAGTTTTTTCTGATTAGGCAGGGTGTTGAGGTAACGTTGCCCTGCTTCAAATAGGCTTAACATAGTTTTTCTCTTTTAATCTTTTCGTTTATTGTAGCTAACTTACTAAAATCTACAATAGGTTAATGCAGTTTGGGCTAACACTTGCTATACTTTACAAAAAAATGTTTATAACGTATTTGAAGGATATTTTATGCCAATTAAATTTGTGGATTTATTACAGCAAAGTTGGAATTTTATGCGTAATCAGCAATCTTTTACGCTGTTTGCAATAGTAACTATCGTAGTTGTGCAGCTGGCATTTATTTTATTATTGCCGGCTTCACCGGAAATGGCAGCAGAACCGCAGCCACAACAAATTCAAATTGATAGCTCAAAATTATTAGCTATTTTAATGCCAACTGTTTTATTAGGAATTGCCAATCTATTTCTGACTGTATTGATGATTTTAAACATTCAATCTATTAATAATGGCAATTATCAGCACTTTTTCCAAAATGCAGGTGGAGCATTAAAGCATTTTTTACCTGTTTTAATGTTGCAATTTATTATGGTACTTCCCCTTTCATTAGGGGCTTCTTTTGCAATGGCATCGCCTGAAACTGTGATTATTGCTTTGCCTATGCTAGTGGCTGGTTTTTATTTTTTCATTAAATTATCGCTTGTAATTTACGCTTATTTATTAGAAAAACCACAGAAAACATTATCAGAAAGTATTAAATTTACTTTCCAATTATCACGTGGAAAAATGCTACCGTTAATTTTATTTTGTGTGATTTCTTATTTATTGCCGGGAATACTATCTCGATTACTTACTGTTTTTGGTAATGATTTTGTAGGTTCATTAATTACCGTTATTTTTAGTGCAATCATTAATGTATTTATGGCAATTTTTAGCTTCCGTTTTTACCAAGTTTATCGTCAAATGCCGGCGAATTAATGGAGATTAAATGAAACAGTTACTTGAATTTATTCCGCTGATTCTATTTTTTGTCGTCTATAAAATGGACGGTATTCAAATGGCATCTATTGTGTTAGTGGTAGCAACGATTGCACAGATGATCGCCTTAAAAGTGCTTTACGGCAAAATTGAAAAGCAACAACTTATTATGGGCGGAGCAGTGGTCTTTTTTGGTTTACTCAGTGCTTATTTTAATGAATTGAAATATCTACAATGGAAAGTTACCATCGTTTATTCGCTTTTTGCTATTGTGTTATTAGTGAGCCAGTTTGTGTTTAAAGCTCCGCTAATTAAAAAATTACTCGGTAAGGAAATTAATTTGCCAGATCAAGTATGGAATAAAATCAACTTCGGTTGGGCTATTTTCTTTATTATTTGTATGTTGCTTAATATTTATATTAGCCAATATTTATCCGAAGATATCTGGGTTGATTTTAAATCTTTCGGTATTATCGGTTTAACATTGGTTGCAACAGTTATAACGGGTTTTGTACTTTATCCTTACCTAAAAGAGGCTGAAAAACAGGAAAAACAAGATGAAAAATAAACCTTACGAAAAAGATCCTGAAGGGAAACTGATTTTAAGAACGCTTGCAATGCCATCAGACACCAATGCTAATGGCGATATTTTTGGTGGTTGGATTATGTCGCAAATGGACTTAGGCGGTGCAATTTTAGCAAAAGAACTTGCTAAAGGCAGAGTAGTTACAGTAACCGTTGATAAAATGATTTTCCATCGCCCTATTTCTGTTGGCGATGTGGTTTGTTGTTATGGCAAACTGATGCACATTGGTCGTTCTTCGATGCAAGTGAAAGTTGAAGTGTTTATCAAGCAGGTTTATGAAGGCACGCGTGAACGTTTTCTGGTAACTGAAGCGTTATTTACCTATGTTGCTACTGATAAAGAAGGCAGACCTCGTGCTGTGCCAAGAGAGAATAATCCGGAATTATATGAGGCTTTATCATTAATTACCCAAACTACCGAACAAGGAGAATAGTATGTATTATGTGATTTTTGCACAAGATAATCCAAACACGTTGGAAAAACGTTTAGAAGTACGCCCTGCACATTTAGCTCGTTTAGAAAAATTGCAAGCTGAAGATCGTTTATTAATTGCCGGTCCTAACCCAACGGAAGATGGTACAGGCGTAACAGGTTCAACTGTTATTGCAGAATTTAACTCTCTTGAAGAGGCTCAACAATGGGCAAGCCAAGACCCTTATGTTGATGCCGGTGTATATGGCGATGTGATCGTTAAGCCGTTTAAGAGAGTGTTTTAACAAGCGGTTGAATTTTACAAATTTTTTGCAAATTTGTAGGGGCGGGTCCTGTGCCCGCCCGAATATCATCTAATGGTTTACGGATAGGCACAGGACCTCTCCTTACGATGTTTATTCTATGCTTACCACTCTAATCTCCCAATCCCAACTTAATTTACCAGCTGATTTGCAAAATGCTGAGCAAATTCAACCGCTTGTTGTGGCGATGGCAATGTCTAATTTAGTCAAACAAACCTTGCAAAAACATCCTGATTTACTGGAGCAATGGGTTCATTTTCCGCCAACAGTAGAGGAGTGTGGTAATTATACTACTCGTTTAAATGAGCTTTTGGCAACGGTTGGAAATGAGGAGGAGCTAAACAGAGCATTGCGACAATTTCGCCATCGTGAATTAGCTCAATTGAGCTTTTTGCAATCAAACAAACTCGCTACGGTTGAATTTGTATTTCAACGCTTATCAGACTTAGCAGAAAGTCTGATTTTAGCTGCAAGAGATTGGTTATTTAAAAAGTGTTGTGAAGAATACGGCACGCCAATGAATAGTTTGGGGGAAAAGCAAGAAATGCTGATTTTAGGAATGGGGAAACTTGGCGGAGAAGAGCTAAATTTTTCTTCTGATATTGATCTCATCTTTACTTACCCTGATGCCGGCGAAACAGAAGGCGGGCGTAAGCCGATTGAAAACAGCAAATTTTTTACCCGACTTGGTCAGCGTTTGATTAAAGCTCTTGATGATATTACTGCTGATGGTTTCGTGTATCGCACCGATATGCGGCTTCGTCCTTTTGGCGACAGTGGGGCATTGGTGCTGAGTTTTGCCGCAATGGAAGACTACTACCAAGAGCAAGGGCGTGATTGGGAGCGTTATGCGATGATCAAAGCCAAAATTTTGGGCGAAGAGAACCAAAACATCAATCATCGCTATTTAAAACAGATGCTACGCCCTTTTGTTTACCGCCGTTATTTAGATTTTTCGGCGATCCAATCGCTGCGTGAAATGAAGCAGAAAATCAGCCGTGAAGTAGTTCGCCGTAGCTTAACGGATAACATCAAACTCGGTGCCGGCGGTATTAGGGAAGTAGAATTTATTGTACAAACCTTCCAAATGATTCGTGGCGGGCGAGATAAAATTTTACAGGAACGTAGCCTGTTAAAAGTACTCCCTCGCTTGAGTGAGCTGAATTTATTAACGCAATCACAGGTAGAAAAACTGCATAACGCTTATATTTTTTATCGTCAAGTGGAGAATGTGCTGCAAGCGATTGATGATAAACAAACACAAACTTTGCCAACAGATTTAGAAGATCAAGCTCGACTTATTTTTGCTTGTCAGAGCTATTGGCAACAAGCCTTAAATAGCGAAGATAGCATTTTTATAGAACACCCATTTAGCGATTGGGCAGGATTTTTAGCCGTATTAAATGGCTACCAAAAAGAGGTTCGCCACATTTTTAATGAATTGATTGGTGAGGAAGAAAATGAAGACGAAGTCTCTCCATTAAATGAAAAATTAGCCGAATGGAAAGATATTCTAAACTATAACATCTCGTTAGAAGATTTATCCGCAATATTAAAAACTTATCCTCAAGTTATAGAAAAGGATTATGAGACGATTTTCCACCATTTTTCCACTACTTTCCAAGATTGGGTAAAACGCCCGATTGGAGTAAGAGGGAGGGAAGTGCTTCGCAATTTAATGCCAAAACTGGCAGATAGCATTTTTGAGCGTGAAGATTATTTACTGCTTTTACCTCGTTTGCTCAATATTATAGATAAAATCACCACCCGCACAACTTATCTGGAATTGCTGGTAGAGCGGGAACAGATTTTGCCACAGTTATTAACACTCTGTAGCAAATCGGTAATGCTTGCCGAGCAAATCGCTCGCTACCCAATGTTGCTTGATGAATTAATAAGATATAACGGTTTAACCGAAGTGCTAGAGCTTGAACAGTATCAATCTGCCTTGCAGGATTATTTAATTCGCATTCCGGAAGAAGATGAAGAAGGTTTGATTGATGGCTTACGTCAGTTTAAACAAACGCAGATTTTACGTATTGCCGCAGCCGATATTTTAGGTGTGCTGCCTGTTATGAAGATCAGCGATCACCTTACTTATTTAGCAGAAGCCATTATCAATGCGGTAGTGAATATGGCGTGGAAGCAAGTTAGCCAACGTTTCGGCACACCTGAGTATTTAGAAGCTAGTGAAAAAGGCTTTGCGGTTATTGGTTATGGTAAATTGGGCGGGATTGAACTTGGTTATAATTCAGACCTTGATCTGGTTTTCTTGCATAATGCTCCGGAAGATAGCCAAACGGTTGGCGGAAAAAAGGAAATTTCAAGTCATCAATTTTATTTAAAACTTGCCCAAAAAATTAATTCGATTTTTAATCTTAACACCAGTGCCGGCGTGTTATATGAAGTGGATATGCGACTTCGCCCATCAGGCGAAGCAGGGCTTTTAGTGAGCACCTTTAATGCTTATGAACACTACCAAAAAAATGAGGCTTGGACGTGGGAAAGTCAAGCCCTCGTGCGGGCAAGATGTGTATTTGGGGTGGAGCCTTTAAAGAAAGAGTTTGAACGTATTCGCCAATCTACATTGGCATTGCCTCGTACAAGCGGTCAATTACGCCAAGAAATTTGCGAAATGCGAGAGAAAATGTATCAGCATCTTAGTTCCCATTCGCAAGACAAATTCCATATCAAAACTGATAAGGGCGGTATTACCGATATTGAATTTATTGCTCAATATTTGGTGCTGGCGTACAGTAATGAAAATCCACAAATGGCGGTATGGTCTGATAATGTGCGGATTTTCGACAGTGCGGTTGAATGCGGTATTTTAAGTTTACAAGAGAGTGAACAACTTAAACATTGCTACACCTCACTTCGCAATAAAATTCACCATTTAAACTTACTTCGCAAAGAAAGTGTGGTTGAGGCAACGGAATTTGTAAAAGAGAGAGAGTTTGTGAGAAAAATGTGGCAATCACTATTAAACTAAAGGGTAAAATTTTTCCAAAAAACAACCGCTTGTTAGGCTATAATAGCCGTTAAAGAGGAGAATATATATGGAATATCAATTTACACATAGTATTCACGGTATTGTGGCAAAATGTTCAATGGATCACGAGGCATTTGCCCGTTGGTTGAATACTGAAATTACAGGTAATCCGAAAGAACTGGAAACTATTTTTGCTGAAATTGAAAAGTGCAGAGCCGCTTTTCCAAATCATTATGAATGCGTATTTGAAGGACGTGAATATAGTATTTATTTTGATTATGATGAAGTAATGGCAAAAGCAAATAACTTAGATGCAGCTTTTGACGAAGAAGAAATAGAAGAAGGTTTTCAATTCTATAATGAAGAGAGCATTGCGTTTTGTGGCTTAGATGATTTTGAAAAATTCCTCAAAGCCTATCAGCATTTTATGCAAACTTACCATTAATTGAAATCAATGCTATTAAGGCAAGGCAATTCCTTGTAGAATAGTGGTTTATTAAAAATTTTAGATTAAAGAATTATGAGCCGTACGAAAAAAACACGCCGCATTACTGATATTATGCCGGCAAGAAAAACAGATAAACCAAAGCAACCGACACCCAAATTAGGTGGCGGTAAAAATCGTAAATTAACCCGCTATGAGCTAGATGCGTTAGCCCGTGAGGAAAAGCGTAAACGTAAACATAAAGGTTTACCGACAGGTTCTCGCAATGCAGATCCGGCAGAGCAGAAAAAAGCGGTTGAGAAAGAAGTAAAAGATCCACGTATCGGCAGCCGTAAAAAAGTGCCGTTAATGGTGGAATTTGTTAATCAACCTGAAAAAGGGCGTACGATTAAGCCTGTGCCGGTTGAGGCAGTAAAACCAACGCTTTCGCCTGAACAAGAGTTAGAACAATTAGAAAATAATGAATGCTTAAATCAGTTATTAGATGATTTAGAAGCAGGTAAAACATTATCAATTGAAGATCAGAAATTTATGAATGAGTGCTTAGATCGCATTGATGAATTAATGACGGAACTTGGCATCGAATTTGAAGATGAAGACGGCGATAACGGTGATGCGTTATTACGCCAATTTGAAACAATGGATATTAATAAATTCCGCTAACAGATAGTCAAAATGGATAGCAAATTATGATGCTAAAAATGTTCCTGATTGTACTTGCGACACTTATTCTGATTTCAATGGCTGGTTATGCAATCCACTTAATGCTTAAAGTCCGTTTACAAAAAAGACGTGAGCAAGAGTTAATTGAAGAGGCTAAACAATCACAAAAAGCACGTTATCTTCGTATTTTAGAAAGTATTGATGTGATTACCAGAGCAATGATTTCTGAACAATGTGATTTCTCTGAGGGCGTTTTGCGTTTAAAGCCACTGCTAGATGTATTAGGCAAAAAATTAAGCCATTACAATGCGATGTGGGCGTTATATGAAGTGGTCGAAAATATGCCGATTTTAGATGAACGCAAAAATTTGAAACGCAATGAACGAATGAAACTCGATTTAGAACGCGAAGCAAAAGAAGTTGAGCTTGAGGCAGAAATTAAAGCCGAGTGTGAGCAATTATTAAAAGATATTGAAGAAATGAGAAAGGCAATCTAATGTCAGAAATTATTTGGGATTTAGCCCTTATTCAAAAATATAACCATTCAGGTCCTCGTTACACTTCTTACCCAACGGCATTAGAGTTTAACGAAAATTATACTAATGATGATTTTATTGCAGCGGCTGCTCGTTATCCTGAGCGTCCGCTTTCGCTTTATGTACATATTCCGTTTTGTCATAAACTGTGCTATTTCTGTGGCTGTAATAAAGTGATTACCCGCCATCGCCATAAAGTTGAAATATATTTAGATTATTTAGAGCGTGAAATTAAAACCCGAGCACCGCTATTTACAAATCGCTTGGTTACCCAAATTCACTGGGGCGGTGGTACTCCAACTTATTTAGATGAAGATCAATCTGCACGTTTGATGCAAATGTTGCGTACTCATTTTGAAATTAGCGAAGATGCTGAAATCAGTATTGAGATGGATCCGCGTGAAATTGAACTAGATATGTTAGATCACCTAAAAGCTATCGGTTTTAACCGAATTAGTATGGGGATTCAAGATTTCGACAAAGAAGTGCAACGCTTAGTAAACCGTGAGCAAGATGAAGAGTTTATTTTTGCGTTAATGAAGCGTGCAAAAGAACTTGGCTTTGTTTCAACCAATGTAGACTTAATTTACGGCTTACCGAAACAAAATGTTGAGAGCTTTATGTACACGTTACAACGTGTGGTAGAATTAAATCCGGATCGTATGAGTGTGTTTAACTACGCACACTTGCCAAGTCGTTTTGCAGCACAGGTTAAAATCAAAGAAGAGCTACTGCCAGCACCGGAAACAAAGCTTACGATCTTACAAAAATCGATCGAATTCTTAGGCGAAAACGGTTATAAATTTATCGGTATGGATCACTTTGCCAAACCTGATGATGAACTTGCGGTTGCTCAAGAAAAAGGAATTTTGCACCGTAACTTTCAAGGCTATACAACACAAGAAGAGTGCGATTTGTTAGGTATGGGCGTTTCAGCAATCAGCTTACTGGGCGATACTTACGCTCAAAATCGCAAAGAGTTACAGCAATATTATGCTGATGTGGAAGAAAGTGGCATTGCTTTACATAAAGGTATTGCACTTACCCAAGATGACTGTATTCGCCGTGATGTGATTAAAGCCCTGATTTGCAACTTCAAGCTCGATTTTGCAACTATTGAAAAGCAATACGGTATTGATTTTAAAGCCTATTTTGCTGAAGATCTGACTTTATTAGAGCCGTTAGCGGAAGATGAATTATTAACGATTAACGATGATGGCATTGTGGTGCTACCTCGTGGGCGTTTGTTAATCCGTAATATTTGCTTATGTTTTGATGTGTATTCAAGACAATTAGCGAGAAGACAGCAGTTTTCCCGTATTATCTAGTAGAACAAGCGGTTATTTTTTTAAGATTTTTTGCAAAATATAAAATAATCGAATTTGCAAAAAAACGCTCAAATGCAACCACTTGTTCCCAATTCAGAAAGGAAAAATAATGAAACAGCGTTATAGCTTACTTTCTCTTGCTGTGATGGCAGCTTGTTATAGCAATTATGCAGTCGCTGATCTAAAGCAGCAATGCTTACTTGGTGTACCTCAATTTCAAGGTGAGGTAGTTGAGGGCGATCAGCTCAGAATGCCTGTTACCATTGAATCAGACAGTGCGGTGATTAATCAGCCTCGTGATGCAACTTACACGGGCGATGTGAGTATTAAACAAGGCAATCGTTTAATTTTGGCGGATCAGGTTCGAGTGGAGCAAGAGGGCGAAAATGCCCGAATGGCATATTTGCAAGGCAACTTTAACTATCAAGACAATTTGATTCAAGCTACAGGGGCTGATGCTACTATTAATCTTCTTTCCAAAGATGCTAACTTAAGTAATGCAAACTACCAATTAGTCGGCAGACAAGGACGAGGTACAGCAGAGTATGGTGAGTTTGGCGATAGTAAACGTACACTAAAAAATGCCAGCTTCACTTCTTGTTTACCTGATGATAATTCTTGGAAAATTGAAGCCAATGAGATGATTCAGCACGTTGATGAAGAATACGCTGAAATGTGGCACGCTCGTTTTAAAGTGCTGGGAATGCCTGTTTTCTATTCACCTTACCTGCAATTCCCAATTGGTGACCGTCGCCGTACAGGTTTGCTTATTCCAAGTTTTGAGCGTTCAAGCAAAAATGGCTGGACTTATTCTCAACCATTTTATTGGAATATCGCACCAAATATGGACGTAACCATTACGCCGACTTACTATTCACGCCGAGGTTGGCAAATTAGCCCGGAGTTTCGTTATTTAACTATAATTGGGCAAGGCTTGGTGGCGACCGAATATATGGCAAAAGATCGTCTCACAGAATATCAACCGGAAAATGATGATCGTAAACGTTATTTGCTCCATTGGCGACACGCAATGAGCTTCTTAACGAATTGGCGTTTTTCGGTGGATTACACCAAAGTGAGCGATAGACGTTATTTCTCTGATTTTTATTCAAACTACGGTAATAGCACGGACGGCTACGCAACACAAAATTTTAGATTAGGTTACTATCAGCCGAATTACAATATTTCGATTTCAGGTAAAAAATTCCAAACCTTCGATGAATTGGATATTGGACCTTATCGTGTACTCCCACAAATTGACTTTAATTACTACAAAAACGATTTAATTAAAGGTGGCGATTTCAAATTCTTCGCTCAAGCCACTCGTTTTGAAAATGATAGTAAACTAATGCCAAAAGCGTGGCGTTTCCACGCTGAGCCAACGTTAAACTTCCCACTGGCAAACCGCTACGGTAGTTTAAATTTGGAAACGAAGCTGTATGCAACTCACTATCAACAAACTAAGGGGAGTGAAAGCACAGAAGAGATTAAGAAAAGTGTAAGCCGAGTATTGCCTCAAATTAAGTTAGATTTCAAAACGGTTTTAGCATCAGATAAACAATTATTCTCCGGTTTTAATCAAACGATTGAGCCGAGATTGCAATATATTTATCGTCCATATAAAAATCAAAGCGATATTGGCTCTAAACGCCAGAAAAGCGTAAGTTTGGGTTATGATTCAGCACTATTGCAAAATGATTACTTCTCACTATTTAACGACCGCCGTTATAGTGGTTTAGACCGAATTTCATCTGCAAATTTAATCACAGCCGGTGGAACAACCCACTTCTTTAATAATGAAACGGGAGAAGAAGTATTCAACTTTAGTTTAGGTCAAACCTATTATTTAAGCCCATCAAAAATTGATGATACGTCGGAGAATAGCACCGCTAAACGTTCTTCTTCATGGGCTGCGGAATCTAACTGGAAATTCCACAAAAAATGGAACTGGCACGGTAGTTATCAATATGACACTCGCTTAAATCAAACTTCTTTGGCGAATATGTCATTACAATATAAACCACAATCAGACAAACTGATTCAGCTTAACTATCGTTATGCAAGTAAAGATTACATCAATCAAAACCTAAATACGAATAGATATGGTCAATCTATCAAGCAAATTGGCGGAGTATTAGGTTGGGAAGTAACTGATAAAGTCTCGGTAATGACCAGTTATTATCACGATCTTGCCTTGAAGAAACCGGTTGAAGGGCAGCTTTCCCTGAATTACAACACCTGTTGTTGGGCTGCGAATGTCTATGTTGCACGAAAATTAGTTCCAACTCCAATAGGCTCTTCTGACACTATAAGTGATATTTACTACGATAATAAATTCGGGATTAATTTTGAATTGCGTTTTGGCACAAGCTACAGCAACGGATTATCAAGAATGCTAAAACGGGGTATTATATCCTATACTGAGCCTTATGGTATCAATTAAGTATTTTTAAGTAAAAAAGCGAGAACACAATGATGTTCTCGCTTCTTAGTTTGTTTTCTGAAGTGCTAAACAATCTCACTCGGCACGAAGAAATAAGCAATTTCACGTTTTGCCGATTCTTCCGAATCAGAACCGTGAACGGAATTTTCACGGTAGCTTAATGCAAATTTATCACGGATTGTGCCTTTTTCACGTTTTGTTGGATCAGTTGCCCCCATTAACGCTCGGTAGTGCTGAACGGCATTTTCGCCTTCTAATACGGCAACCACAATCGGCTCGCTCGTCATAAATTCTACTAACGGCTCAAAAAATTCTTTGCCTTGATGTTCAGCGTAGAACCCACCAGCTTGTTCTGCGGTTAAATGCAACATTTTCAGTGCTTTGACTTTTAGTCCACCTTTTTCAATTTCAGCCAATACTTGCCCTATTAAATTACGACGTGTGGCATCCGGTTTAATGATAGAAAGAGTTTGTTGAAGCATATAATTCTCCTATTTTACCTGCATACCCGGTTGTACACCGCTGTCTGCATCTAACAAGAATAAATTCGCACCGCCTGTGCCGGCTGATAAAATCATTCCCTCAGATAAGCCAAACGACATTTTACGAGGGGCGAGGTTTGCAATCACGATCACAAAACGTCCGATTAACTCTTCCGGGTTTGGATAAGCGGCTTTAATGCCTGAGAACACTTGGCGTTTGTGGTCGCCTAAGTCTAGTTCGAAACGCAATATTTTATCTGATTTTGGTACGGCTTCGCAGTGTAAAACTTTGGCTGCACGTAAATCTAATTTTGCAAAATCATCAATCGTGATTTCAGCAGCAATCGGTTCGATTGCAGAATTTTCTGTGTTTTCCACCGCTTGTTTTCCTTTTTTCTCGTCTGTTTTAGCCGGTTCTTTATTTGGCTCTTGGTTTGCTTGGGCAAATAACGCTTTGGTTTCTTCAATCACCGCATCAATTTGTCTTTTCTCAAGGCGTGAGAATAATGCTTTGAATGGGGCAAGAGTATGACCTAATAATGGGGTAGTAATATTATCCCAAGTTAATGTTGTCTGTAAAAACGCCTCTGAACGTGCCGCTAATTGTGGGAGAACAGGTTTTAAGTAGCTCATCAAAATACGGAATAACTCAATGCCCATTGAGCAAACGGCTTGCAACTCCGCATCACGCCCTTCTTCTTTAGCGATGACCCAAGGGGCTTTATCATCAATATATTTGTTTGCTTTATCGGTCAATTCCATAATCACACGAATTGCCTTGTTAAATTCACGGCTTTCGTAGTAATTGGCAATGGTTTCCGCCTGTGCGATGAAATCATTGAATAGGGCTTCATCGTCCAATTTATCCGCTAATTTGCCCTCAAAACGTTTAGCGATAAAGCCGGCGTTACGAGAGGCAAGGTTCACTAATTTATTGACGATATCGCTATTTACACGTTGTACGAAATCATCAAGGCTGAAGTCTAAATCTTCAATGCGGTCGTTTAATTTCGCCGCATAGTAGTAACGTAAACATTCAGGGTCGATATGTTTTAAATAGGTGCTGGCTTGAATGAATGTGCCACGAGATTTCGACATCTTCGCCCCGTCCACGGTCACATAACCGTGAGCAAATACGTTAGTCGGTTTGCGGTAGCCGCTGCCTTCTAACATCGCCGGCCAGAATAGACTGTGGAAGTAAACGATATCTTTACCGATAAAGTGATAAAGTTCGGTTTGAGAATCTTTTTGCCAAAATTCATCGAAGTTAATGCCTTGGCGGTCGCATAAATTTTTAAACGATGCCATATAGCCGATAGGGGCATCGAGCCACACATAGAAGAATTTGCCCGGTGCATCGGGAATTTCAAAGCCGAAATAAGGGGCATCACGGCTGATATCCCATTGCTGCAAGCCGCTTTCAAACCACTCTTGCATTTTGTTGGCGATTTCAGATTGCAATGAGCCGGAGCGAGTCCACTCTTTTAACATCCCTTCAAAACTCGGTAAATCGAAGAAGAAATGCTCAGATTCTTTCACGACAGGCGTTGAGCCGGAAACTGCCGAGCGTGGATTAATTAAATCCATCGGGCTATAAGTTGAGGCACATACTTCGCAGTTATCGCCATACTGATCTTCCGCTTTACATTTCGGGCAAGTACCTTTCACGAAACGGTCCGGCAAGAACATATTTTTTTCAGGGTCGAAAAGTTGAGAAATCACTTTGCTTTTAATAAAACCGTTCGCACGTAATTTTTTATAGATTTCGCTAGTGATTTCACGGTTTTCTTCGCTGTGAGTTGAATGGTAGTTATCAAAGCTGATGTTAAAACCTTCAAAATCGGCAATATGATCGGCTTTGGCTTTAGCGATTAATTCTTCCGGCGTAATGCCTAGTTTATTGGCGTTAAGCATAATGGGTGTGCCGTGGGCATCATCAGCACACACAAAATGCACCTCGTTGCCACGCATACGTTGAAAACGCACCCAAATATCCGCTTGAATATGCTCAAGCATATGACCTAAATGAATTGCACCGTTGGCGTAAGGCAAGGCACAAGTAACAAGCATTTTTCGTTTTTGGTTAGCCATTCTTTTTCTCGTTAATTTTCTGTAAAAATTTGCGGCATATTTTAGCCCAAAACCGTGAAATTTACTAGCTCGCTTGAATTTATTAGGGCTTTACGCCAACAAGCGGTAGAATAATCATTAAATTTTGCACATTTATTGGGGATAACCAATGCGACAGGTTCAGCTTTATCGCTACCGTTTGCCGATTCAAACAGGCGTGGTATTACGCAAACAGACTTTAACCGAGCGGGAAGGCTTCATCGTCAAACTCCAGCAAAACGAGCAAATCGGCTGGGGGGAAATTGCACCATTGCCGACTTTTAGTGAAGAGTCGCTAGAACAAGCAGAGCAGCAAACCAAAGCGTGGTTGAAAGCGTGGCAAATCGGGCAAGAAAACGACTTAGATTTACTTTTTCCCTCCGTTGCCTTTGGGCTAAGTTGTGCTTTGGCGGAATTAAATGGCGAATTGGGCAAGCAGGGGAATTATCAATCTGCCGTTTTATGCTATGGCGATTTAGATAAAATGTATCAAACTTTCGGCACGGCACAATTGCAACAGCTGGGGAAACTCAAAATTGGTCAAGATCCTGAAAACGAGGGCGAACAGGCAAATTTATTGCTGAACACTTTCCCGAATTTACAGCTTAGGCTTGATGCTAACCGCCTGTGGAGCTTGGAACAAGCGGTCAAATTTGCCGAAAAAATTGCAAATGAAAATAAGCCCAGAATTCAGTTTATTGAAGAACCCTGCCAAACACCGGAACTTTCCCGACAATTTGCCGAGCAATCCGGCATTGCGATTGCGTGGGACGAAACCGTTCGAGAGCCGAATTTCTTGGTAAAAAAAGAGCCAAATATGACCGCTATCGTGCTAAAACCTACCTTGATCGGCTCTATTCAACAATGCACAAAGCTAATTGAGCAAGCCCATCAGTTGGGGATAATGGCAGTGATTAGCTCAAGCCTTGAAAGCAGTTTAGGGCTAACCCAACTGGCAAGGCTTGCTCAACAATACACGCCTGATAGCACACCGGGGTTAGATACGCTAAATTTAATGCAGGTACAATTATTGCGAGCGTGGCAAGGTTCACCTCTACCGCTTGTGGACGAACAGAGCCAATTTGTGCAAGAAGTTGTGCTATAATTGTGAGTGATTTTTTAAATAATATAGCTCCCCTCACGGCTCAAAGAGGGGGAGATGTAAATTAATGAATAAGAGAAACTATGCGTTTAGATAAATTTATTGCTGAAAATACCGGCTTAACCCGCTCCCAAGCGGCGAAAGTGCTGAAAAGTGGCGAAGTGACAGTTAATGGCAAAATTGAAAAAAGCGGAGCAGTGAAAATTAGCCAAGAAGATGAAATTTGCTACCAAGGTGAGCAGCTTGAATGGGTGGAAGAGGGGCAGTATTTTATGCTGTATAAGCCACAGGGCTATATCTGCTCGAATGATGATGGCGAATATCCGACCGTATTCCAATTTTTTGACTATCCGCTGATGACCAAATTACACACCGCAGGGCGATTAGATGTGGATACCACAGGGTTGGTGTTATTAACCGATGACGGCAAATGGTCGCACCGTATTACCTCGCCCAAGCATCACTGCGAAAAAACTTACTTAGTCACATTAGCCGATCCTGTTGAAGATTTTTATGCGGAAAAATTGGCCGAGGGAATTTTGCTGCGTGGTGAAAAAGAGCCGACTTTGCCGGCTCAACTTGAAATTTTAGATGATTACAATGTCAATCTAACAATTAGCGAGGGGCGTTACCACCAAGTCAAACGCATGTTTGCTGCCTTAGGTAATAAAGTGGAAGCCCTGCACCGTTGGCGAATTGGCGATGTGGTGTTAGATGAAACCTTAGCCGAAGGCGAATTCCGCCCGCTGACACAAGCCGAAATTGAGAGTTTCTAATGGAAAATAAAAGACCTTCTCCCAGCTTTTTTATCATTCTCGGTATGATGGCGATGATGCCACCGCTCGCGATTGATATGTATCTTCCTTCGTTTTTGGATATCGCCAAAGATTTAGCCGTTTCGCAAGAAAAGGTGCAAACCACCTTGGCCTTATTTACGTTAGGTTTTGGTTGTGGGCAGCTTTTCTGGGGACCAATGGCGGATAGCTTTGGGCGGAAAATTATTATTCTAATCGGGCTGATTGGTTCGGCAATTGCCGCCTATTTCCTCACGCAAGTGGAAAATATCAACACTTTCTATATATTGCGTTTAATTCAAGGCTTATGTGCTTCCGCTCCGGCGGTGGTGCTTGGGGCATTGGTGCGGGATCTGTTTGAGAAAAATCTATTCGCCCGTTTAATGTCGATCATTATGATTATTTCAATGCTCGCCCCGCTACTTGCCCCAATTATTGGCGGTTATGTGGCGAAATATTTCCATTGGCATTCGATTTTCTATGTACTGGTGGCAATGGGGCTGCTTTGTGTGGCGTTAATCAGTTGGAAAATTCCAGAAACTTTACCGCCAGAAAAACGCTTACCACTCAGTTTTGGTAAAAGTTTAAAAAATTTCTCCGAGCTTTTGTTGCATAAACCAACTTTAGGCTATGTGCTGATTGGCGGTTTAACCTTTGCTGGTATTTTCTGTTTTCTTACGTCAGGTTCGATTGTTTACATCGGCATTTATGGCATTTCGCAGGAGTATTTTGGCTACTTCTTCGGCTTAAATATGGTGGTAATGGTGATTATGACCGCCATCAACAGCAAAATGGTGGTAAAAGTCGGCTCGGAAAGAATGTTGCAAATTGCCTTAGCCCTGCAAGTGCTAGGCGGTATTTGGCTTGCCTTAACGGCGATGTTTGAGTTTGGGTTCTGGGCGATGGCATTAGGCGTGCCATTTTATATCGGAATGCTTTCCACCATTGGCAGCAACGCCTCGGCTGCGATTTTAGACCGCTACCCACAAATGGCAGGTACGGCAAACGGCGTTGCTGGCACCGCCCGTTTTGGCATTGCCTCGCTTGTCGGGGCAGGGTTATCACACATCGCCATTACCAGCGAAGCCCCAATGCTGTATGCAATGGCATTGTGTACCATTACCGCAGGTGTGGTGTATTATTTTCTCTGTTATCGGAAAAATTAATTAAAAGGCTACTTCGGTAGCCTTTTTGCTATTTGCGAAACAACGAAATCGATTCCAAATGCCCCGTGTGTGGGAACATATCAATCATTGCCACTTTTTCTAAGCGGTAGCCGAATTGCAGTAATTTTTCCGCATCACGCACGAGTGTAGCAGGGTTGCAAGAAACATAAACTATTCGCTCGGGGTCGAGGGCGGCAAGGTGGTCTAAACAAAATAATGCCCCGTTGCGAGCCGGATCGAGTAGCACTTTATCAAAAGGTGCTTTCGCCCAGGGCTTATCGGCAAAAGGTTCGTCTAGGTTGGTTTGGTAAAATTCCACATTTTCTAGACCGCTTGCAGTAGCATTTAAGCGAGCTTGTTCCACCATCGGTTCAACTCCCTCAATGCCGACTACCGATTTGGCGGTTTTGGCAATCGGCAAGGTGAAATTTCCCATTCCACAAAAGAGATCGAGCACCCGATCATTGGCGGATAAATCTAACCACTCAAGGGCTTTCGCTACCATTTGTTCATTTAACACGCCGTTTACCTGAATAAAATCCCGAATGGAAAATTGCAGTTTCAATCCATGAATTTCATAGTAAGGTAGCTCGCCGTACAGGTGTTCGAGCTGATTTTCTTCACACATTAGAAAAACAGACAGGGCATTTTGTGCAGCAAACTGAAGTAAATTTTCACGATCTTGTGCCGATAATTGCCCTAAATGGCGTAAAAATAGTGCTGTGGTGTTATCCGCTTGCACTAATTCGATATGCCCTAGTTTTTTCTTATTCTGCCAATTTGCCACAAGGTTTTGCAATTTAGGCAAGAGATTAGAAAGTGGTTCAACCAAGACTTCGCATTGTGCAAGCGGTATGATTTGGTTGGAATTTTGCAAACGAAAGCCCATCAGTAATTGCTGATTTTGAATGGCAATGCTTAATTTTGCTCGGCGGCGGTAGGCTTTATCGTTGCCGATAATCATAGGTTGGAAATCAATTGGATCGCTTTGCAATTTTTGCAGACGTTGAAACAGGGCGGTTTGCTTTGCCTCACGTTGTAGATCAAGGGAAATATGCTGCATTTGGCAGCCACCGCATTTACCGTAAAGCTCGCAGCTTGGCTGGGTGCGATTTGCAGATTTTTTTAGAATTTTAACCGCTTGTCCGCGTCCATATTGGCGTTTTTCTTCAATGACTTTAAATTCCACTTGCTCATCGGGCAGGGCATTTTCAATAAACCACGTTTTGCCGTTAATTTTGGCAATCCCCAAGCCTTGATAGTCCAACGATTGAATACTTGCTGTTTGGTAAGCGGTCGACTTTTGTGATTTTTTTGCAGATTTCTCGGAATAAAAAATAGCCATTGTTTTATTATAACTTGTTGTGATATAAAGTGAAATTAGCCCTATTATATAAGAAAAGCATTTGGTGGAAAACGGAGGCAATATGATTTCAGCGGTTTGGACTGAGCGTTACTTAGCAGATAAAAAGCGTGAGCAAGATCACCGCTCCCCTTTTCAACGAGATAGAGCAAGGTTACTCCATTCCGAAGCCTTTCGCTGCTTACAAGCGAAAACGCAAATTCACGCTGTGGGGGAGGACGATTTTTACCGCACCCGCTTAACTCATTCGTTGGAAGTGGCACAAATCGGCAGTAGCTTGCGTGAAAAATTATTAGACGATAAAGCAGGCTTTCAAGCGGTCTGTTCTGATCCAAAACTTGCAAAAGATGAAGAAAATTTGACCGCTTTATTACCTTCTCGTAGTCTGATTGAATCGCTCTGCTTTGCTCACGATCTCGGGCATCCACCTTTTGGACACGGTGGCGAGATGGCATTAAATTATAAAATGCGTGAATTTGGCGGTTTTGAAGGGAATGCTCAATCTTTTCGCATTATGACCCAGCTCGAGCCTTACACTGAAAGGGCAGGTATGAATTTAACTCGTCGTACCTTGCTTGGTGTGATGAAATATCCATCATTATTATCCGTAAGTTTTCCTCTTGAACCAGCAGAAATGGAGAATACTCACCACATTAATCTGCACGATTTTCCTCAAAGTAAAGGCATTTTTGATGATGATGAGCACTTTTTCGATTGGGTTTTAGCTCCTTTAAGTGAAAAAGATAAACAACAATTCTGCTCGGTTGAACAAAATAAAGATCCTAAAAAGCCGAATAAAACCCGTTATAAATCGCTTGATTGCAGCATTATGGAATTGGCAGACGATATTGCCTACGGCGTGCACGATTTGGAGGATGCGATTGTCGGCGGAATGGTAACGCCGCAATCTTGGCAAAATGCGGAAAAATTACTGAAAGAAAGTGGATCAGATTGGATAAAAGAGCGTTTATCTGAAATGAGTAAAAATTTATTTTCACAACATCGCTATGAACGTAAAGATGTGATTGGGGCTTTAGTCAATCACTTTATAACCAATGTACGTTGGAAAGAACTGCCTGAATTTGATGAGCCGTTGCTACGTTATAACGCTTATCTTCCGGAAAATGTGGCGTGTGTACTGAAAATTCTAAAAGATTTTGTGTATCAATATGTGATTTGTGATGCCAAAACGCAACGGGTGGAACGCAAAGGGCAGCGAATTTTGATGGAGCTGTTTGATATTTTAAGCAGTGATCCAATGCGATTATTACCCAATAATGTGCGTGAACGTTGGCAAAATTCGGAAGAAACTAAACGGGCAAGAGTAATCTGCGACTACTTAGCCAGTATGTCAGACGGGCAGGCATTCAAACTTTTTAAAAATTTTTAACAATTTTTTAAAAATTAAATGAACTATCTAAAATTCATTCAGTCATAAATTATAGTTGATTGATTAACTCAACTTTTAACTGAAGAATAGGAGATTCTTATGAAAAATTTAAATAAAGCATTATTAATTTTAACAACGTTCGCTTCTGCAACCGCATTTGCTCAAGCGGTGGCTGTACCTGAGGAAATTTATCAACCACAAGGTAAATTAATTAAATCGGAGCTTCAAGGTAAAAATGAATTTGAGGTTGAATACCACGTTAAAGGAACAGATGTGCGTGGTTTAGCGGAAAAAGCAATTGAGCACGCTAAAAGCAAGGGTTTTGATTTAGTTAAATCTGAAATCAAAGATAGAGATGCCGATTTGAAATTCAAACGTAATCAGCAAGAATTAGATGTTGATATTGAATTAGAAGGTAAAGATCATATCGAATATAAAGCAGAGTTAGATTTAGACAATAAATAGTTGTAAATCGGGCAATTAAAAAATGCCGCTTGTGTGTTTGAGCATACAAGCGGTTTTATTTTATAAATATTTTACCAATACTTGATACTTCCATTCCTATTATCAATAAGTCGATGTAATAGCAATAATTTGGCTACTTCTATTATAGATAAAAAAAGCGAGATATAATCCCGCTTTTTTACCATTTAAGTATTATAAAATCTCTTTCGCTTTTGCAACTACGTTTTCAACAGTAAAGCCGAAGAGTCTGAATAATTGATCTGCCGGGGCTGATTCACCGAAGCTATTCATACCTACAACTCTGCCTTCAAAGCCAACGTATTTATACCAGAAGTCTGCAATTTGTGCTTCAATTGCAACACGTTTAGTAACTGAACGAGGTAATACAGACTCACGGTATGCTTCATCTTGTTTATCAAATACATTGGTGCTTGGCATTGAAACAACACGTACTTTCACACCTTCTTTATCTAACACATCTGCGGCTTTCATTGCTAAATCGACTTCAGAACCTGTTGCAATTAAGATTAAATCAGGGCAAGTACCTTTTTCACAGCAATCACGTAAGATGTAACCACCACGAGCCACATTTGCTAATTGTTCAGGCGTACGTTCTTGTTGTGCAAGGTTTTGACGAGTAAAGATCAACGCAGAAGGACCATCTTTACGCTCAACAGCTGCTTTCCAAGCAATAGCAGATTCTACTTGGTCTGCCGGTCTCCAAGTTTCTAAGTTTGGAATCAGACGTAACGAAGCAGTTTGTTCTACCGGTTGGTGTGTAGGACCATCTTCACCTAAACCGATTGAGTCGTGAGTATAAACGTATAATACACGTTGTTTCATTAATGCCGCCATACGCACAGCATTGTGAGCGTATTCATAGAACATTAAGAATGTTGCACCGTAAGGAATAAATCCTCCGTGTAGGGCAATACCGTTCATAATCGCAGACATACCAAACTCACGTACACCGTAGTTGATGTAGTTACCGTCTACATTATGATCAGCACGGATTGGCTTTGAGCCGGACCATAAGGTTAGGTTAGAACCTGCAAGGTCTGCTGAACCACCTAAAAATTCAGGTAGTGTTGGTGCATAGGCTTCAATCGCATTTTGAGATGCTTTACGGCTTGCGATATTTGCAGGATTTGCTTGTAGCTTCTCAATAAATGCTTTGCTTTCTGCTTCCCAGTTTGCCGGTAATTCGCCTGCATAACGGCGTTTAAATTCTGCAGCCAGTTCTGGATATGCAGCCTCATAAGCGGCAAATTTGGCATTCCAATTTTTTTCTGCTAGTGTGCCTTTTGCTTTAGCATCCCACTCTGAATAAATTTCCGCCGGAATTTCAAATGGTGCGTGTTCCCAACCTAAGAATTCACGAGAAGCAGCAATCTCAGCATCACCTAATGGTGCACCGTGGCAATCGTGAGAAGCTGATTTATTTGGCGAGCCGTAACCGATAATTGTTTTACAGATGATGAGGGTTGGGCGTTCGGTTTCAGCTTGTGCATTTTCAATTGCAAATTTGATTTGTTCTGCATCGTGTCCATCAACATTACGGATTACTTGCCAGCCGTAAGCTTCAAAGCGTTGTGCCGTGTCATCAGTAAACCAACCATCAACGTGCCCATCGATAGAAATATTGTTGTCATCATAGAACGCAATTAATTTACCTAAACCTAATGTACCAGCTAACGAGCAAGCTTCGTGAGAAATACCTTCCATTAAGCAACCATCACCTAAAAATGCATAGGTGTAGTGATCAACAATGTTATGACCTTCACGGTTAAATTGTGCGGCAAGTGTTTTTTCTGCAATTGCCATACCTACAGCGTTAGTAATGCCTTGACCTAAAGGACCTGTTGTGGTCTCAACGCCCGGTGCATAACCATATTCAGGGTGTCCCGGTGTTTTAGAGTGTAATTGACGGAATTGTTTTAAATCTTCGATAGAAAGATCGTAACCGGTTAAATGTAACAAACTATAAATTAACATTGAACCGTGCCCGTTTGACAGAACAAAGCGGTCGCGATCAGCCCATTTTGGATTAGTTGGGTTGTGCTTTAAAAAATCACGCCATAAAACTTCTGCAATATCAGCCATACCCATAGGGGCTCCCGGGTGCCCTGAGTTAGCTTTTTGCACAGCGTCCATACTTAAAAAACGAATTGCATTTGCTAGCACTTTACGTTCTGCCATTGTGTTACTCCTAGTCGAAGAATGTTATATAAAAGAAAGGGATAGAGTTCGATTTTACACTATTTTTTTATAAAATCTCAAAAAAGTAAATGAAAAGTGTGATCTAGCTCACATAATCTGCACAGACTTACATTGATTACTTTTGATATTGTTTTTGTCAGGTAGTTTATAAAATAGCAGCTATTAATAGTTGATTTTGGCTAGAAATTTCTCTAAAATACGCACTCTTTTTGGCGTTGAGTTATACTCAACATTTTATTAATCACATATGGTACTTGTTCGGTACAGCCCCAAAATGGAAGGCTCGGCAAGTGGCGATATGGTCTCGTTAGAGGTTCTCTATAATGAAACAAGGTATTCACCCGAATTACGTGGAAATTACTGCAACTTGTTCTTGCGGTAATGTTGTTAAAACTCGCTCAACAGTGGGTAAAGATTTAAACTTAGACGTGTGTGGCAATTGCCACCCATTCTATACCGGTAAACAACGTGTTGTTGATACCGGTGGTCGTGTAGAGCGTTTCAATAAACGTTTCAGCATTCCAAGCTCAAAATAATTTAATTATTGCAAACCCCACGAATGTGGGGTTTTGTCTATCCTGAAGCTGAAGAATATTAAGCAACTTTAAAGTGATATAAAATATAAATGAGATTTTGCTAATACTCATAAAAACGGAATAATAACAATGAAAAAAACACCTATTTTTGTCATTAATTTAGAAAAGTCGCATGAAAGACGAGCATTTGTTACAGAGCAATTTCACGCTTTTCCTGAAATAGAATATCAATTTTATAAAGCAGTAAACGGAAAAGAGAACCCAGATTATCCACTATTTAAACGTTACAATGAGCAAGAACGTTTTAAACGCAAAGGAAACAAAATGAATCTTTCTCAGTTAGGTTGTTGGGCAAGTCACTATCATTTATGGGAAAAATGTGTTGAGCTAAATCAACCCATTATTATTTTGGAAGACGATGCGATTATTCATTCACACTTTCCTAATGCCTATCAATTTATTAATTCTGAAGAAAATCAATTCGAATTTTTCTGGTTAAGTCCACCAGCTCCACGTGTAAGAGGGCAAAAAGGAAAAACAATTTTTACTATTCCAAATAGCCAATGCAAAATAGAACGATTTTATAAAGGTTGGGGAAATACAACCGGCTATTTTATTACGCCACAAGCGGCTAAAAAATTAATAAATTTTGCAAAAGAATGGATTTATGAAGTAGATATAACAATGGAACGATATTGGGAAAATAAACTAGATTTTCTAGCAATAACACCGTTTTGTGTTGAGCCTGATCTTAGCAAAGAAAGTAATATTCCTGTTGATAAGGGTAAGAAAAATCGGACTTTAATGATAAAGATAAAACGAGAAATATATAAAATTAAGGATTTAATTAATAAGCTAATCTACAACTATAAATTCTAGTTTTACAAAAGGAATTATAATGAAGTTAACTTTATCTTGTGATGATAATTATGTTCCATATTTATCTGTTTGTTTATTGAGTATATTAAAATGTAATAAAAATGTGATTTTTTATATATTGGATTTAGGTATATCAAAGAAGAATCAGGATAAAATTGATGAAATAGTCAAAGATAATGGTGGTGTAATTTATTTTATACCAATAAATAAAGAGGATTTTTCTGTTTTTCCTCAGACGATAAAATATATATCTATCGCTACTTATGCAAGATTGAAACTCGCCAGCTATTTGGAAGATCTTGAAAGAGTCATCTATATTGATGTAGACACACTAACTATAGGATCAATAGAAGAACTTTGGAACCTTCAATTATCCGATGAAAATGTTATTGCAGCTTGTTTCGATTCCTTTATCGAATTCTCAACTGATAACTACAAAGAAACTATTGGTTTGAAACAAGATGAGCCTTATTTTAATGCTGGTGTTTTACTCATAGACATTAAAAAATTTAAAAATATGCAAGTTTATGAAAAAGCTATTGCATATTTAAATACTAAGCCTAATATTCATTATCAGGATCAAGATATTCTTAATGTATTATTCAAAGGTAGAACTCAATTTATTTCACCTAAATTTAATTTTATGCCAATGTTAAGAAGCAGAATAAAGAAACGGGCTAAATTAGATGAGTTAGAAAAAGATTCAATACCAATATCAATTATCCATTATTGTGGAAGTAAGAAACCTTGGCATAATAAATGTTCTCATACAAAGAGTAGCTATTTTTTAGAGCTTTATAATTCTATCCCTAATAAACCTGTAGAATGGGAAAGTAAAGTGGAAGAATTAGACCTAATTAATAGATTTTCTCGATACAGAAAAGATTTTAGAGATAAGTTACTATACGGTATTCAATGAGTGGACTTCCAAAGCCTTAAACTTTTTCTAGACATTGTCCAAAGCCGTAGTTTTATCCGCAGTGCGGAAAAAAATTATATGACGGCTTCAACCCTTACTCGCCATATTCAGCGTATGGAAGAAGAAGTGGGGCAGCCGTTATTTTTGCGGGATAATAGACAGGTTCATCTTACCGAAGCAGGGGAAAAGTTCTTAGAATTTGCTCAGCAAGGTTGGGTACAATGGCAGCAACTTCAAAGTCAAATTTCGCCTACGCAAGGCGAGTTAGAAGGCGAGTTGAAAGTGTTTTGTTCTGTAACAGCCTCTTATAGCCATTTGCCACCGATCTTATCCCGTTTTAGACAGAAGTATCCAAAGGTAGATATTAAGCTAACCACCGGCGACCCGGCACAAGCCTTGCTTGAGGTACAATCGCTTACTGCGGATATTGCCATCGCAGGCAAGCCGGAGCTGCTACCGAATAATATTATTTTTCACTACATTGATGATATAGAGCTTTCAATTATTGCTCCTCGCGTTGCCTGCCAAGCAACACAGCTTTTACAACAATCGCCGATAGATTGGAAAAATGTGCCTTTTATTTTGCCGGTGAATGGTCCGGTGAGAAAGCGTATTGACCGTTGGTTTAAAGAGCAGAAAATCAAAGAGCCGAGAATTTATGCTACAGTAACAGGGCACGAAGCAATATTACCAATGGTTGCCTTGGGGTTTGGTGTGGCATTGTTACCTGATGTGGTGATCAAACATAGCCCAATGAATAACCAAGTTTCATATTTAAATTTACCTTCGCCTATTACGCCTTTTGAGTTAGGGGTTTGTGTTCAGCAAAGGCGGTTACAAGAACCGATTATCAACGCATTTTGGGCGTTATTGTCTAAAACAGCATAACAACAAGCGGTCATATTTTTATAAAAATTTGCAAAATTAGTAAAAAAATGGACCGCTTGTATCCTGAAAAACATAAAGGTGCATTG
The DNA here is from genome assembly GCF_014541205.1 of Mannheimia bovis. NCBI lineage: Bacteria > Pseudomonadati > Pseudomonadota > Gammaproteobacteria > Pasteurellales > Pasteurellaceae > Mannheimia > Mannheimia bovis. Next base: position 1,888,727 of record NZ_CP061280.1, on the reverse strand, counting down.
CTGCACCTTTATTGCTATTATTGAACCGTTGCTTTAGCACGCGTTTTTTTCACTTTGATTTCTGCCTTTGGTAACACTTCAATTCCCATCGGTGGATTTTCAAGAGCAATTGCCAGCACTTCATCAATGGTTTCCACTGGGTGGATCTTTAACGCAGCTTTTGCGTTTTCTGGGATTTCCTCCAAGTCTTTTTCATTCTCTTTCGGGATAATCACGGTAGTAATACCGCCACGGTGGGCTGCGAGTAATTTCTCTTTTAAGCCGCCGATTGGTAATACTTTCCCACGCAGACTGATTTCGCCAGTCATCGCCACTTCTTTACGAACAGGGTTGCCTGTTAGGCTTGAAATCAGAGCAGTACACATTGCAATACCGGCACTTGGACCATCTTTCGGCGTTGCACCATCCGGTACGTGAACGTGGATATCGCGTTTTTCGTGGAAGTCTTCAGCAATCCCTAATTTATCTGCACGAGAACGAACGACAACCATTGCCGCTTGGATAGATTCTTTCATTACATCGCCAAGTGAGCCTGTGTAAGAGAATTTACCTTTACCCGCCACAGAGGCTGTTTCAATGGTTAATAAATCACCGCCTACTTCTGTCCACGCTAAGCCGGTAACTTCACCAATACGGTTTTGGCTATCCATTTTGCCGTAGTCAAAGCGTTTCACGCCTAAGTATTCTTCGATATTATTTTCCGAAACCGTGATGGATTTCAATTTTTTATCTAGCACCAAGGCTTTTACTGCTTTACGGCAAATTTTAGCAATTTCTCGTTCAAGCCCACGCACACCGGCTTCACGGGTGTAATAGCGGATAATGCTTAAAATTGCACCATCTTCCACTGTGAGTTCACCCTCTTGCAATCCATTATTTTCTTGCTGTTTAGCTAGTAAATGATCGCGAGCAATGTGCATTTTTTCATCTTCGGTATAGCCTGAAAGACGAATGACTTCCATACGATCTAGCAATGCAGGTGGAATGTTCATTGAGTTTGAAGTTGCCACAAACATTACATCAGATAAATCGTAATCTACCTCTAAATAATGGTCGTTAAAGGCTTTATTTTGCTCCGGATCTAGCACTTCAAGTAATGCTGAAGCAGGGTCGCCACGCATATCTTGTGCCATTTTGTCGATTTCATCTAATAAAAACAGTGGGTTACGAACGCCAACTTTCGCCATTTTCATCATTAGAGAACCCGGCATTGATCCAATGTAAGTACGACGATGACCACGAATTTCCGCCTCATCACGCACACCACCTAATGCCATACGCACATATTTACGCCCTGTTGCATTAGCAATAGATTGCCCTAGTGAGGTTTTACCAACACCCGGAGGACCAACTAAGCAGAGGATTGGACCTTTCAATTTATTTAAACGGCTTTGTACCGCAAGATATTCCACAATACGATCTTTCACTCGTTCTAAACCATAATGGTCTTTATCCAGAATTTCCTGTGCTTTAGCTAAATCTTTCTTTACCGCCGATTTTTTATGCCAAGGCATTTGTAAAATCCAGTCGATATAAGTACGCACAACCGTTGCCTCTGACGAGCTTTGCGGCATTGCTTTTAGCTTTTTAAATTCATTATCCAATTTCTCTTTTACATCTGTTGGTAATTTAGCCGCATCAATTTTTTCTTTGAGCTTATCTAACTCACTTTGTTCAACATCATCACCATTGCCTAACTCTTTCTGAATAGCTTTGATTTGTTCATTGAGATAGTAATCACGCTGGTTTTTTTCCATCTGCTGTTTCACACGATTACGGATACGGGTTTCCGTTTCAAGGGTATCCATTTCCGTTGCCATCGCAATTAATAAGGCTTCAAAACGAGCAATGAGATTCGGTTGCTCTAGCAGTTCCTGTTTTTTCTTTACAGGGGCAATTAAGTTAGAGGCAATCGTATCTGCTAAGCGATCTTCAAGCGTAATTTTTTGCAGTTTAGGAATAATTTCCGCTGGAATTTTCTTATTATTTTTAACGTAATTTTCAAATTCGGTTAAAGTTGTTTTAGCAATAGTTTTTAATTCTTCATTTTCTTCATCATATTCAGAATAAATAGGCTGAATTGCCGCCCAGAAGCCGTTTTCATCATCGTGAATTTGCTCGATTTTTGCACGAGTTTGACCTTCAACCAGCACTTTTACCGTGCCATCCGGCAAGTTTAACATTTGAATGATGTTAGCCGTTACGCCAACCGAATACATATCGTCTTTACTTGGATCTTCTTTATTCGGGTCTTGTTGAGTAACTAAAAACAGTTGTTTATTCGAATCCATCGCCGAACGTAGGGCTTGAATTGATTTTTCACGACCTACAAATAACGGCATAACCATATAAGGGAACACCACCACATCACGCAATGGAAGTAGTGGTAATTCAATTGCTTTCTTTTTTCTTGGTGCCATAAATTTGCTCTCTCTATCTAAAATATCGTTATCCCATTATGAGGACGAATTTGGGAAAAACAAGGGAAAATTTGATTTATATTAAAAAAACTCAACAGCCTTAAACAGTAGATGATGACGATTTAATCAATCGTTAAAACCCGATCAATTTGCTCAATTTCTTGCTTGACATAAACTTAGAATGCGAGCAGAATTCCTACCAATTTTAATCTTCAGGGCAGGGTGAAATTCCCGATCGGCGGTAAAGTCCGCGAGCGAAACGAAAAAGGTTGAGCAGGAACCGGTGAAACTCCGGTACCGACAGTATAGTCTGGATGGAAGAAGAGGTTATAATATGAAAGCACCGTGCAAGCGGTTGTTTTTTTATTCCTTTTTTGCAAGCCTTGAGATCGTAAGATTTCAAGGCTTCGTTATTTTTAACTACAAGCGGAATTGCAAAGTTTTCCTAAAATTTCACCGCTTGTGTTGAAAATAATCCTTTCATCACGCCCTCAATTTATCAAAAATTTATATGAAAGATGCTCAATATATGGCTTATGCCATTGAACTTGCTAAGAAAGCCCAAGGCTGGACACATCCGAACCCTTTGGTTGGTTGTGTGATTGTGAAAAACGGCGAAATCATTGCTGAAGGCTACCACGAAAAATATGGGCAGTGGCACGCCGAACGCAATGCGATTTTACGCTCCGAGCAGGATTTAACAGGGGCTACCGCTTACGTTACGCTTGAGCCTTGCTGCCACTATGGGCGAACACCACCTTGTTCTAGCTTATTGATTGAGCGGGGCATTAAGAAAGTCTTTATCGGCTCTCGTGATCCAAATCCACTTGTTTCAGGTAAAGGAGCAGAGCAGCTTAGAGCAGCAGGGGTTGAGGTCGTTGCAGATTTTATGCGGGCAGAATGTGATGAATTAAATCCGATTTTTTTTCATTATATTCAAACCAAACGTCCTTATGTATTACTTAAATATGCAATGACGGCAGACGGAAAAATAGCCACAAGTACAGGCGAATCAAAATGGATTACGGGCGAACAAGCTCGTGCAAACGTACAGGAAACCCGCCATCAATACAGCTCAATTATGGTCGGTGTTGAAACAGTATTGGCTGATGACCCTATGCTCAATAGCCGAATGCCAAATGCCAAGCAGCCCGTGAGAATTGTTTGTGATAGTCAGTTAAGAACGCCCCTAGATTGCAAATTAGTACAAACAGCAAAAGAGTATCGCACAGTTATTGCAACATTGAATAACGATGTGAAAGCCCACGAAGCATATCAACAATGTGGAGTGGAAATTATAGTAACAAAATCCGATAACAAGCGGGTAGATTTGCTCGATCTTTTGCAAAAACTAGGCGAAATGCAAATTGACAGTTTATTAATTGAGGGCGGTTCAAGCCTGAATTTCAGTGCATTAAAAGCAGGTTGTGTAAACAGAGTGCATTGCTATATCGCCCCCAAATTGGTGGGTGGACAAAATGCTAAAACCCCAATCGGCGGAGAGGGAATAGGCGAGTTAGCCCAAGCGGTCAAATTAAAACTGAAATCTACCGAGCTGATCGGTGAAGATATTTTATTAGATTATGAAGTGAAGCAAGGAAAATAAATGTTCACAGGTATTATCGAAGAAGTTGGTCAAATCGCACAAATCAAAAAGCAAGGCGAATTTGCGGTTGTTACCATCAAAGCGAAAAAGGTGCTTACTGATGTGCAATTAGGCGATAGCATTGCAGTAAATGGTGTTTGTTTAACGGTAACCTCTTTTACGAAAGAGCAATTTACCGCAGATGTGATGTCAGAAACACTAAAACGCACTTCGCTCGGCGAATTAAGCCTCAACAGCCCTGTTAATCTTGAGCGAGCAATGGCAGCAAATGGGCGTTTTGGTGGGCATATTGTGTCGGGTCATATTGACGGTACAGGCACAGTTGCTGAAATTACCCCTGCGGATAATGCTACTTGGTATCGCATTAATGCTTCACCAAAATTGCTACGTTATATTATTGAGAAAGGCTCAATTACCATTGATGGCATTAGTTTAACGGTGGTTGATGTAAATGAACAATCTTTTCGTGTATCAATTATTCCGCACACAATTAAGGAAACAAATTTGGGCTCGAAAAAAATCGGCAGCCTGGTGAATTTAGAAAACGATATTGTCGGTAAATATATCGAACAGTTTTTATTGAAAAAAGAGATAGAAAATCCACCAAGTAAATTGACGGTCGATTTTCTAAAAAATGCAGGATTTTAAAAGGGTAAATAATGTTTAAATTTTCAACTGTAGAAGAAGCTATTCAAGCGATTGCCGCAGGCAAAATTATTTTAGTCAGTGATGATGCGGATCGTGAAAATGAGGGCGATTTCATCTGTGCAGCAGAATTTGCCACACCGGAAAATATCAATTTTATGGCGAAATATGGCAAAGGTTTAATTTGTACGCCAATTTCAACCGACATTGCGGAGCGATTGGATTTCCATCCAATGGTAGTGGTGAATAAAGATAATCATCAAACAGCGTTTACCGTTTCTGTCGATCACATTGAGACAGGCACTGGTATTTCAGCTTTTGAGCGTTCTTTAACTTGCCTGAAGATGTTAGATGAGAGTGCTAAGCCTGAAGATTTCCGTCGTCCGGGGCACGTTTTCCCTTTAGTGGCGAAAGACGGTGGCGTGTTGGTGCGTAATGGTCATACTGAAGCAACGGTAGATTTGGTTCGTCTTGCAGGTTTAAAACCGGCAGGGCTCTGCTGTGAAATTATGGCGGAAGACGGCACTATGATGCAAATGCCCGAACTTCAAGCCTTTGCGAAAGAGCATAATATGCCGTTTATTACTATTCAGCAGCTGCAAGAGTATCGCAGAAAACACGATAGTCTGGTTGATGTGGTTTCGGTTGTGAATATGCCGACTAAATACGGTGAATTTAAAGCTCATAGCTTTGTTGAAACCTTGTCTGGTAAAGAACACGTAGCACTGGTAAAAGGCGAGATTGGCGATGGCGAAAATGTGTTATGTCGTATTCATTCAGAATGTTTAACGGGCGATGCGTTTGGCTCTCAACGTTGTGATTGCGGTCAGCAATTTGCTGCGGCAATGAGCCAAGTTGAAGTAGAAGGCAGAGGTATCGTACTTTATTTACGCCAAGAAGGGCGAGGCATTGGCTTAATTAACAAACTGCGTGCTTATGAGTTGCAAGACAGAGGAATGGATACGGTTGAAGCTAATTTGGCACTCGGCTTTAAAGATGATGAGCGTGAATATTACATTGCGGCTCAAATGTTTGAAAAGTTAGGAGTGAAGTCTATTCGTTTGCTCACTAATAACCCTGCAAAAATTGAAGGACTTATTGAGCAAGGATTAAACGTGGTCGCTCGTGAGCCAATTATGGTTGAGCCAAATGAACACGATTTGGAATACCTCAAAGTTAAACAGCATAAAATGCGACATATGTTTAATTTTTAATGAAATTCTCTGGCACAAGGGTAATTTGTAAACATTTAGTGAAAAATGACCGCTTGTAGCTCTTAATTGAAATATCAAATTTATTTTTAAAGAAGGAAACAAAAATGGCAACATTTCAAGGTAACTATATTGCAACAGGTTTAAAATTCGGTATCGTAGCAACGAACTGGCACAAAATCTTTATTGATCAACTGCTCAACGGTGCAACTGATAAATTGCTTCGTCACGGAGTGGAAGCAGAAAATATCGATACTGTTTGGGTACCGGGTGCGTTAGAAATCTCAATCGCAGCGAAAAAAATGGCACAAAGCGGTCGTTATGATGCAATTATCTGCTTAGGTGCAGTGGTGCGTGGCTCAACCAGCCACTATGATGTAGTAGTTAATGAATCCGCAAAAGGTATCAGCAGTGCTGCATTAGAAACCGGTGTGCCGATTATCAACGGTATTTTAACGGTAGAAAATCTAGAGCAAGCTATTGAGCGTTCAGGCACGAAAGCGGGTAATAAAGGCGAAGAGTGTGCAATGGTAGCGATTGAAATGGCAAATCTATTAAAAATGCTAGGCTAATTTTAAGCTGATAATCTGCATCTGAATGTTTTGGAATAACAGGTAAGGTGCAGATTTTTTATTTCTCATATTACCTTTCTTAAATGTCACCTATTTGCAAAAAATTGATTAAATTTAACCGCTTGTAATAACACTATCATCAAGGCTATAAATAAAAGTCCCCATTATTGCGACCAACACTGTATTCATAGCAATAATCATAAGGGCAAAACGAGCTAAATTCTGTTCTTCCTCTTTTGTCGCTTTAGCAAGCGAGGCAATAAGGGCAATCATTGGCAGAGAACCTAAAGCGGCGTGTCCTGCACTGCTATTGATTATCGCACCAAGTGTTGCATCAGGGCTTGGTAAAGATGGCATTATCAAAATATTTCCGCCTAATGTCGAACCTGTGAGATAACCTCCAATAGTACCCAATAAAGTAAAGAGCGGGGCATAAAAATGGGTGGGTAAATCATTAAGAAGTTGGCGAAAACTTGCCAGAAACCCGCCTTGAACCATAATTTGCGACATCAGTAAAAAGCAAAAAATAGTGATTAGTGGGCGAGAAGCACGTTTTAACCATTCAGTGTAAAGCTGATGAAATGTATATTGTGAGCGATTTGCCCACCAAACAAAAAAGGCTACCAACAAGATTGCCAAACCAGGGGATTTCATCGGTTCAAATTGTGTATTTGCCCCTTCTATTTTGATAATAACGGATAAATCGAAAAAGAAACCGATGACTTTTAATAACAAAATCGCAATAAAAAGTAACCCATATGCCCAAGTTTGTTTTGGTATATGAACTTTTCGACCAATAAAACAAGTTAGAATAACAGATAAGCTGGCAAAAATGCCTGCAACTTCTACACCAATCCATACACAAGTGACATAAAGCACGGTGGCAAATAAAGTACCGAACCCAATTACAGAGCAGAGTAATTTTAGATTGAGTAAGCCAGCATAGTACAATGCAAGACCAGTAAGAAAAATCAGTACAGGGCTACTGATGAGGGCTGACATTGAAGCTAAAGCAGCAGTAGGTATATCAACTAAGCTAGAACCAATAATACTGGCTAAACCAACCATTCCAAGAGGCATAATTGCAAGCGTGGTTATGGCAATTTTTAATGCAGTTTGGCGTGGTAAAAATGAAAGTAAAATAGGTAGGCTTGCGATAAGGGATACACCAAAGCCTGTCATAGATTCAAGCAGAGGAGCAATTCCTAATACAATTAATAGCAGTTTTCTGTATTCAGGTAGATTTAATGTATTTATCCACTCATTAAATGCGTGATTAGTTGGTGTTTTATCTAGCAAAATCACAAGAGTCAAGCCTGTTGCCATAATAAAGGCGACAGTTAAAAAGAGTATGGCTGTATCGCTAAGTACAGAATGTGCAACTTGAACAGAAAACGGATCAGCTACATTTAATCCCCATAAAACCAATGCAGATAATGCCCCAAATAATGCGGCACTAACCGGAGGTTTTTTGAAAACAGCGATTAAAATGAGTACAACAATAATGGGGAGGCTGTGTAGCAAAATCATGACTAATATTTCCGCTTCGTTTATTTTCTTCTAAACAGACTGACAACTATACACATCAAACTAAATCCATAAATCAACCAAGTGCCGAATTGTTTGAATGGTGTCTCGCCTTTTGTTGGCTGAACAGTTGTGGTAAGTACATCTGTTGTAAATTGTGGCAGTTGCTGAATGACTTTTCCATTTGCATTCACAATGGCGGTAATCCCTGTATTCGCTGCTCGTAAAAGTGGTTTACCGAGTTCTAATGCCCGCATTCTTGCCATTTGGAAATGTTGCCACGGACCAATACTTGAGCCAAACCACGCATCATTGGTAATAGTCAAGAGATAATCTGCGTTTTGGCTTTGTTGGTTTTGTTGAACTTGATTGCCAAAAATAATTTCATAGCAAATTGCCAGATTAAAATGATTGTTTTTTGCCATCATCGGGCTTTGAATAAAGCTACCTTGTGAAAGATTAATAGGTAGAATAAAGACTTCTCGCATCCAATCCAGTACAGAACCAAACGGTACATATTCACCAAATGGCACTAGATGATGTTTGTTATAACGCTCGCTGATGTGTAAATCATAAGGCTTATTTTGTCCTAATAACGCCGCACTGTTAAACAATTCTGCTTTTTCATTTTCATAGAGTGTACCGATAATAATCTCACTACCGGTTTGGCGAGAGAGATTATCTAAAGCACCTAAAATGCCGCCAATTTGATTTTCCAGAGCTGGAATGGCAGATTCAGGCAAAATAATCACATCACTTTTACCTAAATGAGGCAGAATGAGTTGCTCGTAGGTTTTTACGCTATAGTTAAAATGGGCTGGATCCCACTTCATTTTTTGTTCAATATTCCCTTGTACAAGACTTACTACAAGCGGTTGTTTTTCTTCATCAATTTGCACAAAGTTAAGAAAGCGGCTTGCAAAACTTAACGAAAAAATGACCGCTAGTAAGGCAAGTGATTTAAGTGGTTTGCACTCTTGCTTCAGCAGTTTGACTAAATAGCTACTTGCTACTATTACAAGGAAAGTTAATCCTTCTACCCCAAAAATTGGAGCAATACCGGCGAAAGGGCTATCAATTAAGCTATAACCAAATTGTAGCCAAGGAAAGCCTGTAAATACCACGCCACGCAAATATTCGGTCAAAGTGAAAATTGCGGCTAAAGCAAACGGATTATTGAGCCTTAATTTGTAAGAGAGAACGCTAAAGAGCAAATTATAAATGGCTAGATAACAAGCCAGTAGGAAAACAGCGATATAGCTGACGATCATCGGCACACCACCGAATTGGGTCATACTCACTGATACCCAGTTCACGCCTGTGCAGAAATAACCGATAGACCAAGCGAATGTTGCCCATAATGCGGTTTTTCTCTGCTCAAATGTAGCAGCCCAAATTAAGCCGGCAGCGGAGATAAATGCGAGAATCCAAATATCAAATGGGGAGTAGGCGAAAGTCCCGATTGCACCAAGCAGTAAAGCGGTAATACAAGCGGTTAAAATTGAAGGTTTTTTTGCAAAATTCATAGTTCTCACTAAATAAGAGAGGCACGCTTAAACGTGCCTTTTTAAAATTAAATAATGTTATTCTTCTTCGCTTTGCGAGTGTTGTTCCATTTTTTCTAACTGTTCATCAGAAAGTGTTACCCGCAGTTGAATTAACTGGCGGCTATTGGCGGAAGTGACTTTAAAACCAATGCCTTCTAACTCAATTTGTTCGCCTCGTTTTGGGAAGTAACCAAATGCTTTCATTATTAGCCCGCCAATGGTATCTACCTCCTCATCATTGAAATTGGTTGCAAAAAATTCGTTGAATTTTTTAATATCAGTAAGCGGTAAAACGGCATAAGTGTGTCTTGAAAGTTGGCGAATCAGCTGCACTTCTTCTTCATCGAATTCATCGTCAATATCACCAACGATTTGCTCAAGAATATCTTCAATGGTAACTAAACCTGATACAGCTCCAAACTCATCAACTACGACTGCCATATGAAAACGCTCGGAACGGAACTCTTTTAACATACGGTCTAATCGCTTACTTTCCGGTACAATCACGGCAGGGCGTAGAATTTCTTGCAGGTTAAACGGCTCGGAATCGGAACGCAGATATTTGAGTAAATCTTTTGAATGCAAAATGCCTTCAATCGTATCTTTTTCACCACGAATAACAGGGAAACGTGAATGGGCTGATTCCACAATCACATCAATAAAGGTTTCTAAAGGTTCATTCGCATCAATAAATACAATTTGTGAACGGGGGATCATAATATCTCGAACCCGCAATTCAGAGATTTCCATTACCCCTTCAAGCATTTCTTTGGTATCGCTATCAATCAGCTCATTTTCAACAGAATCTCGAATGACCTCAACCAAATCTTCACGGTTTTTAGGCTCATTTTGAAAAAGTCCACTAAATAGAGAGTGTAAAATGGATTTTTTCTCCGATTTTTCAGTTGTATTTATACTTTGCTGTTCATCACTCATAGTTTGTTCCGGTTAAATAAATTACCCTTATAATAAGCAAATTCGATAACAAATCAAATAAAACATTGCTATTTTCACTCAAATTAGCATAGGATAGGCAAAATCTTTTTATTTCGTAAATTATTTTAGGGGCTTTAAATGAAATTAACCAAAATGGTATTAACGGCAGCAACTTTAGTTGTAAGTTCTCTAGGCGTCGCCGGCACATTAAGTTCCTCATCAATGGTAGAAATGTTAGCTTTTGATGGGCAGCGATTAAAAAAAGGGACAACTTCGGTACAAATCAGTGAAAATAAAACCCATCAAGTTGTTGTAGAAGTTGGGGGAACGATTGATGGTGATTTCTTTAATTCCGATCAAATGATTTTAACTTTTCAAGGCACAGCGGAAGATGCCAAATTAGAAACACCGAAATTAAAATCAAAATTAGATCTGCGTAAATTCCAAGAAAACCAAACGGTAACGATTAAAACCGATTCAGGAAAAGTGATTTCTCACAAGCAAGATTTCTTAAAAGGCGAAGGTTTTTTAGCGAGTACGCGTGTGGAAGAAAACTTGAGTAAATATAATTTAGGTAAGAATGTTGCGTCTGTTGAAAAATTTGCGACAGCACCGTTTGAGGCAAAAGGACAAATTATTGTCGATACGAATAAAGTCTCAGACGCTGAATTACAACTTTTATTCCAAAAAGCGGATAAAGAAACCCAAAAACGTTTCTTAGATTGGGCGAAGCAAAACGCAAAATAAGAATTTGGCTTTAACAAGCGGTTATTTTTCTCAAGTTTTTTACAAAAAATCGAAGAAAAATGACCGCTTGTATTTATTACCAACAATAATAGCAATAACGCCAGCTATCCCAACCACCCCAATACATTTCTCTCTCATAATTCCAACGCATTTCTTCCAGTTCTAACTGGGATTTGTAGTTTTGCCACGCCATTTTATAGCAGGCTTGAAACATTGGGTCATTAACTTTTTCTGCATAACGCTTTTTAAATGCAGCTTCTTCTTTCTCTGTTTGACTAAGCGGCGGATTAAATTGTTGGTGCATTAATTCTGCGGCTTCAACATCGCATTGTTTTGCCAGTTGTACTTGCAAATCTTGTTCCGCTCTTACTTGTTTCGCTCGGCGTTCCGCTTGTTGTTCAGGCGTTAAGGCACAGGCAGTTAAAATGAATGAAAGCGAAAGGGTTAAACCTAATTTTGCTATTTTCATATCCAAGTCCTCATATCCAAATTCACTTAGTTGAATTGGTTGTTTATTCTACTGCTTCTTGCTCGCTTTCTTCAAGCTCATCAGCCATAGCACTTAAGGCATCACGGGTTAATTGAGCCAGAGCTTTATAAAAACCACTATCAAAGGCTTCTACTTTACCTAAAAATTGACTGGCACAAGGGAGCAAAAAACGCTCAAATAGTGTTTTTTGTGCAAGTGTAGAGTCAAGATTGTCTTCAATCCAAGAAGCAGTTAAAAGTAATAATGCAAAGTTATCAGCATTCTCTAATTCGGGCATTGCTCGCTCTTGGCGGAATGTTAGAAAATCTTCAACAGATAAATCATAGGCAGAAATTGTTGTAGCAATAGCCCCATTTTCTGCAAAAAGTGCTTGATAGCTTGCTTCTAATTGCGTAGGGTTAGCACTCTTTTGCAAAACATTCAACGCATTCTCGCTTTGAGTATCGGTGCTTAATGCCCAATGTTGGCGTAATCCGCCTTGTGCAAGCCAATTAAATGTACCTGCTAGAATCGGATCTGTTGGGTTTCGGTAAAATAAGTTGCCAAATAGACGGCAAAGTAGTGAAAAATCGTTAATGGTTGTTTCGCTCATAATGTTAAATAGGCAAATAAAAGTAGTGTTAGTATAACAGAACATCAGAGAGGACAGAATGAAATATATTGGGGCTCACGTGAGTGCTTCGGGTGGTGTGGAAAATGCGGTTCTGCGTTCAGTAGAAATTGGAGCAAATGCTTTTGCGTTGTTTACTAAAAATCAGCGTCAGTGGCAAGCTCAGCCATTAAAAGCGGATACGGTTGAAAAATTTAAGCGATTTTGTGCAGCACATTATTTTTCAGCAGAACAAATTTTACCACACGATAGCTATTTAATTAATTTAGGTAACCCGGAAGCAGAAGCGTTAGAAAAATCTCGCACAGCGTTTATTGATGAGATGAGTAGGGCTAATCAGCTTGGCTTGAAATTACTGAATTTCCACCCTGGCTCGCACTTAAAGAAAATTTCTGAACAAGATTGTTTGTCTCGAATTGCAGAATCTATCAATATAGCTGTTGAAGTAGTACCAAACGTGGTCGCCGTTATTGAAAATACAGCAGGACAGGGCTCTAATTTAGGATGGCATTTTGACCATTTAGCAAAAATTATTGAGCAAGTAGAAGATAAAAGCCGAGTTGGTGTATGTTTGGATACTTGCCATTTATTTTCGGCTGGCTACGATATTAGCTCCTATGAAAAAAGTGAGGCAGTGTTTAATGATTTTAATCAAACAGTTGGTTTTCAATATTTAAAAGGAATGCATTTAAATGGTTCAAAAACACCATTAGGTAGTAGAGTAGATAGACACCATACGTTAAGGGAAGGCACAATTGGCACAGAAGTTTTTGCATTTATTATGCAAAATCCAAATTTTGACCGAATTCCACTTATTTTAGAGACAATTTTGCCTGAAATTTGGGCAGATGAGATAAAATTTCTTCGCACCTTGGAACTAAAATAGGTTATACTGGTCAGAGATGTTGGTCTGGAGTATTCCAGACTTTTGTTTTGTATGTTTTTTTGATCTTCTAAAGATCGTAATTAAGGAATAAACCGCTGTAATTGTTCTGGCGAGACGAGATATTAATTATGAAAAAAAATCTTTTTGCAGTAAGCCTAAAACCGTTATTCATTACTTCCATTTTGGCTGTTTTTAGTAGTTATTCTTCCATTGCAGTTGCAAGTTTAAGTACAAAACCGGCAACACCAAATCAAATTATTGCCAGTAAAGCAGAAAGATTATCTAAATCTTCTATCTCAACAAATCGCCCTCAACATTCCCCACGTGCGGAACAAACTGCGAGTAGCAGTAATCGTATTAATAGTGTTTATCGTAACTGGGTTGGTACACGTTACCGGATGGGTGGCACAACTAAAGCCGGTATTGACTGTTCCGCCTTTGTGCGTGAAGTGATGGAAAAAGCATTTAACCGAGATATGCCTCGTTCAACCGCAGAACAACGCCATATTGGACGTTCTATTTCAAAATCAGATTTACGCCCGGGCGATTTAGTTTTCTTCCGTAAAAACAATCACGTTGGGGTTTATATCGGTAATGGCAAATTTGTTCACGCAAGTTCCAGTCAAGGTGTAACTACCAGTTCATTATCAGAGCGTTATTGGTCAAGAACATATACTCAATCCCGCCGAGTAATTTAATTAAAGAATGAATAAGGACGCTATATTAGCGTCCTTATTTTATATTTATGCCACACGTTGCTTACTTTGTGTAAATGTTCCACGAGTACGCATTTGATGTACCACATTTGTAATCACACCAGAAATTTTTACTTCATTCCAATCAGTAATTCTTAAGTTTGGCTCACTTACATCTAATGAAAACAGAATAATTTCATTGATACCTTGTTTATTCTTAATTTCATTAAAAAATTGGTAGAATTTATATTCGCTATTTTTCTCGAGTACTAGCAAATCATTTACTAAAAATTGCTCTGTATTTTCTACAATCAACAAATCATCAAGTTCAATTCCCCAAGCAATTAAGTTAGGGTTTTTAACGTGAATGAAAAAGGTATCCGTTGGGCGTTTAATGCAAAGTGAATTAAGATCAAGTTTTACAGAACGGCTGCTGTTAAAATCCCGATAAAGCGGAATCGGCTGATGAGATACCGTTCGTGTTGAAATTTGTTTTAATGAAGCCATTTTGAAATCCTCTATCTGTCTTTTTATACAGATATTTTACTGTGTAAAAAAACAGTGTCAATGCTTTATTTAAATTTTTTTGTAAATTTAAACAGTATTTTGACCGCTTGTTATTCGCTAATAAGCAATAAAAAAGCACCCGATATGGGTGCTTATTTATATTAAAAGCTGTATTATAGGCTTTCAGTGAAAGTACGAGTAATAACATCACGTTGCTGTTCAGGGGTCAATGAGTTGAAACGTACTGCATAACCTGAAACACGAATAGTTAATTGTGGATATTTTTCAGGGTTTTGGATTGCATCTTCCAATGTTTCACGGCGTAAAACATTCACGTTTAAGTGCTGACCACCTTCCACTTTGATAGTTGGAGCAACATTTACCGGTACTTCGCGGTATGCAATGTCGCCCAATTCGCTGATTGCAACGATTTGATCTTCTTGGTAACCTGCTTTAGCAGCTAAGCAACGAGCTTCGTTTTTAGCTTCATCTAATAACCAAAAAGAGTTTAATAAGTTGCTGTTTGCTGATTCAGTGATTTGTACACCTTTAATCATTTTAAGTTCTCCTATAAAGAGTGAAATTGTAAATTACGAAAAAAGTTTAAATATTCAAATTTATTTGAAATTATTGTACCTCTTTTTAGATAAAATGCGATAAAAATTTAACCATTTTTAGCTTACAGTATTCTATTTGAATGAAATTTAATCACAATTGGGTGTTTTTATGAAAACTTGGACAGAAGCCTTAGGCGAAGAAAAGCAAAAAGATTATTTTCAACAGATTTTGCAATATGTACATAATGAGCGGTTATCAGGCAAAGTAATATATCCGCCACAAAATGAGGTATTTAGTGCTTTTGCTTTAACAGAATTTAGCAATGTGAAGGTGGTGATTCTAGGACAAGATCCTTATCACGGACCAAATCAAGCACACGGATTAGCCTTTTCAGTTAAACCTCCTGTTGCTCCTCCCCCATCTTTGTTGAATATGTATAAGGAATTATCCGAAGATATTGAAGGATTTCAGATTCCGCATCACGGTTATTTAATTGATTGGGCAAAACAAGGTGTTTTTATGTTAAACACAAGTTTAACCGTTGAGCAAGGTAGAGCAGGCTCACATTCACAAATTGGCTGGGAGATTTTTACCGATAAAGTTATTGCACAATTAAATGAACATCGAGAGAATTTGGTGTTTTTACTTTGGGGTAGCCACGCTCAGAGAAAAGGGCAGTTTATCGATCGTAATCGACATTGTGTGTTAGCTTCTCCGCACCCATCGCCATTGTCGGCTTATCGTGGATTTTTTGGCTGTAAACATTTCTCAAAAGCAAATAATTACTTGATTTCAAAAGAAATATCCCCAATTAATTGGCAACTACCTATTGAAATTTAATTGTTCATTTAAAGGAGAAAAAGATGGAATTTGATTTACCGATTTTAGGTGCTACATTTGCAATATTGGTGCTGGTAGCATTAAGTTCAACCATCAAAATTGTGCCACAAGGTTATCATTGGACAATCGAACGTTTCGGGCGTTATACCAAAACCCTCACACCGGGACTAAATATTGTTTTACCTTTTATTGATAGAGTTGGACGAAAAATCAATATGATGGAACAGGTATTAGATATTCCATCGCAAGAAGTTATTTCTCGTGATAATGCCAGTGTGTCTATTGATGCAGTCTGCTTTGTTCAAACTATTGACGCTCGCCGGGCAGCTTATGAAGTGAATAATTTAGAACAGGCGATTGTAAATTTAACAATGACAAATATGCGTACTGTGTTAGGTTCGATGGATTTAGATGATATGCTTTCACAACGTGATGTCATTAATAGTCGCTTGCTCTCGATTGTTGATGAAGCAACCAATATTTGGGGGGTAAAAGTAACTAGAATTGAAATTCGTGATGTTCGCCCACCAAAAGAATTAGTAGCTGCGATGAATGCTCAAATGAAAGCTGAACGCAATAAACGTGCAGATATTTTAGAGGCAGAAGGTATCCGACAAGCTGAAATTCTACGTGCAGAAGGTGAAAAGCAATCTCGTATTTTAAAAGCCGAAGGGGAGCGTCAAGAAGCATTCTTACAAGCGGAAGCTCGTGAACGTGCAGCGGAAGCGGAGGCAAAAGCAACTCAAATGGTATCTGATGCTATTGCAAAAGGCGATACCACCGCAATTAATTATTTCATTGCCCAAAAATACACCGAAGCATTGAAAGGCATAGGTTCGGCAGAAAACAGCAAAGTGGTACTGATGCCACTTGAAGCCAGCAACCTAATTGGCTCTGTTGCAGGTGTTGCTGAATTATTAAAAGGTACTCAAAATAGCAGCAAGTAGTTCTACTTTTAGTAAGGAGAAAATATGGATTGGCTATTTAACTGGAATGGTTGGTTAATCTTAGGTTTTGTATTACTGGCTTTAGAATTAATTATTCCAGGCGTATTGATTATGTGGTGGGGATTTTCTGCCATTTTGCTGGCAATGCTGGTTTGGCTATTGCCTGATTTATCTGTGAGTATTCAAATTAGTGGCTTCGCGATTCTAGCCATTGTCTTTAGCTTGATTTGGTGGAAATATCAACATACTAAAGATAAACAAGATGATAAATCTACATCGCTCAATTCAAGAGAGCAATCAATGATTGGTATGCAAGGTATAATTGTTGAAATACTGGAAAATGGCGTTGCTAGAGGTAAGTTTGGCGATACTACTTGGCGAGTGATGGGAATAGGGCTTAATTTAGGTGATAAAGTACAGGTTCAACGTGTTGATGGGATTACATTGTATGTAACGAACGTGCTTTAATAAAAGAGAAGCGGTTATTTTGTTAAAGAATTTTGCAAAATTTGAAATAAAAATAACCGCTTGTAATTTTCTAAAGCTCTTTTATCAGATTTAAAATTCGTTTATCAGAAATCGGATACTTTGTACCAAGCTGTTGAGCAAACAGGCTGACCCGTAGTTCCTCAATCATATAGCGAATTTCCAACACCTCATCAGGCATAGGCTTAGATTTTGGTAGTTTATTTAAGAGCTGCTTATAGGTTTCTTGCACTTGCTCTACTCGTAGCATTTTTGCTCTGTCTGTATTGCTGTCAATGACCAATTTGTCTAAACGGCGTTCAATGGCAGTTAAATAGCGGTGTAAATCGCTTAACCTTTGATAGCCGGTTTTAGTTACAAATTCGGGATAAATCAATCCATCAATTTGAGTTTTAATATCACTTAACGCAAATGCCATTGTGAAATCCAATTTGCCTTTTAGGCGTTTATTCAGCTCATACGCTAACGTTAAACATTTTTCAACCTGTTTTGCAATCTCAACAGTAGTATCATTAAGATTTGCTCGTATATATTCGTGCAGTTCGTTGAATTTTTCCTCATTCCATACAAAACCGCCGAATTCCCCAATCAACTTATCCACCGCACAGGCGATACAGTCGTCAATCAGTTCTATCACTTTGCCGAATGGAGCAAAATATAAGCCGAGCTTAGCTTTATTTGGTAGTTTTTCGTGTAGATATTTGATTGGTGAAGGCACATTGAGCAACAATAAACGGCGTAAACCAGCCTGCATTGCCCGAGCCTGTTCAAATTCCGTTTCAAATAGTTTCACGCCCACTGCACTCTGTTCATCGACAATCGCAGGGTAGGCTTTCACACTGAAATGGGCTTTCTTCTGTTCGTAGAATTGCGGTAACTCGGCAAAATTCCAAATATGCACACCGCTTTGCTCAATGCCGTCATCAGCGATATTTGAAAGCGTATTCTGTACTTCATCTTTTAGAGCAAATTTCAGCTCGTCTAAATTCTCGCTCTCTTGTAATTTTTTGCCTTTGTCGTCTACCACACGGAAGGTCATTCGCAAATGCGGCGGTAGTTGGCTGATGTCCCACTGTTCAGCCTCAACTAACACGCCGGTCATTCGACGAAGTTCATAGCTTAAACTTTCCAATAATGGTTTTTTAAACGGCTCAACCCGCCCTAAAAAGGCATCAGCATAGTTAGGAGCAGGCACAAAGTTGCGGCGTAATGACTTTGGTAGACTTTTGATCAAAGAAACAATTAACTCGTGGCGAAGCCCCGGAATTTGCCAGTCGAAACCATCAGGCTCGACTTGGTTGAGTAATGGCAATGGAATATGCACCGTTACGCCATCGTGATCTTTACCCACTTCAAATTGATAGCTGAGTTTTAATTTAAGATTATCTTGATACCAGAAATTCGGGAAATCCAGCTCGCTCGCCAAGTTAGCATTATCGTTAATCAAGAACGATTTTTCAAAGTTCAGTAGCTCAGGATCGCTTTTCGAAGCCTTTTTCCACCAAGTATCAAAGTGTTTGGCAGACACCACCTCTATACCTATTCGTTGATCGTAAAATTCGAACAGTACCTGCTCGTTCACTAAAATATCACGACGACGGGATTTATGCTCCATTGCCTCTACTTCACGGATCAAGCGGTTATTTTCTTTGAAAAATTTGTAATTGTTATGCCATTCACCTTCCACCAGTGCTGAGCGGATAAAAATTTCACGGCTGATGCTTGGGTCAATTGAGCCATAATTAACAGGGCGATTTGTTACAATCGGAATGCCAAATAGCGACACTTTTTCAGATGCCATCACAGCTCCTTTGGACTTCGCCCAGTGTGGCTCGCTGTAACTGGATTTGGTTAAATGTACTGCCAATGGCTCAATCCATTCCGGCTCAATGCGAGCAACCATTCGTCCCCAAAGTTTGGTGGTTTCTACCAGTTCTGCTGCCATTACCCATTTCGGCTGCTTTTTGAAAAGCACGGAGTTCGGGAAAATGAAGAAGTGAGCATTTCTTGCCCCTAAATAGTGCATTTTCTCATTATCTTTCAAACCGATATGCGATAGTAGCCCTGTGAGAAGGGCAGTATGAATCGGCTGATAAGTGGCAGCTTCACTGTTAATTTTTAGCCCCATTTCACGCACGGCTAGACGGAGTTGGTGGTAAATATCCTGCCATTCCCGCACACGATTATAGTTTAAATAATCCTTACGGCAGAGATTGCGGAATTGATTTTTCGATA
Source organism: Mannheimia bovis (assembly GCF_014541205.1). NCBI lineage: Bacteria > Pseudomonadati > Pseudomonadota > Gammaproteobacteria > Pasteurellales > Pasteurellaceae > Mannheimia > Mannheimia bovis. The sequence goes on along the minus strand of NZ_CP061280.1, from coordinate 1,869,262 downwards.
ACTCTTTTTGTTGCGTTTGAATGAAATGCCAAAGGTTCACAAATGCCAAGAAATCGCTCTCTTTATCGGCAAAGCGGCGATGTTTATCGTCTGCGGACTGTTGTTTCTCCTGTGGGCGTTCTCTCGGATCTTGGATAGAGAGAGCGGAAACGATCATCATTACTTCGTGCAATGAACCGTTTTTCGATGCCTCAATAATCATTCTGCCTAAACGAGGATCGACAGGTAGTTGAGCGAGCTGTTTACCGATTAGTGTCAATTTATGTGTAGACAGGCGAGCTCCGTTTCGGTTAGGAATAATTGCTTGCAACTCTTCCAACAACCTAATCCCATCTTGAATTTGACGGCTATCAGGTGCATCGACAAATGGGAAAGATGCAATATCACTCAGCCCTAGCGAGGTCATTTGCAAAATGACAGATGCGAGGTTGGTTCGTAAAATTTCCGGATCGGTAAATTGCGGACGACCGTTGAAATCCTCTTCTGAGTAGAGACGGATGCAAATCCCTTCCGAAATACGCCCACAACGCCCTTTTCGCTGATTAGCAGAGGCTTGGGAAATCGGTTCAATCGGTAAGCGTTGTACTTTGGTGCGATAGCTGTAGCGGGAAATACGAGCCGTGCCGGTGTCGATTACATATTTAATATTCGGGATTGTCAGTGAGGTTTCCGCTACGTTAGTGGCTAAAATAATGCGGTTTAAGCCACCACTTGGCTGGAAAATTCGTTGTTGCTCCGTAGCTGACAAGCGAGCGTAAAGTGGCAGAATTTCGGTATGGCGAAGCTCCTGCTTTTGTAGAGCTTCGGCGGTATCACGGATTTCCCGTTCGCCATTCATAAAAATCAGAATATCGCCTCTTCCTTCAGACTGTAGCTCATCAACGGCATTTAAAATACCTTGTAATTGGTCTTGCTCCTCTTCTTCTACAATTGGTCGGTAGCGAACTTCAACAGGGAAAGTTCGCCCAGACACTTCAATAATGGGGGCATTGTTAAAATGTTTGGAAAAGCGTTCTACATCAATGGTGGCTGAGGTAATAATTACTTTCAGATCGGGGCGTTTATGTAGAATTTGTTTGAGATAGCCTAAAATAAAATCGTTATTGAGCGAGCGTTCGTGGGCTTCGTCAATAATCAGGGTATCGTATTGATTTAAGTAACGATCATTTTGAATTTCGGCAAGCAAAATACCGTCTGTCATCAGTTTAACTAAGCTGTTTTCACTTACTTGATCGTTAAAACGGACTTTGTAACCGACAGTCTCACCCAGCTCTGATTTCAGCTCTTCAGCAATACGGGTTGCCACAGATCGAGCTGCAATTCGGCGTGGTTGAGTATGTCCGATTAATCCTTTTACGCCTCGTCCGAGTTCCAAACACATTTTCGGTAATTGGGTAGTTTTACCCGAACCGGTTTCACCAGCAATTACGACTACTTGATTTTCGGCAATCAGCTTTAAAATTTCCTCACGGCGAGCTGAAACAGGCAGATCCGGATAGCCAATTTTTAGATTTTGAGCGTGAGCTTGGCGGATAAAAAAGCGAGCTTGACAAGCAGTTAGATCTTGCAAAATTTCGTCTAAAACTGACCGCTTGTTAGCTTCATTTTTAATATTTTCTGCCCCTTTTAATCTACCGAGTAGGCGACGAAAATCGCTCGTTGTGATATTTTCCAGTTTTACAAGCGGTTGATTTTCTTCATTTTTTCGCAAATTCTTTTTCATCACGCTTCCTGCTATGCTTTCCCTATAATCAACGATAAAATCCCTGCGGCGATGAGTGGACCAACGGGTACGCCTTTAAATAATGCAACGCCAATAATAGTGCCGATGAGTAAGCCTGTTACTAAAACAGGTTGATTGCCCATCAAGCCTACACCGCGTCCTCCAAGCCACGCCACCAGTACACCGGCAATAATAGATACCAGCATTTTCCAGTTCAATAACTGATTGAGTTCAGGGAGCATAATTCGCCCTGAAACCAGAGGGCTAAGTACACCAATAGTTAAAATAATGATCCCGATTTTTAAACCATATTGATCGATAGAAGGAATATATTTAGAGAGTAGCGTTTGTTGCATAATCAGCAATACTGCGGCGGAAATTGTAACGGCATTGTTTTGGCTGACTAAGCCCAGTACAATTAGTACAACTAACAGTAGGGCAACAGAGTTAAATTGTAATGTCATAGTTATTTAAAAATGTAAAATCCCTTATCTCAGAGAGATAAGGGAGAATTAGAGTTGGTTAGTTGATGAATTTCATCAGCCCCATAAGAACGCCGACGCCAGCCAAAATAAAACCTGCCATTTTATACATTGATGATGTTAATCTTACTTCAAGCTGAGAAATTTCAGTTCGAATTTCTGCTTTTAGCTCTTTAAGATCTTGCTTAGTAGCTAATGCCGATTGGCTTTGTTCCAATGCATCATCAAGAGCATCGGCAAAAGCTTCTGCAATTTCCGGAGATTGGTTCGCTTCTTGTAGCTTTTTCACAAAGCGTAATTTGTCAAATCGTAGGCTCATCGTTGTTTCCACTTTTAGCTCCTTTTGTTATTGAATGACAGGCTAAATTTAGCACAGCTACAAAAGGACATTTTGGCTAATTTTGCGATCTGCGTCGAAAAATTGGAATTAAGCGGCAACCATTACCATTGCAGGGCGGATTACACGACCGTGTAAGGTGTAACCTTTTTGCAATACGGTGCTGATATGGTTTGTTTCAATGCCTTCTGCCGGTTGCATAGAAATGGCTTCGTGGAGTTCCGGATTAAAGGCTTCACCCACTTCGCCCATTGCCACTACGCCGAATTTCGCCAATGTATTGATAAACTCTTTATGGGTCATTTCAACACCGTCTACTAAGGCTTGAGTTGTTTCATCGGTAACTGCTTTATCTAATGCATCTAAACCACGTTCTAGGTTATCAACTACATTTAATAGCTCTTTAGAAAATTTTTCTAACGCAAATTTGTGAGCTTTTTCCACATCTTGTTCGGTACGGCGACGAATATTTTGAATTTCTGCCTGCGCACGAAGTTGAATATCCTGTTCACGTTTATCGGCTTCTGTAATATAAGTTTCTAATTCAGTAATTCGAGCTTGAGCAAGAGCTAAAGGATCTTCTTGGGGTGCATTTTCTTCTTGCTGAGCTTCTTCATTTACAACTTCAGGTTGAATTTCTTCTTGTTTTACTTCGTCTTGTAAGTTTTCATTTTGAGTGGTCATCTTTAATCCTCTTAAAGCCTAATTTGGAAATTATAAATCTTCCTTAATATAGCGATAAATTAAGGGATTTCAAGCTCATCATAAAGTTTTTTGCCAAAAATTACATTTTTAATAAGAAAAGGCTTGCAAAATCTAGGGGGTGGCTTAAAATTCGCTAGTCTTTAACGCCCTTAGGCAAGGCTATATTTTTTACTCACTTTCTTTTAACGGAGAAACTTAAATGAAAAAATTAGCGGGTTTATTTGCAGCAGGTTTAGCAACAGTTGCATTAACAGCGTGTAATGAAGAAAAAGCAGCAGAACCAAAAGCAGCTGCGGAAGCGAAACCTCAAGCAACAAATCAAACAGTTCACCTTTATACTTGGACTGAATATGTACCTGAAGGCTTGTTAGATGAATTTACCAAAGAAACGGGCATTAAAGTAGAAGTTTCAAGTCTTGAATCTAACGAAACAATGTATGCTAAATTAAAATTACAAGGTAAAGACGGCGGTTATGATGTTATCGCACCAACTAACTACTTTGTATCTAAAATGGCTCGTGAAGGTATGTTAGCGGAATTAGATCACGCTCAACTACCGGTTATTAAAGAATTAAACCAAGATTGGTTAAACAAACCTTATGACCAAGGTAATAAATACTCGTTACCGCAATTATTAGGTGCACCGGGTATTGCATTTAGAACTGAAGATTACAAAGGTGATGTATTCACTTCTTGGGGTGATTTATGGAAGCCTGAATTTGCGAACAAAATTCAATTATTAGATGATGCTCGCGAAGTATTTAACCTTGCATTATTAAAATTAGGCAAAAGCCCTAATACAACTGATCCAGCAGAAATCAAAGCCGCTTACGAAGAGTTATTAAAACTTCGTCCAAACGTGCTTTCATTTAATTCTGACAACCCTGCAAACTCATTCATTTCAGGTGAAGTGTCTGTAGGTCAGTTATGGAACGGTTCTGTACGTATCGCTAAGAAAGAAAACGCACCAATTGATATGGTGTTCCCGAAAGAAGGCCCGGTACTTTGGGTAGATACTTTAGCGATTCCGTCTAACGCGAAAAATAAAGAAAACGCACACAAATTAATCAACTACTTATTAAGTGCAAAAGTAGCTGAAAAATTGACATTAGAGATTGGTTACCCAACGTCTAATATGGAAGCGTTAAAAGTATTACCGAAAGAGATCACAGAAGATCCATCAATCTACCCAACAGCTGAAGTGCTACAAAAAGCACAATGGCAAGATGATGTAGGTGATGCAGTAGAACTTTACGAAAAATACTACCAAGAATTAAAAGCTGCTAAATAATGGCTAGTTGATTCTTAAGCCTATGGGGACAATCTCCGGAGGCTTTTTATTTGCTTATAAAAAGTTGCAAAAAATTTGAAAAAAACGACCGCTTTCTAAGGTAAAATAAAGACACGACTAGATTTTAAGAGATTAATTATATGAATTTGAAATGGCAAGAGTACCCGGAAAATGCCCGTAAATTATTTAAATTATCGTTGCCTATTTTTATCTCCCAGCTTTCTGCTTCAGGAATGGGGCTAGCCGATATTGTGATGGCAGGTTTAGTAAGCGATGATGATGTTTCTGCGATTGCCGTAAGTAACTCTATTTACTTTCCGCTTTTCCTATTCGTGTTGGGGCTTTTAAATGCCATTACACCAACTGTTTCTTACTTAAACGGTTCAGGTAATCGCCATTTAATTGCAAACCAAGTGCGACAAGGTTATTGGATTGTATTTGCAATGTCTATTCCATTGATGGCTATTTTTCTAAACAGCCATCTGATTTTAGATTTAATGGAAACGCCGGCTGAATTTTCAATCAAATCGCAGCAATATTTAGCCGTAATGGCAGTTGGACTCATTCCTGCTTTACTTGGGGTAAGTTTACGTTGTATGAATGATGGGTTATCTAACCCCAAACCTGCAATGCGAATTACCTTCTTTGGCTTATTGCTTAATATTCCGCTTAACTATATTTTCATTTTCGGCAAATTTGGCTTACCAGAAATGGGGGCGGTAGGCTGTGGCGTAGCAACGGCTATTGTAAACTGGATTATGTTTTTAATGTTACTACATTATTGTTATACCAACTCATCACAAAAAGATATTCGATTATTTGAGAAATGGATTGAAGCACCAAGCGGTCAAATTTTACTAAAACTTTGCAAATTAGGTTTGCCGATTGCTTTTGCGATTTTTACCGAAGTGATGCTATTTTCAACCTCAGCACTCTTTCTTTCGCCACTTGGATCGCAAGTTGTTGCAAGCCACCAAGCAGCTCTACAAACCAGTTCGCTGTTTTTTATGATCCCAATGTCATTTGGTATTGCAACCACGATTATGATTGGGCAAACGTTAGGCGAAAAAAATGTAGAAAGAGCGAAAGTGCTAAGCTATCACTCACTTATTACCGCTGCTATCTTAGCGATTATTGCAGCTATCATTATTATTTTGCTGAAAAATATTATTCCACTTGCTTTTACTAGTAATCCTGTATCTATTGCAATTACGGCACATTTACTGATTTTCGCAGCGGTTTACCAAATTCCCGATGCCATTCAAGCAGTAGCAAATGGTATTTTACGTGGTTACAAACACACTCAACCTATTTTATATGTAACTATTTTCTGTTATTGGGTGGTGAGTATGCCGCTTGGTTATATTTTGGCAAGAACCGATTGGATTGTACAACCAATGGCTGCACAAGGGTTTTGGCTTGTGTTTTGCATTGGCTTAAGTTTGGCGGGAGGATTATTACTTTGGCAAATGCGAAAAATTCAATCTATACCTGAAGCTCAATTAATTGAAAAGTTAGAAAGGATTAAATAAATTAACACTCAGTTGTATTGATGTATTGATTCTAGGCGATAAAAAAGCCACTCTTTCGAGTGGCTAATTAAACTAAGGTGAATTTTTAAGATTAGAATGTGATACGAGTACCTAAGCCGATTCTGCTATTGTCTTCAATAGTTTTACCTGCTTGTTTGGTTCTAGCTTTACCACCTTCTAGGTAAATAGCAACGAATTTGTTGAATTTGTGATCAACACCAAGTTTCCAACCTAAGTTTTTCGCTTTAGCTTCACCAGCGTTTTGACCGTTACCGAATAATACACCACCATAGATATTATTTTGTGGCGTTACTGCTAATTTCACACCTACGTCAAAGCGGTTGATTTTCTCAAATTTTTTCACACCAAATGTTTGGAATGTATTTGCTGCTTGACCTTTTGGTGATTTAGCGTAAGCCCAGTCAATACCTGTGGTAAAGTTACCGTAATTGATATCAAAACCTACACCTGCAAATTTACGTTTGAATTCTTGTTCTTTGCCGCCATAAGTTTCTCCAAGTAGACATTTAGTTTTACCTGTTTTGGCATCTAGGGTGCTTTGGTCCGCAGAATGTTGGTAACAATGTGTAGTCGCCCCTACTGTTTTAGCCGCAGTTAATTCACCATAGCCTGAACCGAAGCGTACTTTTGCATCGCCTAATTCGCCATCATAGAATAAACCGAATTGGAAACCTTGACCTGCATCTACTGCTTGTTTATTTGAATTACCCACATAGTAGTCTGCAGCTACACGAACACCGTTAAATTTTGCAGACATAAAGTGTAATGCTTTACCGTGAACATCTAAGAACACGTTTCCGCCCATTTCCCAAGTGTAGTTTGCTTTAGGAATATGGTCGCCTAATACTAATTGTTTACCAAAAGTTAAAGAACCGATATCTTTATGTTGAACACCACCGAATAAACGATGTGCACGAATATCGTTACCTAATCCATCCGCATTAGAGAAACGTAATTCTGCTACTGCTAAAGCTTCATAACCACCGGTAAGTTCTTGGAATGCACGGAAACGCACACGTGAACCTCTGTCAAGAACGTCAGTACGTTTGTCTTTAGCTTTAATAACTTCTAATGCAAGGCGACCATCAACATCAATTTTAGTACCGTCTTGTTGATAGATAACGGTTGCGTTTGCCCCACTGGCAGCCATTGCTGCAACTGCTAATGCAAGAAGTGTTTTTTTCATAATGTTTTCCTTATAGTAGTTAGTAGTTAGAGTTTCAACAAGCTAGTTACCTAGCAACGTTAAAAATCGTGTAACACAAAGTGTTCCCTTGTTGTGGCGAAATTTACATAAATAAATTTTTTTCGTCAAATTTTGAGGGTTTTGGGGAACTTTTATAAAATGATTAAAAATCAATAAGTTATGAATTTTTAGTGAAATTTTACTCCATTTAAAAATGAGGGCTAGATCACATTTTTAATAATTCTTTTGGAGTGAAATTTCCAAGGTGAAAATTAACTTGTTGATTTATATATGTTTTTTTAGGGGGTGGAAAGAGGGGGATTTTATGTGTACACAAAAACGAAAAAAATTCAAACTTTTATTTAGATTTGTGAGCTTGATCACATAATAAATGAAATTTTTCTCCGAGATAGAATAAAAAAGAGTAAATTTGGTTCACACTAGCCATTCTTTTTCTTTATAGATAAAATCTTATTATTTGTCGTTTTCCTACTTTTACGTTATGCAAAATCTAAATCCGATTAAATTACCCTTAAATAAATCTGTCTTAATTGAAGCCTCTGCCGGTACGGGGAAGACGTTTACCATTGCCAATATTTACTTACGTTTATTGCTAGGCGTAGGTGTTATGCCTTTAACTGTTGAGCAAATTTTGGTGGTAACTTTTACCAAAGCAGCAACGGAGGAGCTGAAAAATCGTATCCGAAAAAACATTCAGCAATGTGCCGATTTTTTAAAAGATAAAGTGAACGGAGAAGGCATCGAAGGAAAATCTTATGCTAATAATCTCGAATTTTTAGAGCACCTCTATCCGCATATCAATCACATTCACGAAGCATTATTACGTTTGAGCATTGCTGAGCGTGAAATTGACACTGCCAGTGTGTTTACCATTCACAGTTTCTGCCAAAAAATGTTAGTGCAGTTTGCCTTCGAATCAGGCGTGCGATTTGATCTTGATTTACAGCCGAACCAATCTGATTTACTGAAAAAATTAAGCGAAGATGTATGGCGAGAGCAGTTTTATCCGCAAGGGGCAAAAGAAAGTGAAATTATTTCAGCTGAATTAACTACACCGGAAAGGGCGTTAAGTGCGGTAAGAAATTATTTAGCAAGTGAGTTGCCCGAGCCGAAAGCGTTTCTAGCTCAAGATTTTACGGAACAGTTGGCACAATATAATCGATTTATTGATGAAGTGAAATTCTACTGGAAAGCAAATAGTGCGGAGTTAGTTGAGGCAATTAGGCACGATCTCAAAAATAAAACGACGTTACACGGTGGTTGGTATCGCTCTGCTACTTTTGAAACGGGTGTTATTGTTATGAACCAATGGGTAAATTCGTCAAATCGTGATTTGCCAGACGAGTTCTATCTGTTTACTGCGGAGAAAATAGCCGCAGGCACGAAGAAAAGTTGTGAGCCAATGGATTTACCTCAACTTGCAAAAAATCAGGATTTTTTGACCGCTTATCAGCAGCAATTTGAAAATAGCTTAAAAGCGATTTTACTCTATCAATTTTTAATAAGCTTAAAAACCAAGCTGGCAGAATATAAGCAATCGCACCCGGAGCGTGGTTTTGATGATTTACTCACAATGCTTAACCAAGCGTTGAAAAATCCGCAAACAGGTAAGGCGTTAGCCCAAAAAATTCGCTCTATTTACCCTTTTGCGATGATTGATGAGTTCCAAGATACCGATCTTACCCAATATGAAATTTTCAGCCAAATTTTTATGGCAGCGCAGAGCGATAACGGCTTTATTATGATCGGCGATCCGAAACAGTCAATTTATAAATTTCGTGGGGCGGATATTTTCACTTATTTAAGAGCAGCGAAGCAGACAGACGAGCAATTTACACTCGGTAAAAACTGGCGTTCGTTACCTGAAGTGGTACAAGCGGTCAATAATTTGTTTTATTTTGCAAATGAGGCGAAATCACCGTTTCTTTATGATGATATTGGCTTTTACCCTGTTGAGGCAGACGGTCGCAAAGGCAAGCTAATCAGTGAGCAAGGGCATTTTGTGTGCTACACCAGCGACAAAACCAAGCTCGATGATGTCGCAGAAATTTGTGCATACCAAATCCACCAACAACTTAAGGCAATGAATGAGGGTAAATTCGGGATTGAGAAAAACGACGAGTTCAATCCTTTTGAGCCAAAAGATATTGCCATTTTGGTGCGAAAAGGCTCGCAGGCAAAACGCATCAAAAAAGCGTTAGCGAAGCGAAATATTAAATCGGTTTATTTGGCAGAATCGGCTTCTGTATTTGGTTCGGAAATAGCTACTGAACTTTGCTGGCTCTTACAAGCCGGGCTTAACCCTTACAATTATAAAGCGTTATTATCCGCCTTAGGTTCAACCCTTTGGGGGCTAAGTGCGGCAGAAATTTATCGCTATAAAGAAAATGAAATGTTGTGGGATTTAAAGGTCAATCAATTCGTTGAATATAGCACTATCTGGAAAGAGCAAGGCATTTTGCCGATGTTGCATAAAATCTATTTAGAGCAAGGTATTATTGAGCGATTAAAAGGTTTGCCAAATGCGGATCGTTTGATTACTGATTTGCTGCATTTGACGGAAATTCTGCAAGAAACTTCGCAGGTGTTGGAATCTGAAGCGGAACTGGTGCGTTGGTATGAAAAGCAAATTAGCTCACCCGATTTTAATGATGAACAGCAACTTCGCCTTGAAAGTGAAGAAGAGCTGATTAAAATTGTTACCATTCACGGCTCGAAAGGCTTGCAGTATCCGATTGTTTGGTTGCCGTTTGCTGCAGAAAAAAGCGAGGGCGATACAAAGGTTAATTTAGGTTTGTATCGTAATCAAAAAGGTGATCTGGATTGGTATTTGGGTGAAGAAGAGGCAAAAGAGCACATCCAAAATGAAGCTTATGCGGAAGATCTTCGTCTGTTTTATGTTGCATTAACCCGTGCGGAATCTCAGCTCAATTTAGTGTTACCTAAAATGATTTCAGGCTGGAGCCCATTACATTATTTATTGGCAGAAGGTGAATTACCGAAAGATAACGTGAGTGTTGCAGACTATTTTGAGAAAAAGCAGATTTCAGCCGATATTATTGAAGTAGCAGAGCATTTACCTTTTAGCCGTTGGGAAAGTGGTAAAACGGAGGAAAGTTATCAAGCCAAAACCTTTAGTGGCAATATTCGGGTAGTGGGGCAGATTACGAGCTTTACTTCACTTTATGCACAACACGAGCGTTTTAGTGAAGGTAAAGCAGAAAGAGTGATAGATTTAGCCCAAGACAGAGATGTCCATATTGAACTCATTGAGCCGGATTACACGATGGAAATTGATGCTTTTTCACCATTCCAATTTCCGCACGGCATTAAAGTTGGTACTGTGTTGCACAGTTTTTTTGAGCATTGCCGATTTGGCGAACAAATTGATAAAGAAAGTGTGGCGAAAGTGTGTGAACAATTAGGTTTAAGTGAAGAATGGCTCGAGCCAACATTAGGCTGGTTTGAGCGTATTCTTGCTACTCCTTTGCCGGAAGCAAATTTCTGTTTAAAAGATATCGATGAAACTAAACGGTTAAATGAATGGCAATTCTATTTACGTTTAAAAAATGATAAAGCTTTGCACCAATTAAATGCGTTATTAAAACAACATAGCCCTTTAGCAAAAAATTTGCCTGAACTGCAATTACCGCAATTAGAAGGCTTTGTGCGTGGCTTTGTGGATTGTATTGTGCAGATGAATGGAAAATTCTATCTTATTGACTACAAATCGAATTTCTTAGGTTATCTGCCACAAAATTATTCCACAGAAAATATTCAGCGAGAAATGGGCAGACAGCGTTATGATTTACAATATTTGCTTTATACTCTTGCCGTGCACCGTTATCTAACTGTTCGCCTAAGTGAAAATTACGATTATGAGCGTGATTTTGGCGGTGTTGCGTATCTTTTCCTACGGGCTATGAATGGAGAGAGTGCAAGCGGTGTTTATTTTGACAAACCAAGCAAATTGCTAATTGAAGAAATGGATAGGTTGTTTGGGTAGATAGAGTAGGGGCAAATTGCAATTTGCCCCTACAAATGATTAGCCCGCTTGCTCATACCAAATCTTGTTAATATAAAGCAACACTTTTCCCATAGGTGTTTCTACCCGAATTTCATCGTCCACCTGTTTGCCGATTAACGCACGGGCGACCGGAGAGTCTATCGAAATCCAGTTTTTTGCCGGGTCAAATTCATCACAACCAACAATGCGATATTGTTTCGCCTCGCCTTCTTCATTTTCGAGCTCAATCCAAGCTCCAAAAAAGACTTTGCCTTCTTGTTTCGGGTGATAATCGACAATTTGTAATACCTCTAGCCGTTTAGAGAGAAAACGCACACGGCGATCGATTTCACGCAAGCGACGTTTACCGTAAATATATTCCGCATTTTCGCTGCGGTCGCCCAGTGCCGCTGCATCAGAAACCGCTTGCGTAACTTTTGGGCGTTCTTCTTTCCATAAAAATTTCAGCTCTTGATCTAAGGCTTGCCAGCCTGAGCGGGTAATGTAATTTGATTTAGCCATAATTATTCAATTGTTTGTGGGGCAAATTGCAAGCTGCCCTACGAAGCCTGTTATTTTGAGAGTAACAAATTTGCGATTGTTTTGATACCAAGCCCTGTTGCACCCGCTGCCCATAAATCGCTTGCGGTTTTGCGGAATGTAGCAGAAGCATCAATATGTAACCAGTTTTGCTGGTAGTTTTCTACAAAGTAAGATAAAAATGCGGTTGCCGTACTTGCCCCCGCCCCAACGGGTACAGAACCGATATTAGCAATATCAGCGAATGAAGAAGAAATTTGCCCTCGGTGGAGTTCTTCAAAAGGTAAACGCCAGAATGGTTCGTTTTCATCTTTTGCCGAGCTGAATAGAGCGTTTGTTAGGTTATCATCCATTGAAAGCACGGAATGGTAGTCGTTCCCCACCGCCACTTTTGCTGCACCTGTTAAGGTTGCTGCATCAATAATAAATTGTGGATTTTGTTTTGATGCATCAATTAAACCATCAGCTAGCACCAAACGCCCTTCCGCATCAGTATTGAGCACTTCAACAGTAACGCCGTTGCGGTAAGTAATGATATCGCCCAATTTGAATGCGTTGTGGCTGACCATATTTTCCGCACAGCAGAGATAAAGTTTTACACGTTTGTTTAAACCACGAGAAATCGCAAAAGCAAGTGAGCCTGTTAAGAGTGCCGCTCCGCCCATATCGGTACGCATTGTGCTCATTCCATCACTTGGTTTTAAACTGTAGCCGCCGGTGTCGAAGGTAATCCCTTTACCAACTAAGCAAGCAAGTACAGGGGAGTTTTCATCACCGGTTGGGTTAAAGTCTAATTTTAATAAAGCAGGCGGGTTACTTGAGCCTTTGCCGACTGCCCAAATACCGTGATAGCTCTGTTCTTTTAATTCTTCGCCACGAATTATCTTATAAGAAACCGTATTTGTTTTTGCAATATTTTGGATAAATTCGACCGCTTGTTGAGCCAATTTTTCAGGGGTTAAGCTCTCAGACGGCTCGTTAATTAACTCACGCACGAAAGTAGCACATTTTACTCGGTTATCAAATTCCGCTTGTTGTTCGCCTAAATTAGGGTATTCTACAGATCCTTGATTTTTAACTGAATTGAAACCTTGATGGAACGCCCAGCACTCTTCTAAATTCCAGCCATCGCCAGCTAATGCCACATTCAATATGCCTTGATTTTTAATTTTACGGGCGGCTTTTTGAATAGTGGCTACATCGTTTTTGGGATTGTGAACGATAAAGCCTGCATTATTAACGGAAAGTAGAGCGTTTTTTCCCCAAATTTCAGGGGCGGCTTGTTGGGAAAGGGTAATTTTCATTGCTGTCATTGTTCGTTCCTTATTGTTTTAGTATGAGTTGAAAGCGTGGTTATCCTAACAAACTTTTGCAAAGTTTTATAGAAAAATGACCGCTTGTAATCGGATAAAAGATTTACAAGCGGTCGTTGTTTAGTGATTTTTTACAAATAGTCGAGCGGATTATTTACCGTCCCACGCATTGATTGCATTGTGGCGGATTTTTACACGACTTTCGGCATTGCCTTTGTAGTAATTTTTATCTAAACCACCTTCCCAGTCGCCATAGTTCGGGTTTGGTAATATAATAAATTTTTTACCGAACAATTTGCTGTTTTCTGCCACAAACGCACGGCGTTCTGCGTTTGATTTGCGGTAAGTTGCATCACCGAAATCGTTTAGGTTATCGCCCACATAAAGCACGATCTCATAACCTTGTTTTTCGATTTCTTCAAAACGAGGGGTTTTGTTTGATTTATCTTTTTTCAAGAATAACGTTTTTTCACTTACGCCACTAAAGCCGAGTTTGTTCATATCATCGATAGTGCCTGCTTTTTCGCCGTCATCTTTACGGTTTGAAACATAAAATACCGTGCCTTTATGGCTGTTCACATAGTTGTTAAATTCAACTGCACCGGCAATAGCTCCAGTTTGACGGGCATTTACCCAGCGTGTCCAGCTTTCGCCATCAAAAGGCTTATGATTTTTTACTTGCCAGCCTGCGTATGGGCTGTTATCCATCATTGTTTCATCTAAATCAACAACAACGGCTTTTTTCTTGCCTTTTTTCACTTTTGCCTGATCAAAAGCAACTTTTGCCGTGTTAAATGCTTGATGAGCTAAAGCTTGGTATTCACCGGATTGTTGTACCCAATTTATGCCTAAGGTTGCTTGCTCTTGCAACACCATTTGATGATGTTCATCACTATTTGAGTGAGTGTGAGTACAAGCGGTTAGAACGAATAAAGCGGTGAGGCTCATTGCGGAAAGTTTTAAGTTTTTCATAAAGATATCCTTAAATTTTTTGTTGATAAACGAAATGATTATACCTAAAAAGAGGCATTCATTACTATAGTTTTTATGACCGCTATTCACTTTTACTGAAAACTAAGTTAGGCTATTAACCTTTTTATAACAATATAGAGGCAATATGCAAACATTATTAAAATTTACGCAATTTGTTAGCAAAACTTTCGCTATTTGGGTGGTGGTTTTCGCTTTCATTGCGGCACAATTCCCTGAAACTTTTAAACAATTTGTTCCTTGGATTCCATATCTTTTAGGTATCGTAATGCTTGGAATGGGCTTAACCTTAACATTCAAAGATTTTGCTGAAGTTACAAAAAATCCAAAATCAGTGATTATCGGTGTTATCGCTCAATTCGTGGTAATGCCAAGTGTTGCTTATGGATTGGCAAAAGCATTTAATTTACCGCCTGATTTAGCCATTGGTGTAATTTTAGTTGGCTGTTGTCCGGGTGGAACATCGTCAAATGTGATGACTTATTTAGCTCGTGGTAACACGGCTTTATCGGTGGCTTGCACAACCATTTCAACCTTATTAGCACCTGTTTTAACTCCTGCTATTTTCTACTTATTTGCCAGCCAGTGGTTAGAAATTAATGCAACGGCGATGTTTATTTCTGTGCTACAAATGGTGTTGTTGCCTATTTTTGTTGGCGTCGTTATTCGTACTATCTTCAAGCAGAAAGTAGAGCAGTTCAGCCAAACAATGCCGTTAATTTCAGTGATTGCGATTGTATTAATTGTAACGGCGGTGGTTTCAGTGAGTCGTGATCGCATTATTGAATCCGGTTTATTAATTTTTGCAGTGGTCGCCTTACATAACGGTTTAGGTTATCTAATCGGTTATTTAGCGAGCCGCTTATTTAAACTGCCTATTGCAGATAGCAAAGCAGTAGCAATTGAAGTGGGTATGCAGAACTCAGGTTTAGGGGCAGCACTTGCCGCATTACACTTTAAAGCAAATCCTGTGATTGCTGTGCCAAGTGCAGTATTTAGCTTCTGGCACAATATTTCAGGTCCTATCTTGGCGATGATTTTCGCGAAGATGAAGAACGATAATGAGAAATAAATATTCGTTTTAATATAGAAACAGGCAAGCGGTTAAATTTTTCTTATTTTTTGCAAAATATGAAGGAAATTTAACCGCTTGTTATTTAGAAAGGATTTAGAGAATTCTTGGTCCTCGTGTTGTGCTTATTTTTTCTCCATCCGCTCTTTGCGTAACAATAACCTGATCGCCTTCGTTTAAGCCCGCTACAACTTCGGTATTTTGTGTATCAGAAATACCAATTTGGATTGGTTTCTCCACTGATTGACCATTTTCTAGTACCAAAACATAATTTTCTTTTCCACGTTTTTTAATCACGTTAGTGGGAACAACTAACACTTGCTCCCGTTTATCAATGGTAATTTGAGCTTGTGTTGTCATTCCAATGCGTAAGCTGCTATCGGCATTATCAATCGAAACATTCGCATAGTAATAAACTGCCTCCGTGTTACCTGATTGTTCGGTATAGTTGTTATCGGTAAGTGTAGTGAGGGCAGGATCAACCGAATCAATGGTTGCTAAATACTCTCGATTAGGATCGGCAAGGGTGGAAAATTTGACTTGTTGCCCGACTTTTACTTGGGCAATATCGCCTTCTGAAATCTCAAGTTTAATCAGCATTTTAGATAAATCAGCTACTTGCACAATAGTTGGCGATGTTTGATTAGAATTAACTGTCTGCCCGACGGAAACCGGTACAGACACAATCACGCCGTCCATTGGTGAAATGATTTGAGTGTAATTCAAATTGGTTTGAGCATCATTCACCGAGATTTCTGCCGATTTTAATTGTGCTTTGATGTTATCAACCGTTGCTTTGGCGGAAGCTAAGGTGTTTTTTGCGGTTTCGACATCTGCTAAGGCTGCACTGCTGGCTCGATATAATTTAGTTAATCGGTTGTAATTAGACTGAGCCACTTCAAGGGCAACCTGTGCGGAGGTTAGCTGTGCTTTGTACGAAGCAAGTTGAGCTTGAGCGGTGCTCAAAGTGTTGTTTTGATTGCTTGAATCAATATCTGCAATCAAATCGCCCTGTTTAACGGTTTGTCCTAATTCGACATAGAGTTTTTGGATTTTACCCGAAACTTGAGCCCCAACTTCGGTGCGTTTGCTTGCTCGTACTGATCCTGTAGCAAGCACATTTTTATTGATTTCGGCACGACTAACCGCTTCAGTAATATAATGAATTTGTGGTTCATTATTTTGCTGAGTGTAGTAAAAATATCCGCCTATTCCGACAGCGGCAATTAGCACAAGTGTAGCTAATGTTTTACGTTTCATACTCTTCCTTTGTGATATATTGTGCTACAAGCGGTCATTTTTAGAGAAAAATTTGCAATTAGATGATACCAAAAGTGGCTCGAATATAACTGGCAACCGCTTCGTCTTTGTTGTATCCAATCACTTCATTGTTTGGTAATGCTAATTTTAAGCGAGGATCGGCATTTGCCATTAGACAGCCTTTGCCCGCTAAGTTCAACATTTCTACATCATTCATACCGTCGCCAAAGGCAATGCAATCTTGTAATCTGTAGCCTCGTAATTTCACTAACTCTTCCAACGCATTCGCTTTACAAACGCCCTTTGCCATTACTTCAAGGCAGAGTAGAGCGGAATAGGTCATTTGTACGTTATCGCCATAAGTTGCTTGAATGTAATTTTCAATCGGGGTTAAGGCTTCAGGCGTTCTGCCGATAAAAAAGACTTTCTCTGTTTCTCTGCCGTGGTGGTTAGAAAAATCAGCCACTTGATAACCAAAACCGGATTCTTGATGGAACTGTTTCAGTTGTGGAATCTCTTTATTGATAAACCATTCATCGCCTTGATAACTGTTTAAGCAAACATTTTTATCGTCAAATTCAATATTCATTAATTCAACGGCGATATCTTCAGGCAAGTAATGGCTGACAATTTTTTCGCCGTCTAAATTATTAGCTCTTGCTCCGTTTGATGTAACCAGCATTGCATTTTTAACATTCATTTTACTGATAATATGCGAAACATCAGGGTAATTTCTGCCGGTGGCAAGAAAAATATCTATCCCTTTTTGCGATAATTTTTCTAATGTATCAATCGTAAAATCACCAATTTTATGATTTGCATTTAGCAGAGTGCCGTCGAGATCGGAAATAATGGCACGAAATGGTAGGGTCATTGTGTATCCTCAGCAGTAAATAATGCAAGAGGCTATCAAATTTGAGTTGAAACTTCAAAGAGAATAATAAATTAAAAATTATTTTTTAGAATTTTTTAAAATTCTAAATATCATTAAAATTAATGTATTGTATTATATTATTTTTTTCATTTGGAATTTTTAGCTAAAAGTGTTGCTAATAGTAATATAATGTTCTGGTATGACTAGTCTTTAATTAAAGTTAAACGGTTGCGTAAAGTGAAAAATGCTATTGACATTGCCTTAGATAAAGCTAATATACACCCCATTAGCGAATAACAATGCAAACATAAACACACAACACAACATATGGAAAAATTTACCTTACTCCGATTATCTCTGTTATCGTATTCTGTGCGAGGATAAAGACTGGTTGGAAAAAGTAAATGGACTATCCACATTCTTGCCCGCACTTAAAATGCGGGCTTTTTTTATCCCAATAAAATGAAGGTTTTATTATGAGCAACAATAACATTATTATTTTTGATACAACACTGCGTGATGGCGAACAATCCCTAAAAGCGAGTTTAACGGTAAAAGAGAAACTACAAATTGCACTCGCATTGGAGCGTTTAGGCGTTGATGTAATGGAAGTGGGATTTCCTGTTTCTTCAGCGGGCGATTTTGAATCGGTACAAACTATTGCTCGTCATATTAAAAACAGCCGTGTTGCTGCACTTTCCCGTGCGGTAGCAAAAGATATTGATGCTGCTTATGAAGCCTTAAAAGTAGCAGAAGCATTTCGTATTCATACCTTTATTGCGAGTTCTGCTTTGCACGTTGAAGCAAAATTAAAGCGTTCATTTGATGATGTGGTAGAAATGGCAGTAGCGGCGGTAAAACGTGCTCGTGGCTATACCGATGATGTTGAATTTTCGTGTGAAGATGCAGGTCGAACAGGGATTGATAATATCTGCCGTATTGTAGAAGCTGCCATTAATGCAGGGGCAACTACAGTCAATATTCCGGATACGGTCGGTTTCTGCTTGCCGAATGAATACGGCAATATTATTCATCAAGTAATGAACCGAGTGCCGAATATTGATAAAGCTATCGTTTCTGTACATTGTCATAACGATTTAGGAATGGCTACAGCGAACTCATTAACAGCGGTGCAAAACGGAGCAAGGCAGATCGAATGTACCATCAACGGCATTGGCGAACGTGCGGGCAATACTGCATTAGAAGAAGTGGTAATGGCAATTAAAACCCGCCAAGAATTTATGGGCGTGGACACTCGCATAAATACTCAAGAAATTCATCGTGTAAGCCAAATGGTAAGTCAGCTTTGCAATATGCCAATTCAGCCGAATAAAGCGATTGTGGGCAGCAATGCGTTTGCTCACTCATCAGGCATTCACCAAGATGGTATGCTTAAAAACAAAAATACCTATGAAATTATGTCGCCTGAAACCATCGGCTTGAAAAAAGAGAAGTTAAATTTAACGGCTCGTTCAGGTCGTGCAGCAGTTAAAGGGCATATGGCGGATATGGGCTATACTGAAGCGGATTACGATTTAGATAAGCTCTATGAGGCTTTCCTACAGCTTGCAGATAAAAAAGGGCAGGTTTTCGATTATGATTTAGAAGCTCTTGCTTTTATTGATATGCAACAAGGTGAAGAAAATAGATTAAAACTAGATGTGATTACGACCCAGCTGATTAGCGGTTTGCCGGCATCTGCATTTGTACAAGTAGAACTAGACGGTGTTCGTCAAAGTGCAACTTCGCAGGGCGGTAATGGTCCAGTTGAAGCAACTTATAATGCAATTATGAAGATTGTGGGTATGGAGCTAAAAATGTCGCACTATAACTTAACGGCAAAAGGCGAGGGTGCAGAAGCCTTAGGGCAAGTGGATATCGTAGTGGAATATGATGGCAGAAAATTCCACGGTGTTGGTTTAGCAACCGATATTGTCGAAAGTTCAGCACGAGCATTAATTCACGCAATTAATGCAATTTATCGTTCACAGAAAGTGGCAGATATCAAAGCGAAGAAATAATAAATTAGAGGCAAATTACAATTTGCTCTTTTCAATGCGATACAAGCGGTCAGATTTTTTGAAATTTTTGCAAAATTTCGATAAAATCCGACCGCTTTCTTATTGGTATTTTTTAAGGTTTTATCAAGAAAGTAAAAAATTTAAGGAAAAAGATAAATTTTTTGAACTTTTTATATTAGGCACACACTAAAGAAGTGTGCAATGGAAATGACACGTTTATTAGGAGAGTCCGCAGTTGAGCGAACAGATCACCGACCAAGAATTAGTCGAAAAAGCACAAAAAGGTGATAAAAAAGCATTTAATTTACTTGTAGTACGTTATCAAAACAGAGTAGCCGGTTTGCTTACTCGTTATGTTGCAAGAGATGATATTCCGGACATTGTGCAAGAGTCTTTTATTAAAGCCTACCGTTCTTTAGAATCTTTCCGTGGGGAAAGTGCTTTTTATACTTGGCTTTATCGTATTGCGGTTAATACTGCAAAAAATCATTTAACTTCATTAGGCAGAAGACCTCCAAAAGAGGATATTTTAGCCGAAGATGCTGAAAGCTATGATGTTGGTACTCAGCTTCGTGAGAGCGATACACCTGAAAATCTGGTGTTATCTGAAGAATTAAAGAAAGTCGTATTTGATACGATTGAAAGTTTACCTGAAGAGCTTAAAACCGCTATTCGTTTAAGGGAATTAGAAGGTTTAAGCTATGAAGAAATCGCAGAAGTGATGGAATGCCCGGTAGGAACAGTGCGTTCGCGTATTTTCCGTGCAAGGGAAGCAATTGATGCAAAAGTTAATCCACTTATGCAGTAAGTTAAATAAATAGTTTTAAAAAATCTCAAAAATCATTGGAGCCGATTATGCAACAACGCATTACTCAACACGAATACCTTTCTGCTTATATGGACGGGCAAGATGTTGATAAAGAGTTTTTAGAAACCTTAACCAATAGCCCTGAATTACAGCAAAAATGGGCAAGCTATCACACTATTCGTAGCGTGATGCAAGGCGATGAGGTTATCTTAGGTGCAGATTTTTCTGCCAAAATGGAAGCATTGCTTGAAAATGAGGAAATTGAATCTCAAGGCTCGTCTGAAAAACCAAGAGGCTTATTGCTTAAACTTAAACGTTGGAGTACCCCACTTTTACAAGCAGGTGTCGCTGCTTCAGTCTGCTTAGTTGCCGTATTTGGTGTAAATTCATTTAATGCTAATGAAGAAGTGGCTCAAACTCAGCCTGTATTGCAGACTTTACCTTTCAGCAACTCTGTTGAAGCGGTAAGTTATAATGCACCGGAGAAAGATCAGCCAACTGCTGAACAGTTAGAGCTTCAGCAA
Source organism: Mannheimia bovis (assembly GCF_014541205.1). Lineage (NCBI taxonomy): Bacteria > Pseudomonadati > Pseudomonadota > Gammaproteobacteria > Pasteurellales > Pasteurellaceae > Mannheimia > Mannheimia bovis. The sequence goes on along the minus strand of NZ_CP061280.1, from coordinate 1,848,556 downwards.
CGTAAAATTAATGCGTTATTAGAAAATCACGAATTACAACGTCGTACAAATACAGTACAGGGTGTAACTTTATCAGAAGAAGAAAAACAGAAGTCTAGAACTTCTTCAAATCAAGTAGAACAGCAAAATAGATAAGATAGATTAAGATAAGTGAGAAGCCACATAATTAACTGATAATTATGTGGCTTTTTGTATGTAAATGTAGCGAAAAGACAAGAAATTACTTACTAATAGCGAAATGATTTAAATTTTTTGATAGAATAAGTCAGTTTAATTGGGGTTTGAGAATAAATATGTTTATTAAGATAAGAAAATATTTTTTGATGTTCATAGCTATTTTCGCTTGTTCTGCTTTTGCACTGGCAGATACAGGAATTAAAACGCCTTTGCTGTATTTATCCTCAATGGCTGACGCTCATAAAAAATCAAATTACGAATTGTTCTATATTCTTCAGCAAGAAGGTATAGAATCTTTCCGTTTACGCCACGCATTTGTTAATGATAAAGAGTATGCCCAATTATTAAATCTAGATCACAATCGAGAAGAGATTATCCTGAAAGATAGTAATGTCAGCTATTTAGGATATAATTTCCGTCCTTTTAGTTTAAACAGTTCACATATTTTAGATAACCTCCCCAATGTCATTTACGCTGATTATCATCACTTAAAAGGTTATGTTTTCTTAGATGTGGGTAAAGATCGTATTGCCGATAGAATGGCGAAAGTGATTCGCATTTTACCAAAAGATAATTTTCGCTATTCTTACACACTTTGGATTGATGAAGAGACCAATTTATTACTAAAAAGCCAGTTACAAAATGAAGATAATGTGGTGTTAGAAGAATTTCGAGTGCTGCAGCTTTATCAATCTCAAGAAATTGCGATGATTGCTAATGCGATTGATGTTTTAATGCTACCAACATTAACTTCTACCCAAAAAGAAGAGATAAAATCGCCTTATCATTGGGAAGTAAATGAGTTACCGACAGGTTTTCGCTTGATGAAAAGCCAAACCGTAAGCGGAGCTACTTATCAGTTTGACACAGAATATGTTGATAGCCGTTTATATAGCGATGGTTTATTGAGTTTTACGATTTATGTAATGCCGAGTCAAGGTACAAATTTTGATGGCTATGCTGGGCAACAAGGCAAATTAACTTTTTTAAATCAGACGATTAATGATAAAGATATAGTTATTATTGGTGATGTACCATTACAAGCGGCTAAGCATATTTTAAAAAATATTCAGTTTAAAGAGGAGGCTTCTCAATGATGATAGAGGAAGCGACCGTAGTTGAATATCACAATGGTATTGCAATTGTACAGTGTTATGCCAAAAGTGGCTGTGGCAGTTGTGCTGCAAAGGTAGCTTGTGGTACAAAAGCATTATCAGCATTAGCCGGTGAAAAAATAGCTCCACGTTTTAGTCTTACGGTTAATGAGCCGTTAAATGTGGGTGATAAAATTCAGTTGGGTTTAGCTGAAAATACATTACTAAAAAGTGTCTTTTTAATTTACGGTATTCCGCTGTTTGTTTTAATTATAACAGCGGTCGGATTTTCACAATTTTTTGCAAATGAACTTATAGTGTTATTTGTGATGTTGCTTTTTACAGGAATGAGTTTCTGGGGTGTAAGAAAATTGATCGATAAACGCACTCAGCAAGCAAATTTTTCGCCTATCTTTTTAGGTAAGGTTTAGGAGACTAGAATGGAAAAAATATGGTTTAACAATTACCCTCCCTATTCGCCAAAAACAATTGAAATGAATCAATATGAATCGCTAGTAGAGATGTTTGAAGCTGCAATAAAACGCCACCCGGATATTCCGGCTTATATTAATATGGGGCAAATTCTGACCTTTCGCAAATTAGAAGAACGTAGTCGCTCTTTCGCTGCCTATTTGCAAAATGAATTACGCTTACAAAAAGGCGATCGTATTGCATTAATGATGCCAAATTTATTGCAATATCCGATTGCATTATTCGGAGCGTTGCGTGCCGGTTTAGTGGTGGTAAATGTTAATCCGCTTTACACTCCGCGTGAATTAGAACATCAACTTAACGATAGTGGTGCTAAGGCGATTGTAATTGTCTCCAACTTTGCGGCGACGTTAGAAAAAGTAGTTTTTAATACCAATATTAAACATGTTATTTTAACTCGAATGGGCGACCAGCTCTCATTTGGTAAACGTACTTTAGTTAATTTCGTGGTTAAATATGTGAAGAAATTAGTGCCTAAATATAAATTACCGCACGCTGTTAGTTTTAGAGAGGCATTAAGCATTGGTAAGCAAAGACAATATGTAAAACCGAATATTGCAAGTAGTGATCTCGCCTTTTTACAATACACTGGAGGTACAACAGGCGTAGCGAAAGGGGCAATGCTAACGCATCAAAACTTAATTGCAAATATGATGCAAGCCAAATGGATTGTAGAGCCACTGCTAGGAAATACAACTGGTATGATTGGGCTTGTGCCGTTACCGCTATATCACGTTTTAGCCCTTTCTTTAAATTGCCTGCTCTTTATTGAGTTAGGTCTGACAGGGCTATTAATTACTAACCCACGCGATATTCCTGGATTTATCAAAGAGTTAAAGAAATATAATGTATCTATTATTACAGGCGTAAATACATTATTTAATGCGTTATTGAATAATCCAAGTTTTAAAGAAGTAGATTTTTCTAACTTAAAATTGAGTGTTGGCGGTGGGGCTGCAATTCAATCAAGTGTAGCTAAACGCTGGCACGATTTAACCGGCGTGCATATTATCGAAGGCTATGGAATGACAGAATGTTCGCCGCTTATTTCTGCAACACGGAGCGATTCTGTGGAATATTCAGGTTCAATTGGCGTACCTGTACCCAATACGGACATCCGCATTGTAGATGATGAAGGTAACGAACTCCCGCTTGGTGAAAGAGGAGAGCTATTGGTTAAAGGTCCTCAAGTAATGCAAGGTTATTGGAATCGTCCTGAAGATACTGCTCAAGTATTAAAAGACGGTTGGATGGCAACAGGCGATATTGTCGTAATGGGTGAAGATCTCAATTTACGCATTGTCGATCGCAAAAAAGATATGATCATCGTATCCGGCTTTAACGTTTATCCAACCGAAATTGAAGAAGTGGTTTCACAAAATCCTAAAGTGAATGAAGTTGTCGCTATAGGAGTGCCAAGCGAGGCTTCTGGCGAAAGTATTAAAATTTTTGTAACGAAAAAAGATGAAAGTTTAACTCGTGATGAACTTCGTAGTTACTGTCGCCAATTCCTAACAGGCTATAAAATTCCACGTGATATTGAGTTTAGAGATGAACTACCAAAAAGTAATGTTGGTAAAATTCTTCGCCGTGTATTAAGAGATGAAGAATTAGCAAAATCAACGATTAATAACATTTAAATTATTTAATTAAGGAGCTTACAATGAAAATTGTTGAAGTAAAACACCCACTGGTAAAACATAAATTAGGTTTAATGCGTGAGGCGGAAATCAGCACAAAAGATTTCCGTGAGTTAGCCAACGAAATTGGCAGTCTTTTAACTTACGAAGCAACCAAAGATTTAGAAATGGAAAATGTCGAAATTAATGGCTGGAGTGGTAATAAAATTTCAGTTGAGCGAATTAAAGGCAAAAAAGTGACCGTCGTACCAATTTTGCGTGCAGGTTTGGGTATGATGGACGGCGTTTTGGAGCATATTCCAAGTGCCAGAATTAGTGTAGTTGGGATTTACCGTGATGAAGAAACTCTAAAACCTGTTCCGTATTTTTCAAAATTAGCGAACGACGTCGCTGAACGTTTAGCCATTATCACAGACCCAATGTTAGCAACAGGCGGTTCAATGGTTGCAACTATTGATCTACTGAAAAAAGCAGGCTGTAAACACATCAAAGTATTAGTATTAGTTGCTGCCCCAGAAGGGATTAAAGTGCTGGAAGAAGCACACCCTGATGTGGAACTCTACACTGCATCAATTGATAGCCACTTAAACGAGAAAGGATATATCATTCCAGGCTTAGGCGATGCCGGTGATAAAATTTTCGGTACAAAATAGTTTTTAAGTTTCCATATAAAATACAAGCGGCCATATTTTGTAAATTTTTTACCAAATATGACCGCTTGTTGTTTTACTTTTTAATAATCTTCATCAACTAATTCTTCTGATGTATCAATAGCCGGTGGATTTTCATATAACCAGTTAGCCAAACGAACATAGTCGGCAATGGTGAGATTCTCTGCACGAGCAGTTAAATCAATACCTAATGCTTCTAACTGTTCTGCACTAAAGAGAGTAGAGAGGGCATTGCGTAATGTTTTGCGACGTTGGCTAAAGGCTTGTGTGGTTACACGGTTGAGCCAATAAACATCTTTAGCAGGATACGGCAGTTGATTGTAAGGCATTAAGCGTACAACGGCTGAATCCACTTTCGGTGCAGGTTTAAATGCCGTCGGCGGTACTTCAAGCACAGGAATTACTTGACAGTAATATTGAGCCATAATGGTTAATCTGCCGTATGCCTTGCTGTTTGGAGCGGCACATAAACGTTTTACTACTTCTTTTTGCAGCATAAAGTGCATATCTTTAATCAGATCGTGGAACGTCAATAAGTGGAAAATTAATGGCGTAGAGATGTTGTAAGGCAAGTTACCGAACACACGAACAGAATCTTTTCCTAAATTTTGGCTTTCAAAATATTCACGGAAGTTAAAACGTAACGCATCTTGCTCAATAATCGTCAATTTTTGACTTAAAAATGGGTGGTGGCGTAAACGTTCAGCCAAATCACGGTCAATTTCCACTACAGTGAGTTTATCAACTAATTCTGCAACTGGCTCTGTTAATGCCGCTAAACCCGGACCAATTTCTAATAAAAATTCGTCTTTTTTCGGATTAATTGCTGACACAATGCCGTGAATGACATTCATATCGTGTAAAAAGTTTTGCCCGAAACGTTTACGGGCGGTATGACCTAAATGTTTTTTTGAATTTTGTGAACTCATTATTATCCCTTTTGAAATAAGAAAAGAACCCCGCTAGGCGAGGTTCTTGTTATTTTTTAATTATTGATCAACATATTGGATATTTGCGGTTTTTCTTAATGCTTTAATCCAATCTTTCGAGGCTTCTTCTGCTTGTTTGTTCACAAGTTGCTGATAAGCTCGTTGGTGGTAAGCATCTTCAGTTCTGTCGCCATCACGAATATCGGTTACTTTTAGAATATGCCAACCGAATTGTGATTTAAATGGTACAGAAATTTGATTTGTTTTCATCTTAGAGGCTACTTTTGCAAAGGCAGGATCGTAGATCTCTAAGAAGTTAAAGCCTAAATCACCACCGTCTGCACCCGATGCGTAATCCATAGAATTCGCTTTTGCTGCTTCTTCAAAAGTTGTTTTGCCAGAGTTAATATCGGCAATTAAGCTATTTAATTTCGCTTTGGCTTGAGCATCGTTTAAAATTGGGTTTGTTTTTAACAAAATATGGCTCACACGATGTTCTTTGCCAACTACCGTTTTTAATTTACCCGCTGCTTTATCTTTCGCCATTAATTCGTTTGCTAATGCTTGAACTTGTTGAGGAGCAACTTGAATGGTTTTTCCAATGCTGATATGGCGAACCTGCTCCATTGCCATTTGTTGAGCAATATTGCGTTTAAATTGTTCTAAAGTAATACCTTGATAATCTAACGCATCTAATAATTGACCGTAGGTAATACCATTCTGGATAGCCACATTTTCAACCGCTTGGTTTACTGCTGCCGGGCTGATTTTTACATTAGCCTCTTTCATTGCTTGTTGTACAAGCATATCGTCAATAACTTGATCGACGGCTGCACGATGAGAGGCTTCTGTTACTTTTTTCTTGCCAAGTATACGCTGAACTTGGCTTTGCATTACAGGGGTATCGTTTACTAACGCAACTACACGTTCTTCAAAAGCGTGAGCAGTTTGGGTAAGACTTATTGTTGCAATCGCAACAGCAAACAATGATTTTACTAATTTCATTTTTATAACAATCCTAATGGAGATAATAAGTAATCTTTTCCTTAGAGATAAGTTTATCGAAAAGGTTCACTTAAATTAAGTACTTTCTTTATCCGTTGCAGGAACTAAGACCACTTGATTGATGCCATCATAAGAGAAGGTTTTTACCTGAATTTGCTCATTTTTTGCAGTAGGGATATTTTTTCCTACATAATCAGCTCGAATTGGCAATTCTCGATGACCACGATCTACTAAAATAACCAATTCAATTCTGGCAGCTCTGCCAAAATCAAGCAATGCATCTAAGGCGGCACGAATAGTTCTACCCGTAAACAGTACATCATCAACCAAAATCACTTTTTTATTGTTAAGATTGAGTTGATTTTCTGCTCCGGTAAATACAGGATCTTGATAGATTAAATCCAAATCATCACGATAGAACGTAATATCCAATTCCATATTAGGCAATTGGATTTGTGCTAATTCTTCAATTCGCTTTTGAATAAGTTCTGCAATTTCAGCCCCACGGCGTTTAATACCAACAATCACGACATCTTGTAAATCCCCGTGCTTTTCAATAATTTGATGGGAAATACGAGAAATAATCCGCTGAAATTGCTCTGTATCAATAATGATTTTTTCCATAGCACTATAATGATTGAATTTTCTTAATCACATTCGTTGTAGAACAACCGTTTTCAAAGTTTAGTACTCGAACATCTCCACCGTTTGCCCATACTTCTTGGCTACCTGCGATTTCTTCAGGTTTATAATCGCCACCTTTTACTAATAAATCAGGCAAGATTTCACCAATTAAACGTTGTGGTGTATCTTCATCAAAAGGCACTACCCAATCCACAGACGCTAAGCCGGCTAATACAGCCATACGGGCATCTAAATCATTAATTGGGCGAGCTTCGCCTTTCAAGCGTTTAACTGAATTGTCGGTATTTACTGCCACAATTAAGCGGTCGCCTAATTTGCGTGCATTTTCTAAATAAGAAACGTGCCCCGGGTGGAGAATATCAAAACAACCGTTTGTCATTACAATTTTCTCACCACGTTTTTTTGCCTCTAACACAATAGCTTTTAGCTCTTCTTCGGAGACTACACCAAAGCCTGTCGTGGCTCGTTGATGAATGGCATTTTCTAACTCAACAGGGCTAACGGTTGATGTGCCAAGTTTGCCAACCACAACACCAGCTGCTGCATTGGCTAAATAACAAGCTTCTTCGTAAGCTCTACCATCAGCAATCGCTGTAGCTAATACGCTAATTACGGTATCACCCGCACCTGTTACATCATAAACTTCTTTTGCTTGAGTTGGTAAGTGATAAGGCTCTTGATTTGGACGAAGTAACGTCATTCCTTTTTCTGAGCGAGTAACTAGCAAGGCTGAAAGCTCAAAATCAGCAATCATTTTCAAGCCTTTAGACACAATTTCATCGTCATCTTTACAGTGCCCAACAACAGCTTCAAACTCCGACATATTTGGCGTGAGTAATGTTGCACCACGATAACGCTCAAAATCAGTCCCTTTAGGGTCGATTAATACAGGCACATTTGCTTGTCGGGCAATTTGGATCATTTTCTGCACAGACTCAAGCGTACCTTTACCGTAATCCGATAAGATTAACGCTCCGTAAGCGGTAATTTCTTGCGAAAGTTTTGCAAGTAATGCAGTGGAATCCACATTGTGGAAACCTTCTTCAAAATCCAAGCGTAATAGTTGTTGATGACGAGATAAAATCCGTAATTTTGTAATCGTTGGGTGTGAATTAATTGCCACACAATGATTTTGGATATTGTGTGAATTAAGTAATTTATCTAACGCTCTTCCGGCATCATCTTGACCAATTAAACCGTGAAGAGTAACTGGCACACCAAGACTTGCAATATTCATTGCTACGTTTGCTGCACCGCCTGCACGTTCTTCAATATCTTGTACTTTTACCACCGGCACAGGAGCTTCCGGCGAAATACGATTCGTTGCACCAAACCAGTAACGGTCTAACATCACATCACCAAGCACAAGCACTTTGGCATTATTAAATTTTGGAGAGTATTGCATCATCATATTTATCTTGCTCCCTCCCCTAGCCCCTCTTTTCTAAAGAGGGGAGGGGGAGATTTATCTAATTATTTCTTACTTTTCTTAATAAACTTCATCAAACGTTTACGTTTACGCAGTTGGTTTGGTGTCAGTTTGTTTTTCTTACCGGCAAACGGGTTGTTCCCTTCTTGGAACAAAATACGAATTGGTGAGCCGATAATTTTTAAACTCTTACGGAAATAGTTGCTTAAATAGCGTTTGTAAGAATCCGCTAGTTTTTCCACCTGATTACCGTGGATCACAATAATTGGCGGATTGTATCCACCCGGGTGGGCATATTTCAATTTCACACGGCGACCGTTTACCAATGGTGGTTGATGTTCGTCTGCTGCCATACGTAAAATACGAGTGAGCATTGAAGTGGATGTTTTTTGGGTCGCACAAGCGTAGGCTTCTTTTACAGAATCAAATAAATTGCCAACCCCTGAACCGTGCAGTGCAGAAATAAAATGGACACGGGCAAAGTCAATAAAATCTAAACGGCGATCTAATTCGGACTTCACTTGATCTTTAATATCTTGCGATAAGCCGTCCCACTTATTCACCACAATCACTAACGAGCGACCGGCATTTAAAATAAAGCCGAGTAGTGATAAATCTTGGTCTGAAATGCCTTCACGGGCATCAATGGTTAAAAGCACCACGTTAGCATCTTGAATTGCTTGTAAGGTTTTGATTACCGAGAATTTTTCAACCGCTAAATTGACCTTGCCACGTTTACGCACACCGGCGGTGTCGATAATGGTATATTGCTGACCATCACGTTCCATTGGAATATAGATTGAGTCACGGGTTGTGCCCGGCATATCGTAAACGACAACACGCTCTTCACCTAAAATACGGTTAGTTAGGGTAGATTTACCTACGTTTGGTCTACCGACAATGGCAATTTTGATATTTTTATCTTCAATAGACTCTTCAGCATCTTCTTCCAATGCTTCGTCTAATAATGCGGTGTCTTCTTCATTGTCGAAGTCGAAATCTGTATCCCATTCATCGGATTCTTCATCATTTGCAACATTTTCGTCAGAAATGACCGCTTGATCGGCGTTAAGTTGTTCACCAAGTGGAGCTAAAACCTGCTCGATAAGTTGTGTTACGCCACGCCCTTGAGCGGCAGCGATTTGTTCCACTTCGCCTAAACCGAGTTGATAAAACTCCGCACAGTGGGAGTCGGCATCAATTCCGTCTGTTTTGTTAGCTACCACTACGGTGGTTTTTTCACGTTGGCGTAGATATTGTGCAATGCCAATATCTGCGGGTAACAAGCCGGCACGGGCATCAACTAAAAATAGCACGACATCAGCTTCTTCAATCGCCAATAGTGATTGTTCTGCCATTTTTTCTTCCACGCCTTCTTCTGTGCCGTCAATGCCACCGGTATCAATCACGATAAAATCGTAGCCACCAATATTGGCGTGACCATATTTACGGTCACGGGTTAAGCCCGGGAAATCTGCCACTAAGGCATCACGAGTGCGGGTTAAGCGGTTAAATAAAGTAGATTTACCTACGTTTGGTCTGCCAACTAGGGCAACAACAGGAGTCATTTTTTATCCTCTAAATTCAGTGATTTGCAATATGTTGCAAAAATTGGCTTATTATAGCGGAAATTTGAGGAAAGTTAAAATCAGAAGAAAGGATAGGGGATATGTAAGACGCACTGGGTACGTCCGAAATTCAATTTATAGACACATTATTCTTCTAGCTTAAGTGCTTTAGAAAAACTTTGTAAGCCAGTTGAGTTTCCACTTTTTGCCATAGATTGCAATGCTTGGGTTGGGGCGTGGAGCAGTTGGTTTGTTAGTTTGTAACTTAATTCACTCAAAACACGCTGGCTATCTTGCCCTTGATTTATCGCTTGGAGAGCTTTCTCTAACAATTCTTGGCGGATTTGTTCAGCATCTTGGCGATAGCGTTTGATAAGATCGCTTGATTGCTGCTGTTTTAACCATTCAAAGAAGGCTTTACTCTCTTCTTTTACAATTTCAGCTGCTTGCTTTGCTGCTTCTTCACGTTGAGCCATATTACGTTGAATGATATTTTGTAAATCATCAACGCTATATGAGTAAACGCCATCTAATTCACCTGCTTTTTCATCAATATCACGAGGAACGGCAATATCAATTAATAGCAAAGGGTCAAATTGACGTTGTTTTTGGGCGATGCTTACCATCTCTTTGGTAATCAGAGTGTCAGGGCTGCCTGTTGAGCTAATGACTACATCGGCTTGATTTAAGCCTAATTGCAATGCACTCAATGAGAGAATTTGCATTGGGGCATTTAATTTTTCCGCCAGCATTTCCGCTCGGATATGTGTACGGTTTGCCACCATAATATTTTTAGCACCGTGCTGAATTAAATAACGTGCCACTAATTCAATGGTTTCGCCTGCTCCTACCAGCAAGAAACGCAATTTGCCGAAGTTATCGAAAATTTGGCGGGCTAAGCCACAAGCAGCATAAGCGACTGAAACCGCTTGGCTGCCGATTTCCGTTTCAGAACGAACACGTTTTGCGGTTGCAAAGGTACGTTGGAACAAACGGGACAGTTTGGTCGAAATTGTCCGTTGATGTTGCTGATAAAACTCTTCGCTAAATTGGTAGGCTTGCTTAACTTGCCCTAAAATTTGAGGCTCGCCTAAAATCAGAGAATCTAAACCGCTCGCTACATTCATTAAATGATTGGCTGCCTCTAAATTTTGTTTGAAATAGAGGCATTCACGCAGTTCATTTTCATCAAGCTGATGAATTTGAGCAAACCAGTGGAAACATTGTTCACGCCACTGGATATTCTCTTCACTCTCTTCACGAGGAGAAATATTCGGTTGGTGGAAATAGAGTTCGGTGCGGTTACAGGTAGAAAGAATAACAACGCTTTCGGCTAAGCCGCTTTCTTGAATTTGAGTAAGAGCGAGATCACGTTTGTTATCAACAAATGCGACTTTCTCTCTTAAACCCACAGAAGCGGTTTTATGATTAATCCCTAAAGCTAAAATTGTCATTGTTTCCCACAGAAAAGATAAAATTTAAAAATAAAAACGCAGTCATTTTAATCAAGAGCGTGAAGTCGTGCAAATGATTGTGTTAATAGGTTTGATTTATCACAAGATCACTACCTCTTAAGGAGTAATTTAAGTGGTAAGCTCTATGCTAAATTTTTATAAAAAGGGTAAATTTTTTCTGAAATTAGACGTATAATTACACTCCATATTAAGCGATAACAAGCGGTCTGATTTTGATGAAAATTTACAAGGAGGCTTTATGGTAGCAATTCGTTATTCCCACCAACTTGATCCAAATAATTTTGAATTAGCAAGCTGGTGTACGAGCCTGAATATGTCTCCTGTTACATTTGAACGCATTCAACACGCTTGGGATTATGCTCAAGAAAAGCTTGATACCGATTATAGTTTGATGTGGTATGGTATTGAGATGGTCGAAGTGCTACACGGCTTAAATATGGACGATGACAGTCTGGTTGCCGCTCTTCTGTTTCCTCTGGTGAAACACAATATTATCGATCTCGTCCAGTTAAAAGAAGATTTCAATAATCATATCAAAAACCTAGTGAAAGGCGTGCTGGAAATGGAAAATATCCGCCAGCTCTCTGCTCACAATGTGTCTGATTTACAAATCGACAATATCCGCCGTATGCTGCTGGCAATGGTGGATGATTTCCGTTGTGTAGTTATCAAACTTGCCGAACGAATTGCTTATTTGCGTGATAGCAGCCATCACTCGGAGGAAGATACGGTATTGGCTGCCAAAGAATGCTCCCACGTTTATGCACCACTTGCCAACCGCTTAGGCATAGGACAACTTAAATGGGAGCTGGAAGACTACTGTTTCCGCATTTTACACCCTGTCTCTTACACCCAAATTGCGAAGTTTGATTTAGGCGAACGCCGTGTGGATCGTGAACGCTATATTGCAAATTTTGTGGAAGATTTGACCGCTTGTTTAGCGGGTGAAATCGACAATGTACAAATTTATGGTCGCCCGAAACATATCTACAGCATTTGGAAAAAAATGCAGAAAAAGCGTTTGAAATTCAATCAGCTTTTTGATGTGCGAGCAGTACGAGTGATTGTACCAACTTTAGAAGATTGCTATACCGCATTGAGTATTATCCATACCAAATATACTCACTTGCCGGAACATTTTGATGATTATATTGCCAACCCGAAACCAAACGGTTATCAATCACTACATACCGTTGTTTTAGGTGAAGGGGATAAAACTATTGAGGTACAAATTCGCACCCAAAAAATGCACGATGATGCGGAGCTTGGCGTGGCGGCTCACTGGAAATACAAAGAAGGAGCAACCGCAGGGCGTTCAGGCTACGAAGAAAAAATTGTGTGGCTACGGAAATTGCTTGAGTGGCAAAACGATCTTGCCGATTCTGGCGATATGGTGGCAGAAATGCGGACACAAATTTTTGATGACCGTGTTTATGTCTTTACGCCAAGAGGTGAGGTAATCGATCTACCACAAAAAGCCACACCGCTGGATTTTGCTTACGCTATTCATAGCGAAATCGGGCATCGTTGTATTGGAGCAAAAGTAGCGGGACGAATTGTGCCCTTTACTTACCATTTACAGATGGGCGATCAGGTCGAAATTATCACGCAAAAAGAGCCAAACCCAAGCCGAGATTGGCTCAATCCGAATGCCGGGTTCGTTAATACCAGCAAAGCACGCTCAAAAATTATTGCGTGGTTTAAAAAATTAGATCGTGAAAAGAATATCCCGATTGGTAAAGAAGCCCTTGAAGCTGAAATGGATAAATTTGGCTTCACGCTCAGACAAATCGAAGAGTACGCACTGCCTCGCTATAATTTAAAACAATTTGATGATTTATATGCAGGTATTGGTGGGGGCGATATTCGTCTGCATCAGCTAATGCACTATTTGCAATCAAAATTAATTAAACCAACGGCTGAACAAGAAGATGAAGCGGTGCTCAAACAGGTTAATAAAAACAACAACCAGCCAAAACCAAGCAAAGGTTATGTGGTTGTTGAGGGAGTGGGAAATTTAATGCACTCCATTGCTCGTTGTTGCCAGCCGATTCCGGGCGATGACATTTTAGGCTATATCACGCAAGGGCGTGGGATTTCTATCCATCGTGCGGATTGTGAGCAATTACACGAATTGCTAAATGCAAATCCGGAACGTGTTGTGGAAGCAGATTGGGGCGAAGGTTATGTTTCAGGCTTGAGTTTGACTATTCGTGTGATTGCGAATGACCGCAACGGTTTATTACGAGATGTGAGTGCGATTATGGCGAATGAAAAAGTAAACGTGTTAGGCGTTTCCAGCCGAACTGACATCAAACGAAGCCTTGCAACCATTGATATGGAAATTCAGCTCAATAATGTTGCTATCTTAAATAAATTGCTGGCAAGAGTATCGCAATTAGATGATGTGATTGAGGCAAAACGGCTTTCAAATTAATTAACAAGCGGTTGTTTTTGATAAAAAGTTTGCAAATAACGTGAAAATTAGTAGGGCAATTGCAATTTTCCCCTACACGAGATGTTAGGAATTAAATATAAAAATGAAAAAATTAGTGATTTTAGGCTCAACAGGTTCAATCGGTAAAAGCACATTATCGGTAGTTGAGCATAATAAAGGACTGTATGAAATTTTTGCCTTGGTAGGCGGAAAAAATGTGGCATTAATGGTTGAACAATGCCAACAATACCAACCAACTTTTGCTGCAATGGACGATGAAAAAGCAGCTCAAGAACTGAAAACCTCTTTGGCGAATTTAGGTGTAAAAACCGAAGTATTAGCAGGGCAGAAAGCGATTTGTGATCTTTGTGCTCACGCTGATGTGGATATGGTAATGGCAGCAATTGTGGGAGCAGCCGGTTTATTACCAACGCTTTCTGCAGTGAAAGCAGGTAAGAAAGTGTTATTGGCAAACAAAGAATCATTGGTTACTTGTGGGCAGATTTTTATTGATGAAGCTCGCAAATCCGGTGCGAAATTACTTCCTGTAGATAGTGAACACAATGCGATTTTCCAATCGCTACCGCCGGAAGCTCAAGAAAAAGTGGGGTTTTGTCCGCTTGCGGAATTAGGCGTAAGTAAAATTATTTTAACAGGCTCGGGTGGTCCGTTCCGTACTAAGCCATTAAATGAATTTGATGAGATTACACCTGCTCAAGCAGTAGCTCACCCGAATTGGTCGATGGGGAAAAAGATCTCGGTCGATTCTGCTACGATGATGAACAAAGGCTTGGAATATATTGAGGCTCGTTGGTTATTTAATGCGAGTGCCGATGAGGTGGAAATTATTATCCACCCACAATCCATTATTCACTCAATGGTGCGTTATATTGACGGTTCAGTCATTGCTCAAATGGGAAATCCGGATATGTGTACGCCGATTGCACATACAATGGCATACCCAAATCGTATTCACGCCGGTGTGCCGCCGTTGGATTTCTTTAAACTAAAAGAGCTGACTTTTATTGAGCCGGATTTTGCTCGTTATCCGAACTTAAAATTAGCGATTGAGGCTTTTGCCGAGGGGCAGTATGCCACAACAGCAATGAATGCCGCCAATGAAATTGCGGTTGAAGCCTTTTTAAACGAGCAAATTCGTTTTACCGATATTGTAAATGTAAACCGCACCGTGGTGGAAAATATTGCTCCAATCCAAGTGAAAGAAATTGCAGATGTATTGCATATTGATAAGCTCGCCAGAGAATTAGCAAAACAAGCGGTTCTCCAACTCTAATTAGAAAAATGCCTACAAATTTGTAGGCATTTTTTTATCGCTTAGTTTTACATTTTAGTTTGCTTTTTTACTAATAGTTACCCCTGTAAATCCAAAAATTAAGGTGAGGATTAAGCAGAGATAACAAAAGAATGCATAAGGTAAATAGTCTAATACCGGTACATTGAGGACACTGCTGATAAACACACCACACACACTCCAAGGCACTAATGGGTTGATTACCGTACCGGCATCTTCAATAGTGCGAGATAAATTTTTAAGATCTAAACCTAAACGCTCGTAAGTTGAACGGAAGGTATTTCCTGATAATAATAAACTTAAATATTGCTCGCCGATCAAGACGTTAATACCAACTGCGGTACTTGCCACCACAAAAGTAACACGCCCGGTGTTGGTTAAGAAGCCACTAATCCCTTTCAGTAGAGCAGGTAAAATACCTAAAATTTGTAATAAGCCACCTAAACTTAAGGCTAATAACACAATAGTAATCGTAAAGAACATACTATTAATTCCGCCACGAGAGACTAATGATGCTACTTCGCCTAAATCTACACCTTCAACAGGTTTATAACCAGTAAAGAAATAATTGCCTAATTGTTCAAGGGTAGGCGAACTGTGAATATAGGTAATAATCAGGGAGAGCGTTACCGTAGTAACAATAATATAAATGGAATTAACACGCTTAATAGCCATTAAAATTAAAGTAACAAAAGGTAACAAAGAGTAGCCGTGTATTAACCCTGTTTCTTGTAAATTAGTTTTTAAACTTTCAATATTTGCTAAGTTTTGTGCATCGGCAGGTTCGGTTAAAAACCAAAGTAGTAATGCCGTTAAAATCCACGCCGGAATAGTGGTATAAAGCATATTGCGGATATGGGCAAACATATCAATACCTACAACAGAAGCAGCAATGGTGGTAGTGTCTGAAAGTGGGGATGTTTTATCACCAAAAAATGCTCCAGAAACAACCGCACCCGCTACAATGGCAGGATTAGCCCCAAATGCTGAAGCCATACCAATAAAGGCAACACCGATAGTGGCAGTTGTGGTTAAGCTACTGCCTAAAGCAATACCTACCACAGAACTTAAGGCAAAAGCAGAGATGTAAAATAACTCGGGTGAAATAACACTTAGACCATAATACATTAAGGTAGGAATTGCCCCAGACATCATCAATGCGGAAACTAATAATCCGATAAAAAAGAACAAGTAAACTGCACCGATACCGGACATCAGCCCATTTGCCATACCTTCTTGCATATTTTTAAACGGAATTTTATTGAGCAATCCGAAAAGTAACAGAATGACAATAACCGCCAAAATCGAAATTTGTGGCACCCAGCCAAGCCCAATCATCGTAAAACCTAAGATAAAGACTGTTAAAAGTGAAAGTATGATAGCAGTCATCGGTTTTAATTTAAGTAGGTAGTTATTCATTTATACTCCTATATTTATTATTCTTTATGAAAGTGAGCCATTATAGACTAATTTTGTTCATCTAAGTAGTGTGCTCCCAAACTCTTCTCATTGAGCATATTTTTTACCACTAATTGAGCTGTTTTTAGTGCATTGTAAACCTCAATGCCTTGATATGGAGCGTGATAAATTGGGTCGAATTGTTGTTCCAAACAATTTAATTCATTGAGTAGAAGTTGAAGATTGCTTCGAGTGCGGTAAACATTCGCATATAACGCCATTTTCTCTCGAATAGTGGAAAGCACTTGGCTCGCGGTTAGTTCCAGATTAGCATTTGAGTTAGCAAGCTGATTTAATGCTTGTTCTGCCATTGCAAGCGGTGAAATTTCGGTATTTTTTTGTAAATTACCCTGTTTTAGCGAACGGGTAATTTCTGCTACCGCACGTTTGGCAAACACCAAACCACCGCCGACAGAATTTCCGCCCATACGGTTTGCTCCCTCAATGCAATGAGCAATTTCGCCAATCGCAAATAAGCCTTTCACTGCACTTTCTCCCCACTCATTAATTTGAATGCCACCGTTGCAGCTGTGAGCAAAAGGTTTAATCGCAATGCTATCTTTGACTAAATCAATTCCCACTTCATTTTTCAGCCAATTCAAATAAACGGTGTAAAATTCTTCCGTGTCTTCATAGAGTTTCGGGCTGTATTTGAGATAAATACCTTTTCCATTGGGATTTTCCAGTAAATACTTCATCATCACTAAGTCAAATTCCACACACTCAAAATCCAAGCTGAACGGAGCATAGTGGCTTCGTTCAAGCATCATCTTGCTAAATTGCGTTTGGCTTAAATGAGGGAATAAATTATTGCCTTGAGCATCAGTAATTTCTGTTACATATTTCAACGTATGTTCGCCAAATAAGACTTTATATTTTGGTTCGACAAAAGCAGGAATGAATTGGATAAATGCAAGATTGACTAAAGTCGCTCCGGCTTGCTTCGCAACAGAATGGAGCGAGCCTATTACATCAGCAGGGTAGAGGTTATCTTTATAAAGCCCGGCAATCCCACCTGCAGCTAAAATGATGTGATTGGTTTTGCAAAAAATATAAGAAATTTGACCGCTTGTAACGACTGAAAATACCGTCCCTTGTACTTGATTATTGTCTGTTACAATATGTAAAAGGGTAGCATTTTCATAGAAAGAAATCTGCTGCTCTTGTAAAATTTGTTTTGCTTGTAGGGCAGCCTCTCGCCAATCTTTAATTAAATAAATCGGGCGAGCATATTTAGCAAAGCAAGCCGGACGGTTGTCGTTCCGCTTCCAAGCCTTAAAACCAATGCGATCTAATAACTCAATGGCTTTAGGTGAATCTTCAATATAAGCCTGTACTACATTAGGGTTGATTTTGCCTTTGCCGATATGTTCAATATCTTCTCTAAAAAGGGCTTGATCATTTTCATCACCTGTAACCTGAATGCCTAAGGTTGCTTTCAGGGGAAAATAACTTGCACCGGAACCAATGGTAGATTTGCCAATCAGTAACGGATTTAAGCCTTTGCTCTTTGCCTCAACAGCCGCAGAAAGCCCTGCAATGCCAGAGCCGACAATGAGTAAATCTGTATCTATTGTTTGGGTAATTTTGATCATATAAATAAAAACAAGCGGTAAAATTTTCGTCAAATTTTACCGCTTGTAGGACTAAAAGTACAATTACAATAATGATGGAGCTGCGTCTAACAGAATGCGGGTGTATTCATCTTGTGGGCTATCGAAGACTTGTGAGGCTTCACCTTGCTCGATGATTTTACCGCCATTCATTACCACAATGCGGTCAGACACTTGACGAACAGTTTGCAAATCGTGAGAGATAAACACCATTGCAAGGTTTAACTCTTTTTTCAGATCGGCAAGTAAGTTCAGAACTTGAGCTCGAACGGATACATCCAGTGCGGAAGTCGGCTCATCTGCTACTATCAAATTTGGATTAAGAGCCAATGCACGAGCGATTGCCACACGCTGTTTTTGACCACCTGATAAACGAGTTGGCTCAACTAAGGCAGCAGAGCGAGGTAAACCTACACGGTTTAAGAGTTCGTAAACTCTTTTTTCACGCTCGCTTGGCTCTAACACATTGTGGATATCCATCGGATCTTTCAAGATATCCAGTACACGCATACGAGGGTTAAGGGCGGTTGCCGGATCTTGGAAGATAACTGATACTTGGCGACCAAACTGCTTACGGGCTTCAGCACTGCCATATTTCATCTGTAAGCCGTTGAATTTTACCGTACCTGAAGTTGGTTTTTGTAAGCCGATGATGACGCTTGCTAATGTTGATTTACCACAACCGGATTGCCCTACAATGCCGACTGTTTCACCAGCGTGAATATCTAAACTCACGCCATTTACCGCACGGAATTTTTTCGGGTTGAATAGTGTTCCATCGCGGGAGCGAAACTCGACAACAATATCTTTCAGCTCAATAATCGGCTGCTCTTTAATGGGTTTCATACTCATAGTTTAGCTCCCTGATTTTCTTCTAAGTGAGATGCCCAAACGTGTTGTGGGTGTTCTCCAGTTGGAACAAGTTTCAACTGTTGTTTCGGATTCGCATCAGGACGCAATGAGCGGCTGGCGAAACGGTCGCCGTCTGCAAAGTCAAACGGAGAAGGCACACTGCCCGGAATTTGATATAAGCGTTCTGCACGGCATTCGGTTGAAAGTACTGAACCTAATAAGCCTCGTGTATATTCGTGCGTTGGGTGTTTTAGTAAATCGCTGGTTGGCGATGCTTCTACTACTTGACCTGCATACATTACCGTGATGTGATGAGCAATTTGAGCAACCAAGGCTAAATCGTGGCTCACAAACACCATTGCAAAGCCGAGTTTTTCACGCAATTCGTTAAGCAATTTAATTACTTCTGCTTGAACAGTTACGTCTAATGCAGTGGTTGGTTCATCCGCAATTAATAGTTTTGGTTCACGAGCTAATGCCATTGCAATTAACACACGCTGACGCTGACCACCTGAAAGCTCGTGTGGGTAACGGTTGAGTGTTTTTTCAGGATCAAGATGTACCCATTTGAGTAATGTCTCTGCCGATTGTTTACCGCCACGACTGATCAACTGCTCCATTTGCTCACGAATACGCATTGATGGGTTTAAGGCACTTAATGCATCTTGATAAATCATCGAGATTTCGTGACCACGAAGATCATTTAATTTATCTGTTTTTAATAAATCGTATTGATTACCTGCACGGTCAGTAAACAGAATTTCCCCGGTGATTTTGGCTGTTTTTGGTAATAAGCCCATAATTGAGAAGGCAGAAATTGATTTACCACAACCTGATTCACCTACTAAGCCCATTGTTTCGCCTTCGTGTACGGTAAAGCTGATGTTATCCACCAATGGTGTTTCACCATAACGATTTGGGAAGCGGATAGATAAGTTTTTCACTTGCAAAATCGGTTTTGCATTCGGGTTAAGTTGCATACGGTCTGTACGCACTGCTTCTGCTTGATTTAATTTCAGTAAGTAGCGTTTTAATGCTAAACCTTCAGCCATTGCTTCTTGAACATCAGTTGAAAGCGGTTTTGATACATCGCTTTTCGCTGCTGTCGGGCTTTTCTTGGTTTTTGGATTTGCTAACGCATCAGTTAAACCTTCAGAAAGAATATTTAACGATAATACCGTTAAGAGTACGCATAAACCTGAGAAGGTAGTTGCCCACCAGAAGCCGCTTAATACTAAATTACGACCTTCAGATAAGATATTACCCCAAGAAGGATGTGGCGGCTGAACCCCTGCACCTAAGAAAGAAAGTGATGCTTCAAGAATAATTGCATCAGCAACCATTACTGTTGCGAACACTAAAACAGGTGCTGCGGTATTACGCACAACGTGTTTTAATAAGATATAAGTACGGCTACCACCAATTACACGCTCAGCACGCACGTAGTCTTCTTCCCATTGTGAAACTACGTTTGCACGTACCACACGAGCTAACTGTGGTGTGTAAACAATCGCAATTGTTAAGATAATAATCGGTGAAGAGTTACCGAAAGTAGCTAATAATACAGCAGCAAGTGCAATGCCCGGGAATGCCATTAGAATATCCATCAGACGCATAATCACTTCGTTACCGAATTTATCAGCCGTTGCAGCTGTTGCACCTAAAATACTACCAAATACAATCGCACAAGCTACCGCACCTAAGCCGATAAAGAGTGAGGTTCTAGCTCCGTAAACGATTCGAGAGAAAATATCACGTCCTAAACGGTCTGTACCGAACCAATATTCTGAACCCGGAGCTTGCACAGGGCGTAGGGTTTGTAGTGGATCATAAGGTGCAACCAATGGTGCGAAAATTGCCACAAGAGCCATAAAAATCAAGAAGATTAAGGCAATTTTGGAGGCGGTTGATAATGCTTTGAATCTTGCCCCGCCAGAAGCAAGTCTGTCTGCTAATCCTTGACGAAACATTATAGACTCCGAATTTTAGGGTTAATAATCAGATAAAGAATATCAACGATGATGTTCACTAATACGAAAGTTAATGCAATCGTTAGTACCACGCCTTGCACTAAGTTTAAGTCTACATTGGTAATACCGTTGAAAATTAATTTACCCATTCCCGGTAAGTCGAAAATCTGTTCGATAACGACCGCACCACCGAGTAAGTAACCGACACGTAAGCCGAGAACTGTTACCGGTGTAATTAACGCATTACGCAATACATTACGGCGAATAACAGTTGAATATGGTACGCCGTTACCAATTGCTGTACGTACATAGTCTTTGTCCATTTCTTCAACCATTGCTGTACGTACTACACGGATAAGTGATGCACAAACCGGAATAGCCAATGCAAGTGATGGCAGAATCATTGAGATAGCCCACTCTTTCGGACTTTCACTAAATGGCACATAACCACCGGACGGTAACCAATCCAGTTCAAGTGAGAAGTATTGAATTAATAAAATACCGAGCCAGAAAGACGGTGTTGCAACCGCAGCAACCGAGAACAGACGAATAATTTGGTCTGCCAAACGATCACGATGAAGTGCTGCAAATACCCCTAATGTGAATGAGATGATTGCTGCTAAAATTACACCGATAAAAGTTAATTGCAATGTAATTGGGAAGGCTTTAGCAATCATTGATGAAATCGGTAATTCAGGTGGCGTAGTTACCCCTAAATCTAATACGAGAAGGTTTCCGAGAAAACGGAAGTATTGAACCAATAATGGATCATTTAACCCACGTTGCTCACGCCATAAATGTTTAGCCTCATCACTGGCTGCATCACCTAATGCAACCGTTGCGGCATCACCCGGCGTGAATTGCAAAATAATAAAAACTAATGCTGTTACCCCGAGGATCATAATAGGCAATGCCAATAAACGGCGGAATAACAGGCGAAGTACAATTTCCATTTTTATCTCCGACTATAAAACATTAGTGGAAGGTCGAGTGCGAATACACTTGGTTGATTTGTAATAGTGCGTAAAACGCACTCTATGCTATATAGAAAACACGGAAAACTTGGGAATAAATCGAAAGTTGCAAGCGGTCGGTTTCAGTCGATTTTTTGCAAAATTTTCCTAAAAAACCGACCGCTTGTTTAGCCGTGTATCAAGGCTTATTTGCGTCCAACACCTAAGAATGACATACCTGTAGTTGGTAATGGTTGGAAGTCAGTTAATGCTTTATCATCCCACGCAGTTGGTAATTTACGATGGATTAGTGGGTAGAGCGGAACTTGTTCAGCGATAATGTTGAACACTTTAGACCATTCAGCTTTTGCATCACTATGAGATTTCGCAGCAACTGCAGCATCCAAGAGTTTTTGCACTTCTGCGTACTCTGGTGTATCAGACCAACGATAGCGGTTTTTCGCCCAACCGTCACCACGATAGAACCAACTTAATAATAAGTCAACGTCATTACCGAATACAGAAGGGTCGCCCGGTGCTACAACAACTTTGAAGTTACCTGATGCGATAAATTCACCGTATAACGCACTAGATTGTAAGTGGCGTAAAGTTACTTTCACACCCGGAATTGCATTCCAAGATTCAAGAATTAATGGTGCACATTCTTTAACCCAAGAAGTATCTGTTGCCAGTAACTCAAACTCTAGTTTATCTACACCGGCTTCTTTGAGTAATGCCGCTGCTTTTTCTTTATCGAAATCATACTGAGTTGATGCTTTCACATAGTCAGGGTGAGTTTCTTGTAAGTAAGATGTTGCTGCACGAGCATTTCCTAAGAACACCACATCAATCATTTTTTGTGTATCTAATGCATAGTGGAATGCTTGACGCACTTTAACATTGTTAAATGGAGCTTCAGCACAGTTAAACATTAAGAATAGTAAGCCGAATGACTGAACAGATTCAACAGATTGTCTTTTTGATTTTAAGCGTTGAATATCAAGATATGGCACAGATTCAATAGCTTGAACACGTTTAGACTCTTGTGCAGTTACGCGAGCTGCATCATCTGATAAGAGTGACCAAATCATTTTCTCTGCTTTTGGTGGGTAAATACCGTTATAAGCGGTGTTTGCTTCAAAGACGATCTTGTCATCTTTTACCGCAGACACGAATTTATATGGACCTGAACCTACCGGGGTAGCATCAAATGCACTTTCGCCTACAGCTTCAACAACGTGTTTTGGTACAATTCTGATGATAGTTAAACGTTCGGTAAATAACGCAAACGGGTATTTAAGTTTGAATTCAATTACTTTGTCATCAACTGCTTTCACACTTTCAATAAATGGTACGAAACCTGCGAATAGAGATTTGTTCTCCGGGTTTAATACACGCTCAAAAGAGAAAACAACATCCGCACTTGTAACCGGTTTACCATCGTGGAATACCGCACCATCACGCAGTGTTACACGGTAGGTTACATCGTCTAATTTTTCTGGCATTTTTGCTGCTAAACCTAAGTATGGCTCGCGAGTGGCTGGGTGTAAGTCCACGAGTCCTTCAAAAATATGCAGGTTTGCCGCCATTGGTGTTGCACCGGTGGTACGCAAGGGATCGAACCCTGTGGAAAGAGAGTAAGAAATACCCGCTTCAATCACAGAGCCTTTTGCAGGAGCTGTTGCCGCTGCTGCCGGTGCTGAGAATGTGCCTAATGTACTACTGAATGCAAAACCTGCACCCACACCAGCCATCAATTTCATAAAACCACGACGAGATTCGTTGTGTTCAAAATGTTTTGTCATAGTAAGCTCCTTAAGGTCGCTATATTGGATAGTTGGTTTTTAATATGAAGTGAATTTATCAAAACATATTAATTTTTTGAAACGAAACCATCATATCATTAACAACAAAGTGGTAAAGCGGTAATTTTTGAATTTGTGATCTAGTTCACGAAAAAATCTTTGCTTCCCAGCTTGCCTGCTTTTCGTTATCATCTAACACTTTTAAAAACGATACGAAATATTCACAGTGCAACTGATTTTACCTCCTTTAAGCCTTTATATCCATATCCCTTGGTGTGTGCAAAAATGCCCCTATTGTGATTTTAACTCACACGCTCAAAAGGGGATTATTCCTGAACAAGAGTATATCGACCACCTACTTGCAGATTTATCTCAAGATTTAACCGCTTACCAAGCAGCAATCGGTGATCGTAAATTACACTCCATTTTTATTGGCGGCGGTACGCCAAGCCTGTTTTCGGCAGAAGGCATTGCTTATTTACTCAAAGAAGTAGAAAAGCGAATTCCTTTTGAGCCGAATATTGAAATTACGTTGGAAGCTAACCCGGGAACAGCTGAGGTAGAGCGATTTATCGGCTATGCCCAAGGAGGCGTTACCCGTATTTCAATGGGTATTCAAAGTTTTGAGCCGGAAAAGCTACTAAAACTGGGGAGAATTCACGATGCTGACGAGGCAAAACAAGCGGTCAAATTTGCTCAAAATTCTGCAAAATCGGGCTTGCAAAGTTTCAATATTGATTTAATGCACGGTTTGCCGAATCAATCGGTCAAGCAAGCCTTGGCGGATTTAGAAACCGGCATTTCGCTCAATCCACCGCATTTATCGTGGTATCAGCTCACCATTGAGCCAAATACAATGTTTTACTACCGCAAGCCAACCTTGCCCGATGATGATGAATTATGGGATATTTTCGAGCAAGGACACCAACTTTTAACGGCGGCAGGCTATGAGCAATACGAAACTTCCGCCTATGCAAAAAAAGGCTACCAGTGTCGCCATAATCTCAATTACTGGCGGTTTGGCGATTATTTGGCAATAGGCTGTGGGGCTCACGGTAAAATTTCTTACCCAACAGGCGAAATTTACCGCTTTAGCAAAACCAAACACCCAAAAGGTTATATGCGAGGAGAGTATCGTTATAGCCAAGATTTGATTGAGCTAGAAGATCGCCCGTTTGAGTTTTTTATGAACCGCTTTAGATTGCTTGAAGCCACGCCAAAACAAGAGTTTGAATGGTTTACAGGATTAGATCGGGAAATCGTCCGACCAACAATGGATTGGGCGTTAAGCCAAAATTATATTTCCGAAACCCCGACCCATTGGCAAATTACTCAACACGGCAAGCTCTTTTTAAATGAATTGCTGGAAGGATTTTTAGAATAATTTGCAAAAAAATACCCAGAATCGACCGCTTGTAGTAGAATACAAGCGGTTATTTTTTATGGAAAAATTACAAATGAATATCTTAAAAGTTGGCGATAAAGCTCCTCAATTTACCCTTCAAAATCAGGCTGATGAAGCGGTTTCACTTTCCCAATTTACAGGCAAAAAAGTGCTAGTTTATTTTTACCCGAAAGCCTTAACTCCGGGTTGTACTACACAGGCGTGTGGGTTGCGTGATAGTAAATCAGAACTTGATGAACTCAACGTAGTCGTGCTTGGAATTAGTCCTGATCTACCGAAAAAACTGGCTCAATTTGTCGAGAAAAAAGAGCTTAATTTCACTTTGTTATCAGACCCAGACCACCAAGTGGCAGAGGCTTTTGGTGTATGGGGCGAGAAAAAGTTTTTAGGCAAAACCTATGATGGGATTCACCGCATTAGCTTTTTAATCAATGAACAAGGCGTGATTGAGCAGGTGTTTGATAAATTCAAAACAAGCGAGCATCACCAAATGATCGTGGATTATGTGCGGGGGCACTAATGGGCAAAAAAGCGATTTTTTTAGACCGTGATGGCACGCTTAATATTGACCACGGTTATGTGCATAAAATTGATGATTTTCAGTTTATTGAAGGTGTGGGAAAAACGCTCAAGCAGTTGCAAGACAAGGGCTATCTGTTGGTGTTAGTTACTAACCAATCGGGCATCGCTCGAGGTTATTTCAGCGAAGATCAATTTATGCAATTAACCGAGTGGATGGATTGGTCGCTTGATGAAGATTATGGCGTGGTGTTAGACGGCATTTATTACTGTCCGCATCACCCCGAAGGCAAAGGCGAGTACCGTGAAGATTGCGATTGCCGTAAGCCCAAAGCAGGAATGTTTACCCAAGCGATTAAAGATTTAAACATCGACCCTGCTCAATCTTATATGGTGGGCGATAAATTAGAAGATCTCCTTGCTGCTGAGAACGCAGGTGTGAAAATCAAAGTATTAGTAAGAACAGGCAAACAAGTAACCGCAGAGGGTGAAGCTAAAGCTGATTTAGTACTAGACAGCCTTGTTGATTTAGTGAGATATATTAAGTAAAAAATAAAATGAATTACAACGACAAATCTCTTTCCGCCCTCAAACTCGGGCAAAAAACAGAATATAAAAGCGAATACGATCCGACTTTACTGCAAGCGGTGCCACGCAAACTTAACCGTGACGGTTTAGGTATTACTGAAAGCCAGCCATTTAACCAGGGTGCAGATATTTGGACCTGCTACGAACTCTCGTGGCTGAATCAAAACGGCTTACCACAAGTGGCGATAGCAGATGTGGCGGTGGATTTCCAAAGTGAAAATCTGATTGAATCGAAAAGTTTTAAGCTCTATTTAAACAGCTTTAATCAGACGAAATTCAGCTCAATGGAAGAGGTTGAAAAGACGATCCAAACTGATCTCTCAAACTGTGCAAGCGGTCAAGTTTCAGTAAAAATTTACAAATTAGACCATTACACCCAACAGCCGATTGTGGATTTTGCAGGCGAATGTATTGATGAGCAAGATATTCAAATCGATAGCTATGCTTTTTCTACCCATTATTTGGAAAATGTGGCAAGTGGCGAGGTGGTAGAAGAAACATTAGTTAGCCATTTGCTGAAATCCAACTGCTTAATCACTTCTCAGCCGGACTGGGGCAGTGTGCAAATTCGTTATCAAGGCAAGAAATTAGATCGTGAAAAGCTGTTACGTTATCTCGTTTCTTTCCGTGAACACAACGAATTTCACGAACAATGCGTAGAACGAATTTTCTGTGATCTCATGCAATTTGCCCAACCTGAAAAATTAACCGTTTACGCACGCTACACCAGACGAGGCGGATTAGATATTAATCCGTTCAGATCAAATTTTGAAGACGTGCCTGAAAACTTAAGAATGGCAAGGCAATGATGAAAGATTACTATATCGGCGTAATGTCCGGCACCAGCCTTGATGGCGTGGATATCGCCTTATTAGATTTTGCAAAAAATCCGCCCAAAATGACCGCTTGCGATTTCACCCCAATGCCTGAAGATTTACGTTCAGATATTTCTGCCTTGCTGAAAACAGGCGAAACAAGCCTGCAGAAGCTAGGCGAGATCGATCACTGTTTGGGCTTGTTGTATGCCGATAGCATTAATGCTTTTTTAGCGAAAAATCAGCTTAAAGCGGAAGAGATTACAGCCATAGGTTGCCACGGGCAGACTGTATGGCATTCGCCGAATTCGATTTATCCGTTTACGACCCAAATTGGCGATATGAATTTAGTGGCTGCCAAAACAGGTATTACCACGATTGCTGATTTCCGCCGAAAAGATATGGCAGTTGGCGGTCAGGGGGCTCCGCTTGTGCCGGCTTTTCATCAAGCAATTTTTAGCGAGACTAACCGCTTAACGGTTGTGTTGAATATTGGCGGTATCAGTAATATTTCCGTATTGCAACCTAACCATCCAACCATCGGTTACGATGTGGGGGCGGGCAATACCTTGATGGATAGTTGGATCGAGCAACATCAAGGCAAGCGTTATGATAAAAATGCACAATGGGCGATGTCTGGTGAAGTAAATCAAGATTTATTGGCGGAATTATTAAACGAGCCGTTTTTTGCTAAAGCTCCGCCAAAAAGCACAGGGCGAGAGCTATTTAACTTGAGCTGGCTTGCAAAAAAATTAGAAAATTTCACCGCTTGCAAGTCTGAAGATGTGCAACGTACTTTGGCAGAATTTACTGCTCAGAGCATTGCCAATGAATTAGCGAAATTAGAGAGTGATTTACCTAGTTTACTCCTCGTTTGTGGCGGAGGTACAAGAAATCCATTATTAATGGAAAGATTATCCTCACTTTTGCCAAATTGGCGAGTGGCAACGACAACCGAGTTTGGCTTGGATATTGATTATGTCGAAGCTGCAGCATTTGCTTGGCTGGCTTATCAACGAATGCATAGTTTACCAAGTAATATGCCAAGTGTAACAGGGGCAAAAAAATCGGCAAGTTTAGGGGTGATTTACCCGGCGGAATAACGAGAAAAATGACAGAAAAGAATTTACTCAATGCCTTAGGGCAGATGATCACAGAGCAGCGTAATCCAAACTCAATGAATATTGATGAACTTTCTGCATTAGAGATTGTGCAGATTATCAATAATGAAGACAAGCAAGTGCCTATTGCAGTAGAAAAATGCTTACCGCAAATTGCTTTAGCAGTAGAAAAAATCGTGGTTGCCTTTCAGCAAGGTGGACGATTGGTTTATGTGGGAGCTGGAACGAGCGGGCGTTTAGGTGTACTAGATGCTTCAGAATGCCCTCCAACCTATGGTGTCAAACCTGAAATGGTCGTGGGCTTAATTGCCGGTGGTGAGAGGGCTTTACGTTTCCCGATCGAAGGTGCTGAAGATAACCGAGTGCAAGGCAAACTAGACTTACAAGCGGTCAATTTTTCGCAAAAAGATGTATTAGTCGGTATTGCAGCAAGTGGCAGAACACCGTATGTACTAGGAGCAATGGAATATGCTAATTCACTTGGTGCAACAACAGTTTCGATTGCCAGCAACCCTCATTCGGCGATGGCACAAATTGCGGATATTGCGATTGATACGGTTGTAGGGGCGGAAGTGCTAACAGGCTCAAGCCGTATGAAATCAGGTACTGCACAGAAATTGGTGCTGAATATGCTGACAACAACCTCTATGATTTTGATCGGCAAATGTTACCAAAATTTAATGGTGGACGTGCAAGCTACTAATGAAAAATTAAAAGCCCGAGCTATCCGTATTGTTATGCAAGCGACTGAATGTGAGCAAGAATTGGCTGAAAGTACGCTAAAAGTAGCAGAAAATAACGCCAAATTGGCGATTATGATGATTTTAGGGGGATTGGATAAGCAAGCCGCTGAGGTGTTATTGGCACAAAATCAAGGCAGATTGCAACAAGCACTACAAGTCTAAAAGTAGGGACGCACACAGCGTCCCTACAGGTAAGAAAACATTAAACAAATAAATTGCGGTGTTTCACTAATTCTTCTTTCGTTAAACTAAACACGCCTAATCCGCCGTGTTCAAATTCAAGCCAGTTAAACGGTACAGTTGGGAATTGTTCGATTAAATGTACCATACTGTTGCCTACTTCACATACCAAAACGCCGTTATCGTTTAGATAATCTGCTGCTTCTGCGAGAATACGTTTGGTTAAATCTAATCCATCTTCTCCGGAGCCTAATGCCAATTCAGGCTCGTGATGAAATTCTTCCGGCATATCACCTAAGTCTTCGGCATCCACATAAGGTGGGTTGGTCACAATCAAATCATATTTATCTTGTGGAATATCATTAAATAAATCTGAGCTAATCGGGAAAACTCGGTGCGAAACTTGGTGACGCTCAATATTGATTTGAGCTACATCCAACGCATCAAGCGATAAATCTACTGCATCGACTTCCGCATCAGGAAAACGTTCTGCACAAGCAATTGCAATGCAACCGCTGCCGGTGCACATATCTAAAATACGGCGAGGTTCGTTCTTAATAATGCCTTTAAAGCCCTTTTTAATCAGCTCACCGATTGGGGAGCGTGGCACAATGACACGCTCGTCTACATAATATTCACTTCCACAGAACCAAGCCGAATGAGTTAAATAAGCCACAGGTTTACGAGAACCTAAACGCTCGCAAATTAAATGGATAACACGTTCTTTTTCCGCTCGTGTTAATCGGGAAGAGTAAAGTGCTTCCGGCACATCAAAAGGCAGATAAAGCCCGGCTAATACTAATTGTTGGGCTTCGTCCCACGCGTTGTCATAACCGTGCCCGTAGTAAAGATCGGAAGCATTGAAATAGCTATACGCCCAACGCATCATATCTTGAATGGTGGCTAAATCATTCACAACGGGCAGGGCTGCAATTTCATCAAGAAGTTCGATATTATATTTAAACATTTTTAGTGCCTTTTGCATAATTATAGAATTGCTGTTTTATACCATATTTTGCTTTGTGTTAGAATGTAAAAATTATAGAGAAGGAAAAGATTATGTCAGAGAATATGTTAGAAGACGAATTTGCATTATTTAGAGAAGCGGCTAAAGGCACGAAAAAAATAACACAAAATACTTATGTACCCAAATCAGAACCTCGTAAAAAATTACAGGAACTGCGAGAGCTAAAAGAAAAAGCGGATATTGAGTTCTATTTTTCCGATGAATACGAACCGTTGCTCAAAGAAGAAAATGAAAAAGTGAAATATCTGCGAGAAGATGTTGATCCTTACATTTTAAAGCAACTCAGACGAGGTGATTTTCAGCCGGAACTGTTTTTAGATTTACACGGTTTAAGCCGAGAAAAAGCGAAAAAAGAGTTAGCTGCGTTGATTTTGGCTTGCGAGCGAGAGAAAGTTTATTGTGCCAGCATTATGACAGGTTTTGGCACTCGCACATTGAAAGATCAAATTCCTCGTTGGCTTGTACAACACCCCAAAATTATGGCATTGCACCAAGCTCCAAAAGAATGGGGCGGTGATGCCTCGATTTTAATTTTGGTGGAACAGCCTGAAAATCCGGAAAAGATGTTTGGAAGGTGATTTTTCTTATAAAGTGGTAGGGGCAGATTGTCAATTTGCCCCTATGGCTTTTGAGAGTTAGTAAGATTTAGCCTTACGGAGCTAAAAACTCCACAATCTTTCCAATCGCCATATCCATTAATTTGGGGTTGGAGAAAGCGTGATCTGCCCCTTCAACTGCAACCAGCTCAATTACGTTATTTTCGGCAAATTGTTGCGAAACCCTTAAGGGGACCATTTCATCTTCTGTGCCGTGCAAAATGAAAATCTGATCGGCTACTTCCAAATAATCATTTTGAAAAATATCGGCTGCTGCCAGCTCGTCAAAGAAGGCTTTGCTGATTTTCATTTGACGATCAAATCCCCACAAAATTTCCCTGCCTTTTGTCAATTTTTGCTGCTCTTCCTCACTCATTCGGTTCATCAATGAATGATAAATTTGTACCGCCGGGGCTCTTAATGCGATTTTACGAAACGGATTGCCCTGTTCTGCAATATATTTTAATGTCAAATACCCACCGAAACTTGTGCCGTAAGCATAGATATTTTTCGCATTTAGTGTGTTTTTGGCGTAATCGATCACGAGTTGCAAATAGGTTTGGCACTCGGCAACCGATAATTTTTTCCGAGCATCAGCTCCGTGGCAAGGGAAGTCAAAGGCAATTGCCGCATAACCTTTATATTTTGAACTCAAACGCTCGCCAAATTTAGTGTTCGACTTTAAATCTTTTGATGAGCCAAAACCGTGTAAAATGAGCACTACATTTTCGATGTTATGTAGCTCTTTTTCATAAAAGAGCTTGCAACGAATGCTAAAACCTTGTTCGTTAATATCAAAGAGCTTTTCCATATTTATTCAATCTTGTATAGCTTGTATGGAATTATTTTAGCATTTTTCTCTTGCAAGCGGTTGGTTCTTACTACTTTTTTGCAAATTTTCAGCAAAATTTACCCGCTTGCTACTAGCGAAAAATTGAACATATTTATAGAATACAGCCTTCATTTTTAAAAGGAGAAAACAAAAGTGTTACAACTCATTTTAGCTATTTTATGTAGCGTTACGGTAGGCGTATTGATTAAATATGCTCGCCAAAAAGGAATTCGGATCGATCAAAGCATCGCAGTAAACTATATCGTAACGACTACGATGACATTCTTGTTACTTAAACCTGATTTTCAAGGGCAATCTATTACCGAAATTATGGCCACAAATCCGTCTGCCTATATTTTTGTGATTTTAAGCATCACCTTGCCGACTATTTTCTTAGTGCAAGCCAAAGCACTAGAATTTGCCGGCATTATTCGCACCGATGCGGCACAGCGTTTATCGCTATTTCTGCCGATTTTGGCAGCGTTCACCATTTTTGGCGAGCAAGTAACCAATAATAAATTAATCGCACTTCTGCTTGCGTTTGTGGCGTTAGGCTGCTTACTGTGGAAAGGCAATCAAGGCATGGAAAAAGGGGGCAAAATTGCGATTATCAGCCTTGCCTTGGTTTGGATCGGCTATGGCGTGAACGATATTTTATTTAAACAAATCGCAAAATCCGGCTCAGCGTTCCCGGTTACACTTGCTATTGCCTTTATCGGTGCCGGCTGTTTTATGTTTATCTACTTACTGCTAAAACGCACCCAATGGCACGTTCCCAGCGTTTTAACCGGCTTATTATTAGGTGTGCTGAATTTCGGTAATATTTTATTCTACATTCAAGCCCACCAAGCAATGAAAGACGACCCAACGCTGGTCTTCACGGGAATGAACTTAGGGGTTATCTGTCTCGGTACTTTCGTGGGGGCATTCTTCTTTAAAGAAAAAATCCACCGTGTCAATTATTTAGGCGTGGCGATTGCAATTGTGGCGATTATTTGCTTGTTTTATTGGCGGTAATTTTTTATTTTGGGGCGAACATCGGTTCGCCCTTAATTTTATCTCAAAATAGTGTAAAATTTTGAACAAATTTAACCGCTTGTAAGTCTTATAGACATATATTTCAAAAGAGAAAAAGAATGAAACTGAAAGCCTTATCTGTATTTGTTATCTCTAGCATTTTTGCATCTCAAACATTTGCAAATACCACAGAAAAATCATCAGATCCTGCTCCTTTCTTTAACAAAACCAACTCAGGTTATGATTTAACCTTTAGCAACCAAAACGCTCGTTCTATTGAAGCAGAAGTGAATGGTGAGAAAATCCAATTCCGTGCTTTGGAGCGAATTGTCTATGTGAACAATCCGATTGATCCTGAATATCAAACTATCAATCTTTATGTGCCTGAAGCCTATTATAATGAAGGTGAAATTAATGGTTATAAAGCAGATACCGCACCGATTTTCTTGTCAAACTCGATAGGTGGTTATATGCCTGCTAAAGCTGCAGACTATGATAAAAAAGGGCGTGATGGTTCACCAAGTTCAATTTTAGTTGCTTTATCAAAAGGCTATGTGGTGGCAAGTGTTGGGGCTCGTGGGCGTACGCTACAAAAAGACGGAAAATTTATCGGTAAAGCTCCGGCTGCAATTATCGATTTAAAATCAGCAGTGCGTTATCTCCACGCTAATGATGAAAAAATGCCGGGTGATGCCAATAAAATTATCGCAAACGGTACCAGTGCGGGAGGGGCGTTATCTGCCTTGTTAGGGGCTTCAGCCGATCATTTTGATTATGAGCCTTATTTCAATGAAATTGGAGCATTAAAAGCAAGTGATAAGATCTTTGCTGTTTCGGCTTATGCACCTATTACTAATCTTGAAAATGCAGACATAGCGTATGAGTGGCAATTTAATGGCGTGAATGAATTTAGCCGTATTGATATGAGTAAATTGAATGCTCAAGAATTTAATGACCGCTCAAAACCAAAACCTAAAATTGAAGGAGCGTTAAATGAGGCTGAAATTAAGCTCTCCAACGAATTGGCTGAACGTTTCCCAATCTATCTAAACAGCTTAAATTTGATAGATGAAGCAGGTAATTCATTAACCCTTGATCCAAAAGGTAACGGTTCTTTTAAAGATTATCTAGCCAATGTTATTAAGCATTCTGCAAATAAAGCCTATGGTCAATTAGCGGAAAATAGTGAGGAACAAAAATCCTTTCAAGAAATTAGCTGGTTATCTTTTGAAAAGGGTAAAATCAGCAATGTAGATTGGTTCGGCTATGTGTTTTCAGATAAACGAATGAAATCACCACCTGCGTTTGATGCGTTGAATGCGACTTCTGGAGAAAATAATTTATTTGGTACAGTAACAGAAAACAATCGCCATTTCACGCTTTATAGTGCAGAACGTTCATCAAATCAGAGCATCAACTTAGCCGATCCGCAAATAGTGAAACGAATGAACCCAATGTATTATTTGGATAATCCAAATGCGGCAGAGCATTGGCGAATTCGAGTGGGTACGGCGGATCGTGATACCTCTCTCGCCATTTCAGCTATTCTAGCGATTAAACTACAAATGGCAGGTAAAAACGTGAACTATGAAACCCCGTGGGGTGTGCCACATTCAGGCGATTATGACTTAGAAGAGCTATTCCAATGGGTTGATGAAATCGTCAAAGGCAAACCATAAAAAATAGAGTAGAATAAGCAGATCGAAAGATCTGCTTTTTTATGGATTGAAGATTATGCAAGTTAAAAAATTTAGTCAAAAATATGTAAATTGGGTATTAAGACTAGGGCGATTAAGAGCCTCTTTACTCGGTTTTTTTGTGGTCGCTGTTTCCGCAATTTTAATTCAAAGTGGATTAACCTATCTATTTATAGGCAGAGTAGTTGTGGTGGATATCTTACGTTCCATCGCATTTGGCTTAATTTCTGCCCCTTTTGTGCTCTACTTTTTTACACTTTTAGTCGAAAAGTTGGAGCGTTCTCGTTTACGCTTAGAAAAAGCAGTAAAAGATCTGGAAGAGCTTCGAGAGCAAGATGCTTATCTCCACGCTAAATTAGAGAAAAACAACCGTGATAAAACGATCTTAATGGCAACTATTAGCCACGAATTACGCACGCCGCTGAATGGAATTATCGGCTTAAGCCAAATTTTGCTTGATGAACAACAAAGCGAAAAGCAGCAAGAATATCTCAAAACCATCAATATGAGTGCAACGGCATTGGCTCATATTTTTGGCGATATTATCGACTTAGAAAAAATTGACAGTAGCCGCATTGAGTTGTTTAGAAAAGAGGTTGAATTTGAGCAATTACTTCAAGATATCGCCAATTTCGGCAACTTTATGGCAGGCAATAAAAATATTGATTTTAAATTAACATATCCACCGAATTTACCTAAATATATTTATACAGACTATGCACGTCTAAGCCAAATTTTATGGAATTTAATCAGCAATGCAGTGAAGTTTACCCCAACAAGCGGTCAAATTTTGCTGGAAATTTGCCAATTAGAGAAAGAGCAATTTAGTTTTAGTGTGGCGGACTCGGGTATTGGTATTCCCGAAAAAGATCAACGCAAAATTTTCGATATGTTCTACCAAGCCGAAAACTCAAAAGAGAAAAAAGCACAAGGGAGCGGCATTGGTTTATCCGTCTCAAAACGTATTGCGAAACTGATGGGCGGCGATTTAACGGTGAGAAGCCAAGAAAATCAAGGCTCAACCTTCACTCTCACCATTCACGCAGAAAGTACAGAAACCAAACCTGAATTAGACATTCAAAAGCACGGATTAAAAGTGCTTTTAGTTGAAGATATTGAAATGAATGTGGTAGTGGCTCAAGCGATGTTAGAAAAAGTCGGTTGCGAGGTTGATGTCGCAATGACGGGAGAAGAAGCATTTAGATGCTTTAATCAAAATAGCTACGACTTAATTTTGTTAGATATTCAATTGCCTGATATGACAGGTTTTGATATTGCACAAACGCTAAGAAACCGCTATGAAAACGAGGAAATTGACTATTTACCGCTACTTATCGCTTTAACGGCGAATGTCATTCAAAGCCAAAAGGATTACCAAGCACAGGGTATGGACGATGTACTTCGCAAGCCGCTTTCTTTAGAAGCCTTAGTGAATTGTCTAAATCACTATTTTGACAATGACTTTTTACAAAAAAATGAACAAAAACAACCGCTTGTAGCTAATAATTCTGATGATTTACCTTATAACCTCACAATACTCAATGAATTAATTGAAGTAATGGGGAAAGAGAATGTCCTTGCCAATATGGATTTATTTGCAGACTTAATGCCAACTTATTTAGAAAATTTACAACATTATTTAACCGATTGGCAAATAATAAACTCTCCCGAAAACCGTAAATTAATAGTGGAAGAAGCTCATAAAATCAAAGGAGCGTTAGCATCGGTTGGGTTACACCAGCTACAACAAATTGCTCAACTTGCTCAATCAGATAATGGCGTGCAGTGGGAGCAAAATATTGCACAATGGGTAAAAATTATTCATTCAAAATGGCAGACAGATTTACGATTAGCTAAGGAATATGTAGGGGGGCACTAAGTGCGTCCCTACGCTACCATTTCTTTATTTTCGGATTAACAAATTCAATTCCTTTATCTTGATAGGCTATGCCTTCCAATTGCAGTAGAAAACGTTTATTTGGCAAGCCACCACCAAAACCTGTTAATGCTTCATTTTTTCCTAATACACGGTGGCAAGGCACTAAAATCGAAATTGGGTTTCGTCCAACTGCTCCGCCAACAGCTCGCATTGCATTCGGTTTACCTAATTTTTGGGCAATTTCACCGTAGGTTGTGGTTTCACCGTAAGGAATTTCACGCAAAATTTCCCACACAGATTGTTGAAATTCCGTGCCTTGTGGAGCAAGAAAATCTAACTGTTGAAAAGGGATTTTTTCCCCTGCGAAATAGCGGTCTAAAATCTCTTTTGTTTTGCAAAAAATTTCTAAAATTGCACCGCTTGTAGAGTTCGCTTTTGTAAATTGTTCAACAGAAGTTGTGCGTTGCTCTTGTTCAAATTCAATATAAACTAAGCCTTCGCTTTGGGCGAGTAAAAGCAATCTACCCACAGGGCTTTGATAATAATCGTAGTAAATTTGTGATTTCATTTTGTATCGATAATAAAAAAGAGGTGTAATTTAGTTTACACCTCTTTTCACATTAATTCATTAAATTAGAATTTATAGTTTAGGTTTAAGCCGTAAAGGTTTGCACGAGCTTTGCTTTTAAATGTAGCTAAACCATCTTCGCTAAATGTTAAGTGACTACCACGAAGGTGTGAATAACCAACATCTGCAGATAAATTAGGTGTGAAACGCACGGTAGCACCTAAAGAATACCAAGCACGATCTGTGTCTGGAATAGAGATTGATGGGTGAGTTACACTTGCACTTTCATCAAATGCGACACCTGTACGCAATGTTAGCATTTCATTTACATCATAAGATAAACCTAATGCTAAACGTTGTGAATCGTTGAAGTTCTCTGTTTTGTGCAATAGGCGATTACCTTGCATATCATAAGCATCTAGACTGTTGAATTTGCTCCAGTCGGTACGTTTGTAGCTGTACTGTGCCGCAAGTTTATCGGTTAGTTTGTGGTAACCTGACACTTCCCAGAATGCCGGTAGGCGTAATCTTAGTGTACCATCAATCTCTGCACCGCTGGTAATGGTATCTACCATCTTAGGAATAACTACAGGAACGGTATTAGAAT
Organism: Mannheimia bovis; assembly: GCF_014541205.1. Classification (NCBI taxonomy): domain Bacteria; kingdom Pseudomonadati; phylum Pseudomonadota; class Gammaproteobacteria; order Pasteurellales; family Pasteurellaceae; genus Mannheimia; species Mannheimia bovis. Next base: position 1,811,437 of record NZ_CP061280.1, on the reverse strand, counting down.
ATTTACCTTTAAATTTAAGATCAACTTCAGAGTGGTAAGCAAAACCTAAACGGTTTCTTTCATTGATATTATAAACCAAGCCAACATTCCAACCCAATGCCCATTTATCGCCTTTAAGTTTATGGATTGTTGAACTTGCATTGGTATTTTGAATGCCATTAACCAAACGTTCTAATTGAGCAGAATTCGTGATGGTTTGGTTTAAATTTTGAGATTTTAATAAACCGTTTACTTGAGCTAATACTTGTGTTTTTTGAGCTTCAAGAGCGGTATTACCTGCTGCAATACCTGCCTCAAGAGCTTTTAAGCCTTGAATTGCACTTTGTACTTGTACTTTCTTGTCTCCCAAAAATTGTTTAGCTGGAGCAAAACGTGCCGCACCGGCACCTAAGAAACGTTCTAATTCTGCTTTTGCGTGTACTGCATTCAAACCTGCACCTAATACAAAACCATAACCTAAATCATAAGCGGCACTAAAATTAACATTCACAGCACTTAATGATGTGCGACCACCTAAGAAACCGGCAGAATAGTTAGGGTCAAATTCAGATTTCAAACCATAATTTACATTTACGCCACCACCAAGAGAAAGACGATCATTGATAGGTGAAACAATGTAAGCATTTGGAACAATAGCGGTAGGAATAACATTTTTATGTGAGGCATCTGTACCTGTAGCGTTAAGTTTTCCTTCAATATTTACATCAGCATCAACCAAAATACCACCGGCAGAAATTTCAGTTTTTTTGAATAATGTCATTAAGGCAGGATTGGTTGCAACGACAGAAGCGTTATCCGCTACAGCAGCATCACCTGCGTAAGCTCTACCTAAACCGGATGTTGAAACTTCAGCTAATTGGAAAGCAGCTGCGTGAGCAGCACCTGCTGAACAAAGTGTAACTAATGATGCAAGTAATGTTTTTGAAAAAATTTTCATAATAAGTCTCTTAATAATATGAAAAATAGTTAATTTTAATAATGAATTACGATTGTTAAAAGTATAACGTATTGATTTTAGAGACCAAGGCATATGCTATCAATAAAATTTTACGAAATTTCAACTGTTCCGATCAGTTTAGAGACAATAGTGATGAAATTATGTAGTCTGTTCGACAGTTTATTTGGTATTTTTGTCTATTTTTTCGTATAATTAAGCTCATTATTTTTCATTTTTTAATATATAAAACCTTTCACACTAATTAGTACTAAATGATTGACTAAATTGGTGGGGTATATCAAAATTTACATATTACTCCAGAGATTTTCTGGATAAATTATGAGGATATTTTATGAAACTTACCTCAAAAGGGCGTTATGCAGTAACAGCGATTATAGATATTGCCTTACACGGTAAATCAGAGCCTGTGAGTTTAGCGGATATTTCAGATCGTCAAGCGATTTCTCTTTCTTATTTAGAGCAGCTTTTTGCACAGCTTCGCCGTGATGGTATTGTGCAGAGCGTTCGCGGTCCGGGTGGTGGTTATCAATTAGGTAAAAAGCCGGAAGAGATTAGTGTAGGAATGATTATTTCTGCGGTAAATGAAAATATTGATGTTACCAAATGTAAGGGTAGCGGTAACTGCCGTAAAGATTCTCAATGTTTAACGCATTCTTTGTGGGAGCGATTAGAAGAACAAATTGAGCAGTTTTTAGGGACAATTTCAGTGGCAGATTTAGCCGCAGAACACGCTGATCACGATTGTGAAAAAGAGCATTGTCACGAACATCCTCATCATCACTAATTGCAAAATTTTTAATAAAAACAACCGCTTGTGAGTTGTTTTAACTAGGAGTAACAATGAAATTACCAATTTATTTGGACTATGCAGCAACCACACCAATGGACGAACGTGTTGCGAAAAAAATGATGGAATATATGACCAAAGACGGTATCTTTGGTAATCCGGCTTCTCGCTCTCACAAATTTGGTTGGGAAGCAGAAGAAGCGGTTGATGTCGCTCGTAACCAAATTGCTGACTTAATCGGTGCAGACAGCCGTGAAATCGTTTTCACCTCTGGTGCAACCGAGTCTGATAACCTTGCAATTAAAGGTGCTGCACACTTCTATCAAACAAAAGGTAAACACATCATCACAGTTAAAACTGAACACAAAGCAGTATTAGATACTTGCCGTCAGTTAGAGCGTGAAGGTTTTGAAGTGACTTATTTAGATCCTGAAGAAGATGGTTTATTAGATTTAGCAAAATTTGAAGCTGCAATTCGTCCGGATACCATTTTAGTGTCAGTAATGCACGTAAATAACGAAATGGGCGTAATTCAACCAATTAAAGAGATCGGTGCAATCTGCCGTGCGAAAAAAATCATTTTCCACGTAGATGCAACACAGTCTGTTGGTAAAATTGAAGTGAATGTACAAGACTTAAATGTTGATTTAATGTCTTTCTCAAGCCACAAATTATACGGCCCAAAAGGTATCGGCGGTTTATATGTTTGCCGTAAACCACGTGTTCGCTTAGAAGCGATCATTCATGGTGGTGGGCACGAGCGTGGTATGCGTTCAGGCACATTACCTGTTCACCAAATCGTAGGTATGGGCGAAGCATACCGTATTGCGAAAGAGGAAATGGCAAGCGAAATGGCTCGTTTAACCGTATTGCGTGATCGTTTATACAACGGCTTCAAAGATATCGAAGAAGTGTATGTAAACGGCTCAATGGAAGAAGGCAAACGTGTAGGTTCAAACTTAAACATCAGCTTTAACTTTGTTGAAGGTGAGTCATTAATGATGTCATTACGTGATATCGCAGTATCATCAGGCTCAGCTTGTACTTCTGCAAGTTTAGAGCCATCTTATGTATTGCGTGCTATCGGTCGTGATGATGAATTAGCTCACAGCTCAATCCGTTTCACATTAGGTCGTTGGACAACAGAAGAAGAGATCGATCACACTATCGAAATCGTGAAAAAAGCGATTGTGAAATTGCGTGAACTTTCTCCACTTTGGGAAATGTTTAAAGAAGGTATTGATTTAAGCACAATCGAGTGGAATCACCATTAATTCAGAAAAATTTTGCTATGTGCTTGCTGTGTTATTTTGTTTCGCCGTGTATTTGCACTGTCTTCAACGAAACGCCTTGCAATCACAGGCAAAATTTCCCTGAACGGATCAATGAATTATATTAAGAAGGAATACAAAAATGGCATATAGCGAGAAAGTAATTGATCATTACGAAAATCCACGTAATGTGGGTACATTTGATAAAGAAGCATCAGATGTAGGTACAGGTATGGTAGGTGCACCTGCGTGTGGTGATATTTTACGTTTACAAATTAAAGTAAACGAGCAAGGTATCATTGAAGATGCACGTTTTAAAGCGTACGGTTGCGGTTCTGCAATCGCATCAAGTTCGTTAATTACCGAGTGGGTAAAAGGTAAATCTTTAGATGAAGCAGGTGCAATTAAAAACAGCGACATCGCAGAAGAGTTAGAATTACCGCCGGTAAAAGTTCACTGTTCAATTCTTGCAGAAGATGCGATTAAAGCAGCAATCGCAGACTATAAAGAAAAACAAGCGAAGTAATATGATACAATAAATGCAAGTGGTCGATTTTTGCAAAAAATTTGCAAAATTTTACCGCTTGCATTTGCTATTTCTATCTTGATTTAATCCATTCACATAAGGACACCTATGAGTATTACCTTAACAGAAGCCGCCGCAAACCGAGTTCGTACATTCTTAGAAAACAGAGGCAAAGGCATAGGCTTAAGGCTTGGCGTAAAAACGTCGGGTTGTTCGGGCTTAGCCTATGTACTGGAATTTGTTGATGTATTAAATGAAGACGATAACGTATTTGAGCAACACGGCGTAAAAGTGATTGTGGACGAAAAAAGCCTCACTTACCTTAACGGCACGCAATTAGACTTTGTAAAAGAAGGTTTAAACGAAGGCTTTAAATATACCAACCCAAATGTAAAAAATGAATGTGGTTGTGGCGAAAGCTTTAGTGTGTAAGGAGAACAAATGAGTAACCCATTTACACTTTTTGATCTGCCTGTTCAATTCCAACTTGATAACGCCCAGCTTTCGGAGCGTTATCTTGCTTTACAAAAACAGCTTCATCCGGATAATTTTGCAAGCCACTCAAGTACAGAACAGCTTGCTGCCGTTCAAAAATCGGCAGACGTGAACGATGCGTTAAATATTCTTAAAGATCCGATTTTACGAGCGGAAGCCATTATTGAAATTCACACAGGTGAAGCCAAAAATCTCGAAGAAAAGAGTATGCGAGATGTGGATTTCTTAATGCAGCAGTTAGAATGGCACGAAAAGCTCGAAACGATTGAGCATAGCAGAGATGAAACTGAATTAACTGCTTTTTTAAAACAAATTAAAACAGAACAAAAATCTGTACTTCAACAGCTTGAAACAGAATTAAATGCACAGCAATGGCAAATAGCCAATGCCCTAACCGATAAATTACGCTATTTCAAAAAATTGATTATTCAAATTGAGAAAGTAGAAGAAAAGTTTTTTGAGCTATAGTAACAAGCGGGTTAATTTTGAGGAAATTTTGCAATGAAAGCATTAGAAGAATTATTAGATAAGCAATCCGCTTGGTTAATTTTGAGAGATTGGTTTACCCAAGCAAAAAACCATTATCAGATTTTGGCAAGTTACCCTGAAGATGCCGGTTCAGCATTAGTCGGAATGCAGCTTTCCACTCGCTCTCCGCTTGGAGCAATGCTTTATGAAACAGGCGGGGTACTAATTGATCACGGTTGGCTACGTATTTTAGGCTCAGGTAACGAAAAATTACCGAGAGGTTTATTTGATTGGAACTTCGGCAAAACTTTTAAGCAATCAGGTGAACAACCAAGCCATTTGCTGATTGCGGATGATGCGATTGGTGGTTATTTTGCTATTAATGCAGGTGGAATTGGAGCTGATATCGGCAAAGTGTATTACCATCACCCGAAAACGCATAAATGGGAAAATTTAAATTTCGGCTATTCTGAATTTTTAGGCTGGGCATTAGCGGGCGATGTAAACGATTTCTATAAAGCATTACGCTGGGAAAACTGGCAAGCTGATGTTGATAAATTGCAAGGTCATCAAATTTTAGATTTAAACAGTAAAATTGCCGTGCCGATTGAACGCCACTACCAAAGTGTCTTTGCACCTGAAAATATGGGGTATTCGGTGGCTTAGTTTTTACTCTCCCACAAGGGAAAGGGTAATAGAATTTAGAGAGATAAAAGTATAATGGCATTATTACAAATTTCTGAACCGGGTCAAACCGCTGCACCACATCAACATAGATTAGCAGTGGGGATTGATTTAGGCACAACAAATTCATTGGTTGCAACTGTTCGTAGCGGGCAGGTGCAAGTGTTGTTAGATGAACAAGAAAGAGCATTAGTGCCATCGGTAGTGCATTACAGCGAGGTGGAAAAAACAGTAGGCGTTGAGGCTTTTGCTAAAGCAGCACTTGATCCGCAAAATACAGTTATTTCAGCTAAGCGTTTAATTGGTCGTTCGCTTGCTGATGTTGAGCAACGTTATACCAATTTACCTTATCAATTTAATGCGAGTGAAAACGGCTTGCCGCTCATTCAAACAGCACAAGGGAATAAAAGCCCGATTGAAGTTTCAGCAGATATTTTAAGCCACTTAACACAATTCGCAGAAAAACGTTTGGGAGGAGAATTATCGGGAGTAGTTATTACTGTTCCTGCATATTTTGATGATGCTCAACGCCAAAGCACGAAAGATGCAGCACGGCTTGCAGGCTTAAATGTATTACGCTTACTAAATGAACCGACAGCGGCTGCGATTGCTTATGGTTTAGACAGTGGTCAAGAAGGTGTCATTGCCGTTTATGATTTAGGCGGTGGAACTTTCGATTTATCTATTTTACGTTTACGCAAAGGCGTATTTGAAGTACTGGCAACCGCAGGTGATACCGCTCTCGGTGGTGATGATTTCGACCATTTATTAGCTGATTGGATCTCCGAACAAGCTAGTTATAAACCGCAAACTGCAAGCGAACAGCGTGAATTATTAACCTTAGCAACTCAAACAAAAGTTGCCCTTTCACAAGCGGTCGAGTTTGAGGTGAAATTTGCAAATTGGACTGGAAAAGTCAGTCGTTTGCAATTTAATGAGTTAATTCAACCGCTTGTAAAACGCTCATTACTTACTTGTCGCCGTGCATTAAAAGATGCAGGAGTGGAAGCAGAAGAGGTATTGGAAGTGGTAATGGTGGGCGGTTCAACCCGTGTGCCGTTTGTACGTGAAAGTGTCGGCGAATTTTTTGGTAAAACGCCATTAACTTCAATTGACCCGGATAAAGTGGTAGCGATTGGTGCTGCGGTGCAAGCAGATATTTTAGTCGGCAACAAACCTGATGCCGATATGTTGTTGCTGGATGTTGTGCCGTTATCACTCGGTATTGAAACAATGGGCGGTTTGGTGGAAAAAATTATTCCACGTAATACCACCATTCCTGTTGCTCGAGCACAAGAATTTACCACCGCAAAAGACGGTCAAACTGCAATGACAATCCACGTCTTACAAGGCGAGCGTGAATTAGTGGAAGATTGCCGTTCGTTAGGTAAAATTACTCTACGTGGTATTCCCGCAATGGCAGCAGGTGTGGCACAAGTTCGAGTAACTTATCAAGTTGATGCAGACGGTTTATTGAATGTAACAGCAATGGAAAAATCTACGAAGGTTCAGGCATCTATTCAAATTAAGCCATCTTATGGCTTAACTGATGAAGAAGTTACGCAGATGATCAAATCTTCTATGACAAATGCGAAAGATGATATGGAAGCTCGCCAGCTTGTTGAACAAAGGGTAGAAGCAGACCGTGTGATTGATAGCGTTGTAGTGGCTTTGAAAGAAGATGGCTCAGAAGTATTAAGCATTGAAGAATTTAAAGCGATTGAAGCAGAATTAGCTCGTTTAATTGAGCTAAAATCAGGTACTGATCGTCTAGCCATTCAGCAAGGGATTAAAGATTTAGATTTAGCTACACAAGAGTTTGCTGCACGCCGTATGAATTTATCCATTCAAAAAGCGTTAGCAGGGAAAAAGATGGACGATCTTGCATAAGGAGCCTGTTATGTCTAATTATGTAAAAATCGAGCTCTCAGAGCAGTTTAGAACGGTTGCAGTGGAGTTTGATTTAGAAGATAACCGTATTTTTGAATTGGGCGAGCGGATTAATGATGAATATGACGTTGCTTATATGAATGGCTATAATTGGGCAGCATTTTTAAGAGCTTATCTCAGTATTTATCGACCAAGCCTATTAGAGTTATTAGAGGAAGATCCTGAAGCAGGGTGCTATTATGTAACTTATCCGCTTTCGGAAAAAAACAAAGAAAAAGCGAGAGAATTGAAAAATATTATTGTCTATTTGGTTGAGAATGAAGACGAAGTTCTTAACTTCATTGGTGAGCATATAGATAATATTGAATGGGATTAATTAAAGGAAAATTAAGATGCCAAAAATTGTATTTCTTCCACACGAAGAGTTCTGCCCAGAAGGTATGGTTGTTGAAGCTAAAGCTGGGGATAATTTATTAGAAGTTGCACACGATGCCGGTGTTGAAATTCATCACGCTTGCGACTGTTCTTGTGCTTGTACCACTTGCCACGTAGTAATTCGTGAGGGCTTTGACTCTTTAAACGACACAACAGATCAAGAAGAAGATATGTTAGACAAGGCTTGGGGCTTGGAAATGGATAGCCGTTTAAGTTGCCAATGTGTTGTTGGCGAGGAAGACCTTGTTGTGGAAATTCCAAAATATAACTTAAACCACGCAAATGAGGCGGCACACTAATGAAATGGACAGACACCCGAATGATCGCAGAAAATCTGTATGATATGAATCCAGATTTAGATCCAACCACCGTACGTTTTACCGATATGCACAAATGGATCTGCGAAATGGAAGATTTCGATGATGATCCTGAAGCATCAAATGAGCATATTTTAGAAGCGATTTTAACCATTTGGTTAGAAGAGTACGAGTAAAAAAGAAAACCTAAAGCATTGGCTTTAGGTTTTTTATATTCAATACATTAACAATGTGCTTGTTTTTAGTTTTTTCACAGCATAAGCTCTACGCTTATTCATCTCTTCTTTAATACCCTGCTTTTCAAAACCGTCTTGAATGACTTGTTGTGCATCAACTTGCATTGCGGCTTGGTAATATTTTTTTGCAAGTTCAGCTTGGGAGTACTCGCGGTTTTCAAAGCCTAATCGTCCTTTTGCATCGGCTTCGCAGGCTAATAAGAAATCGAAAAAGCGTTGTGGTTTTCGCCAAACATCAAGGGCATTAAACAACTTGATCACGGTTTCTGGACGAAGTTCTGCCATTTTGTGGCAATGGGTATGGTATTCAGTTACTAAAAGAGCAAAATCTTTAACCTCTGTTGGAATTTTGAGTCGATTGGCTAAATTTCGAGTGGGTTGAATGCCTTTTACCTCGTGTCCGTAATGATGCGGGAGAATATCTGAAGAGGTTAGCCCTTTTCCTAAGTCGTGGCACAGGGCAGAGAAGAGTAAAGCGGTCGGATTTTCCGCATTTTTTGCAAGTTGCTTAGCCTGCTTTAATACCATTAAAGTATGTATGCCGGAATCAATCTCTGGGTGGTGTTGAGGGGGTTGTGGCACACCAAAAAGTTTATCAATTTCGGGGAAAAGCACTTTTAACGCCCCAACTTGGCGTAAAACATTAAAATAAACTTGAGGACTTTCTTCTGCGAAGGCTTTCGCTGTCTCAAGCCATATTCGTTCAGCAGTGAGGTTTTCTAGCTCACCGCTGCTAGAAAGCTCTTGCATTAAGGCTAAGGTTTCATCTGCAATGGTAAATCCAAAGGTGTGAAAGCGAGCAGCAAAGCGGGCGACACGTAATACACGCAACGGGTCTTCACTAAAAGCAGGGGAGATATGGCGTAAAATTCTGTTTTCTAGGTCTTGAACACCACCATAGGGGTCGAAAATCTTTCCAGCTTCATCTTGTGCAATGGCATTAATGGTTAAATCTCGGCGGATTAAGTCTTGCTCAAGGGTTACAGTTGGTGAGAAATCGCAGATGAAGCCATTGTAACCTTTACCCTGCTTACGCTCTTGGCGGGCTAGAGCATACTCTTCTTTAGTTTCGGGGTGGAGGAAAACAGGAAAATCTGCTCCCACTTGTTGAAAGTCTTGGGCTAATAATTGTTCAGCAGTTGCCCCCACCACTAAAAAATCTCGGTCTTTCACGGGTAAGCCGAGAAGCTGATCTCGCACCGCACCGCCCACTAAATAAATATCCATTTGCAAAAAATCTCAAAAAAGCAACCGCTTGTTACTACATATCCGTTTTTTCTTTAAACTCACATAAATCTTCAATAATACACGAACCGCAACGTGGCTTACGGGCAACGCAAGTGTAACGACCGTGTAAAATCAGCCAATGGTGAACATCCACTTTAAATTCATCTGGCACAACTTTAAGTAATTTTTCTTCAACTTGTACCACATTTTTGCCGGGAGCGAAATTGGTGCGGTTAGACACTCGGAAAATATGGGTATCCACCGCAATGGTTGGGTGTCCGAAAGCAGTATTCATTACCACATTCGCTGTTTTTCTACCTACACCGGCAAGAGCTTCGAGAGCATCACGATCTTCCGGCACTTCGCCATTATGTTTTTCAATCAGATCCCGACAAGTTTTGATAATATTTTCCGCTTTGCTATTAAATAAGCCGATGGTTTTGATGTATTCTTTTAGCCCATCAACTCCTAAATCTAAAATTGCTTGTGGTGTATTGGCTATAGGGAATAATTTATCGGTCGCTTTGTTTACCCCTTTATCGGTTGCTTGTGCAGAGAGAATAACCGCAATGAGTAATTCAAATGGATTACTATAATTGAGTTCAGTGGTTGGCTTTGGGTTTTCATTGCGTAAGCGGGTTAAAATTTCAATGCGTTTTGCTTTATTCATTGTTAATTAAAAATTCCTTGTTCGTAGAGCATTTTGGCAACCATAATAAAGGACATTGTTACCAGCATTGGGCGGATTAATTTTTTGCCTTTAGTCATTACCATTTTAGCACCGAGTGTGCCACCAATAAATTGCCCGACCATCATTATTAAGCCGACTTTCCAGATAACTGCACCACCAATGGTAAAGAAAATAAGTGAGGCGAAGTTAGAGGTAAAATTAATCACTTTTGCGTGTGCGACTGCTTTCGGGAGATTAAAACCTAGTAACAAAATAAAGGCTAATGTAATAAAAGAGCCTGTTGCAGGTCCAAACATACCGTCATAGAAACCGAGTGCAACGGAAGCGGTAAATGCAAATACAGTAAAGCTAATTCGTTGTTTGCGATCTTCATCGCCTACACTTGGGCTGACTAAAAAATAGATGCCAATAATCAAAATTAAAAATGGGAGTAACGTTTTCAGAAATTCCACATCAATGCTTTGAACAAAAATAGTGCCGGCAGCCGAGCCAATAAATGTACATAAAATTAGTAGCCAAATTTGTTTTAAATTGACCGCTTTTTTGCGAATAAAATAAAATGAAGCAGAAAATGATCCACCACAGGCTTGTAATTTATTTGTACCTAAAGCCATTGCCGGTGGCAACCCTGCCGCCATCAATGCCGGAATAGTGAGTAAACCGCCACCGCCGGCAATTGCATCAATAAAGCCGGCAAGTATAGCAACACCAAATAAAATAGCTAAAATATCAATTCCCAGTTCCATTAATACACCACCATTTCATCACTGTGAACGGCAACCGAGCCAAATTCATAACCGAGTAGCGATTCAATCTCTTTCGATTTTTTACCTTTAATGCGAAGTAGTGCCTCACTGCTATAACGGGCAATACCAAGTGCAATTGGTTTCCCATCTTGGTTGAAGATTTTAATCACTTCCCCCCGTGTAAACTCGCCTTTAATGTGTGAAACGCCCACAGGCAGTAGTGATTTGTGTTCAAGCAAGGCTTTTTCTGCTCCGAGATCGACCACAATTTCACCCACTTGTGGAGCGGCAAATAACCAACGTTTTCTGCCTTCCAAGCGGTCAGATTGCACTAAAAATTTACTGCCGATATTTTCTCCATTAGCTAAATCCACCAACACATTTGGGCGAGAACCTGATGCTATGATGGTTTCTACGCCTGAACGAGTAGCAATATCAGCTGCGGTAATTTTGGTACTCATTCCGCCTGTGCCTAATCCGGTTGAACTACCACCTGCAATTTGTCGGATTTCAGGCGTGATTTTTTCAACTATCGAGAGCAATTTAGCATCAGGGGTTGAGCGAGGATCGGCACTGAATAACCCTTCTTGATCGGTCAATAAATAGAGCTGATCTGCCTGAGCAAGGATAGCAACTAATGCAGATAAATTATCGTTATCGCCTACTTTAAACTCTTCGGTGGCAACGGCATCATTTTCATTGATCACTGGAATGATTTTCTGAGCAAGCAAGGCATCAAGCGTATCACGGGCATTTAGAAAACGTTCACGATCGTCCAGATCTGCTCGAGTTAATAGCATCTGCCCGATATGAATATTGTAAATATCAAATAAATTTTCCCATACACGAATGAGCTGGCTTTGCCCAACTGCGGCTAACATTTGCTTGGATGCTAATGTTTTGGGTAACTCAGGGTGTCCTAAGTAATCACGCCCTGCTGCGGCTGCACCGGAAGTTACTACTATTACTCGGTGATTTTGGTGTAACTGTGCAATTTGTTTCACCAATTCCAGCATATAGGGACGGCTTAAACTTTTTGTGCCGTGGGTGAGAGTGCTTGTTCCAAATTTAATGACGATAGTTTTTGACATAACGGCTTCACTTTATATTAAAAATTATGTGAATAAAATTATCACTTTTAAGGTGTAAAATCACGCTTAATTTGATATAAAATCAAACCAAATTGCATAAAAGGATAGAAAATGAAAATTAGCGTCATCGTTGCCAGAACAAAGAATAAAGTTATCGGTAAAAATAACCAAATGCCGTGGTATTTACCTGTAGATTTAGCCTGGTTTCGCCAAAATACGGTGGGAAAACCGGTAATTATGGGGCGGAAAACCTATGAATCTATCGGGCGGTTATTGCCAAAACGCCCGAATGTTATTCTTTCTCGTTCAGGTTTTGAGGTGGAAGGGGCTTATTCGGCAACATCGTTGGAACAAGCGGTCGAATTAGCCAAAAGTTTTGCAAATAGCGATGAAATTATGATTATCGGTGGCGGAGAGTTATTTAAACAAGCCTTACCAACGGCAGATACGCTTTATTTAACCGAAATTCAGGCAGAAATTGAGGGCGATACCTTCTTTGAATTTGATGAAGAAAATTGGCAGTTAGTTGAAGAAAAATGGTCAGAAATTGATGAAAATAATCTATATCGTTGCCATTTTATGGTGCTTGAACGTTGCTAATGATGAATAAATAATCAATTAGAAATAAAAAATGTGAACGCAAACCTTTGCTATTTTTAGCCTTAGATACAAATAATCGCAGACATTTTAGAATATAGGTGTTTATTTTAATTTGAGGAGACTTCAATGAACTATGTTGAAATTTTAGGCTATGTTGCAATGGTATTAGTTGCTAGTTCGTTTTTATTAAAAGATGTAATTAAACTTCGTTTAGTCAATTCATTAGGTTGTGCCTGTTTTGTGGTTTATGGTTTGCTGATTGGCTCAATTCCGGTAACAGGTTTGAATGCTTTGGTGGTTTGTATTAATTTGTATTATATTTTTAAAGGTAATAAATCCGAAGTCGCACAGGCGTAAAATTTTAGTGAAAAAAGACCGCTTATAGCCTAGCTTTAAGCGGTATTGTTATTTTATAGATTGCCAAGAATATCTAACGCATCGCTGAGTTTTTTCACGGTAAATACCTCCATATCTTTAATCGCTTTTTTGGGAGCGTTTCCGTGTGGAATAATCGCTCGCCTAAAGCCGTGTTTAGCGGCTTCGCTGATACGTTCTTGTCCGCTGGTAACAGGGCGGATTTCACCAGCTAATCCTACTTCGCCAAATACCACCAAATCTTGCGGCAAAGGGCGATTTCGGAAACTTGAAATTAACGCTAAGATCAAGGCGAGATCGGCACTGGTTTCTGTTACTTTCACGCCACCAACCACGTTCACAAAAACATCTTGATCCGACATTTGTAATCCGCCGTGTCGATGCAAAACGGCAAGTAATAGCGATAAACGGTTATGATCTAAACCAACTGCTACACGGCGAGGGTTAGCCAGCATCGAGTGATCCACCAATGCTTGAATTTCCACCAGCAATGGACGTGTTCCTTCCCAAAGCACCATTACCGAGCTACCCGGTGTTTGCTCTTCGCTACGGCTCAAGAAAATGGCAGAAGGGTTTTTAACTTCTTTCAAGCCCAGCTCTGTCATTGCAAATACGCCTAATTCATTGACCGCACCAAAGCGGTTTTTTTGGCTACGTAAGGTTCTAAAACGAGAGTCAGATTCACCTTCCAGTAATAATGAGGCATCAATCGCGTGTTCTAATACTTTTGGACCGGCAAGCGTACCATCTTTAGTAACGTGCCCAACCATAATAATTGCCACTTGGCGGGTTTTGGCATAACGAGTTAAAAACGAGGCACATTCTCGAACCTGTGAAACACTGCCGGGAGAAGATTGAATATCTGACAAGTGCATTACTTGTATAGAGTCGATCACCATAATTTTCGGCTTTTCTTGGTCGGCAATATTGCAAATATGCTCTACAGAAGTTTCAGAGAGCATTTTTAGATTTTGCGTAGGTAAACCCAAACGATTAGCACGCATTGCAACTTGTTGTAATGATTCTTCCCCTGTTACGTAGAGAGTTGGGATATGTTGAGCCAATCCGCACATTACTTGTAGCAATAATGTACTTTTCCCGGCACCGGGGTGTCCACCAATCAAAATAGCCGAACCCGGCACAACACCACCACCTAGCACACGATCCAGCTCATTAAAGCCACTACTAAAACGAGGTACTTCTTGTAGGCTAATATCGGAAAGTGCCTGTACTTTGCCTGAGGTTTCGCCTGCATAGCCACTGAAGCGGTCAGATTTTGCAGCTTCTTTACTCGAAATTAATCGTACTTCGCTAATCGTATTCCAAGCCTTACATTCTTTGCATTGCCCCATCCAACGGGAATATTCTGCACCGCAATCATTACAAACATAGGCGGTTTTTGGTGCTTTTGCCATTTTTTATCCTCAATCCTCAAATTTATGGAATTCTAGCAAAAAACTGTATAGATAAACAGATGGAAATTTTATTTTTTCGATCTGCATCGAAAAATTGAAATTTGTTTATCGCAAAAATGGTAAAAAATTTGCACACTTTCATCGCCAAGCTGTTTTGGCGTTTTATTCATAAGGAATTTATATGCAAAAAATTGTCCATTTTCGACCGCTTTACACTCGTCAATTACACAAGGCGTTTACCTTAATTGAGTTGATGATCGTGATTGCGATCATTGCCATTCTTGCAACCATTGCAATTCCGTCCTACAACTCTTATACGCAAAAAGCAGCGTTATCGGAGCTGTTGCGGGCTTCGGCTTCTTATAAATCAGATGTTGAGCTGTGTATTTATAATAGTAATGGGCTGGATAATTGCTCCGGTGGTACAAATGGTATTCAAGCCAATAAAACGAGTGGTAATGAAACCAAATATCTTAATTCGATTACCGTAACTAAAGGCATTATTACCGTAACAGGCAAAGGCTCGCTTGAAGGTTATAGTTATACGTTAACACCAAAATTTGCAAACAATACGATTAGTTGGTCATCGAGTTGTAGCGGTAAAGATACCAGCCTTTTCCCTGCAGGCTTTTGTAATACCGCATCAGCTGCATCAAACGACTAATTCATCTTGAGGAAATCAAAATGTCGTATTCAGTTACCGATTTAGCCAACCAAGAAATGATTGAAATTTCGAGCGAGCAGTGGCAGAAAAATTGCAATGAAAAACAGATTTTATTGCGATATTTGGCTGTGCCACTTCAAGAAACACAATCTCAATTATGGTTGGCGGTAGACGATATGCAAAATATCAGTGCTTGTGAGATTTTTGCCTTTATCTACCATAAGCAAATTGAACCTGTTTTGATTTCCTCCGATGAATTGAAGTTTCTGCTCAATGCCCTTTCACCCGAACAGAGTAGTTTGCAGAGTGAAATTTATGAGGATAATGTAGCGTATTCATTAGCACATTCGGAGCAAATAGACAGAAATGATCCGATTATCCAAATTTTAGATAATCTGTTTAAATTCTGTTTAAAAAATAACGCTTCAGATATTCATCTTGAACCGCAAAAAGAGAAATTACTCATTCGGCTGAGAATTGATGGCGTGCTGCATATTTATAAAACACTCCCACAAAGTTTATCGAGTAGACTGATTTCTCGCATTAAATTATTGGCTAAATTAGATATTAGTGAAACCCGTTTACCACAAGATGGGCAATTTCACTTCAAAACAATTTTAGCGGAAATCTTAGATTTCCGAGTTTCAACTTTACCTACCCATTTGGGTGAAAAAGTCGTCCTTCGGCTTCAAAAGAATAAACCGACTAATTTGGATTTTCTGGAGTTAGGTTTTAACCAAAACCAAAAAGAAACATTACTCAATGCACTCAACCAACCTCAAGGATTAATTTTAGTAACAGGTCCAACAGGTAGCGGAAAAAGTATCACTTTATATAGTGCATTAAGCCATCTTAATACTAGCGAAAAGCATATATTAACGGTAGAAGATCCGATTGAAATTGAGATAGAAGGTATTATTCAAACCCAAGTAAACAGGGGCATTAATCTTGATTTCAGCCAACTGTTGAGAACCTTTCTCCGTCAAGATCCAGACATCATTATGCTTGGGGAAATTCGTGATGAAGAGAGTGCGGAAATTGCCTTGAGAGCGGCTCAAACAGGGCATTTAGTGCTTTCAACATTGCATACCAATGATGCTCCTTCTGCAATTGAGCGATTGTTGCAACTCGGGATAAAAGAATTCGAGCTGAAAAATGCGTTATTGCTTGTGGTGGCTCAACGTTTATTAAGACGAACTTGCACAAAATGTGGTGGCATTAGTTGTGAGCATTGTTATCAGGGTTATAAAGGCAGAATTGGGGTGTATCAACTATTCAGTCGATCTGCAAAAAATTTTGAAAAAACGACCGCTTGTTTAGATTTTGAAACCTTAGCTGAAAGTGCGAAAGAAAAATTAGCGGAAGGAAAAACCAATCAGGCAGAAATTTTTAGGGTGTTAGGTAATGGTTAAAATTTATGAATTTCATTGGAAAGCGATAGATCGTTTTCAACAAAAGCGTAAAGGTAGGCTGTTATCTTTAAGCCGAGAAGAGCTTGAAAGCACATTACTTGCAAAAGGTTATGAACAAATTCGAGTTAGCCGAAATTTTGTCTTTTCGCAAAATCCGAAAAAAGAGGAGATCAGCCAATTTTTATCTCAACTGGCATTGTTAGTGAATTCTGCCGTTCCATTAAAGCAAGCTCTCTTTTTGATTTTACAAAATTGCCGAAATATTAGGTTATATCAATGGCTAAGTGAATTAATTCAGTTAATTGAAAGCGGTTACTCTTTTTCGCAATCTTTAGAAAAACTCAATAAATTTATTACTAACCAAGAAATTCAACTGATTAAAATGGGCGAGCAGAGTGGAAAACTCGGTTTTATTTTAACCAATTTAGCGGAAAGCAGAGTTAAGGCAGATAAATTGGCTAAAAAGGTTAAGAAAATCCTGTTTTATCCTGTAATAGTACTGTTTATCTCACTCTCTCTTTCTATCGGGCTTTTAGTATTTATCGTGCCACAATTTGCCGAGCTTTATGGTACAAAAGCACAAGCTTTACCACTGATTACCGACATTTTATTTTCTCTTTCTCGATGTTTGATTGAGCAGAAAAACCTTTTATTCACTTTATTATTACTAGCGGTCATTTTTTTCTTATTTTTTGCAAAAAGAGGGAATTGGAGGACGAAATTGAAACTTAGGTTATTGTCTAAACTCCCTATTTTTAGGCAAATTATAGAACAAGCACGAATAGTCTTTTTTAGCCAAAATATTGCATTAATGTTGAATGCTCATATTCCGTTAGATATCGCATTAAAATCGTTTTTATCCGAAAAAAGCGATGATCCTATCTTACAAAAAGAGGTTGAGTTTATGCTTAATCTTTTGCAGCAAGGCTATAAATTTTCGCAAGGCATTAACCCAAATGTATTTGGCTTAGAGATGCCACAAATGATCGAAATAGGCGAGCGGAGCGGCAATGTTGCTAAAATGTGTGAGCATATTAGCGAGATATACCAACAAAAACTGGATTATCAAATTGATATTCTCTCCCAGTTATTAGAGCCAATGTTGATGCTACTAATGGGCGTGATTGTCGGCACGATTATTGTCGGGCTATACTTACCGATTTTTGATATGGGAAGTTTAGTGGAGTAATTTATGTGGCTTTTACTTTCCATTTTATCCGCATTTTGGTTTAAAGCGGAAATCCCAAGATTTGCGACACGAATAAACCAGCAAATTTATCAAGAAGTGAGCTCAATCCATCAGTTTGAGTTAAGCGAACAGGAATTTATTGCACAATCTGCGTTAAAACCTCAACAAACAAGATGGGCAAACCTCTTTTTTTTGCTTTTTCCACTTATTATGTATTGTTCGGAAAATCTGACTATTGGCGTAATTTTTATTCTACTTTGTTTTCTCTCCCTTTTAGATATTTGCTACTACCTGACAGATACTCGCTATATCGGGCTTATTTTTCTACTTGTTTTATGGAAAGGATTAAATAATTTCCATAATGAGACTTTATTGTTTACCTCATTATTTTGCCTATTCATAGCTCTTTTCTCTTCTATTATTTTTAAAAAAGAAACATTTGGTTCTGGCGATATGTTGTTATTACTAGCTTTATCTCCCTTATTTGATGTAGAAAAAATGTTATTGCTGATATTAATTGCCTGTTTGCTAGGTATTTTTTACTATTTTGCTTATTGGTGGATAAAAAAGCAAAACTTAGAAAAGTTGGCATTTATTCCGTTTATTAGTTTGGCGATGAGTGCTGTTGTAACGCTTGAAAGCAGAGGGATTAATTACTAGAATTGAGAAACTTTAATTTTGAGGAATTTTTATGACTTACGTTGTCGGCTTAACAGGCGGAATTGGCAGTGGTAAAACAACAGTGTCTAATTTATTTGCCGAGCTAGGCGTGGAAATTATTGATGCGGATATTGTCGCCCGCCAAGTAGTGGAAAAAGGCTCGCCGTTATTAGAAAAAATTGTCGAGCATTTCGGACAACAGATTTTAACCGACGAAAAAGAGCTAGACCGTACCGCACTTCGCCAAATTGTGTTTAATAATGAGGCAGAAAAAACGTGGTTAAATAATTTGCTCCACCCAGCTATTCGAGCAGAAATGGTAAAAAAATTGCAAGAATCGACCGCTTGTTATGTGATTTGGGTTGTTCCGTTATTAATTGAAAATAAATTAACCGAGCTTTGCGATAGAGTATTAGTGGTTGATGTTAGCCCGGAAATTCAATTGGAACGAGCTACTCGGCGGGATAAAAGCAAAGTTGAAACCATTAAAAATATAATGGCTGCTCAAGTGAGCCATGCGGAAAGATTAAGCTACGCTGATGATGTGATTGAAAATAATCTGCTACTTGAGCAAGGATTACCTTTAATTAAAGAACAGGTTCAAGCGTTACATCATAAATACTTGGTATTAGCAAAAAAGGAGAAAGAATGCCAGAAACCATCGTAAATTGTCCAACTTGTGAAAAAGAAGTGGTTTGGAATAAGGAAAGTAAATACCGCCCATTTTGTAGTGAGCGTTGTCAGATCATTGATTTAGGCGATTGGGCGGCGGAAAAGCACGCCATAGCGAGTGAAGAGGCGGAGCTTTTCAGTGAAGATTTGGAGAAATATTAGTTATGCAAATTGAGCAGAGAAACGCTCTAGCTCTAGCCAAATATCATCGCTAAATTCTTGTTTTATTTTACGCTCTAATTCAGCAAGCTGTTGGATTAAGGCGTAAAGTTTTTTATAGGTTAAACGTTGTACCACTTGGCTGTAGAATGGTCTGCGATTTTGCCAGATCTTCAATCGGTCAAATTCTGTTCGTAAATTACCATTAAAGAGAGCTTGCTCACTTAATACTGGTGTTGGAGAGCGGGTAATTTCAAGTAAAATCATTAGCTCTTTTTGTACAATGCGTAATAAAACAACCGCTTGCACTTCTTCATTTTGGAGATGATGTAAAATGCGTTGAGCTCGCCCTATTTTCCCTTCGAAAAGGGCATCAATCCATTGGAATGGGGTAAATTGAGCTGAATTCTCTACCATTTCTTTGACTTTATTAAGGGTAATTTTGCTATCATTGCATTGAAGCTGTAGCAGCTGTAATGCTTGTTTTAATGCAAGTAAGTTGCCCTCGTAGCTATAGCAGAGTAGCTGATTTGCTTCAGCCTCAATCTGTAAATTCATCTCTTTGACTCGATTATTTAACCATTGCGGTAGTTTGCTAATTTCGGGCGTTTGGCAATTAATTTGCACTAATTGAGGTTCAATTTGGCTAAACCAAGCCTGCTTTTCCATCGTTTTGGAAAATTTTGGTAAATGCAAAATAAAGAGTAGATCAGAATGAATTAAAGCACAAAGCTCAGCAAGTTTTTTTAATTGTGTAGCCGTTGGCGAATCGGGAAAATTGAGAATAAGAATTTGGCGTGTAAAAAATAACCCCATCTCTTGAGTTGCTTCAAAAAGAGTTTCCCAGTTTGTGTCATTCTTAATTTCAATCTCTTTCTTTTCATCAAAGCCGTCTGAGCGGGCAATTTGAATAATTAAATCTTTGGTTTCATTAACCAAAAGTAAATCGTTCCCTGTTAATAGATAAAAGGGTTGTAATCCTTTGCTTAAAGAGTGCTGAAGTGTTTCCGGGAAGATTTTTTGCATAGAGATAACAATGGGCGAAAAAGGCTTCGCCCTTATAATAATTATTTTGAAAGTTCTTTTTTCAATGTTGCCATTTTAATAATAAGCTGACGAGAAGCCTGCTCATACATATCTTTCATAATCATCTCTTGTTCTGCTGATTTTGCAAGGGCTGCACGAGAGTCATCAAAGAAAGTGCGGTGAACCGAAACTTCTAGTGGATATTGCCCTTTATTTGGAATATCAGCAATGGCTTCAACATTTAAGGTTAAGATTTTTTCTGCTTCACGGGCTTGTTTAAAAACAGAAACAACTTTGCTATCTGCTGATGTTGAAACAAGGCGAAGTTTTGTAACATTCGCATTACTTGGCACTAATTTTACATCGCTTAATTGCAATTGGTTACGCAAAATGCGAGACATTTCACTATGTTGATCTGCACTTTCGAAGGTTAATGTTCTGAGTGATTCAGGTAATATTTCGTTGTTTTTGAAATGCCAACCGCAAGCTGTTAGAGCAAATACAGCAAGGAGAGAGAGTTTTTTAAGCATAATTAGATTTCCTTGTTGGTTTCCCCATCTCCCCTTGTGGGGGAGGGATAGATTTTTCTTCGTTTAGAAGAAAAAGCAGGGAGAGAGGATTTTTGCAGAAATGTCAGTAAAAATGACCGCTTGTTATTTACCCCTCTCTCTGAAAAATACACCTAAATGGTGCATTTTTCGGTCTCTCTCCCACAAGGGGAGAGAAGGATTTAGCTTTTAACCACAAAGCTCAACATTTTAAACGGAATGTAGATTTCTTTGATGATCTCCTGACCATCTAAGAATTTAGCAACGTTTGGGTCAGCTTTTGCAATCGCTTTAACTTCATCTTCGGTTGCTGTTGCAGAAACCGTGATTTTACCACGCACTTTACCGTTTACTTGCACCACAACGAGTTTTTCATCTTCCACCATTGCGGTTTCATCTGCTTGAACCCAAGGAGCGAAGTCGATAGTTTTTTCATTACCTAAAGCTTGCCATAATTCAAAACAGATATGCGGTGTGATTGGGTAGAGCATACGCACCACTGCACTTAATGCTTCAGCCATTACCGCTTTGTCTTGTTCAGACTCAAGTGGGGCTTTGGTTAGCTTATTCATTAATTCCATTACCGCCGCAATCGCGGTATTGAAAGTTTGGCGGCGACCAATATCATCAGATACTTTCGCAATGGTTTTATGTACATCACGGCGTAGCTCTTTTTGTGCTTTGTTTAACCCATTCACATCTAAACCAGCAGTTGCCGGGTTTTGAACATATTCATAGACTAAATTCCACACACGACCTAAGAAACGCTTAGCCCCTTCTACGCCGGATTCTTGCCATTCAAGGGTCATTTCTGCAGGCGATGCGAACATCATAAATAAGCGAACAGTGTCTGCACCATATTTTTCCACCATTTCTTGTGGGTCGATACCGTTATTTTTCGATTTCGACATTTTGGTCATACCACTGTGAACCAATTCCCGTCCTTCAGGATCGGTTGCTTTAATGATTCTGCCTTTCTCATCACGCTCCAAGGTGACTTGCGTTGGGCTTACCCAAATCCGCTCGTTAGTTGGGCTGGTGTAGTAGAACGCATCGGCAAGCACCATACCTTGACATAAAAGTTTAGTTGCCGGCTCGTCTGAATTTAGAATACCCGCATCACGCAATAATTTATGGAAGAAACGGAAGTAGAGCAAGTGCATTGTAGCGTGCTCAATACCGCCGATATATTGATCCACCGGTAACCAGTAGTTTGCCTCATCAGAATCTAACATTCCCTCAGAATATTGCGGACAAGTGTAGCGTGCATAATACCACGATGATTCCATAAAGGTATCGAAAGTGTCTGTTTCACGCAATGCAGGTTTGCCGTTGTAAGTGGTTTTTGCCCATTCAGGATCAGCTTTAATCGGGCTTTTCACACCGTCCATTACCACATCTTCAGGCAGAATAACCGGTAAATCGTTTAATGGAACGGTTACCACTTTGCCATCTTCAGTTGTCATCATTGGAATTGGTGCACCCCAATAACGTTGGCGGGAAACCCCCCAGTCACGCAGACGGAAATTCACTTGGCGTTTGCCCACGCCCATTGATTCTAATTTATCGGCAATCGCATTAAACGCTGCATCGAACTCTAAACCGTCAAATTCAGCAGAATTCACTAATTTACCATGTTCAGTATAGGCTGCTTTGCTGAAGTCCCATTCTGAACCATCAAGCGGTTGAATTACTTGATTAATTTGCAAATCGTATTTTTGAGCAAATTCAAAATCACGCTCATCGTGAGCCGGCACAGCCATTACCGCACCTGTTCCGTAGTGCATTAACACAAAGTTAGCGACCCAAACCGGCACTTCTTTGCCTGTTAATGGGTGAATAGCGAACAAGCCTGTCGCCATTCCTTTTTTCTCCATTGTGGCAAGTTCAGCTTCTGCGACTTTGGTGTTTTTTGCCTCACGGATAAATTCGGCTAATTCAGGGTTATTCTCCGCTGCCAGTTCTGCTAATGGGTGAGCCGCTGCTACTGCCACATAGCTCACGCCAAAGAAAGTATCAGGGCGAGTGGTGTAAACAGGCAAGGTGGCATTTGAACCGGCAATTTTGAAGGTGATTTCCACACCTTCTGAACGACCAATCCAGTTGCGTTGCATTGTTTTTACTTGATCCGGCCATTGCGGTAAGTTATCTAAGCAGTTTAATAATTCTTCTGCATAGTCGGTAATTTTGATAAACCATTGTGGAATTTCACGTTGTTCAACAGGGGTGTCGCAACGCCAGCAGCAGCCTTCGTGAACCTGCTCATTGGCAAGCACGGTTTCATCGTTCGGACACCAGTTTACGGTTGAGGTTTTTTTATAGACCAAGCCTTTTTTATAAAGCTCAGTAAAGAACCATTGTTCCCATTTATAATATTCAGGGCGGCAAGTGGTTACTTCACGATCCCAATCGTAAGAAAAGCCCAACATTTTGAGCTGACCTTTCATATATTCGATATTTTCGTACGTCCACTTAGCCGGAGCAGTGTTGTTTTTCACCGCAGCCCCTTCCGCCGGTAAGCCGAAAGCGTCCCAACCCATTGGCTGGAGTACGTTTTTGCCGATCATACGTTGGTAGCGTGAAACCACATCGCCAATCGTATAGTTACGCACGTGTCCCATATGTAATTTGCCAGATGGATAAGGCAACATTGAAAGGCAATAATATTTCTCTTTAGTAATGTCTTTAACGGCTTTAAAAACTTTGTTTTCTGCCCAATAGTGCTGAACCTTTGGTTCAATTTCACTTGGGTTGTATTGTTGTTGCATAAAATCTAACCTTGCGTTGAATTAGTTAAAAAATTGCTGTGATGATACCGCAAAACAGGGCTTTTTTGAATGGCAAGCGGTGGGATTTGGACGGTTTTTTGCAAAATAAATAAAAAACCAACCTCATTTCTGAGATTGGTTTTATCGAATTCAAAACATTAAGCCGTAATCACTTCCAAACCACCCATATAAGGTCTTAACACCTCAGGCACGGTGATTGAGCCATCTGCATTTTGGTAGTTTTCAAGCACTGCAACGAGCGTACGACCTACCGCTAAACCTGAACCGTTTAGCGTATGTACCAAGCGGGTTTTCTTATCGCTTTTCGCTTTGCAACGGGCTGCCATACGGCGAGCTTGGAAATCCCACATATTTGAGCAAGATGAAATTTCACGGTAAGTATTTTGAGCCGGTAGCCACACTTCTAAATCGTAAGTTTTAGCTGAACCAAAGCCCATATCGCCTGTGCAGAGTAGCACTTTGCGGTATGGCAAGCCTAAAAGTTGTAATACTTTTTCCGCATGGCCGGTTAATTCTTCTAAAGCTTCCATTGATTTTTCAGGGGCAACAATTTGCACCATTTCCACTTTCTCGAATTGGTGCATACGGATTAAACCACGGGTGTCACGACCATAAGAACCGGCTTCAGAACGGAAGCACGGAGTATGTGCGGTATAACGTAATGGAAGTGTCTCTTCATCAATAATTACATCACGCACTAAGTTAGTTACCGGTACTTCAGCCGTTGGAATTAAGCTATAAGAACGCTGAACTTCATTTGGATCTTGTCCGGTCAATGGCTGGGTGTGGAATAAATCTTCACCGAATTTTGGTAGCTGACCTGTACCGTAAAGAGTGTCGTGGTTCACTAAAAACGGTACGTTAGTTTCTACATAGCCATGTTGTTCGGTGTGTAGGTCTAACATAAATTGCGATAATGCACGGTGTAAACGGGCTAATTTGCCTTTCATTACCACAAAACGGCTTGCAGTCAATTTTACGCCGGATTCAAAGTCTAACCCGCCTAAGTTTTCACCTAAAGCTACGTGATCTTTCACTTCAAAATCAAATTGACGAGGTTCACCCCAACGAGAAACTTCAAGGTTTTCGTTATCATCTTTACCTAATGGTACTTCTTCTGCCGGTAAGTTTGGTACAGACAAAAGCAATTCACGGATTTCATTTTGTACTTTATCGAGCTCTACTTTTGCGGTATCTAACTCGTTACCCATTGAATCGACTTCTGCTAAAAGTGCTGAAATATCTTCACCACGAGCTTTCGCTGCCCCGATATTTTTCGAGCGGGTGTTACGCTCTGCTTGCAAGGTTTCCGTTTTCACTTGCAAGGTTTTACGTTGTTCTTCAAGGGTTTTTACACGTTCTACGTCTAAAATGAAATTACGTTTAATTTTAAGTGCTTGTGCAATTTCATCTAGGTTGGTACGAAGTAGATTTTGGTCGATCATATTAATTTCCTATTTTTGTAAAGACGTACTGAGCACGTCAGTTTATTTTTGAATGTTGTATTGGTTAGCCACGATTTGCATTTTTCATAATGCGTTGTTTTGCGACCTGCCATTCACGGTCTTTAATGTCTTCACGTTTATCGTGTAGTTTTTTACCTTTTGCCAAGCCGATTTTCACTTTCGCCCAGGCATTCTTCCAATACATTGAGGTTGCTACAATGGTGTAGCCTTCACGGTTTACTTTACCAAAAAGCGAATCTAACTCACGTTTATTGAGCAATAATTTTCGTGTACGGGTTGGGTCTGACACAATATGAGTTGATGCCATATTCAACGGGGTAATCATCGCCCCGAATAAAAAGGCTTCACCGTTTCGGAAGATAACATAACTGTCGCTGATATTGCCTTTTCCTGCTCGAAGTGCTTTTACTTCCCAGCCTTGTAGCTCAATACCCGCTTCAATTTCATCTTCAATAAAGTATTCGTGTCTGGCACGTTTGTTGAGTGCAATCGTATTTGATGCAGCTTTTGGTTTTTTTGCCATAATTTTAAAAGTGTTATAAAAATTCTTTAAATTCTACCTTAAACGAGCTCAACAGTGAACAGCGAAAACCTTTGCAAGCGGTCAAATTTTCGGAAAAATTTGCAAGAAATTGAGAAAAAAGCACCGCTTGTGATTACTCGAACCTATCTGCTAGTAAAAACTGCAACACGGAATCCATTCTCAAATGGGGGATAGGTTGATCATAGTCAATTTGTTTCGGTTCAAATTGGTCGAACTCAAAACGGTTAAATTGCCAATAGTTTTTATCAGGCAAGCGGCTTGGCACAGTGCCAGGGTAGAGCGTAACTTGTTTTTTATCGCTTGAGCGAATGCCTCGAATGGCTCTGATGGTTTTATCGTTTTGAGTTACTTTTACTGCATCAGTTGCTTGAATGGCGGAAATGGCTAAATAGCCTGTTTCAATGCCATCAAATTCAGCGTGTCTGCCGCCTTCTTGCACAAGTTGTCGCATCAGGCTTTCTAAGTTAGGTACTTGATCACTGGTGATATGGTCTGCTTTGGTGGCAATAAAGAGCAACTTGTCGATGTTTGAGGAAAACAGGCGACTAAACAATGAGCGATTGCCATAATGGAAGTGTTTAAAAAGCTGTTGTAGCCCTAATTTCATTTCCATAAATTCATTGTAGCCATAGTTTAATGGTGTGAGGCAGTCCGCCAAAATCACTTGGCGGTCAAATTGAGAGAAATAATCCTCATAAAACGGCTTCACAATTTTTTTCTGGTAATGTTCGTAGCGTTTTTTTAACGTATAGAAAAAACTGTTTTTATCGCTTTGTTCTAATTTTTCCCAATCCGCCTCGCTTAAATCTAACAATGGGAAGAATTGGAAAACAGGTGCACCTTTAGTATTTTCGGTTGGCAATACAAATCTACCCGGCTGAATATATTGCATTCCCTGTGCTTTACACGCGAGTAAATAATCGGTGTATTGCTGGCTCAAATCCGCCAGTAAGTTTTCATCGGCTTTTGCAAAAAGATCGAGTTTTTTGACCGCTTGTAACCAAGATTGAGCCAGTTCCGCACGTTCATCTTTATGTACAGCTTGTTGCGTTTGCGACCACTCTTTATAGGAAAGAGAGAGAAGTGGTAAATCCAATAACCATTCACCCGGATAATCAAAAATATCTAAATAAAGCGTACCGGTTTCTTTAATATGGCGGAGTAGCGAGTTCTGCCTTTGATAGCGAATCGCAAGGCGAATTTCGCTAATTCCCGTCGTGGAATTTGACCAACGAGGCGGATTAGCTTCAAAGCATTGGCGGTTTTTGTCATATTCAAAACGAGGAATGGTTAAATCCCCCTGTTCTACTCGCTTAACAGACAAAATTTGTCCGTTACGGGCTGGAGCAAATAAATTCAAATGGGTATTGCCTGATTTGTTGATATGTAAAAGTTGATCAACAAAGCTGGTAATAAATGCAGTTTTTCCGCTACGGCTTAAGCCTGTAACGGCAAGGCGTAAGTGGTTATCCAAACCACGTTGAACAAAGTTATTGAGTTTATGCTGAATTTTAGAAAACATTTTGCAAAATTTATTGATAAAATGACCGCTTGATTATACAACGTTGCAGAGTAGTGTGAAATGGAAAACAAAAATCAAGCGGAAATTGAGCTGAAAATAATGCTCGACCCACAAAATGTGCCGACGCTCGAAACTTGGCTGAACAATCAAGAAGCTCAATTATTGGCTCGTGAAACGGTAGAACTAGGTAATTCCTATTACGATACGCCGGAGCAGTTTTTTGCTTCACAGCAGATGGGACTACGGGTTCGTTCGCAAAACCATCAATTTGAAATCACGCTTAAAACCAAAGGAGAGATTATAGGTGGATTACACATTCGCCCTGAATATAATTTGCCTCTTTCCAGCCCTAAGCCTGATTTTGCCGTTTTAGTGGAAAAATTCCAGTTGCCATTTGAGAATGCAGCGGAAATTAACCATTGTTTGCAGGCTACATTTAGTACTGATTTCACCCGTCAAACGTGGTTGTTGAAAGTTGGGATGTCTGAAATTGAAGTTGCGTTAGATCACGGTGTGATAAAAAATACCTACGGTGAAGAAGCTATTTGTGAGCTGGAGTTTGAAATTAAGAAGGGAGAGCTTGCAGACCTCTTTGTGTTGGTAGAGCAAATACCAAAAACAGACGGAATGTGGCTCAGTGGTTTAAGCAAGGCTCAGCGTGGTTATTTGCTGGGGCAAGCGGCTAAATTTGAGCAAGAAATTACAAAAGTTATGCAACGAGAAAACAGCTATCAACTTGAGCAGAAACTGGCTGACTTTATTCGGGTAAGTAATGAAAATAAAGCAGTATTAGCACGATTTAATCAATGTACAAATCAGCAATTAGATACTTGGGAAAATGCGAAAGCGTTTGTGAAAAGTCGAGATTATTTGATTGCAAATTTAGCTACCTTGAAAGAATTATAGTAGAAAGCCACAGAAATTATTCTGTGGCTTTTATTTATTTTACAATTTCAAATTCTAAACCTTTGAATACTTGGTCGTTGATTTGAATCTCCATTTTATATTTACCGATAGGGTCGGTTTTGTCAAAACCCCAGCATCGGCTTAATGGATGACTATTAACTAAGTTTGCTTCTGTTATGACTGTATGATTTTTACCATCTTCAGATGAGTCAACTCTAGAACCTGGTGAAACTAATTTCATTTTAGCTGGTGCATAGAATGCTTCAGCTATCATCACTTTATTTTGTGTTGGCACATTAATACTATGCCAACATAGTTGAGTTTGTTTTTTGCTGATAGAAAGCTTATTTCCCTTAATCGGTCTTGCAACTTTACCATTTAAATCTAATACTTGTAATACAACCGTAGGTTTACCTTCAAATGGAACTTTTGGGGTAATCACTTTTTCTGCTGCTGCAAAACTGTATTGTGTAGTAACAATTAATGCAAGAGTTGTTAATAATTTATTCATTTTTCATTTTCTCCGATTTTTGGTGTTTTTCTCGCAACTGATTAGCAATAATTTGAATAGCCTCTCCGGCACTAACGCCTTCTGCCATTAGTTTTTGAATTTCTTCCACCGCAGCTTGTTGCTGCTCGTGGGTGAGTGATAAAAGTGAATTATCCATATAATTGTCCTGTTAGTTTAACGGAATTGAGTAAAGTTCCAGTCAAAAAATGTAAAGAGTGTTTTCCATTGTTCATCAAGCGGTGCAATTATCTCTATTTTTTGCAAATTTTTAGGGTGAGAAAAACAAAGTGAGCGGGCGTGCAGCATTAAACGATCAACCCCCGATTTTTCTGCTAATGCCCGATTTTGGTGTAGATCGCCATATTTACTATCCCCCATAATCGGGTGGAAAAGATGTTTCAGATGGCGGCGAAGTTGATGTTTTCGACCTGTTTGAGGGGAAAGTTCAACCAAACTATAACGTGCAGTCGAATGTTTTCCTACAGGGTAAGGCATTTCAACTGTTGCTAAACCTCTATAATCGGTAATGGCTTCTTGAGCCTCTTTTTCCTGCGAAAATTTATCGGCGATTTTATCTAAAATCACTTTGAGCGGATAATCAATCCGAGCCTCGCCCTGCATGTAGCCTCGCACTACCGCTAAATAGCCTTTTTGTATCTGATGTTGTTCAAATTGTTCACTCATCAGCCGTGCTGTATCGCTATTTAGAGCAAAAAGCAAAACACCCGAAGTTGGGCGATCGAGACGATGAATCGGAAAAACGTGTTGCCCGATTTGGTCTCGCAAGGTTTGCATTGCAAATACAGTTTCGTGTTTATCAAGCCAGGAGCGATGAACGAGCATTCCCGCCGGTTTATTGATGGCGATGAGGTCGTCATCACGATATAAGATTTCAAGTTCCATAAATGGGGCTAATCTTTCAGCAAATTTTCTAACTTCAATAACGGCTCGCAAATTGCCTTTAGGTAGTCTTCGGTTTTCAAGGCTTCGTCCAAATAAGGCGTAATCGCAAAATTGCGAGGCAAATCGGCACCAGCATCTAAAATCGCTTGCATTCTGGGGATAAAAATCCATTGTAGCCATTGAGTAGGGGTGAGCGTTTCTACGCAAAACGGCTGCGGATTTGCCATTGCTTCAAGGCTAGGTGGTGTAGCTTCCCAAAGATTGTGTAAACGCATTGCAATCTGTAAATCGGATAAATGTTGTTTAACTTTTGCTTTCATTTGTTGAGTTTCAGCTTGTTAAATTGAGCTTTTTCGGGTAAAAATAGGTATGAATTTTACCACTCAATCTGATTTCTCTCTAGGAATTTATATGCAACCTCACAACAACCAACCTACAATTCTGCAAAAAATCGTACAAGATAAAGCAGTTTGGGTTGAACAAAAGCAAAATGCTTTTCCGTTAAGCGAATTTCAACACAAGATCGTCAAAAGTGATCGGGATTTCTATGCCGCTCTCGCTAAAGGTACTCACCGAGAGCCTGCCTATATTTTGGAATGTAAAAAAGCCTCACCGTCAAAGGGGTTAATTCGGGCGGAATTTGATTTAGATGCGATTGCTCAAGTCTATAAAAATTACGCTACCGCCATCTCGGTGCTAACGGACGAGCAATATTTCCAAGGCGATTTTCGTTATATCGACCAAGTCAAACAGCAAACCACCCAGCCGATTTTGTGCAAAGATTTTATGATTTCGGCGTATCAGGTTTACCTCGCTCGCTTCTACAATGCCGATGCGATTTTATTGATGCTTTCAGTGGTGGATGATGAAACTTACCGTGAGCTGGCGGATTTGGCTCATTCACTCGGAATGGGAGTGCTAACCGAAACCAGCAACGAAGCAGAATTTGAGCGAGCTTTGGCGTTGGGGGCAAAAGTGATTGGAGTGAACAATCGTGATTTGCATACTCTCACTATTGATATGAACCGCATTGTGGATTTGGTGGAGAAATATCAAGGGCAAATCCCGTCAGATGTTTGTTTGATTTCCGAATCGGGCATTAATGATCACAACCAAGTCAAACGTATTAAGCCTTATGTTCACGCTTTTTTGATCGGCAGCAGCTTGATGGGGAATATAGATCTGAATAATGCCGTGCGTGCGGTGGTTTTCGGTGAAAATAAAGTATGCGGATTAACTCGAGTGCAAGATGTTAAAGCAGTGTATGAACTTGGATCATTGTACGGCGGTTTGATTTTCGCTGAAGGCTCGCCACGACAGCTTTCGCTTCGCCAAGCTCAAGAGTTGATAGTGAACGCTCCGCTTCGTTATGTGGGCGTGTTCCAAAATCAAGCGGTCGAATTTGTGGAAAAAATTGCAAAACAGCTGGAATTATTTGCGGTACAGCTACACGGCTCGGAAGATGAAAATTATATTGCCGCACTTGCCGAAAAATTGGCTGGGAAAACGCAAATTTGGAAAGCGTTATCGGTGGATATTGATGCAGAAAGTATTGCGTTTCAAGATAATCCGCAAATTGCTCGCTATGTATTAGACAGCAAAATTGGTTCACAACAAGGCGGTACGGGCAAAACCTTTAATTGGGCGTTAATTCCAGAAACTCTGAAGCAGAAATCATTATTAGCAGGCGGTATTAATGCAGAGAATATTGAAGCGGCGTTGGCTCAAGGTTGTTTAGGCTTGGATTTAAACTCAGGGGTTGAAAGTGCCAAAGGTGTAAAAGATTTGGAAAAATTGACCGCTTGTTTGACAAAGATCATTCAACATTAACGAATTTGTGGTAAAATGCAAGCGAATTAAACAACTATAAAGAGGATTTCACTATGGGTACTTTCGGTTATTCAATGATGACGGTTATTGGTGCATTAAGTATGATCGTATTTATGGCTTATAATATTTTCTAACATCATCATTTTAGTTTAAAGCACGGAAAATCTTAGGGTTTTCCGTGTTTTCTTTTGGTAGAAAAAAATGGATAAACTTACCTTTGCTTCGCTCTTTTTTAATGCTGCGAACACGCCGGTTTCCGCACAGTTTGATGATATTTATTTTTCCACCCAAGACGGCTTGGCGGAAAGCCAGTATGTTTTCCAAGAAGGTAATCAACTTTGGGAAAAATGGCTATCGCATAGCAGAGAGGCATTCGTGATTGCAGAAACCGGCTTTGGCACAGGATTAAATTTTTTAGCGGTTGCTGATAAATTCCAACAATTTCAAGTGGAATTTCCACAAAGTAAACTCAAACGGCTTTATTTTATTTCATTTGAAAAATTTCCTCTAACTTCAAGCCAACTAAGCGAAATTCATCAACATTACCCGCAATTTGCAACATTATCTGAAAATTTGACCGCTTGTTGGCAACCACGCCAGAACGGCTGTCAGCGTTATCACTTTAAAAATATTTATTTGGACTTATGGTTTGGCGATATTGCGGAGAACTTACCTCAGTTAGGCGATCTTTATAATGGAATAGTCGATGCGTGGTTTTTAGATGGCTTTTCACCGGACAAAAATCCGGAAATGTGGAATGAGCATCTATATCAACAAATGTTCCGTTTAAGTACGAATGGCGGCAGCTTTGCAACTTTCACTGCTTCAAGTCGTGTCAGACGAGGTTTGCAAACAGCGGGTTTTGACGTGAAAAAACGTAAAGGTTTCGGCAAAAAACGGGAAATGTTGTGGGGTGAGAAATCATTAGATGCTGAAAATCAGTCGCCACGTTACCCCTATTTTTATGCAAAAAATGAAAATGTGGAAGATATTGCGATTATTGGTGGTGGTGTGGCAAGTTTGTTTGTTGCTTTATCGCTATTAGAAAAAGGCAAGCAAGTTACGCTTTATTGTAAAGACGAAAATGTCGCAATGAATGCCTCCGGTAATTTACAGGGGGCGATTTATCCACAATTGAGTGATGACGATGAGCGAAATGTGCGGTTTTATATCCACAGTTTTGATTATGCCTTGCAACGATTAGCTCAGCTTAAAACGGAAGTAGAATTTGAACATAATCTAAATGGAGTGGTGCTTTATGCCTATAATGATAAAACTGCGAAAAAATTGGAAAAAATGGCAGAGCAGACCGATGACGAAACACTATTTAAATTATGTTCTGCTGATGAATTAAGCGAGAAATTAGGTTTAAATGTACCAAAAGGCGGGGCTTTTATTCCGCAAGGAGGTTGGCTTTCACCAATACAATTCGTGAGAAATGGTTTTGCGTGGCTTGTAACCAAAGGGCTGAAAATAGTGCTTAATCATAACGTTGAGAATTTGCAGTTTTCAAACGGAAACTGGCAATGGCAGACAGATGGCAAGATGTATCAACACCAAGCTGTTGTGCTGGCAAATGGGCATACATTGAATGAATTTAGCCAAGCCAACGGCATTCCGCTTTATCCTGTGCGAGGTCAAGTGAGCCAAATTCCTACTACAACGCAATTACAAAAGTTAAAATGTGTGGTCTGTTATGATGGTTATTTAACGCCGATGGCGAAATCGGGGACACATTGCATTGGGGCAAGCCATATTCGAGATAATGCAGAAATAGATTTTAGCGAAGCAGAACACGCTGAAAATATTGCGAAACTTCAGCAAAATTTAACCGCTTGTGAGTGGACAAACGACATTGACTGTTCGCAAAATTTAGCGAAAGTTGGTATTCGGGCTGCGTTTAGAGATCGTGTTCCAATGGTGGGGGCAGTTCATCATTTTACTCGCCAAAAAGAGCAGTATGCCAATTTATACAATCAGCTACGACGCAAACAAGCGGTCGAAAATGCGGAAATTTTTGCAAATTTATATATGGTGAATGGCCTGGCTTCTCGTGGTTTAACAACCGCTCCATTATTGGGGGAGCTATTGGCAAGTTTGATTGCAAACGAACCTGTGCCAATCAGCGAAGATATTTGGCATAATTTAAGCCCAAATAGAACCTGGTTACGCAAGTTGCTAAAAGGCTCTACGGTTGAATAAAAATAAACCCCAGAAATGTAATTTTCTGGGGTTTATTTTAATTTAGCGAATAATGCCTCGTGTTGAGCGTTTGAAGAACGCTTTGAAAATAGCAACAGCCGGTTCGCTTTCTGCCAGTTGTTCAATTTCTACAAGGCTTTCTTCTAATGTTTTTCCGCTTGAGTAAATCAATTTATACACTTTGCGGATGGCGTGCATTGTCGCTTTGTCAAAACCACGACGTTTTAAACCTTCAAGGTTTATACCAAACGGACGAGCGTGGTTGCCTTGTGCCATCACATAAGGTGGTACGTCTTGGCTTACCATTGAGCCGCCACCGAGCATAACGTGCGAGCCAATTACCACAAACTGATGGATTGCAGACATTCCGCCTACAATCACGAAATCGTCAAGCGTGACGTGTCCGGCAAGTGTACCGTTATTAGCAATAATACAGCGGTTGCCGATAGAGCAGTCGTGGGCAATGTGGGTGTTGATCATAAATAGGTTATCATCACCGATTTTTGTCACGCCGCCGCCTTGAATTGTACCACGGTGAATAGTCACGCTTTCACGAATACGGTTACGATTGCCAATGATGACTTTGGTTGGTTCACCTTGATATTTTAAATCTTGGTTGATTTCACCAATGCTGGCAAATTGGAAAATATGGTTGTCTTCGCCAATTTCAGTTACCCCGTTGATCACAACGTGGGAATGGATTTTTGTTCTTGCACCAATTTTTACATCTTTGCCGATCACAGAGTATGGGCCAATTTCAACATTAGCACCAATTTGTGCACCATCTTCAATGATTGCAAGTGGGCTGATTTTAGCTGTTGAGTCAATTAGACGCATCGTTAGCTCCTCTAATATAGCTAGTTAGTTATTTACGGCGTGCACACATTAAGTCTGCTTCACACACTAATTTTCCATCAACGTATGCTTTACCTGTGAATTTAGTAATACCACGAACTTCTTTTAAAAATTCGACTTCAAGTTGAAGTTGATCGCCGGGTACAACAGGGCGTTTAAAGCGGGCATTATCAATAGCGGCGAAGTAGTAAAGTTCATCGTCACTTAATTTGCCATAGGTCGCAACCGCTAATACACCTGTTGCTTGAGCCATTGCTTCAAGAATAAGTACGCCCGGGAAAATCGGAGCACTTGGGAAATGCCCTGTAAAACAAGGTTCATTAAAGGTTACATTTTTAATCGCTTTTAACCATTTCCCTGCTTCATAATCCGTTACACGATCCACTAAAAGGAAAGGGTATCTGTGTGGTAACATACCCATAATTTCGGTAACTTCAATAATTTTTGATTCACGATTTTCAGTTGTAATTTCTGTCACTTTAGACCTCTAAATAAAAAACTCTCAGTAAAAATTAATCGTTAAAATGTTTTTCTAACGATTTTAAACGTTTGTTCATTTCATCAATATTCATCACTAATGCGGCAGTTTTACGCCACTCTTTATTTGTTTGTAGCGGAATACCTGATGAATAAATGCCTTTTTCTGTAATTGGTCGCATCACCATTCCCATACCGGTAATAATTGCACCATCACAGATTTCCATATGACCGTTGATTACGCTCGCCCCGCCAATTTGGCAGAAACGACCGACTTTGAGACTCCCCGCCATAATGACACCGCCTGCGACAGCAGTACCAAAACCAATATGAACATTATGGGCGATTTGGCAAAGGTTATCAATGATCACATTATCTTCAATAACGGTTGGATCTAGTGCCCCCCTATCAATACAGGTGCAAGAGCCGATTTCTACACGATTGCCGATAATCACACCACCGGTTTGTGGAATTTTAATCCATTGCCCTTTATCGTTAGCATAACCGAAACCATCGCTACCAATCACAGCAGAAGATTGAATTAAACAATCAGAGCCGATTTGCACATTGTGATAAACCGACACATTTGCCCAAAGTTGGGTTCTTGCTCCGATTTTACTGTTTTTGCCGACAAAGCAGCCTGCACCGATTATCGCATCATCGCCTAGCTCTACACCGCTTTCAATCACGGCATTTGCCCCAATAGACACATTATTACCTAATTTGGCTTCAGGCGAAATGACAGCATTCGGGTGAATGCCTGTTGCCGCTTTTGGGGTAGAGTCCATATATTGTGCGAGTAAGGCGTAGGCAACATAAGGATTCGCCACAATAATTAAATTTTGATCTTCACGGCAAAATTCAACATCTGCAGGGCTAACGATGATTGCCCCAGCATTACAAGCGGTTAAATTTTCCCGATATTTTGCATTTGAGATAAAGGTAATTTGCGAGCTGTTTGCTTTATCTAAAGCGGCTATGCTTTGAATAGCCAAATCGGCGTTACCCCTAAGAGTACCGCCGATATGCTCCGCTAAATTAAGTAAACGGAAAGTTGCCATTATTTTTTCGCTTCTTCTGGTTTGGTTTCAGCACCTTCAGGTTTCGTTTCTGCTTGAGCTGGATCTGTCGGTTTTTCTAATTTGATTTCTGGGTGTTTTTTCACAATCGCTTCAAGCACTGCTTCGGTGATATCTTTGCTTTCATCTTCCGCATAAAGTGCAATTTGTGGTTGCAGAACTAACGTGTAACCTTTCGATTTTGCTATTTCTTTGATAGTAGCATTCACTTCTTCTACCGCTTGTTTTTGAGCTTCTTGTGGGTTAATGCCGCCATTTTCTTTGTTCGCTTGCTCAATTTTTTGCTGGAACTCGTCAGCACGTTTTTGGAATGCTTCTGCTTTTTTAGCAAAATCTGCTTCACGCTTTTGAATAGCTTCTACTTTCTTTTGGAAAGCATCGGCTTCTTTTTGAATTGCGTTTTGACGAGCTTGAATATCTTTTGAGCGTAAGCGTGGAGCTTCTTTCTCTAAAGCTGCGACTTTCTTTTTAATATTCGCTTCTACCGTCTTTTGCTCATCTTGTAATTTTTGAGCGTCGGCATTAATTTTATCACGTTCAGCAGTGAGTGCTTTATTCTCTTCAGCTAATTTCTTATCTTCTTCGGCAAACTTTTCTTGGCTTTCTTTCATAAATTTATCGAATTTTGCTGAAGCATCTAATAACACAGGG
Source organism: Mannheimia bovis (assembly GCF_014541205.1). Classification (NCBI taxonomy): domain Bacteria; kingdom Pseudomonadati; phylum Pseudomonadota; class Gammaproteobacteria; order Pasteurellales; family Pasteurellaceae; genus Mannheimia; species Mannheimia bovis. Next base: position 1,775,160 of record NZ_CP061280.1, on the reverse strand, counting down.
TGGTTTTGTAAAACGTAGGTTGGATCAACGAAACCGATCGTATCTGCTGCATTTGCCATACCTGTTGCCGTTGCAAGAGCAGCGGTTAAACCTGCGATTTTAAATAATTTTTTCATTTGTTTTCCTTAATCTATATGAAGGTAAGCGGTTAGATTTGCAGATTTTTTTGCAATTTTAACCGCTGAGGTTAATTAGAATGAGCTACCAATATTAAATTGGAATTGTTCAATTTCGTCCTTGTCGTATTTACGAATTGGTTTCGCATAAGAGAATGACAATGGACCAATTGGTGACATCCATTGGAACGCAATACCTGCTGAAGCACGGAAACGTTTGAAGTCTCCATAGTCAGGCAAGGTTGGGTAATCGGTTTGCTTCCATTTGGTATTCCACGCACTAGCGGCATCGACGAAGATCGAGGTTCTTACATTGTGTTGATATTTCTCACTCACAAATGGCGTAGGGGTAATTAATTCCAAACTTGCAGCCGCTAATGCGTTACCGCCGATAATGTCATTATCGTAAGTACGATTAAACAGTTTATCTTTTGCATTGTAGTAAATCGCTTGCGGACCTATTGCACCATAAGCAAAACCTCTTAGCGTACCAATACCACCGGCGGTGTAGAGTTGGTAGAAAGGCACTTCTTTTCCGCTCAATCCGTTAGCATAAGCCACACTCGCTTTAGTTGAGATAACCCATTTATGTTCACGGTTTAATGGGAAATAGTTTCTAAAGTCGGAACTCACACGATAATATTTATTATCAGAACCCGGAATAGTGATTTTACCACCGATATTTGCAGTTGTTCCTTCCGTTGGGAAATAGCCTCTATTTAAGCTGCTATAGTTCCAGCCAAGTGAGAAATCGAAATCATCTGCTTTGATTTTTTCATAGTAATTTGAGTTCGGATCAAACTCAAAGTTCATTGATTTCACATATTTTTCACGGGTATATTCACGAGAGGCATTTTTAATCTTATCGTGCGTATAGCCTAAGCCTAAGTAGTATGAGTTATTTTCATTCACCGGGAAACCAAGCGTACTGCTAATACCATAAGTTTGGCGTTTGTATGAAGCGACGTTATCATTTTTTGAGTTATCGAAATCTTCATAGAAGACATTGCCACCTAAACTTACCCCATCTTTAGTGAAGTACGGTTCGGTGTAGCCTAAGTTTACACTGGTGCCGTAGTCATTACGTTGGCCGCTTAAGCTGATGGTTGAGCCCATACCTAAGAAGTTATCTTGTTTGATACCTGCTTGGTAGCTGATACCACTTTCTGTACCGTAGCCGATACCAAAGTTAATGCTACCTGTATTACGTTCTTTGATTTTATATACCACATCAACTTGGTCTTTTTTGTCGGCTACACTTAGCATTGACATATCAACACTTTCATAGAAACCGGTTCTCTCCAAGCGAGTCTTACCTAAATTCACGTTGTTGGTTGATAACCAAGCCCCTTCTTGCTGACGCATTTCACGGCGGAGGGTAGAGTCTGCAGTTACATCATTACCTTCAAAGCGGATTCGATGCACATACAAGCGTTGGCCGGCATCAACCACGAAGCTGATTTTTACTGTTTTATCATCTTCATTAAATTGTGGATAAATATCTACTTTAGCAGAACCGTAACCGGCATCGCCTAAAATGCTTTTAATTCCTTCATCAATCTGGGTTAAATCAGACTTACGGAAGGTTTGACCTGCTTTAAAATCTTTTAATAATGGATTTAATTTATCACCCATATTGGCAGTGTTGCCGATAATACGCATTTCACTGATGCTATATTTCGAGCCTTCATTTAATTTATAAGTCAGGTTCACTTCGGTTTTATCATCATTGAACTGCACATCGCTATCTTCAATGGCGAATTTGGCATAACCACGATTTAAGTAGAAATCTCTTATTGTTTCTAAATCTTTTTGGTAGGCGGTTTGCTCAAATTTGCTGCTTTCAAAAATATTCCACCAAGATACATCAGGTTGAATATCTAAGTTTTCTAATAATTTTTTCTCAGAGAAGGCATTGTTGCCTTCAAACTTAACCGTTTTTGCACGAGTGACATCGCCTTCATCAAGCACTAATTTAACATTTACGCTGCCTTCAACACTGTTTGTGACCAGCGTATCTACTTTTGCCAAATAGCGACCTGTAGAACGGTAATGCTCTACTAGGCTCTCTTTAAAGGCTGCTAATTTTTCAGCATTAAAAATTTCGCCTTGAGCAATTAAGTTTGCTTTTAAGTTTTGTTCCAAAGCGTCTTTAGGAATAGCCTTATTACCTTCAATTTCTACTTTACCGATAATCGGTTTTTCTGCTAGTTTAATTACAAGGGTATTGCCTTCTCGTGTTGCACGCACATCTGCAAAACGTTGCTGACTGAATAAGTGGCGAACTACATTGGAAACATCCGTATCTGTTGCAGTTTGACCTACTCTAACAGGAATAGATGAAATAATAGCTGCACCTGTTGTTGGCTGAACGCCTTCAACACGAATATCTTTAACGACGAAAGGTGCAGCAATGACACCATTTGCAATTAAAAGAGAAGAAAGTAATAATTTTTTCATTGAAATTATCCTATGATTGTATTGCATTAATTTGCAAAATTATTAGAAAAATAAACCGCTTGTTAAAAATGAATAATATCATTGATAAAGGCAAACACCATTAATCCTAATACAAATGCAATGCCGATTTGTTGAAATAGCATTTGTATTTTTTCAGATAATGCTTTACCTTGAACAGCTTCAACAGCTAATAAAACCAGTTGACCGCCATCTAGTGGTAAAATTGGAAACAAATTCATTACACCTAAATTGACGCTAATTAATGCCATAAAACTTAAGTAATAAATTAAACCAATTTCAGCCGTTGCCCCAGCTCCTTTTGCCATTGAGATAGGACCGCCTAAATTTTTAATTGATAAATCACCGGTAATTAAATTACCGATAAATTGCAGTATGGTTTGAATTAAAGACCATACTTTTTCAATACTTTTATAAAATGCTGTAAGAATATCATATTTTAATTCGGTGCGATATTTATCTGCAAGTCTTTCGTATGTTGGCACAATGCCGATAATGTAGCGGTCATCTCGCTTTTCGGGCTGAATGCTTAGTGTCTTAATTTGTCCTTTTTGTTCAACTTGGAGTTCAATAAAATTGCCTGTTTGAACATTTTCAACAAGCGTAGCCCAATCAAAAGGTTGTTGATTAACCTTGAGAATTCTATCGCCTGAAGCTAATCCTACTTTTTCAGCAGGCGAATTTTCAACAATATCTTTGATTTCTGGCATTACCTTTGTACTTTTAGGGCGAATACCTAATACCGTTAATGGATTTTCTTTAGTGCTATCAATGTTCCAACCGGAAAGATCTAACTCATAATGCTGCGTAGCTTGGCTATCAATTAATCGCCCTTCTACTTGAACATTTTTGCTTCCAATTGAACCCACTAGTGCTAAAGAGGCACTTTCCCAGTCGTGGATATTTTGATTACCGATTTTAGTAATTTCTAATTCAGCAGGTAATTGAGCTTGTGCTGCAATCGTGTTAGGTAACACCTCGCCGATTACAGGCTTAATGGTTGGAATACCTGAAACAAATACCACCCAATAAGCCAGTATTGCAAAAATAAAGTTTGCAGCAGGACCTGCGACAATAATAAATGCACGCTGTAAAACAGACTTCGTTGCTAATGATTGTTCTGGTCTCGCATCAACACCTTGCTCACCATTCCACATCTGCACATAGCCGCCGAGAGGAATTAATGAGAAAGCAAATTCTGTGCCGTGCTTATCCGTTTTTCTAAGCAATACTTTGCCAAACCCGATAGAAAAACGGGTTACTTTTACACCACATTTACGAGCAGCCCAGAAGTGCCCGTATTCGTGTACGAATACCAGTACGCAGATTAATACAAAGAAAGCAATAGTTGATGTCATAACTTATAGCACAAAAAAGAAGAAGGTTGCGAAAAACGGTATTGCTGCTGTTAAGCTATCAATACGATCTAAAATACCACCGTGTCCAGGAATGAGATTGCTGCTGTCTTTAATGCCGGCTTGGCGTTTGAACATACTTTCAACTAAATCGCCTAATACAGAAATTGCAACTGTTGCGATAGAAACTAAAATAAATGGCGTAGTGGCTAATTCTCTGCCAAATACATTTTCGGGTGTAAGCTGTAAGAAGGCAAAAGCAATCACACCAGATGTTAATAAGCCACCCAAAACCCCCTCCCACGATTTACCCGGAGACACTTTCGGTGCAAGTTTTCGTTTGCCAAAGGCTCGACCAAAGAAATAAGCACCGGAGTCCGCCCCCCAAACTAATAAGCAAACATACAGGAATAAATAAGTGCCTTGATACGGATCAATATGGTAATTATGGAAACGTAATGCTAATACACCAATTAAAAAAGGAATTAAGGTAGCAAAACCAAATAGGAATTTAGCTACGACAGACTTTTCCCATAGTCTTGCAGAATTTGGATAAGTAATTACTAATGCAAGAGCAATCAGCCACCAAATGCAGCCAATAAAGAGAATGGGTGTGGTTTCATCCGTAATAAAACGCGTTGCTCGGATATAATCGGTATTCGCAACTACTGCAAAAAGCAATAAACAGATAGTCACCATTGCGACAATAGCACGAGGTAAAGGGCGTTTAAAACCTGCAAATTGAGCCCATTCCCACATTGCCGCAACAATAATGGCAGATAATGCGATAGTTAATGGCAATGGAGAAAGCCAGAAAATAGCTGCCAATACGGCAATAATCATAATAATTGCTGAAAGTACACGTTCTTTAAGCATTGTGTTTCCTTGTAAATTGTATTAACAGCCACCAAATCGGCGTTCACGCTGTTGATAAGCTAAAATTGCTTCACTAAAAGAGTCTTCGTTGAAATCAGGCCATAAAACAGGGCTGAAGAAGAGTTCCGCATAGGCAATTTGCCATAATAAAAAGTTGCTGATCCGTTGTTCGCCACTTGTTCTAATGAGTAAATCCACCTGCGGTTGAGCTTCTGTTACCAAATGTTGCTGAAATAATTCAGGAGTAATTTGTGTAACTTCAAGCTGGTTTTCTTTTACTTGTAACGCTAATTTTTGTGTAGCTTGCACAATATCCCAATAGCCACCGTAGTTTGCTGCAATGTTTAAAATTAGCCCTGTATTGTTCTCTGTTAATTTTTCTGATTCTGCAATACGTTTTTGCAAACTTTCACTAAAGGCGGATTTATCGCCAATAATCTTCAAGCGAATATTATTTTTATGCAATTTTTTGACTTCAGAGTCTAAGGCTTTCATAAAAAGTGTCATTAAAGCGGACACTTCAGTTTCCGGTCTGCTCCAATTCTCACTACTAAACGCATAAAGTGTTAGTACTTTAATCTGATGTTTAGCTGCAAAATTTACTGCAGAACGAACCGCTTTCACGCCGTTTTGATGCCCGAAAACACGTAATTTTCCTTTCTGCTTAGCCCAGCGACCATTGCCGTCCATAATAATGGCAACGTGTTTGGGCATATTTTGAGGATCAAAATTCAAAGGTTCACTCACTAAAATAATAAAATAAGATAAAAATGGCATTAACTATATCATAGGATAGATAATAGTGGAATTGACAAGCGATATTTGCTTTATTTTTTCTAAAAAAATGAAAAATTTAATGCGTTGTCATCAAACTGTCATAATTCTTTTCTACACTTACTCACGCAACAGCAATCTAACGTAAGGAGAATTACTATGCTAATGCGTAAGACTAAAAAAATAATGTTATTAGGTACTCTTTTTGCATCAGTGGCGGCGGTTTCTCACGCTCACACTATTACAGGAGCAGGGGCATCTTTCCCTTATCCGATTTATGCGAAATGGGCAGCTTTATATGAAAAAGAGACAGGCAATAAAGTAAATTATCAATCAATAGGCTCTGGTGGCGGTCAGCAACAAATTATTGCAAAAACCGTTGATTTTGGTGCATCTGATGACCCAATGAAAGCAGAGTTACTACAACAACATCAATTACTGCAATTCCCGGCAATTATTGGCGGTACAGTGTTAGTCGTGAATATTCCCGGTATCAAAGAAGGCGAACTAAAACTTTCCGGTGACTTACTGGCTCAAATCTATCTTGGTAAAGTTGCTAAATGGAATGATGCAGCTATTCAAAAATTAAATCCAAATTTAAATCTCCCTGATAAAGATATTCTTGTTATCCACCGTTCAGATGGCTCTGGTACAACCTTTGGTTTTACTAACTATCTCTCTAAAGTTTCAAGTGAATGGAAATCAACCGTTGGTGAAGGTAAAGCCGTGAAATGGCCGAAAGGGCACGGTGGTAAAGGCAATGAAGGCATTGCAGCCTATGTTCGCCAAATGAAATATTCTATCGGTTATGTAGAATATGCGTATGCAAAACAAAATCAACTGGCGTGGACAGCATTACAAAACTCGGCAGGTGAATTTGTTCAACCGAATAAAGAAAGCTTTATGGCAGCCGCAAGTAATGCGAAATGGAATGAAGCAGAAGGTATGGGTGTCATTCTAACCAATGAAGCAGGTGAAAAATCTTGGCCTATTACTGCAGCAAGTTTCATCTTAATTCACAAAAAAGAGGGTAAACCTGAAGCAACGCAAAATGTGGTGAAATTCTTTGATTGGGCGTTTGCCAAAGGACAAGATGCCGCCGCTGAGTTGGATTATGTGCCAATTCCTGAAGATGTTGTAAAAAGCATTCAAAATAAATGGAACACTGAATTGCAAAAATAATGAAAAAAGCGACCGCTTGTAGAAGTGGTTGCCTATTTTTGACAGCTTTCATATAGAAAAATAATTATGTCTAAAATGAACCAGTTTTTAAATCAAAATCGATTTGAAATATTTTTTAGAAATATGACCGCTTGTTTTGCGTGGTTAGTATTTCTATTACTTGCTGCAATTATGATTTCGTTATTTGTAGAAAGTTGGCCAAGTATCAAAAAATTTGGCGTAAGCTTTTTATGGGATAGCGAATGGGATCCTGTGCAGAATCAATATGGTGCATTAATGCCGATTGTGGGGACATTAATCACTTCCTGTTTAGCCTTAATGATTGCAGTACCGATTTCATTTGGAATTGCAGTATTTATCAACGAACTTTCGCCACAATGGCTAAAACGCCCAATTGGAACGGCGGTTGAAATGTTAGCTGCTATTCCTTCTATCATTTATGGTATGTGGGGCTTATTTGTATTCGTACCTTTATTTCAAGAACACATTCAACCGACGATGATCGAATGGTTTGGTGATCTGCCTGTACTTGAATATTTATTTTCTGGTGCACCTTTTGGTATTGGTTTATTCACTGCCGGCTTAGTGCTTGCCATTATGATTATTCCATTCATCGCTTCAATGATGCGTGATGTGTTTGCAATTGTGCCACCAATGTTAAAAGAAAGTGCCTACGGATTAGGTTCAACCCGTTGGGAGGTATTATGGAAAGTAGTGCTACCTTATACCAAAACAGGACTTATCGGCAGTATTATGTTAGGTTTTGGGCGTGCATTAGGTGAAACAATGGCAGTTACTTTTGTGATTGGAAATGCGTTCCAAATACCAAATTCATTATTCTCGCCTTCGGTTTCTATTGCTTCAGCTATTGCAAATGAATTTAACGAAGCCTCGGGCTTACAAAAATCAGCATTAATTGAATTAGGTTTAGTTCTTTTCTTAATTACAACGATTGTACTGTCTATTTCTCGCTTAATGATTTTAAGAATGCAGCGTAAGGAAGGAAAATAATGAAAAATTTACAGAACGCTCGTTTTTACAGACGTAAATGTTGTAACCGCATAATGCTAAGTCTAGCCTATGTGGCGGTTGCTTTCGGATTGTTTTGGCTTTGTTGGATTTTATATTCACTGATTAGTCGAGGTATTCCGGGGCTTTCATTAGAACTTTTCACACAAATTACCCCGGCACCCAATGAGCAGGGTGGTTTAAGCAATGCGATTTTAGGCTCATTGCTTATTGTGGGAACCGGTACGCTTATCGGTACGCCAATCGGCATTTTAGCAGGCACGTATTTAGCAGAATATGGCAACTATAGCCGTTTTGCCAAAGTAACTCGTTTCTTAAATGATATTTTACTTTCTGCTCCGTCAATTATTATTGGCTTATTTGTGTATACGCTTTATGTTTCGAAAGTAGGGCATTTTTCAGGCTGGGCAGGATCTTTAGCCTTAGCATTATTGGTTATTCCAATTGTGGTGAGAACGACAGACAGTATGCTTAACCTTATTCCTAATAACTTGCGTGAAGCCACCATTGCATTAGGCTGCCCACAATGGCGAGTGATTGTGATGATCTGCTATCGTGCAGCAAAATCAGGGATCTTAACCGGCGTATTACTTGCAGTTGCTCGTATTGCAGGTGAAACTGCCCCATTATTGTTTACTGCATTATCAAACCAATTTATGTCTTGGGATATGAATGCACCAATGGCAAACTTACCTGTTGTGATTTACCAATATGCGGCAAGTCCGTTTACAGATTGGAATAATCTTGCGTGGGCAGGTGCGATTTTAATTACGCTATTCGTGTTATGTATCAATGTTTTAACCCGTGTTTTCTTACAACCAAAACAGAAATAATTAAGGTGTTTAGAAATGAACGTAGAACCAAAAATTTCAGTAAAAAATCTTAACTTTTATTATGGCGATTTCCACGCTTTAAAAAATATCAATTTAAATATTGCGAAAAATAAAGTAACTGCATTTATCGGACCTTCCGGCTGTGGTAAATCCACGTTATTGAGAACTTTCAATCGTATGTTTGAGCTTTACCCGAACCAAAGAGCAGAAGGGGAGATCAATTTAGACGGTGAAAATCTATTAACTACCGATACGGATATTTCCATTATTCGTGCAAAAGTGGGTATGGTATTCCAAAAACCGACACCGTTCCCGATGTCAATTTATGACAACATTGCTTTTGGTATCCGCTTATTTGAGAAGCTATCCAAACAAGAGATGAATGAGCGAGTAGAGTGGGCTTTAACCAAAGCCGCTTTATGGAATGAGGTGAAAAATAAGTTGCATCAAAGTGGTGATAGCTTATCAGGCGGACAACAGCAACGTTTATGTATTGCTAGAGCCATTGCCATCAAACCCGATGTCTTATTGTTAGATGAGCCTTGTTCAGCACTCGATCCGATTTCTACAATGAAAATTGAAGCCTTGATTACCGAACTCAAGCAAGATTATACTGTGGCAATGGTAACGCACAATATGCAACAAGCTGCTCGTTGCTCTGATTACACCGCATTTATGTATCTTGGTGAGTTAGTGGAATTTGGCGAAACTGCTCAAATCTTTAGTCAACCTAAAATTCCACGTACAGCGGATTATATTCAGGGCAAAATGGGCTAATAAATTTAATTCAAATGCAGTGTTAATACCAATTTCACTGCATTTCTTCTATTTGATGGAGTAATGAATAATGAGCAGAAGCATTTTAGTCGTAGAAGATGAACGTGGCATTCGTGAGATGATTAGCCTTTTTCTAATGCAGCATCAATACGATGTCATTGAAGCAGAAGATTATCAAAGTGCAGTGAAAAAACTGGCTGAAAAGCCACAATTGGTTTTATTGGATTGGATGTTACCGGGGCGTTCAGGCGTGCAACTCATTGAATATATGAAAAAGAACGAAGAAACGGCTCAAATACCTGTCATTATGCTCACTGCTCGGAGTGCAGAAGAAGATTGTATTACTTGTTTAAATGCTGGGGCAGATGATTATGTCATCAAGCCATTTTCTCCTAAAGTGTTATTGGCTAGAATTGAAGCCGTTTGGCGAAGAATTTACGAGCAAACCACACAAATTATTCAGATAGGTGATTTAACGTTGGACGAAAATGCTCAACGAGTTTCTTATCTATCTGAACAAATTCATCTAAGCCACACTGAATTCAAATTACTCCATTTTTTTATGACACACCCGGAAAAAGTGTATTCCCGTGAGCAGTTATTAAATCGAATTTGGGGTGATGATTTAGAAGTAGAAGATCGAACGGTAGATAGTTATATCCGCCGTTTACGCCGAAGCCTTGAACCTTACCAATGCGATAGCTATGTGCAAACGGTAAGAGGAAGTGGCTATCGTTTTTCGCAATATATTCAAGGTGAGTGATGAAAAAATTACTTAACTTTTTAGCAGAGCTGATTTTATCTGCTTTAATTGCTTTCATATTTAGTTTATTTGGCTTAGATTTCAGCACTTGGCTGATTGTCATCTTTGTTGGTTTATTGGTATGGCATCACATCACAGAACATCGTTTACTTCAAACCTTAAATCCGCAAGGTAAGAAAGAACTAGAACTGATTAATTTAGAAAATTTTTCCCAAACAATTGCTTATTATCGGAATAAAAATAAAAAAGAGAAGTTTGAAAATTTACGTTTGCTGTCTAAATTAAATAAAAATATCCAATATTTACCTGATGCAATTATGATCGCACAAGCAGACGGTGAGCTTGTTTGGTGTAATAATGCTGCTCAAAAAATGTTTGATTTCTATTGGCATAAAAAAACGCAAAAAAACATTCTCAACGTGATTTTTTACAAACAATTTAAGCACTATTTTGCCCAGCCGAAGAAAAGCCGACCGCTTGTATTACTGACTTACAATGAGCGTTATATTGAAATTCATATTCATCAATATGATCCGGAAACCTTGTTGATTATTGGGCGTGATATTACTGAAATGATAAAACTGCTACGTTCCAGACAAACTTTTTTAAGTAATATCAACCACGAGTTACGAACGCCGCTCACGGTTCTGCAAGGCTATTTGGAAATATTAGCGGATCAACCTGTACAAAGTTTGCTACAAGAAAAAGCGATAAAGGCAATGCAAGAGCAGAGCTTGCGAATGACGAACTTATTACAGCAGTTGAATATGTTGGCGAAAATTGAAACCTCATCAAATAAAGACCATCAATTGTTTGATATGTCTGCAATGATCCTTTCACTCAAAAAAGATGCGGAAATTTTAAATACTTATTCACACCAAATTACCTTTGATATTCAACCAAGCGTAGAAATATTGGGTAATGAACATCAACTACATAGCGTGGTGTCTAACTTGATTTATAATTCAATTAAACATTCGGGGCAGGCTTGTCATATTGAGATCAGCTGGAAACCGTGTGAGGAAGGTATGAAATTTGAGGTAAAAGACGATGGAATTGGTATTCCTGAAATCCACTTGCCGCATTTAACCGAACGCTTTTACCGAGTTGATGAATCCCGAAGTAAGAAAACAGGGGGCAGCGGTTTAGGGCTGGCAATAGTGAAGCACGCATTAGAGCAACACGCCTCAACACTCAACATTACCAGCAAAGAAGGCGAGGGGAGCAGTTTCTCTTTTGTGTTGAAATCAGCACTATGCTCCCATAATCATTAAAAATTATCTTTTTGTTTACGAAGTGCAATAAATTCGTCTAAATTGACCGCTTGCATAAACGGATTTACCTGCATTTCAAGCCCAATGGTAGTAGGTAAAGTCGGCTTATTTTGTGAACGTAAAATATCAACCTGTTCTTGATATTCTGCGAGAGTACAACTCGCAGGTAACACGGCTTCGGCAAATTTTAGATTGCTCTTAGTATATTCGTGGGCAGGATAGGCCCTAACCGAATTAGGGAGATTTTTAAAGCGTTGTAATGCCTCAAATTGGGCTCGATAATCACCTGTGAATACACGTCCGCAACCGCCGGAAAATAACGCATCGCCACAAAATAGATAATCATAGCCAAACAAATAGCTAATATGTCCTGCAGTATGCCCTGCACTTTTAATAATGCTCACATCATAATCAAACAGGTTGATATGTTGCTCTGGTGAAACAATCACATTGGCAAACTCAGCGACTTCTTGCGGACCATAAATAGGAATATTGGGATATTTCTCAACAATGCCAGCCACACCATCAGTATGGTCGTGATGATTATGGGTAAGTAAGATAGCGGTCAAATTTAACGAATTTTTTGCAATAAAGTCTAATACAGGCTGATGTTCTGACGGATCAACAATAATCACATCTTGTTCTTTACGAATTGCCCAAATATAGTTATCGCTTAATGCCGGAATGGGAATGATCTGGAGCATAGTTTTCTCCTGATAGGGAGTTTAGATAAAAGGGTGGGGCGTTACCAGCGACCCTCGGCACACAGAAATTTCAACCCAGACTGCTTTCTTCCGAACCTGATCAAGTAAGCTGAACACCATTGCGAGGAACCAATAACGCCCCATCGGATTACGCTTGTTGCGTAAGGCTTTCTATTATAGATAAATTTAAAAATAAGACAAGGTGGAATTTTACAAGCGGTTATTTTCTGATAGGAATTTGCAAAACTTTGCGAAAAATTATTCACAATCCTTGTAAGGATTGTTCGCAGTTTTGCTGCCGTTGGCAAAGCCAACGTTCAAAAAGCGATGCTTTTTGAGACCGCTTGTCTTGTAATGTATTATGCTTTTAGCAATAACGCCACTGCTTCACAAGCAATACCTTCTCCACGCCCAGTAAAGCCCAACTTTTCCGTTGTAGTGGCTTTTACATTCACTTGGGAAATATCGCATTTCAAATCATCAGCAATAGTTTGACGCATTTTATCGATATGCGGACGCATTTTCGGTGCTTGGGCGATAATAGTTACATCAACATTGCCTACTTTATATCCTTGTTCTTGAACTTGGCGATAGGCTTCAATTAATAAACCTCGACTATCAGCATTTTTATATTGCATATCGGTATCCGGGAAAAGTTTGCCAATATCGCCTAATGCAACTGCACCGAGTAACGCATCGGTTAGAGCGTGAAGGGCAACATCGCCATCACTATGAGCAATAAAACCAGTGTGGTAAGGTACTTCAACGCCTGCAATAATGAGCGGTCGGTTTTCGCCAAAGGCGTGAACGTCAAAACCGTGTCCAATACGAATCATATATTATTTCTCCAAATTTATAAGCTAGAGTGATGAGTGAGGTAAAACTCTGCTAAGGCTAAATCTTCCGGGCGGGTAATTTTGATATTATCGCTTCTGCCGGCAACAAGTTGTGGTTGGTAGCCGCTTAGCTCCATAGCAGAGGCTTCATCTGTTACAATTTGCCTTTTGCTAAAGGCTGTCTCTAACGCAGTTTTTAGCTTCTTGGCAGGAAAGAATTGTGGCGTTAAAGCGTGCCATAAGGTTGAGCGATCTTCTGTATGCAAAATTTGTGTACCATTGGCTCGCTTCATTGTATCAATGGCAGGAGTGGCTAAAATGCCCCCTCGCTCATCTTCAATTTGCAAAAGTTTATCTAAATCCGACCGCTTGAGGCAGGGGCGAGCAGCATCGTGAACTAACGCCCAAGCATTTTCATCCTCAATGGCGTTTAACGCATTGAATACGGAATCTGCTCGTGTTTCGCCACCAAACACAATTTGGATTTGGGGCGATTTGAGTAATGCAATTTCGGTATAGAAAGGATCATCTTTTGCTACCGCCACAATCACTTTGGCAATTTTAGGGTGATCAAGAAAAAGGGAAACCGTATGTTCTAAAATGGTTTTCCCTTTTAATGTTAAATATTGTTTTGGTTTGTCTGCCTGCATTCGGCTGCCTACGCCTGAAGCAGGAATAACCGCAAAAATTTTTCTTTTCATAAATGTTTTTATTTATTTTTTGGCACGATACGGTAGAACATTTCATTCTCTTTTACCATTTCACGTTCAAGTCTGGCACGCTCTTCAAGTGCATCTACCCCATTTTTTAAGTCATAGATTTCTGCTTCAATCAGTTTATTGCGAGCGGTTAATCTCTCATTCTCTTCTTTTAAAGCAGAAACTTCCTCTTGAAGCTCTTGGTAATCTGTCCACCCATTTTTGCCAAACCAAAAACTATATTGGAAAAAGCAGAGTAGGAAGGCAAAAAAAATAATCAATAAACGCATTTATTTTCTCTTTGTTTTAAATGATAAGTACAAGCGGTCAGATTTTACCTTGAATTTGCAAAAAATCCTAAATTTCTTACCGCTTGTAGCAAAATTTCTGGTTTGACAAGCCTGAATCCATTTTAAAATTTGATGTAAAACAAAAAAATATAGAAATTTTGTTAAATTTAGGAGAAAAATTTCAAAAATTTGAAGTATGTAACATTTTTTTTATTTCATTTGAGTATAATAGGCACAGTTGAATTTTATAACTATTATGAGGTAATTACTATGTTAAATCGTATTGAACAAGAACTTGCAGACTTAGGTATTACAAATGTTAAAGAAATCGTTCGTAACCCTAGCTATGAGCAACTGTTTGAAGAAGAAATGAAATCAGATCTTCAAGGTTATGAAAAAGGTGTTTTAACAAACTTAGGTGCAGTAGCTGTTGATACAGGTATTTTTACCGGTCGTTCTCCAAAAGACAAATACATCGTTTTAGATGAAAAAACAAAAGATACTGTTTGGTGGACATCTGATGCGGCTAAAAATGATAATAAGCCGATGAACCAATCAACGTGGCAAAGCCTAAAAGGTTTAGTAACTGATGAGCTTTCAAACAAACGCTTGTTCATTATTGATGCATTCTGTGGTGCAAGCCCGGAACATCGTATCAATGTGCGTATTATTACGCAAGTGGCTTGGCAAGCACACTTCGTGAAAAATATGTTTATTCGCCCAACAGAAGAAGAGTTGAAAGATTTCAAACCTGATTTCGTGGTAATGAATGGTTCTCAAGTAACTAACCCGAATTGGAAAGAGCAAGGTTTAAATTCTGAAAACTTTGTGGCATTTAATATCACAGAAGGTGTACAAATCATTGGTGGTACTTGGTACGGCGGTGAGATGAAAAAAGGTTTATTCTCAATGATGAACTACTTCTTACCACTTAAAGGTGTTGCATCAATGCACTGTTCTGCAAACGTGGGTGAAGAAGGTGATGTTGCCGTATTCTTTGGTTTATCAGGAACAGGTAAAACCACATTATCAACCGATCCAAAACGTAAATTAATCGGTGATGACGAACACGGTTGGGACGAAAACGGCGTATTTAACTACGAAGGTGGTTGCTATGCGAAAACTATCAACCTTTCTATCGAAAATGAGCCGGATATTTACCGAGCAATCCGTCGTGATGCGTTATTAGAAAACGTGGTTGTGCGTGAAGATGGTACTATTGATTTTGATGATAAATCAAAAACTGAAAATACACGTGTAAGCTATCCGATTTATCACATTGATAATATTGCAGTGCCATCAAAAGCAGGGCATGCGAAAAAAGTGATTTTCTTAACTGCTGATGCGTTCGGTGTGTTGCCTCCGGTATCTAAACTTACACCAGAGCAAACAAAATACTACTTCTTATCAGGCTTTACTGCGAAATTAGCTGGTACAGAGCGTGGTATTACTGAGCCAACCCCTACATTCTCAGCTTGTTTCGGTGCTGCGTTCTTATCTCTACATCCAACACAATATGCTGAAGTGTTAGTGAAACGTATGGAAGCAGCCGGTGCAGAAGCTTACTTAGTGAACACTGGTTGGAACGGTACTGGTAAACGTATCTCAATTAAAGATACACGTGGTATCATTGATGCAATTTTAGATGGCTCAATCGATAAAGCGGAAATGGGTAGCTTACCAATCTTTGATTTAGCTATTCCAACAGCATTACCTGGTGTTGATACCAATATTTTAGATCCTCGCAATACTTACGAAGACAAAGCACAATGGCAAGCGAAAGCAGAAGACTTAGCTGGTAGATTTGTGAAAAACTTCGAAAAATATGCAACAAATGATGAAGGTAAAGCATTAATTGCGGCAGGTCCAAAATTATAATTTGTAATTTAAAATAATTAAATATTTCAAGGACTAAACCTTTTGCAAGGTTTAGTCCTTTTGTATAAAAGGAGAGTAAATGACAACATTCCAGCTAAGGCTCAAACCAAAAGATGAACTTATACCACACCCAACAGCTCAATATTGGCGAAAATGCCAAGTGGAGCACTTTTTGATATGCCGTTTATGGATTTAGTATTTAAAGCTGCTCAAATTCATCGAGAAAATTTTGATGCAAATGCTATTCAGCTTTCAACTTTACTTTCTATTAAAACAGGTGGTTGCCCAGAAGATTGTGAATATTGTCCACAATCTGCCCGCTATGATACCGGACTGGAAAAGCAGACAATGCTAGATATTGACACCATTGTTGCAAAAGCCAAAATTGCCAAAGAAAGAGGAGCAAGCCGTTTTTGTATGGGCGCTGCTTGGCGAGGACCAAAACCAAGAGATATTAAAGTGGTATCTGAAATTGTTGGGGCAGTGAAAGCATTGGGGTTAGAAACTTGCGGTACGTTTGGAATGCTTGAAGAAGGAATGGCGGAAGAATTAAAAGAAGCAGGCTTGGATTATTATAATCACAATTTAGATACCGATCCTGAACGCTATAATCAAATTATCCACACACGCAATCACGAATACAGAATGGATACCTTAGGCAAAGTACGTAATGCAGGCTTAAAAGTATGTTGTGGCGGTATTGTGGGTATGAATGAAAACCGACCACAGAAAATCCGGAAGAAGATTATGACCGTCAGCTAATGGATAAATTGAATTTATATCTATTACAATATGAAGAAAGGAGTTGACGAATACAAGCGGTTGAATTTTACGAAAATTTTGCAAATTGTTTAAACTTAAGTATAGGGCGAGTTCCACTCGCCCATAAATTTGCTACATCACATCATTTCGGATCGAAACCATCACTTGATCGATTTTGAAGTTATCGGTATCAATAATTTCAAACTTATATTTATCCCATAACACAAAATCGGTTTTCTTTGGAATTTTGCGTAAAATGTACATCATAAATCCCGCGATGGTTTCGTAGTTTTCTGCATTTGGGAACTCAGCAATCTCTAAGGCTCGCATTACATCTTCTAGTGGAGTTGCCCCATCAATCAACCAAGAATGTTCATTACGCTGAACAATTTGCTCTTCTTCGTGAGAAACCAGCTCACCCATTACAATACTCATTACATCATTTAGGGTAACAATACCCACTACTAATGCATATTCATTCACAATAACGGCAAAATCTTCACCGGTTGATTTAAAGAGTTCTAAAACTTCATATAAAGAGAGTGTATCCGGAATAAACAGTGATTTACGCAGAATAGCCGGATCAGTCAGTTTTACCTGCTTCTCTTGTAGGTAAAGCGTTAAAATGTTATGGGTTTCAACATAGCCTAAAATTTTATCGATAGATTTATCACAAATTAATAGCTTAGAGTGAGAATTTGCTTTTACGGTTTCAAGCACTTGATCCCTATTGAAAGTTTGATCCAAGAAAACAATATTTTCACGTGTTGTCATTGTGGAGGTAACAGTACGTTGTTGCATTTCAAAGATATTTTCAATCAAGTATTGCTCTTGTTCTTTGACAATCCCGGCTTGAGCCCCGGCATCAACTACTGCAAAAATATCCTCAGAAGTCATATTATCTTCTCGAATAGTTGGTACTCGAAACAGTTTGAAAATCGCATTTGCAATAGTGTCAAACACCCAAACTAAAGGTTTAAATATAATGATTGAAAAGGTCATTATTCCTATTGTTCGCAAGGCAATTTTTTCCGGATTTGCCATTGCTAGTCGTTTAGGAATAAGATCGGCAAATAAAATAAAAGCTACCGTTACAAAAATGAAGGCTAACCAAGAGCTTGCACTTTCAACCCATTCTGCTTGGCTATATTGAGAAAGTAGAGAATAGACAAAAGGGCTAACAATGCTCTCACCGATTACTCCACCTAAAATCGCTACCATATTTAAGCCGATTTGCACAACAGTGATGAACCGCCCCGGTTGTTCCTGTAATTTCAGCACTTGGCTCGCTTTTGTGTTTCCTTCATTTGCCAGTTGCTGTAATTTAAGTTTTCTCGCTCCGGCTAGAGATATTTCAGCAGAGGAAATAATTGCACTAATGATAATAAGTGCAATCAAAATTAAAATTGCTTCAAATAAATTCATAATAGATGTTAGATAAAAATAAAAATCTGCACCTTAATCAGTCGGTTTTACTCAACTTTTGGTGTGCAGATCACATTTTGCTTATAAACTGATTAATGATTAGAACGGAATATCATCATCAAAGTTATTCATTGCAGGCTCAGCTTGTGGAACAGGTTTAGATTGCTGTGGTGCTGAACTTGAAGTTTGGTTATAACCATAATTACTATTGCCTTGATTATAGCTATTACCCGCAGGTGCTGAATTACCCCAACCACTCGGTTGTCCACCCATATCGTTGCCTTGACGACTACCTAACATTTGTAATACATCGCCTTGAATTTCGGTAGTGTAGCGATCTTGCCCGTTTTGGTCTTGCCATTTACGGGTTCTTAAACGACCTTCTACATAAACTTGTGAGCCTTTACGTAAATATTGACCACAAACTTCTGCTTGACGACGGTAGAACACAATACGATGCCATTCGGTTACTTCACGGCGTTCGCCAGTGTTTTTATCTGTCCAGCTTTCTGATGTTGCAACACTAATATTTGCAACTGCTTCGCCGTTTGGCATTGTACGCATTTCCGGGTCGTTACCCAAGTTACCTACGATAATTACTTTGTTAATACCAGCCATAAAATCCTCTTTCTATGCTTTTATACAAAATTGTGGAGTATTCTACCCGAAAATTAACTTATTGAACACTGAAAAACTGATATTTTGTACAGTTTTATCAAAATATGCGATAATGCTCGAAAATTTAGAAAATAGTGCTGGACATAATTGGATATAGGAAATATGCAACATATTGATATTCGTGGTGCAAGAACGCACAACTTAAAAAACATCAATTTAATCTTACCGAGAGATAAATTTATTGTCATCACGGGGCTTTCCGGCTCAGGTAAATCTTCTTTAGCCTTTGATACACTTTATGCTGAAGGGCAACGCCGTTATGTAGAATCGCTTTCTGCATATGCTCGTCAATTCCTTTCTTTAATGGAGAAGCCTGATGTGGATCATATTGAGGGGCTTTCGCCTGCAATTTCTATTGAGCAAAAATCAACCTCTCATAACCCCCGTTCTACGGTAGGTACAGTAACAGAAATTCACGACTATTTGCGTTTATTATTTGCTCGAGTAGGTGAGCCTCGCTGTCCTGATCACAATGTGCCATTAGCCGCTCAAACCATTTCACAAATGGTGGATAGAGTAATGGAAGAGCCTGAAGGAAAACGTTTGATGTTGCTTGCCCCGGTGGTGAAAGATCGCAAAGGCGAACACGTAAAATTATTGGAAAATTTGACCGCTAGTGGTTACTTAAGGGCAAGAATTGACGGTGAAATTTGTGATTTATCTGATCCTCCGGCGTTAGAGCTTCAGAAAAAGCACACCATTGAAGTAGTAGTGGATCGTTTTAAAGTACGAGCCGATCTGGCAACCCGTTTAGCAGAATCGTTTGAAACTGCATTAGATTTATCAGGCTCAACTGCGATTATTGCGGATATGGACGACCCAAATGCGGAAGAAATTGTCTTTTCATCGAGCTTTGCTTGCCCACATTGTGGCTATTCATTACAGGAATTAGAGCCACGCTTATTTTCATTTAATAACCCTGCTGGAGCTTGCCCAAGTTGCGATGGCTTAGGGGTAGAGCAGTTTTTTGATGAAAAGAAAGTAGTGCAAAATTATGATGTTTCATTAGCTGCAGGGGCAATTAAAGGTTGGGATCGACGCAGCTTCTACTATTTCGGATTACTTAAAGCGGTTGCAGAACATTACGGATTTGATTTAGAAACCCCATTCGGGCAGTTATCGAAAAAACACCAAAATCTCATCTTAAACGGCACGAAAGAAGAGATTGAGTTTGTTTATGTCAATGATCGAGGCGATAAAGTTAAACGCAAACACGCTTTTGAAGGTGTGTTAAATAATATGGCTCGCCGTTATAAAGAAACCGAATCTAACTCGGTGCGAGATGAATTAGCGAAATATATCAATACTCGCCCTTGCGTGGAGTGTGAAGGCTCTCGTTTGCGTCGTGAAGCCCGTTATGTTTTCCTTGATAAAACTAACTTACCGATGGTATCAGAAAAAAGCATTGGCGAAGCGTTGGCTTTCTTTGAGGAAATCAAACTCTCTGGGCAAAAAGAGAAAATTGCTGAGAAGATCCTAAAAGAAATTCGTGAGCGTTTACAGTTTTTAGTGAACGTGGGCTTGAATTATCTCTCACTTTCTCGTTCGGCAGAAACCCTTTCAGGTGGTGAGGCACAGCGTATCCGTCTCGCCAGCCAAATCGGTGCAGGCTTAGTTGGGGTAATGTATGTATTGGACGAACCCTCTATAGGCTTACATCAACGAGATAACGAACGCCTGCTTAATACACTGATCCATTTGCGTAACTTAGGCAATACGGTGATTGTGGTAGAGCACGATGAAGATGCCATTCGAGCCGCTGATCATATTGTAGATATCGGACCAGGAGCGGGAGTTCACGGCGGTCAAGTAATTGCACAAGGCACTGCTAAAGAAATTATGCAGATTGAGGAATCAGTCACGGGGCAATTCCTTTCAGGTCAGCAAAAAATTGAAATTCCTCTTAAAAGAGTAGCGTATGATGGTTCAAAATTGCTTACTTTATCAGGAGCAAGTGGTAATAATTTGAAAAAGGTAAAGCTGGAAATTCCGGTTGGCTTGTTTACTTGTATCACAGGGGTTTCGGGGTCGGGCAAATCGACTTTGATTAACGATACCTTATTCCCACTGGCACAAAATGCGTTAAATCGTGCAGAAAATAGTGATGTTGCTCCTTATGAAACTATTGATGGCTTGGCTCACTTTGATAAAGTGATCGATATAGATCAAAGCCCGATTGGGCGAACCCCTCGCTCAAATCCAGCCACTTACACCGGGCTATTTACCCCAATTCGTGAGTTATTTGCAGGTACGCAAGAGGCTCGGGCAAGAGGTTATAACGTAGGGCGTTTTAGCTTCAATGTGCGTGGTGGACGCTGCGAAGCCTGTCAAGGTGATGGTGTGATTAAGGTGGAAATGCATTTCTTACCCGATGTTTATGTGCCGTGCGATCACTGTAAAGGTAAGCGTTATAACCGTGAAACGCTGGAAATTCGCTATAAAGGCAAAACCATTCACCAAGTGCTGGATATGACAGTGGAAGAGGCGAGGGAGTTTTTTGCCCCTGTGCCGATGATTGCTCGTAAGCTACAAACCTTGATGGACGTAGGGCTATCTTATATCCGCTTAGGTCAATCTTCTACTACGCTTTCAGGTGGGGAAGCTCAACGTGTGAAATTGGCGACAGAGCTTTCAAAACGAGATACGGGTAAAACGCTGTACATTTTAGATGAACCGACTACAGGCTTGCATTTTGCCGATATTAAACAGTTACTTGGCGTGTTACATCGTTTGCGTGATCAGGGCAATACTATTGTGGTGATCGAACATAATTTAGATGTGATTAAAACCGCAGACTGGATTGTCGATCTCGGTCCTGAAGGTGGTAGCGGTGGTGGAGAGATTATTGCTACAGGCACACCGGAACAGGTAGCTAAAGATAAACGTTCTCACACTGCAAGATTCCTAAAAGAGATCTTAGCAAAAGGATAATTCAAGTAAAGGTTACAAGTGGTCATATTTTGAGAATTTTTTGCATTTGCAAAATCTTGGAGAAATATGACCGCTTGTTGTTTGTAAGATCTATCTAAGATTTTGTTTTATTAATGATGAAATGGTAAACTTCTAAACAGTTTAAAATATAGAGATAAGATATGAGTGGAACAGAATTATTAGTCAATGTAACCCCGAGTGAAACAAGGGTTGCATTGGTTGAAAACGGCTTATTAAAAGAACTCCACATTGAGCGTGAAGCAAAACGTGGTATTGTGGGGAATATTTACAAAGGGCGAGTAACCCGTGTATTGCCCGGAATGCAGTCTGCTTTTGTGGATATCGGCTTGGAGAAAGCTGCTTTTTTGCACGCTTCCGATATTGTTTCTCACACCGAATGTGTTGATGAAAATGAGAAAAAGCAATTTGTGGTAAAAGATATTGCCGAGCTTGTGCGTGAAGGGCAAGATATTGTTGTTCAAGTCGTTAAAGATCCGATTGGTACAAAAGGGGCGAGACTGACAACGGATATTACCTTGCCTTCTCGCTATTTGGTTTTTATGCCTGAAAATAGCCACGTTGGGGTTTCACAACGTATTGAAAGTGAGGCGGAGCGTGAGCGTTTAAAAACATTAGTTGAGCCTTATTGTGATGAATTGGGGGGCTTTATTGTCCGTACTGCAGCGGAAGAAGCGAGCGAAGAAAGTTTAAAGCAAGATGTAGCATTTTTAAAACGCTTATGGCGTAAAGTGTTGGAACGCAAGACAAAATATCCTGCCAAATCAATGCTTTATGGTGAATTGGCATTAGCTCAACGTGTGTTGAGAGATTTTATCGGTACACATATTAATGCTGTTTGGATTGATTCAAAAACAACCTGCGAGCAGGTCAAAGAGTTTTTAACTGAGTTTATGCCGGAACTGACGAATTCCGTGAGCTTATACACCGGGGCAAAAACCTTATTTGATGCTTATGGCGTAGAAGAGGCGATTCAGAAGGCACTGAATAAGCGAGTAAACCTAAAATCAGGTGGTTATCTGATCATTGAACAAACAGAAGCGATGACAACGATTGACATCAATACTGGGGCATTTGTTGGGCATCGAAACCTTGCTCACACCATTTTCAACACGAATATTGAAGCAACGCAGGCAATTGCACATCAGCTACAGTTACGCAATTTAGGCGGTATTATCATTATTGATTTTATTGATATGCAAGAGGAAGAACACCGCAATTTAGTGTTGCAGTCGCTACAAGATGCATTAAAAGGCGATAGGGTAAAAACCAACGTGAATGGTTTTACCCAGCTTGGTTTGGTTGAAATGACGCGTAAACGTACACGTGAGAGTTTAGAACGCATTCTTTGTTGTGATTGCCCTGAGTGTCAAGGTCGTGGTACGGTGAAAACCGTTGAAACGGTGTGTTATGAAATTATGCGTGAAATTGTGCGTGTTCATCATTTATTCAAAGCAGAGAAAATGCACGTTTATGCGTCTAAAGAGGTGGCAGATTACTTAATTAATGAAGAAAGCCACGCATTATTGGCGGAGTTGCAAGCCTTTATCGGGGCAAAAATTGAGATAAAAATTGAGCCATATTATCATCAAGATCAGTTCGATGTTGTTGTGATGTGATGAATTAGAGGATTGGAGCTATTTAGTTTTAATCCTCTTTTTGCAAAATTTATCGAAAATCTTACCGCTTGTTTCCTACCAAAATTGCCTAAAATAACGTATAATCGCCCAGTTTTATTTATCCAAATTTTGAAATCTAAGGTAATTCAATGTCTGAAGTAGAAAATCAAGAATTAGATCTGAATGGCGAAATGTTAGCCCGTCGTGAAAAATTAACTAAAATTCGTGAGCAGGGTAACGCTTTCCCAAATACTTTCCGCCGTGATGCGTTAGCAAAAGATTTACATAGTCAATATGATGAAGTAGACGGTGAAGTATTAAAAGAACAAAATATTCAAGTGAAAGTTGCCGGTCGTATTATGCTAAAACGTGTAATGGGTAAAGCCTCTTTCTTTACTATTCAAGATGTTAGCGGTGCAATTCAGCTTTATGTTGCTCGTGATAACTTGGCTGAAAATATTTACGAAGAAAAAGTTAGTCTGTGGGACTTAGGCGATATTATTGGTGTTGAAGGTACTTTATTCAAAACCAAAACTGGCGAATTAACCGTTCGTTGTTCAGAAGTACAACTCTTAACAAAAGCGTTACGCCCATTACCTGATAAACATCACGGTTTAACGGACTTGGAAACTCGTTATCGTCAGCGTTATTTAGATTTAATTTCTAACGAAGAATCACGCCGTACCTTTATGATCCGCTCACAAGTAGTTTCTGGTATTCGTAAATTTTTCTTAGATAGAGATTTTATTGAAGTTGAAACGCCAATGTTACAAGTGATCCCGGGCGGTGCAGCAGCAAAACCGTTTGTAACGCACCACAATGCGTTAGATGTGGATATGTATTTGCGTATCGCTCCTGAGCTTTACCTGAAACGCCTTGTAGTGGGTGGCTTTGAACGTGTATTTGAATTAAACCGTAACTTCCGTAACGAGGGGGTTTCTGTTCGTCACAATCCTGAATTTACAATGATTGAATACTACCAAGCCTATGCGGATTACCACGATTTAATGGATAACACCGAAGAGCTGTTACGCCAATTAGCGTTGGATATTCTTGGTACAACTGATGTGCCGTATGGCGAATATGTATTCAATTTTGGTAAACCGTTTGAGCGTATTACAATGCACGATGCAATCGTGAAATATGGTAACGGTATTAAACGTGAAGATTTAGATAACTTCGAGAAAACGGTCGAAATTGCCAAAGGTTTAGGTATTGAAATTCAAAAATCGTGGGGCTTGGGTTCTGTTGTAAATGCAATTTTTGAAGAAGTAGCAGAGCACCAGTTAATTCAGCCGACTTTCTTAATGGCTCACCCTGCAGAAATTTCACCGCTTGCACGTCGCAATGATGAAAACCCTGAAGTAACAGATCGTTTCGAGCTGTTTATCGGTGGACGTGAAATCGGTAACGGTTTCTCAGAGTTGAATGATGCGGAAGACCAAGCAGAACGTTTTGATGCTCAAGTAGCCGCAAAAGATGCAGGTGATGATGAAGCGATGTTTAAAGATGAAGACTTTATCGTGGCGTTAGAACACGGTTTACCACCAACTGCAGGTGAAGGCTTAGGGATTGACCGCCTGGCAATGATTTTTGCTAATGCACCATCAATCCGTGATGTGATTTTATTCCCTGCAATGCGTCAGAAATAATTTCTAAAAATAATAAATAAGCCCCACTAGGAAATTCCTTAGTGGGGCTTTGCTATTTAGACTAACCGATTTTTATTGATGTCATACTTAGCGATCCGCCAACCAGTTCGTCATTAAAGAAAGTAATTTCTTCATTCTCTTCTTGTTGAGCAACAACATAAAGCAATGGCAAGTAATGCTCTGGTGTGGGAATTGAAAGCTCTGCTGCTTGTCCGAATTGTTGGGTTTCGATAATTGCATCATAGTTGCCGTCCACAATCGCCTGATTGATATATTCACGGAAGGCGAATGCCCAATCATACCCAGCTCCAATCTGTTCCATATGTTGCCAGCTAATTGCCCGTAAATTATGTACAATGTTACCACTGCCGATAATTAGAACGCCTTGTTCACGCAATGGTTTTAATTTTTGGGCTAATTCAAAATGCCATTTCGCCGGCTGGTTGCGGTGAATACTCAGCTGAATGACGGGGATATCTGCTTCTGGGTAAAGGTGTTTCAGTACAGACCACATTCCGTGATCGTAACCACGTGTTGGGTTGAGTTCCGCTTGTTCCGGCAGTAAAAGCTGCTGAATATGTTCAGCTAACTCAGGGCAGCCTTGAGCAGGGTAAGTTACTTGGCTCAACTCTTCAGGGAAACCGTGGAAATCGTAAATTAATTCGGGATTTTGACC
Organism: Mannheimia bovis; assembly: GCF_014541205.1. NCBI lineage: Bacteria > Pseudomonadati > Pseudomonadota > Gammaproteobacteria > Pasteurellales > Pasteurellaceae > Mannheimia > Mannheimia bovis. The sequence goes on along the minus strand of NZ_CP061280.1, from coordinate 1,749,536 downwards.
GCTTGTAATCTGTAATTTACTGCTATACCAATGAGCGGAAATCATTAAAATCGCTTTTGGTTTTTCAAAGGTTTTGGTGATCTGTTTGAAGCCTAGATTAAATGGGTTTTGAGCATCGAGTGTGTTCATCGGGTTGCCGTGTCCGACAAAGAGGGCTGGTAATTTTTTCATCTTATTTCTCCATTTATTTAGTCGAGTACAGTATAAATAGAGCAAATAAAGAGAAAAAGAGGCAAAAAAGCAAAAGATTATTTCCGATGGGGAAATAATAAGAAATACAAGCGGTTAAATTTTTCTTAAAAAATGCAAATTTACTTTTCCAGCCCTTTTTTAATCATCGGCTCAAAGAAATCATAATCAACCAGAAAGGCATCGTGTCCGAAATCAGAGTGAAATTCGTGAAAATCTAAATTCACCCCTGCGTGTTCTAATTTCTGTTTGCTTTTATATACATCAACTTGTTTGAACAGTTGATCACTGGTTACTGCTACAAACACGTAATTGGCTTTAATACGCTTTAACGCAGTTTCTTCATTTTCATAGCCAAGAGCAGGGTCATATAAATCTAGGGCTCTTAATAAGCGAAGGTAAGTATTGGCATCAAAGCGACCTAAAAATTTGGTGCCTTGATAGCTTAAGTAAGATTCTACTTGAAAATGATCACCCCAAATTTGCCCTTGCTGTTTGGTTTCTCGCCCGAAAGCTTTAGCCAGTTGAATATCCGTACGGTAAGTCAGCATTCCTAACATTCGGGCAATTTTTAAGCCATTATCGGGTGCGATGCCATCATAATAATCTCCACCATTGAAATGTGGATCATTAATAATTGCCTGACGCATAACGTGGTTAAAACCAATCGCTTCCGCACTTAAAGTAAGTGAAGAACAAAGGTTGATAATATTACGTACCTGATCCGGGTAGCTAATGCCCCATTGCGTGGCTTGCATTCCACCAAAAGAGCCACCAATGACAGCGTGGAGAATTGGAATTTCTAAGTAATCAATTAAGGCTTTTTGTACATTAACAATATCTTGAACCGTAATAATCGGGAATTGGCTACCGTAAGGTTTATTGGTTTTCGGATCAATTGAAGAAGGACCTGTTGTGCCTTTACAACCACCTAAAACATTACTGCAAATAAAGAAATATTTTTCCGTATCAAAGGCTAAACCCTTGCCGATAAAATCCTGCCACCAGCCTTTCTCGGTTGCAGAATCGTAATAAGGCTCGGCATCGCCGGTTAAGGCGTGGCAGATCAACACAGCATTGCTTTTATCTGCATTTAATTCGCCGTAAGTTTGGTAAGCCACTGTGATAGGGGAAAGTTCGCCGCCTAGTGAAAGGGATAATGGCATTTCCTCAAAAAGTGTAATGTGCTGAGCCATAGAATCCTTATTTGCAAAAAATTATGCTTTTTTAACCGCTTGTAATTGTAATAATATAGTTAAATTAACGGTGTTGTTGTCAATTGTCAAGAAGTTTTAGCCGTCTAAACGTCTAGATTTTTAAGCGGCTAAAAATTTTAGGTTTTAAGTGTGATAAATAGAGCTTAAGACTTAACAAACACGCCAAAATAGAATAAATTGGTTGAACGCTCAGGCAATTTCGTTTGTCTTTGATATACTCATTACCCGAGTAATAAAAATAAATAAAGTTGTTTATTGAAAGTTGAAACTTAAGGGAGCAGATAATTGCCGTTTTTTCATCAAATTAAGCAGTTTGGCATAAAAATATTTAAAGTGATTGTGATGTTACATTTGATAGGAATTGCAATCTTATTAATTGTGGATTCTATTACCAGTTATGCTGTGCGAGATAAAGTCTATAGCGAGATTAAGGAACTGCCTCATCGAGATTATGCCGTAGTGCTTGGGACGGCAAAATTTTATTCAAAAAATGTAATTAATGAATATTATAAATATCGCTTGGAAGCTGCGAAACAACTAGTGAAAAGTGAAAAAGTAAATAAACTTTTAGTCAGTGGAGATAATAAAACTCCTTATTATAATGAGCCTAAAACAATGACCAATGATTTGCTGAAAATGGGTATACCTCAGCCACAAATTAAGCAAGATTATGCAGGCTATACTACTTTCGATTCGATTATAAGAGCGACAGAAGTGTATAAATTACCGCCATTTACGATTGTGTCGCAGAAGTTTCATTGTGAAAGGGCATTATTTATTGCGAAATTTAAAAATATAGATGCGATTTGCTTTGCTGCGAAATATCCAGATGGGGCTTATCAAGTAAGGTTGAGAGAGATTTTTGCAAGAACGGCAATGCTATTTAATTTATTAATAGGTAAAACCCCTGAAACATTGGAAGATATACCATCTAAATAAAAATAGCCAGTTTTAATTACTGGCTATTTGTTTTATAAAATAATGGTTTTATTTTTATAAACAAAGATCTTATCAGAAAGAACTAATTCTAATGCTTGGCTAAGAACGGTTTTTTCTACGTCTCGCCCTGCACGCATCATTGCTTCTGCGGTATAGGTGTGATCTACGTTGATCACATTTTGCATAATAATCGGACCTTCATCTAATTCATCATTTACAAAATGAGCCGTTGCACCAATAATTTTTACCCCACGCTCATAAGCTCGTTGGTATGGCTTCGCACCAATAAATGCAGGTAAGAAAGAGTGGTGAATATTTACCACACGATTTGGATAACGTGCTACAAATTCAGGATTAAGCACACGCATATATTTAGCTAATACAATATAATCCGGGGCGTATTCGTCAATTTTATCGGCTAATAATTTATCGTGTTCAACACGGGTCAGATTTTCGTGGCTGACCAAGTGGAACGGCACATCAAAGCGTTCAACTAATTCTCTTAATGTGTCGTGATTACCGATTACAGCTGCAATTTCTACATCTAAACCACCATAATAGTTTTTCATTAATAAATCGCCTAAACAGTGAGCTTCTTTGGTTACTAAAATAACAATACGCTTTCTCTGCTTTGGCAATAATTTATAAATTGAACCCTCAGGCAAAGTAAATTCTAGATCGGCTAGTAATGTTTTATCGTTAAAAATACCGTTTAACTCCGTACGCATAAAAAAGCGTTTCGTTTCGTTATCCACAAATTCCGAGTTTTTAATAATATTTAATTGGTGTTTGTAACAAATATTGGTAATTTTAGCGACTAACCCTGTATCATCTGGGCATTCAGTTAATAAAATTTTATGTTCAAGCATTTGATATCCTATTATAAAAATAAGAGAACCCAATTAGAGTTCTCTCATATCTAATCTTTATATAAATAATAAATTAAATAGCAAAATCTTCTAATTTCTTGCCTTTATCAAGTGCTTCTTGCAATGCTTTTGGTGTTCTGCCTTGACCTGTCCACGTTTTTTCATTACCTTCAGAATCAACAAATTTATATTTAGCAGGACGAGAGGCAATCGGTTTGCGTGCTTTAGGGGCTTTGCGACCTTTAATTACTTTATCTGCTAATAATTGAGCTAATTCATCAATAGAAAGCCCATCTTGTTTTAACATTTCTGCGTATTTATTTAAGTTTTCTAATTGTTTTGCTTTTTCTTGCTCTTCTTTTCTGATTTCTTCTTCTTTTTCAGCAATAATAGTATCTAATTTTTCAGCAAGTGATTTTAATTGTTCAAGTGCTAAATCTTTAGCAAATACTCTTAAACTACGGATGTTTAAAAGACTTTTTAAATCTGACATTGTATTCTCCTTAATGTTTTTAGTTAAGAAATAAAATCTATTCTTATTTATCATATATTAAAAGATATTTAAGGTAAATAAATATAAATAAAAAAGAGGTACTTTATATCTTAGGATATTCGTGGTATCTTTGTGTTGTCCTACAAAATGTAGAGGTGCAAATTCAATAAGTATTTTTTCTGAGTGGAAAACGATGAAGAAAAAGGAAAGGTGGATTTGCCGAAATCAATTAGGCGTCATCTTAATTGGTTGGGGTCGTTCTCGAAAGAAACGACACTGTCGTAGTAAATGCTACGGAGTGCTACTGTTAGGGTGGGTTTTAGTTTGTCATATTTCCTTCCTTTATATTTATTTCTATAAATATCTCAGTACATTTCTTGTTTGGCTATCATTATTATATACAAATTATACAAAGTCATTTTAGAGGTTTTATGAATCTAGTTGATTATTCCACATCGTTTTGGTCTGTGTTACCTGCTCTGATTGCATTAATTTTAGCAATTGTGACACGCAAAGTGATTATTTCATTAAGCATTGGGATTATATTTGGTGCATTTATGCTAACCAATAGTAATTTTCTTGATGCACTTACTTATATTAAAAATAGTGTTGTTTCTTTAGTTTATAAAGGACCGGAAGAGGGATTAAACGCTAATAATATCAATATTATTTTATTCTTAATTTTATTAGGGGTATTAACTTCTTTATTAAGCATTTCAGGAAGTAATCAAGCCTTTGCGAATTGGGCTCAAAAAAGAATAAAAGGTAAACGTGGTGCAAAATTGGTAGCAGCAGGTTTAGTATTTTTCACTTTTATTGATGACTATTTCCATAGTTTAGCGGTAGGGGCAATTGCTCGTCCTGTAACGGATAAATTCCGAGTTTCTCGTGCAAAATTAGCTTATATCCTTGATTCAACCGCTGCACCAATGTGCGTATTGATGCCGATTTCAAGCTGGGGTGCTTATATTATTACCTTAATTGCGGGTTTATTGGCAACACACTCAATCACAGGGTATTCGCCACTAGGTGCATTTATGACAATGAGTGCAATGAACTTCTATGCGATTTTCTCTATGATTATGGTATTCTTTGTGGCTTATTTCTCATTTGATATTGGCTCAATGGCTCGTTTTGAACGCCAAACTGAACATTTAGCAGAAGTAGAGGAAGAAACTATTGAAGTTAAAGGTCGAATGCGAAATTTAGTATTCCCGATTATTACCTTAATTGTAGCTACGGTTGCGATGATGATCAAAACAGGTGCTGATGCGTTATCTGAAGCCGGTACCCCATTCTCTATTTTAGGAGCGTTTGAAAATACTACTGTGGGCGTTTCGTTAGTAGTGGGTGGTCTTGCCGCACTGATTGTTGCTACCGTTTGTATTATGGCAAGCGGTCATATTTCGCTAAAAAATTACTTCCGTGCTTATGGATTGGGCGTAAAAATGATGTCGGGTGCAATTACGATTTTATTCTTCGCTTGGACAATTAATGGCGTAGTAAGTGATATGCAAACAGGCAAATACTTATCAGGCTTAGTTGGCGAGCATATTGCAGCAGGATTCTTACCGGCAATTTTATTCGTATTAGCCGCATTTATGGCATTCTCAACAGGTACAAGCTGGGGAACATTCGGTATTATGTTACCGATTGGAGCGGCAATGGCGGTTCATTCTGATCCTACATTAATCATTCCTTGCTTGTCGGCAGTAATGGCGGGGGCGGTATGCGGAGACCACTGTTCACCGGTGTCGGACACCACGATTTTGTCTTCAACCGGTGCACAATGTAACCATATGGATCACGTTATTTCGCAATTACCGTATGCATTATTAGTTGCTGCTGCATCTATTGTTGGCTACTTAGTAGTAGGTTTCACACAATCGGCTTTATTAGGATTTGTAGCAACAGCTGCGGTGATGGCAGTCTTAATTTTAATCTTTAAAGCAAAAAAGTAGAAAAATAAAGGTTAATTTCTAAAAATGTGAAGGCAATCACAGAATTAAATTTATTTATGCTATAGAATGCAACCTAAGATATGGATATCGAATGTTGTGTTATATAAATCTTAAAATAAGATCCTCCTATGTATTTAGCGTACCTTTTGGTACGCTTTTTTCTTTTCTAAGCTATATATTTCTTGCAATTTTTAAAATTTTGTACTACTTTAATAGTACATTTTAATTTTGAGGGCAAAAGATGAAAACTGCATTAGTAACAGGGGCAACCGCCGGTTTTGGCTTAGCAATTTGTAAATTACTTCTTCAATCAGGCTATAGAGTGATTGGCACAGGCAGACGTGCAGAGCGTTTAAGCGAACTACATTTGCAATTTGGCGACAATTTTCTACCGCTTGTATTTGATATTCAAGATCCCTCAGAAGTTGAAAAAGCATTAAATAGCCGCCCTCAAAGTTGGCGAAAGATTGACTTATTAGTGAATAACGCAGGTTTGGCGTTAGGTTTAGAGCCTGCTCATAAAGCAGATTTAAATGACTGGTATCAAATGATCGATACTAATATTAAAGGCTTGGTAACAATGACACGCTTAGTTCTCCCTGAAATGATTGAACATAATTCAGGACATATTATTAATATTGGTTCGATTGCAGGGACTTACCCTTATCCGGGTGGGAATGTCTATGGTGGTACAAAAGCCTTTGTGAAGCAGTTTAGCTTAAACTTGCGTGCAGATTTAGCAGGTACAAAAGTACGAGTATCTAACGTTGAGCCGGGCTTATGTGGCGGAACGGAATTTTCTAATGTTCGCTTTAAAGGTAATGATGAGAAAGCAGCGAAAATTTATGAAAATGTTGAATTTGTTCGTCCTGAAGATGTGGCTAATATCGTGCTTTGGTTAAATCAACAACCGGAACACGTCAATATTAACCGTGTTGAAGTAATGCCGGTAGCTCAAACGTCATCTGCCTTGAATGTAACAAGAAACCTATAAATATATAAAGGAAATATTATGTCAGATACACTTCTTAATCCTTATTTTGGCGAATTTGGTGGTATGTATGTACCTGAAATTTTAGTGCCGGTACTCAAAGAATTAGAACAGGCTTTTGTTGAAGCTCAACAAGATCCAACATTCCAAGCAGAATTTACAGATTTATTAAAAAACTACGCAGGTCGCCCAACGGCATTAACGCTTTGCCGTAATCTTACTAAAGGCACTAATACTAAACTTTATTTAAAACGTGAAGATTTATTGCACGGTGGGGCACATAAAACGAACCAAGTATTAGGGCAAATTTTACTCGCAAAACGTATGGGGAAAACCCGCATTATTGCTGAAACGGGAGCAGGTCAGCACGGAGTGGCAACCGCTCTTGCCTGTGCAATGCTTGGTATGCCTTGTGTGGTTTATATGGGGGCGAAAGACGTGGAACGCCAATCGCCTAACGTGTTTCGTATGCGTTTGATGGGGGCGGATGTGATTCCTGTCGAAAAAGGTTCTTGCTCACTAAAAGATGCCTGTTGTGAAGCGATGCGTGATTGGGCGGCAAACTATGATACTACCCACTATTTAATTGGTACGGCAGCAGGTCCACACCCATTCCCGACAATAGTGCGTGAGTTCCAAAAAATGATTGGCGAAGAAACCAAACGCCAAATTTTAGAAAAAGAAGACCGCTTGCCGGATGCTGTCATTGCCGCTGTTGGCGGTGGTTCTAATGCCATTGGTATGTTTGCAGACTTCATTGAAGAAATATCAGTGAAGTTAATCGGTGTAGAGCCGGCAGGCAAAGGCATTGAAACAGGCGAGCACGGTGCTCCGCTCAAACACGGTACAACGGGGATTTACTTCGGTATGAAATCGCCGATTATGCAAGATAAAGATGGGCAAATTGAAGAATCTTATTCCATTTCAGCCGGCTTAGATTTCCCGTCAGTTGGTCCGCAACACGCTTATTTAAACGCAACAGGGAGGGCAGAATATGTCTCTATTACTGACCAAGAAGCATTAGATGCTTTCCAAGCACTCGCTAAAAATGAAGGGATTATTCCTGCGTTAGAGTCTTCACACGCCTTAGCTTATGCACTGAAGTTGATTAAGCAAAATCCTGAAAAAGATCAACTGTTAGTGGTGAATTTATCTGGACGTGGCGATAAAGACATTTTCACGGTCGATAAAATTTTAAATGGAGGAGAGTAAAATGAGCCGTTTTGATACCTTATTTAACCGCTTAAAAGCGAAAAACGAAGGGGCTTTCGTACCATTTGTTACTTTATGCGATCCTGATTTTGACCGTAGTTTTGAAATTATTGAAACGATGATTGCCAATGGGGCTGATGCGTTAGAATTAGGTTTCCCATTTTCAGATCCGCTATTAGATGGCCCTGTTATTCAAGCGGCTAACAAACGTGCATTAGATGCAGGTTACAGTACAGATGCTTGCTTTGCCTTGATTGAAAAAATTCGAGCGAAATATCCCGATATTCCAATTGGTTTATTGCTTTGTGCGAACTTAATTTTTGTGCCAACTGCAGATACATTCTTCCAACGCTGCCAACAATCCGGGGTTGATGCCGTGTTAATTGCGGATTTACCTATTTTAGCAGCAGAAGAATTTGTGCCAACAGCTAAAAAATATGGTATTCAGCCTGTGTTTATCTGCCCGCCAAATGCAGATGAAAATACCATTCAACGCATTGCAAAATTAACTGAAGGCTATACTTATTTAGTTTCTCGTGCAGGTGTAACCAGTGCGGAAAACCAAGCTCACGCAAGTAATCTTGATAATTTAGTGGAGAGCTTAAAACAAGCGAATGCTGCACCAATCTTACAAGGTTTTGGTATTGCTAAACCGGAACAAGTGAAAGAAGCCTTAAGACTTGGTGCTGATGGAGCAATTTCAGGTTCGGCAATTGTGAAGATTATTGAACGTAATTTAGATAACCAAGCGAATTTGCTGGAAGAACTTGCTGAATTTGTACAAGCGATGAAAGCTGCGACTAAGTAACTGACAAGCGGTTATTTTACCGAAAAAATTTGCAAACGCTTTTAACTTAAAAATAAGTTAAAAGCGTTTTGTTTTACTGTTCAAAATTAATACATTAAGCTAAAATACGCCGCTTAATTTTGAATAGAGATATTATGAAACCTATTATCGTTTTTTGTTTATTCTGCCTATGTTTACCTTACAGTTTTGCCAAGCAGACGGCTGGAGCAGTGAATGCTTATGGTGAGGAACTGGAAATTGCGAATAATATTGTTATTGGGCAAGAAAAGCCCCTTTTTGTGGCGAATAAATTGGCAAAAAATTACCGTATTCCCTCGCTATTAACCACCGAAGACGGCATTGTGTTAGCGGCAATTGATAAACATCAATTTGATAATAAGGATTGGGGTAATATTGATTTAGTTATCCGTCGAAGTTTGGATAACGGCAAAACTTGGCAGAACGACCAAGTCGTGATCGATTTAATTGAGCAGCCCTACAATGCTCCTAATTTTGAAAATACCCAATCGGCATTTGTTATTGACCCTGTGATGGTGCAAGACAAAAATTCCGAACGCATTTTCTTATTGGTGGATATGTACCCCGAATCGAGTGGCATTCATAGTCATATTACTTATCACGGCAAAAGAGAGCCTGCTAACCCAGCCAATGCGTTAGGTAGTGGTTACACTAACATTGATGGTCAAGCCTTTTTGAAACTGATTGGTAAAGATCAGACCTATACTTTGCGAGAGCAAAGCCATACTTTAGGTCGAGTGTATGATACCCAAAACAATCCAACAGACTACCAAGTAGTAACTCGAGGCAATCCTTATAAAGCCTATCGAGACTTAGGTGATGTTTATTTAGGCGAGATAAATGAAGCAAATTACCAAGGTAATATTTTTCTTTCTTCGCAAAAAGAGTTTAATCGTTCCGCCCCATTTACAGTACAGAAGACGAGTTATTTATGGCTTATTTACAGCGATGATAACGGCAAAACGTGGTCGAATCCGATTGATTTAAACCCACAGCTGAAAACCGATTCGATGAAATTTCTCGGCACAGGTCCTGGTACAGGTGTACAGTTAGAAAGCGGTTCATTATTAGTGCCGGTTTATTTTATTGACCAAAATGATAATGAACTCACTGCGATAATTAAAAGTGAGGACGGCGGAGAAACTTGGGTAATGGGAGAAACACCGGTTAAATTTAGTGGTAACAAAGCCCCTTATAAGGCGAGTGAATCACATATTGTAGAGCTGAATGACGGCACAATAATGCTTTTTACCCGTACCAATAAAGGCAATGTATTGGTGTCTACCAGTAATACTGAAGGTATGACGTGGCAAAGTAGCGAATTTGATGCGGAGTTACTCAATTCCTACACGCAATTATCAGCAATAAAATATTCAAAAGAAATTAACGACAAAGAGTATGTACTGCTTTCTAACGCTCATTCTAAGCAAATGTGGAAACGCATTAATGGAAGAGTTTGGATTGGTGAAATCAAGTCAGATAATACCATTGATTGGCAAGATTATATTCAGATAACTGATGATAATGAAACTTTTGGCTACAGTAGCATTGCAGAGTTGCCGGACGGAAAAGTCGGTTTACTTTATGAAAAAGTGGGTGGTGAGATCAGATATGTTCGCTTAGAGGTTGAACAGATATTAAAAGATGATAGGCTAAATAACTACAAGCAGTCGTTTTTCTAAATTTTTGCTAAAAGACTATTATTTATTTAATTCTTGTAAATATAAAAAGACCGCTTGTAGCGGTCTTTGAAAGAAAGTTAATTGTTATTGAGATTTTTCTGCTCGGAATACACCAATAGCATTTTGTTGGTCATCACCCTTACGAATATAGTCACCAGCTAATTCTCCAGCATTCTCGCCAAAGAAGCCACCCTGCACACTCACATAGTTTTTACTCCCAGAGAATGTGTTCTGAGTAATGTTGCCTGAAATTTCGACAGGCTCAAAACCACTATTTTCCAAAGATGATTTAATTGTACCAGTTAAGGTTTTTTGGTTAAAGTCAGCTGTAAACTCGGCTAAGCCATTATCATCAATAGTGTCAAGTTTACCTGCTTTATCATTTTTAGCATACAGGCTGAAACTGTGTCCTTTATAAGTCAGAGCACCTTCTTTAGGCATATTTTTTGTCTGATTTATATTGGCATTAAACAAATAACGATTTTCTAAGTCATTTTGCTGAACAAAAGCAATTAAGGTATTAGTGCCCTTTTGAACTATTAATGTGCTGTTTGCATCTTCAATGTTTATCTTATTACCATTTAAACCGGGTCTTGAAAGTGGGATTTGTTTACCTTCAACGTTTAGAAGTGTTGTCAGTTCAGTATCTGGCGAGTTTAAATGACCTGTTTCAATGCCCCCACTATTTTTAGGAATGGTAAATATACCACCAACGGTAGGAGAGTTTTGAGTGTAGGCAGTTTCTTCCTGTGGCAATAAATCATCTGGTTTTGGAGGCTGTTCTGGTTGAGCCGGTTGAGCAGGTTGTTCTGGTTGAACAGGTTGTGCTGGTTGAGCAGGTTGTGCTGGTTGAGCAGGTTGTGCTGGTTGAGCAGGTTGTGCTGGTTGAGCAGGCTGTGCTGGTTGAGCAGGCTGTGCTGGTTGAGCAGGTTGTGCTGGTTGAGCAGGTTGTGCTGGTTGAGCAGGTTGTACTGGTGATACCTGTTTATTATCAGTAGTGTTGCTATTGCTACCACTGCTACCACAAGCCACTAAACCAAGAGCCATTAAAATGGTTAATGCAACATTTGTTTTTTTCATATCGAACCTCGTTAAGTTAGAAATAATCACTTAAATTGTATGCTTTTTATCTTAATAATCAAGCGAGTTTTATTAATTTACACTATTTTGTTAAGTTCAGTGATATAAGTCATTTTTTATTTATGGTAAACTCAATTACGATATATCTAAACTTGCAAAATGATATGTCGGTAAATAACAAGCGATCATTTTTTTAATATTTTTTACAGATAAAGGAAAATTATGAAATTAAGCAAAATTGCTCTTTCAGTTGTAGCGGTAATTGGTGTATCTCTAGTTGGCGGTAGCTGGTATACGGGCAAACAAGTTGAAGAAAAATATCAAGCATTAGTCGTTCAAGCCAATAACCAACTTAAGCAACTAAGTGGCGAGTTTGGAGCAAATATTGAGCTCAAAGATGTGCAAATTGATCGCCATTTCTTTAGTTCTGATGCGAAATATCGTTTAGAAGTGGATTTTGGCGATGGTAAAAAATTAGATTTTATCGGTAATGATAAACTTCATCACGGTCCGCTACCGCTTAATCGTTTAGCGAAGTTTAATTTTGCTCCTGTGATGATGAGTATGGAAAATAGCCTTCAAGGACCAGAGATATTTAAAAAATTTGTCGGTGAACAAATTGGTTCGGGGGTGGCTAATATCAGCTATTCTGGAGATACAAAAGGATATTTTGATTTCTCGCCAATTAAATATAGCGATGAAACAGGCACTATTGAAACAACCCCTGTCAAAGTGCAATATAGTTACGACCAAAAATTAAAAGGCATTGATAGCACTGTTGAGCTAGAGAGTTTTAAAATAAAAGCAGAAGAAGTTGATTTGCAAATTCAAGGTATAGTTTATGATGTTCAAACTGAAAGTAATGAAAGTTACCCTAATTTAACTTTCGGCAAAGGAAGTGGAAAAATCAACGCTATTGAGTTTAAGTCTAAAGATGGCAAATTATCTCAAATTAAAGATATTGTGGTTAAAGGCGATAACCTATTAAAAGGCGAGCGTGTGATTTCGACAGGAGATTTAGAGGCGGCTTCTTTCAACATTGAAGGTATTGAACTGGGTAAATTAAAAATGGATATGGCATACGATTTAGATGCTAAATTAACCAACGATATTACGCCTTTATTATCTAGTCCTGAAGGATTTGAAGATGAACTTTTAATGCAGTTGTTGGCAAAATCGGTGAAGTTCCATATTAATAACTTCTCACTTGAAAATAGCAAAGGTAAATTTAATTTAGCTTTATTATTGAATATGGCTCAATTTGATCCACAAAATATGAGCAATATGCAAGAGGTATTAAAAGCTCTTTCAAGTAGTAAATTTACTTCAAATATCAACCGTGAATATGCAGAAGATATTATTCGCCAAATCTCAATGGTTACAGAGAAATTGAGCGAAGAAGAGGCAAAAAGGTTTGCCAAACAACAAGTTGATGCGGCTTTTCTGAATGCAGGCGTTGAACAGTACGGATTAAGAAAAGTAGATGAAAATAACGTGAAGATTGAATTATCGGTTGAGAATGAGAAATTAATCTTAAATGGTCGTGAATTAACCGAAGATGAAATTCAAATGGCGTTATTTGTGATTATGATGGGAGCCGGCTCGTTCGGTCAATAATCGTAAATATCAGATAGAAAGCGTATTTTAGCTATGGCTGAAATACGCTTTTTTTATCCCTTTCTTTCACTATTCTTGTATAATAACGCCAATATTTATTTGATTTTCAAGAGATTTTTTATGGCAACTATCGCAAAAAATCCACTGGTGCTGGTGGATGGTTCTTCTTACTTATATCGAGCATTTCACGCATTTCCTCCGCTAAGTAACCGTTTTGGTGAGCCAACAGGGGCAATGTATGGTGTATTGAATATGTTAAAAAGCTTGATTTCACAAGTAAACCCAAGCCATATTGCGGTAGTATTTGATGCGAAGGGCAAAACCTTCCGTGATGAATTATTTGAACAGTATAAATCACACAGACCACCAATGCCTGAGGATTTACGCCCTCAAATTGAGCCATTACACCGTATTATCAAAGCCTTAGGTATTCCGCTGATCTCCATTGAAGGGGTAGAAGCGGACGATGTGATCGGCACCCTTGCCGTGCAAGCTGCCAAAGATGGCAAAGACGTGTTAATCAGTACAGGCGATAAAGATATGGCACAACTGGTGAACGATCACATTATGTTGATAAATACGATGAACAACACTTTGCTTGACCGTGAAGGCGTCATCGAAAAATATGGCATTCCGCCCGAGTTGATTATCGATTTCTTAGCCCTAATGGGCGATTCCGCCGATAATATTCCGGGTGTAAAAGGTGTGGGTGAAAAAACGGCGTTAGCCTTATTACAAGGGATTGGTTCCCTTAAACAGATTTATGAAAATTTAGATCAGATTGCGACACTTTCGTTTCGTGGGGCAAAAAACTTTGCCCCGAAATTAGAGGCAGAAAAAGCCAATGCGGATTTATCCTACCTGCTCGCCACCATCAAAACTGATGTGGAATTAGACGTTACCCACGATCAACTTTTAACCCAAGCACAAAATCGTGCAGAGCTTGCTACATTATTTGAGCATTATGAATTTAAGCGTTGGTTAAATGAAGTAAATAACAATGCGAATCCTGTTACACAAACTCCAGCTGAAAAAGTGCCGAATAATTACCAAGCAACGCAAGCGGTTAAAAATGAGGAAAATTTTGCAGATCCTATTGCTATTGACCGTAGCAAATATGAAACGGTGGACATGGAAGCAAAATTAGCGGCTTGGATTGAAAAGCTTACATCAGCCAATATCATTGCGGTGGATACCGAAACGGATAGTTTAGATTCTATGTCAGCCAATTTGGTGGGAATTTCCTTTGCCCTTGAAAATGGCGAGGCTTACTATATTCCACTTGGGCATAAGCAAAAAGCCCTGCCACAACAAGCGGATATGTTTGGCGATGATGAAGCAGAAACCGAAATCGCAGACGAATTGGTAAAAAATCAGCTAAATTTGACCGCTTGTTTAACCCAACTCAAGCCGATTTTAGAGAATAGTGCCATTAAAAAAATCGGGCAGAACATTAAATATGATTTAACTATTTTTGCTAACTACGGCATTGAGCTACAAGGTGTTGAGTTTGATACGATGATCGAATCCTACACGCTAAACAGCACAGGTCGTCATAATATGGACGACTTAGCTTACCGTTATTTAGGGCATAAAACCATTCCGTTTGAAGAGTTAGCAGGTAAAGGCAAAAATCAGCTTACTTTTGATAAAATTGAGATCGCCAAAGCAGCGGAATATGCTGCCGAAGATGCCGATGTAACGATGAAACTGCACCAAGTGCTATGGCAGAAATTATCACAAGAGCCTGAATTGGTAAAACTCTTTAACGAAATCGAAATGCCATTGGTTAGCGTGCTTTCTCGCGTCGAACGCAATGGCGTATTGATTGACCCGAAGAAATTATTAACGCAATCGGCAGAAATTGAAAAACGCTTAAGTGAAGTTGAGCAGCTAGTTCACACCGAAGCAGGGCAAGTGTTTAACCTTGCTTCAACTAAGCAGTTACAAGAAATTTTGTTTGATAAATTAGGCTTACCGGTACTGAAGAAAACCCCGAAAGGAGCTCCTTCAACTAACGAGGAAGTGCTAGATGAATTAGCTCAACAAGGTCATCTTGTGCCGAAATTATTAATGGAGCATCGTGGTTTAAGTAAGTTGAAATCGACTTACACAGACAAATTACCTCAGTTGATTAATGCAAAAACAGGGCGAGTACATACCTCTTACAATCAAGCAGTAACGGCGACAGGGCGACTTTCGTCAAGTGATCCGAATTTACAGAACATTCCGATCCGAAACGAAGAAGGCAGACGTATTCGCCAAGCTTTTGTGGCAAGAGAAGGCTATAAAATTGTCGCAGCCGACTATTCCCAAATTGAGCTACGCATTATGGCTCACTTGGCGAATGACGAAGGAATGATTAAAGCCTTTGCTGAGGGTAAAGATATTCACCGAGCAACGGCAGCAGAAATTTTTGGTGTGGCATTAGAGGATGTTACTAGCGAACAACGTCGCAGTGCGAAGGCTATCAATTTCGGGCTGATTTACGGAATGTCGTCATTTGGGCTTTCAAACCAATTGGGGATTGGGCGAGCTGAAGCTCAAAAATATATGGATCTCTACTTCCAACGTTACCCGGCAGTACAGCAGTTTATGACGGATATTCGTGAAGTTGCCGCAGAAAAAGGCTATGTAGAAACTTTATTCGGTCGTCGTTTATATTTACCTGATATTAAATCAAGCAATGCTATTTTGCGTAAAGCGGCAGAACGAGTGGCAATTAATGCACCAATGCAAGGCACGGCGGCGGATATTATCAAAGTTGCGATGATCGGCATTGATAAAGCTATTCACGGCGATGATGAAATCAAAATGATTATGCAAGTACACGATGAATTGGTGTTTGAAGTGAAAGCCGATAAAATCGAGCATTATAGCCAGCTAATCAAAGCAGAAATGGAAAAAGCTATTTCGCTTAAAGTGCCATTAATTGCTGAAGTTGGCATTGGCGATAATTGGGACGAGGCTCATTAATCTAACGCTATACAATTATCCCTTTTTAATGTATTGTTGTAGTAGTTCGTTAATATGAAACTTTTCAAAATTTCATTGTCAAAGAAGAACAAATCTTTTTTGATAAATAAGGAAAATAGATGAAAGCATTATTCAAGAAATCAGTATTTGGTTTAGCTTTATTAGGCTTAACAGGCACAGTGTTTGCTGATGCACAATCGGTAGCGGAATTGCAACGTCGTTTAGAGCAAGTTAGCCAATATAGTGCGGATTTTGATCAAACTGTCCGTTCAAGCAAAGGGAAAGAGATCCAAAAAGGGCAGGGTAAATTCCAAGTAAAACGCCCGAATTTATTTAGAATGGATACAAAATCGCCACAAGAAAATTTAATTGTTTCTGACGGTAAAGATTTATGGTTTTACGACCCATTTGTTTTACAAGTAACGGTAAATACAGTGCAAGATGCAGTGAACAATACACCGTTTGTGCTTTTAACCAGCAGTGATAAAAACCATTGGGATCAATATGACGTAACTCAAAATGCCGATACGTTCGTATTAAAACCAAAATCGAAAAAAAGTAATTTAAAGCAGTTTGATGTGCGTATCGACCAAAGCGGTTTATTAAAAGGTTTCAGCACCATTGAGCGTGATGGACAGAGCAATCTCTATGTGTTGCGTAACATTACCACAGGCGGTGTTTCAAATGACTTATTCAAATTCAGTGTACCGAAAGGGGCTGAGTTAGATGATCAACGTGGTGGCAAGAAATCGAAAAAATAAGGTAATACAAGCGGTCTTTTTTAGTAAATTTTTTACACAAATACTTGCGTTTGAGCGTAACGAGTAAAATACGACCGCTTGTATATTCTTGTATATTAAGGAATATCAATGAAAACGCTTTATAATCAACGAGATCCAAAAGAGTGGGAGCAATTTTTAGTTTTGCTTAAACAAGCCGTTGCTGAAGATAGATTGGAGCTCTTTTTCTCGATGTTTTTGACCGCCGATGAGAGAGAATCTTTGGGATTGCGAGTTCAAATTGTGCAGGCTTTATTAAAAGCTGAAGATTCACAACGTGAAATTCAGCAAAATTTGAATACCAGTGCAGCAACCATTACACGTGGCTCGAATATGCTTAAAACACTAGACCCGAATTTCCTGCAATGGGTAAATGCTAAACTTAACGGTATGAAGTAAATGGCAAAGCGTAACAACCGTTTTCTAAGCTCTCTTTTGAAGAAAATAGGGCTTTTTTTTATTCCTCGAAAAATTAAATCAAAATCAGCTTGGCTCTGGTTTGGGGTTAGCCGTTTATTTACTTTTTTCGGAAGTTTTTTCTTGATAGGGACTTTGCTTTTTTCTGTTTTGCCCGTACCGTATTCGGCTTATATGGTGCAGAAAAAAGTTGAAAATATACTGCAAGGAAAAACCTATAACATCAAAAAAGATTGGGTAAGCCTTGATGACATTTCTTGGCAGATGCAAATGGCGGTGATTGCTTCGGAAGATCAGAAATTTGAAAGCCATTTTGGTTTAGATCTTACTGCGATTGAAACTGCCCTAAAACTGAATGCAAAATCCAGCAAAGTGCGTGGAGGTTCAACCATTTCACAACAAACGGTTAAAAACCTGTTTTTATGGCACGGTCAAAGCTGGATAAGAAAGGGCATTGAAGCTCCGCTGACTATTTTTGTTGAGAATATCTGGACAAAATCCCGTATTTTAGAGGTATATCTCAACATTGCAGAATTTGGGCACGGGATTTTTGGTGTTGAAGCAGCTGCTCAACATTTTTTCAAGAAATCAGCAAAAAATTTGAGCTTGCAAGAAGCCGCATTATTAGCCGCCTCGTTACCTAATCCGAATGTGTTTAAAGTGGATAAGCCCGGACCAACTATGCGAAAACGTCAAGCGTGGATTATGCGTCAAGTAAACCAACTTGATGGAAAAAATTATTTAGACAAACTTTAGGTGGGAAGAATAAATATGACAACACAAAGCAAAGCGACACTTAAAACGATTTTATCTCATCGTTCGATTCGTAAATTTACCGAACAACCGATTTCAGAAGAGGTATTTCAGACCTTAATTAATGCGGGGAAAGCGGATTCAAGCTCTAACCATTTACAATGCGTAAGCGTTATCCGTGTAACGGATAAACAAATTCGTGAAACCTTAACAGAGGTTTCAGGTATGCAATATGTAGCTGATTGTGCAGAGTTTTTGGTGTTCTGCATTGATTTTAATAAACACAAACAGCTTGTGCCGGAATCGCAATTGGAATGGGCGGAAGTGTCTATTATTGGAGCGGTTGATACGGGAATTTTTGCTCAAAATGTACTGTTAGCAGCAGAGTCTTTAGGGTTAGGTGGTGTTTATATTGGTGCATTGCGTAATGATATTAAACGTGTATCCGAAGCATTAAATTTGCCTGAATACTGTGTACCATTAGTCGGAATGTGTTTGGGCTATCCTGCACAAGATCCTGATTTAAAACCTCGTTTACCAAACACTTTGATTTGTCATACTAATCAGTATCAGCCTTTTGATGAGGTAGAATTTGCAAAATATAACGAAAATTTGACCGCTTACTACCAAGCGAGAATCGGCGAACCTCAGCAATGGCAAGCTGCAATTCATAAAACTTTAGATAAACCGGTTCGACCGCATATTCTGCCGTTTTTTAATCAGAAAGGATTATTGAAAAAATGAGATGGCTAATGCTATGTCGTGAGCCTCGCTTATATAGTTGCAAACGAATTAAAGAAGCCTGTGTAGAAAGAGGGATCGAACTGGATATTTTAGATCCTAACAGAATGTTACTTTCTCTAAATAATGGAAAATTTGAGATTTTTTACCAAGAAGGAGAAAATTACGATAAACATCGCTCTGAACCTGTTTTATTGAAGGATTACGATGGTATTTTACCTCGTTTTGGTACAAGTAGTACGGAAATGGGCTGTGCAGTGTTACGCCATTTTGAGGCTAAAGGTATTCCTGTTTTGAACCATTCGGAAGCATTCGCTTTAGCCCGAAATAAGTGGCGTTCGTTGCAAAAATTAGCTGAACATAATTTGCCTGTTCCGAATACCAACTTCGCCGGGCATTTAGTGTCTGTTAAATCTCAATTAAATTATTTCACTTTTCCACTTATTGCAAAAGTGCTGAATGGCTCGCAAGGTAATGGGGTAATGCTGTTTGAAAATAAAAGCAATACGGAAGCGGTATTATCAACTTTTAGGCAAGTTGATGAGCCTTATCTATGTCAACAATTCATCAGTGAGGCTAAAGGACAAGATATTCGTGCTTTTGTGATTGGTGATAGAGTAATTTCTGCAATGAGTAGAAATAATTCGGCAAAAGATTTTCGATCCAATCTTCATCAAGGCGGAATTGCTCAACGTATTGAATTAACCAAAGAGGAAATCGCATTAGCAATTAAAGCAACCAAAGCGATAGGGCTTGATGTTGCAGGCGTGGATTTTTTGCGGGCAGACAATGGGATAGTTATTTTAGAAGTCAATGCAAGTCCGGGCTTTGAAGGCATTGAGCAAGTGAATGAAGTCAATATTGCGAGAGAAATGGTGAACTATTTTATAGAGAAAATCCGCAAATTATCGTAATTTACGTTGCATTTCTCGCCAATTTCAGTAAAATACGCACTCGGCATATCTCTTGGTATGCCGAAGTTTTTTAACAAACAGCTGGGTCGCCTGCTGTTTTTCTATTAACGGGATAATCCCAATATTTAAGAGAATAAAACAATGTCATTCAAATTTGAAGCTGAAGTTCGTTCAACGCAAGGTAAGGGTGCGAGCCGCCGCCTGCGTCATAATGGTCAAGTTCCTGCAATCATCTACGGTGGTAGTGCAGAACCTGTATCAATCATCTTAAACCACGATGATGTAAACAACGCACAAGTACACGATGCGTTCTACAACGAAGTTTTAACTATCGTTGTTGCGGGCAAAGAAGAGCAAGTTAAAGTACAAGCGATTCAACGCCACCCAACTAAACCAAAACTAGTTCACTTAGACTTCAAACGTGCGTAATCGCTCGTTAGTGAATTAAAGAAAAGGATTAAGTTTTTGAAACTTAATCCTTTTTTGCATTTCTAATAGGGTGCAAGCGGTTAAATTTTTGCAAAATTTTGCGAATCTGCTATACTTGCTCCTGAGTTGGTTAGACAATCGCTGGTTTATTGAAGCCTCTAAATTCGTGAAAACGAGAACTGGGGGACAAGTAAACGAGAGGAAAGTCCGAGCTACACAGGGCAGAGTGCCGGATAACGTCCGGGGGGCGTGAGCCTACGACCAGTGCAACAGAGAGCAGACCGCCTGTTTCGGCAGGTAAGGGTGAAAGGGTGTGGTAAGAGCACACCGTGCCGGTGGTAACATTCGGCAGCAGGGTAAACTCCACTCGTAGCAAGACCAAATAGGAACTCAATCGGTTGCCCGCCGAGAGTTCGGGTAGGTTGCTTGAGCGTATGTGTAAATATACGCCTAGAGGAATGATTGTCCACGACAGAACTCGGCTTATCGACCGACTCACCAAATTTCTGAAAGCGAACAGGGGCAACTTGTTCGCTTTTTTATTTTTATAGTGAATGAATATGAAATTATTAAAATCTTTCGTTATTACATTATCTACATTATGTTCTAGCTATGCGTTTTCTCACCCGCATTCGTTTGTCGATCTAAAAAATAAAGTGATTGTAGACGGCACAATGTTGAAATCATTCCAAATGGAATGGATGCTTGATGAAATTGCCTCTTCTGAATTGATTTATGAGATGAATAATAGTGCGGATAAAGAGAAAACGCGTAAAGATATTACCGCAGAAATGGTGCAATCCGCCCTGCAAAACCATTATTTCAGTGTGTTGTACGATAGTAAAAATCAGCCGATAAAATTTACCACTCAACCGACAGAAACCCGTTTTGAAATCAAAAATAATCGAGTTGTGTTTTATATTACTTTCCATTTAAGTAAGCCTTATGATTTGAAACAAAATAAGGCAAGATTTTCGACTTATGAGCCAAGTTATTATATTGCAATGGAATACAACCATGCTAATGAGATTAGTATTAACAATACCAGCTGCAACGTGGCATTAATACAGCCACAAGTAGATAATAAATTGCGTTTATATGCTTCAAGTTTGGATAAAACCCAATCACCCGATATGCCTGATAATGAAGATTATTCATTAGGGGCACAATTTGCACAGAAAGTGGAGATTGTATGCGATTGAAGTCAAAACAATGGGGAATACTAGCGGTCGGATTTCTCGCATTTTTTGCACTTTATCAACTGTATCCGATTTTGCTCTTTAAAGTGATGGAGTGGCAAAAGGTATTCAATTCAGAACTCTCCGGCTCGTTAAATGCATTGAACAATAATCAGACTAAAGCCGGACTTACCTTAGTGTTTATCAGCTTTTTATATGGCGTATTTCACGCTGTAGGTCCCGGGCACGGTAAGTTTATTCTAACGAGCTACCTTTCTCTTGAAAAAACGAAGCTCAATCAGGCAATGAAAATTACTTTCGCCTCAGCTTTAGTGCAAGGATTAGTGGCGGTTTTGCTCGTTACTGTGATTGTGGTTATTTTTACACTTTCCCGCCAATATTTTAATTTAACTTTGAAATGGGTAGAGCGTGCTAGCTTTGCGATGATGATTTTGCTTGGGCTTTATTGGTGCTATCAGGTTTTCAAAGAAACAAAGAAAGTGAGCAAGCCTAAAATTAAATCAATTCGGTTCTCTCAACAAGTGGTACAACAACCCATTGTGCAAAAAATTCCGCAAAAACGACCGCTTGTTCAGCATACGTATCACATTCACGATGAACATTGTGGCTGCGGACATAAGCATTTACCTACCTCAAATGAAATGCAGAAAGCTAAAGATTGGAAAACACAGCTAATGTTGATTTTAAGTATTGGTGCGAGACCTTGCTCTGGGGCAATTTTAGTCTTATTCCTCTCTTATACTTTAGATCTTTATGTTTGGGGCGTAATTTCAGCCTTAGTAATGGCAATCGGAACAGGTTTTACCTTGAGCCTATTTGCTTATTTAGTGATTGTGGCAAGGAATAAAGCGGTTAAAGTAAGTGGTTGGTATTTTTCTGCGCAAGTGAATAGAAATGTGGTTCGATTATTCAAGTTTAGCTTGGGAATAGCACTGATTTTATTTGCTGTTATGCTACTTCATAGTAGCTTTATTGATACTAGCACAGGGATTTTATTTAGACGTTAATTTGATACAGATTAAAAATTATTATAGAAACTATCAAAAAAACTGTTTAAAAAGAGAAAATCAGGTAAACTAGCTCGCTTTTATTTTAATTAAGAGGTCTTTTATGGATTCTATTATTTTATTTTTTGAAGGTATTCTCACTTGGGTAGTCAATACGATTGATGCCCCCCTTTGGGATATTACTATTATTTTATTACTGGGTGCAGGACTGTTTTTTACCATAACAACTGGTTTTGTGCAGTTTCGTCTTCTGCCACAAAGTTTGCGTGAAATGTGGGGAGGGCGTTCTGCTTCAGGTCAGTCTCTTACCCCTTTCCAAGCCTTTACGACGGGTTTGGCAAGCCGTGTTGGCGTAGGTAATATCGGTGGGGTGGCAACTGCGATTGCATTAGGTGGTCCGGGAGCCGTTTTCTGGATGTGGGTAACAGCATTAATGGGT
This sequence comes from Mannheimia bovis, assembly GCF_014541205.1. Classification (NCBI taxonomy): domain Bacteria; kingdom Pseudomonadati; phylum Pseudomonadota; class Gammaproteobacteria; order Pasteurellales; family Pasteurellaceae; genus Mannheimia; species Mannheimia bovis. The sequence continues at coordinate 1,726,806 of NZ_CP061280.1, read as the reverse complement.
ATGAGTTCTGCATTTGCGGAATCTTCTTTAGCTCAATTATATAAAACCAAAGATCCGAATGGTATGTTTCGTGGTGGACCAGCTTACTACATCACTCGCGGTTTAAAACTTCCTTCACTAGCGATTGCATTTGCAGTTACCTTAATTTTTACCTTTGGTTTTGCTTTCAATGCAGTGCAATCAAATTCTATTGTAGAAGCAACCAAAAATGCGTGGGATTGGAATCCGGTTTATGTTGGTGTTACCTTAGTAGTGATTACCGGAATTATTATTTCCGGTGGGGTAAAACGTATCGGTAAAGTGTCTGCACAAGTAGTACCAATGATGGCATTATTCTACCTCATTATTGCCGTTATTATTTTAGGTATGAATATTGAACGAGTACCACATATTATCGGTTTAATTATTGAAAGTGCTTTTGATTTCTCGGCAGCAGCAGGCGGTATGTTCGGGGCATTAGTTTCAAAAACGATGTTAATGGGGATTAAGCGTGGCTTGTTCTCAAATGAAGCTGGTATGGGTTCTGCTCCAAACTCAGCGGCAACATCAGATGCTAAACACCCAGCAAGTCAAGGCTTAATTCAAATGTTAGGTGTATTTGTCGATACAATTGTGGTTTGTACCTGTACTGCAATTATTATCTTAATGTCTGATAATTATGGTGGGGAAAGTTTAAGAGGCATCTCTCTTACCCAAACAGCATTACAATTCCACTTAGGCGAGTTTGGTTTGCACTTCTTAGCCTTTGTTATCCTCCTTTTCTGTTTTACCTCAATTATCGGTAACTACGCTTATGCAGAAACTAACATTCGTTACATTAAAAACACATCGTGGTTTGTGTGGAGTTTCCGTGCAATTGTATTATTCTTCGTTTATTTTGGTGCAGTTCGAGATGGTGGCATTGTATGGGCATTTGCTGACACCGTAATGGCATCAATGGCGGTCATCAATCTAGTCGCAATTTTAATTCTTGCACCTATTGTGTGGATTATTATGAAAGACTATATCCGCCAACTAAAACAAGGCAAAGAGCCGGTATTTAGAATTGAAGAACACCAAGATTTAATTCACAAAGGTGTTGATCCACTTATTTGGAAATCAAAAGAGTAATATTAAAGCATAATAGATAAAAGAGGTTTAAGGCTTATACAGGGGCTTTAAGCCTCTTTTAGAAACATAAGAAATTAACTATTTTGCATAATAGAATGTTCTCTAATAGCCCCCCAAAATTTACTTTTCCCCTTGAATTCTTTAAGTTTAATTGCATTTTGTTTTTCTCGGAAAAATATTCTATAACAGCGTTTAGACGTTCAATAGCGGATAAAAATGAAGTTATTGTGATTTATCTCAACTCTATCGACACTATAAATTGAATACATTTAGCTAAACTGTTATGTTTATACTATCCTTAATTTGACAATAATAGGGAGAATAAAGATGGATTTACAACAACCGCTAGTAGAACGTTTTTTTCGTTATTTATCTATAAGTAGCCAAAGTAAAGCATCGGAAACCACTGTACCGAGTAGCGAAGGACAATGGGAGTTAGCCCGTTTACTGGCAGACGAATTAAAGCAGCTTGGATTGAAAAATGTAGAAATTGATGCACACGCTAATGTAACTGCTATTTGGCAAGGAACATTGAAAAATGCTGTACCGATTGGTTTTGTTGCTCATTTAGATACGGTGGATGTAGCACTTTCAGCGGATATTCACCCGCAAATTAAAACTTTTTATGGGGAAGATCTGCAATTAAATGACAATGAAAATATTTGGCTTCGTGTAGGCGAGCATTCTGAAATCTTACCTTATTTGAATCAAGAGATTATTTTCAGTGATGGGACTAGTGTATTGGGTGCAGATAATAAAGCAGCAATTGCTAATATTATGACGGCACTTTCGATTTTAAAAGAAGATCAAATCCCGACCGGAGATATTTACATAGCATTTGTGCCTGATGAAGAAATTGGTTTACGTGGAGCAAAGCTATTAGATTTAACTAAATTTAAACCGGATTTTGCTTATACGATTGATTGTTGCGAATTAGGTGAGGTTGTATATGAAAACTTTAATGCGGCATCGGCAACAGTAATAATTCAAGGGGTAAGTGCACACCCAATGTCGGCGAAAGGTGTGTTATTAAATCCGATTTTAGTGGCACAGGATCTCATTAGCTTGTTTGATCGTAACCAAACTCCGGAATGCACTGAAAATAAAGAAGGCTATTGGTGGATAAACGGAATGGAGGCAAATTATACTCAAGCCACGTTGCGTATTGCGATACGTGATTTTGATAAACAGTCTTTTGAAAAGCGTAAGGCTTTTATAGAAAACGCAGTGGAGGAAATACAGCTTCGTTATCCTCGAGCGAAAATAGAGTGCAAAATCAATGATATCTACGGTAACATTGCGAATAGCTTAACGGAAGATCGCCGTTCCATTGATTTGTTATTTGCAGCAATGGAAGAAATGGGTGTTCCCCCTAAAGTGATACCGATGCGTGGAGGTACGGACGGTGCTGCATTATCAGTCAAAGGTATTACGACCCCGAATTATTTTACCGGAGCACATAATTTTCATTCCAAATTTGAATTTTTGCCAATCCCATCTTTTGTGAAATCTTGTGAACTAACATTAAAATTAATTCAACTGGCAGCTAAGGGCTGATCTCAAGACTAAACAAAAAGTATAATTAGCAAACTATATGCCAATAAACAAGAGGTCTAATTTGCAAAAAAATCCACAAATTAGACCGCTTGAATATTAAGATTAGCCTAAAATTTTGCGTAAGGCTGAGCCGATTTCAGCAAGGCTTCTTACTGTTGTTACACCGGCATCTTCAAGGGCTTTGAATTTCTCATCAGCTGTGCCTTTACCACCACTGATAATTGCACCTGCGTGCCCCATACGTTTTCCTTTTGGTGCGGTAACGCCTGCAATATAACTTACAACAGGTTTAGTTACGTTAGCTTTAATAAAAGCAGCAGCTTCTTCCTCTGCTGAACCACCAATTTCGCCAATCATCACAATCGCTTCGGTTTCAGGATCTTCTTGGAACAGTTTTAAAATATCAATAAAGTTAGAGCCTGGAATTGGGTCCCCACCGATACCTACGCAAGTAGATTGCCCGAAACCTTCATCGGTGGTTTGTTTTACCGCTTCGTAGGTTAATGTGCCAGAGCGAGAAACAATCCCAATATTGCCTTTTTTGTGGATATTGCCCGGCATAATGCCGATTTTACATTCATCAGGAGTAATCACGCCCGGGCAGTTAGGACCAATCATTCGAACGCCTGTTTGGTTTAAACGTTGTTTCACTTGAAGCATATCCAGTGTTGGAATGCCTTCGGTAATACAAACAACCAACTGAATACCTGCATCAATGGCTTCTAAAATGGCATCTTTACAGCCCGGAGCGGGTACGTAGATAACGGTTGCGGTTGCACCTGTTGCTTCTACTGCTTCACGCACAGTATTAAATACAGGTAAGCCTAAATGTGTTGTGCCACCTTTATTAGGCGAAACACCACCGACTAACTGTGTGCCGTATGCGAGAGCTTGTTCGCTATGGAATGTGCCTTGTCCGCCGGTAAAACCTTGGCAAATTACTTTTGTGTTTTTATCAATTAAAATCGACATTTTTCCTCCTAATTTGCAGATTTTACCGCTAATTCAGCCGCTTCTTTTAGTGATGATGCTGCTAAAATACTCAGCCCACTATTTGCTAAAATTTCACGACCTTGTGCCGCATTTGTGCCTTCTAAACGGACGATAACAGGCACGTTCACGCCCACTTCGTTTACTGCCGCAATTACACCGTCAGCAATTAAATCACAACGTACGATACCGCCGAAAATATTAACCAGAACCGCTTTTACATTTGGGTCTGATAAAATCAGCTTGAATGCTGCTGCAACACGCTCTTTGGTTGCACCACCGCCTACGTCTAGGAAGTTAGCTGGTTTGCCACCGTAGAGTTTGACGATATCCATCGTTCCCATTGCAAGACCTGCACCGTTTACCATACAACCGATGTTACCGTCTAAAGCAACATAGTTTAAGCTCCATTTTTCCGCTTCGGCTTCACGTTCGTCATCTTGTGAGAGATCTTGTAGCTCTTTAAGTTCTGGCTGACGGTAAAGAGCATTGCTATCAATAGACATTTTTGCATCTAAGCAGAGTAGTTTTCCTTCTTTGGTAACAACAAGCGGATTGACTTCCAATAAGGCTAAATCTTTTTCGACGAATAACTTCGCCAGTTTTACAAAAATATCCGCAAATTGTTTGACTTCATCACCTTTTAATCCCAATTTAAAAGCCAACTCACGCCCTTGATAACCCTGACCACCCGTGAGAGGATCAATTGTTGCCTTATGGATTAATTCAGGTGTTTTTTCAGCCACTTCTTCAATGTTCATACCGCCCGCACTTGATGCCATAAATACCACTTTTTGTGCAGAGCGATCTAACACCGCACCTAAGTATAATTCACGGTCAATATTGCAGGTTTCTTCCACATAAATTGTATTAACCGGTTGCCCGGTAGCATCTGTTTGGAAGGTAACTAAGCGTTTGCCTAGCCATTGTTTAGCAAAGGCTTTGGCATCATCAGCATTACTCACTAGTTTTACACCACCGGCTTTGCCCCGACCACCTGCGTGAACTTGGCATTTTACAGCCCATTTTTCACCTTTTAGTTGTGAGATTGCCTCTGCGGTTTCATTTGCAGAAAAGCAAGCGATACCTTCACTGACAGGCAGCCCGTACTGTTTAAATATTTGTTTTGCTTGATACTCGTGTAGATTCATAGAGTTTCCTCGTTGGTTTTTATACTACTTTTCTTTGCTTGTGTGAATTTAAATAACTAAAATTTGTAAAAAATAAGTAAAAATAGACCGCTTGTAGCTAAATACAAGCGGTCAAATTTTAGATTAAATTTCTAAAAGCAGGCGAGTTGGGTCTTCTAATAACTCTTTTACAGTCACTAAGAAACCAACAGATTCTTTGCCATCAATTAAACGGTGGTCGTAGCTTAATGCTAAGTACATCATCGGGCGAATAACTACCTGCCCATCAATGGCTACAGGGCGATCTTTAATGGCGTGCATACCTAAGATCGCACTTTGTGGCGGGTTGATAATTGGAGTAGACATTAATGAGCCAAATACACCACCGTTAGTGATAGTAAAGTTACCGCCGGTTAAGTCTTCAACCGTTAATTTACCATCACGACCTTTCTCGGCAAGCTCTTTGATTTTCTTCTCGATATCAGCCATACTCATTTTATCGCAATCACGCAACACTGGCGTTACTAAGCCTCGAGGCGTTGAAACCGCAATGCTGACATCGAAGTAGTTATGGTAAACTACATCATCGCCATCAATAGAGGCATTGATTTCGGGGTAACGTTTAAGAGCCTCAACTACCGCTTTAATGTAGAACGACATAAAGCCTAAACGTACACCGTGTTGTTTTTCAAACTTCTCGCCGTAGGTTTTACGCAGGTTCATAATCGGCTGCATATCTAACTCATTAAATGTAGTTAGCATTGCTGTTGTATTTTTCGCTTCAAGTAAACGCTCAGCAATACGCTTGCGTAAACGGGTCATCGGAACGCGTTTTTCGCTACGGCTGCTGAATGCAACGGTACTTACCGTATTTTGACTGGTTGCTGATTCTTTTACTTGGTTGAGCTGTACACGTTTAGCTATTTCTTTTTCAATATCTTCACGGGTAATTCTACCACCTACACCACTACCTTGAATATCAGCAGCTTGTAAATCGTGTTCGGCTAGTAAACGACGAATGGCAGGACCTTGATCATCTGCATTAGCGTGGCTGTTTTCAATAGAGGCGTGTTTGCGATCCGATGGGGTAGATTCTGTTTTTTGTTCAATAGTGGCAGAGCTGATATCGCCTGCTTGTGCAGTATCTAATTTACCTAAAACTTGTTTTGACACCACCGTTGCACCTTCCGCTTGTGTAATTTCAACAAGCACACCATCACTTGTAGCAGGCACTTCTAAAACAACTTTGTCGGTTTCAATTTCGACGAGAATTTCATCACGCTTTACACGATCGCCCACTTTTTTGTGCCAAGTCGCAACACTTGCATCAGCCACTGATTCGGGAAGGTCTGGAGTTAAAATTTCAATTGCCATCTTATTATCCTTTTCTTTTAATAAAGATGTATGTGGTACACCTTTTATAATCAAATTTGTAAATTTTTGTTGAAAATGAACCGCTTGCAGGGCGTATTAGCTACGCCCATCTTTTTAAGCAATCGTTAAAGCATCTTCAACAAGTTGTTTTTGCTGTTTGTTATGAAGCGATGGATAGCCAACTGCCGGTGAAGCAGAAGCAGCTCTACCTGCATAAGTTAATTTTGCCCCTTCCGGAATAGATGCTTCAAAATTATGCTTACTGCAATACCACGCCCCTTGATTTAAAGGCTCTTCTTGACACCATACAAAGTCAGTAACGTGAGCGTAAGGTTCAAGAATTTGTTTCATTTCGTCAAGTGGGAATGGGTAGAGTTGTTCAATACGAATAATCGCAACATCTGTTTGGTTATTTTCACGGCGTTTTTCAATTAAGTCGTAGTAAACTTTACCCGAGCACATTACCACACGTTTCACTTGTTTCGGATAGATATCATCAATTTCGCCAATTACATTTTGGAATGTACCGTTAATTAATTCATCAAATGTTGAAACCGCAAGAGGGTGGCGTAGTAGTGATTTTGGTGTAATTGCAACCAGTGGACGACGCATTTTGCGAATTGCTTGGCGACGTAACATATGGTAAACCTGAGCCGGTGTTGATGGCACACATACTTGGATATTTTGTTGTGCACAAAGTTGTAAATAACGTTCAACACGAGCAGAGGAGTGTTCAGGACCTTGACCTTCATAACCGTGTGGAAGAAGCATCACTAAGCCACACATTCTGCCCCATTTTTGTTCGCCCGAGCTGATAAATTGGTCGATTACAATTTGTGCTCCATTCGCGAAATCACCAAATTGGGCTTCCCAAATGGTTAAGGTTTTCGGATCGGTTGTCGCAAAGCCATATTCAAAGGCGAGAACCGCTTCTTCTGAAAGTACGGAATCCCATACTTGGAAACGACCTTGATTTGCGTGTAACTGTGTTAATGGAACATAGCCTGTACCATCATTTTGGTTATGAATAACGGCGTGGCGATGGAAGAATGTACCACGACCGGCATCTTCACCTGATAAACGAACGTGTGTGCCTTCATCAAGCAAGGTCGCATACGCCATTGTTTCTGCCATTCCCCAGTCGAATAATTTTTTACCTTCGTACATCTCTTTACGATCAGCGTAGATTTTCTCAACACGAGAGTGAGCTTTCAATGATTCCGGATATTCACAAACACGCTTAGCAATAGTTAAGAAGCGATCTTCCGGGAATTTGCTCTCATAAGGTGCAGTCCAGTCATAATTGAGATATTGCAACCAATCCACTGCCGCCATATCTAATTCACGCCATTCCGGCACAACACGCTCGCCATTATCTAAGGCATCACGATAAAGATTGAGCATTTCAATTTCTTGATCGCTGGTTAATACCCCTTCTTCAATTAAGCGGTCAGCATACACTTTACGTGGTGTAGGGTGTTTTTTGATGATGCTATACATCATCGGCTGGGTTGCTAATGGTTCATCGGCTTCATTATGACCGTGTCGACGATAAGAGATTAAATCAATGAAAATATCACGTTTAAATTTAGTGCGATATTCCACTGCCATTCTTGCTGCAAAAGCAACCGCTTCCGGGTCATCACCGTTTACGTGAATAATCGGTGCTTGGATCATTTTTGCAATATCAGTACAGAACTCGGTTGAGCGAGTGTCGTTCGGATTTGACGTTGTAAAGCCGATTTGGTTATTAATCACAATACGGATAGTACCGCCTACTTTATAACCACGAGCATTTGCCATATTTAATGTTTCTTGCACCACACCTTGCCCTGCAACTGCAGAGTCGCCGTGAACGGTTACTGCAAGCACTTTTTCGTGTGAGGTATCACGCATACGTTCTTGTCTTGCACGAACAGAGCCAATAACTACCGGGCTGACAATTTCTAAGTGAGACGGGTTAAACGCAAGGGTTAAATGGACGTTTTTATCATCTACTGCAAAGTTAGATGAGAAACCTTGATGGTATTTCACATCGCCCGTACGGCTTTCATCAGCGTGTTTACCGGCAAACTCATCAAAGAGTTCTGCAGGGCGTTTACCGAAAACGTTCACCAACATATTTAAACGACCACGATGAGCCATACCAAGCACAACATCTGTCATACCCTGACGAGAAGCGTGGCGAATAATCTCTTTCATCATCGGAATGAAGGCGTCACTTCCTTCTAAAGAGAAACGTTTTGCACCCGGGAATTTCGCTCCTAGATAACGTTCTAAACCATCAGCAGCCGTTAATTCAGTGAGTAAATTGAGTTTTTCTTCTTTGGTGAAAAGTGGTTTATTTAATACACTCTCCATTTTAGCTTGTAACCAGTTACGCTGTTCAATGTCTTGAACGTGCATAAATTCTAAGCCGATAGGACCTAAATAAGTTTCTTTTAATGCCTCATTGAGCTCACTGAGCTTCATTGTTTCTTTATTATAAACATAACGACCAACGGCAAAGGTTTCATTTAGATCTTCATCGGTAAAGCCGTGATATTTGTAATCTAGCTCAGGCACGCTGGAGGTTTTCCATCGATAATAGTTGATAGGGTCAAGTTTTGCTTCTAAATAGCCTCTGATACGGTGTGCGTTAATCCATTGAAGTAAACGAACCTGTTTTGCTCCTGCTTCTGGGTCAATAACAGTTACAGATTGTGGTTGCTGTTCGCGTGCTAATTTACGGAAATAATCACGCACTTTTGAATGAGGTTGTTCAATATGAGAGGTTTTAGGGAATGAATCAAAAATACCTCTCCAGCTTTCATCAACGCTTGCCGGATTTTCTAAGTACTGTTCATAAATTTCTTCGACATAAGATTGGTTTGAGCCGCCGAAAGGAGAGGAGGAAATCCAATCATCAAAATGTTTATATTGCATAAAGACCTGACCTATTTATGGTGTTGAATCATAATCGCATTATACTTCAAATAAAGTAAATAAAATGTGATATAAGTCTGATTTTTACATAATTGTTTACTTACAAGCGGTTATTTTTAGCAATTTTTTTACAAATTCTAAACAAGACAAGGAAATTTTAGTGCTTACATTCACATTTTTCTAAACAAACATCACCATGCAAATTGTGGTGATGGTTATGACGGTGTGAATAGAATGCTACATTACGAGCAAACTGATCGCCAAAGAAGTGAATAAAGCTAGGATCATTCGTAATTACTTCCGGTGTGCCGGCACAACAGATATGCTTATTTACACACAATACCTCATCAGTATTTGCCATTACAATGTTTAAGTCGTGCGAAACCATTAAAATAGCACAGTTCAACCAAGAACGGGTTTGATTTAACAGTTGATAGAGTTCTGTTTGCCCTGTAATATCTACCCCCTGCATTGGTTCATCTAGTACTAATAGTTGTGGCTTATTTAAAATAGCACGAGCAAGTAAAACACGCTGGAGTTCTCCACCGGACAGCTTATGCATACTATTATGTGCCAGATGGCGAATAGCAAATAGAGATAATGCTTCCTCAATCATAGCTTTGTTGGTATGAGGTTTGAGACCAAGAAAATGCGTAACTGTTATTGGCATAGATGCATCTAAATGTAGTTTTTGCGGTACATAGCCAATTTTTAAATTTTTATGATGAATGACTTGTCCTTTAGTAGGTGTAATTAATTTTAATAATACTTTCAGTAATGTCGATTTGCCTCCGCCATTTGGACCTACTATGGTAGTAATAGAATTAGGGTAAATTGATAGATTAATGTCTTGTAACGCTTTTTGACCATTAAAGATCACTTCAATATCTTTTAGCGAGACCAAAGGTTGGTTTTTTTTCATCAACGTAAATTGCGTTGTAGTTGGATTAGGAGTTAGTTGATTAATTTTCATTACTACAAAAAATTTAAGAGTATTGAAATAAAATTAGCGGATTTTTTATCTTCTGACAATAGAATAAATGAATTTTTTCTTGATAAAATAGACTATCAAGAGATTATGTAAATTTTAGTAAATAAATTAAAGAAAAATAACGGGATATAATTTGCAACATGTAATTTTAGCAAGAGATCGTAAACGGCATAAGAAACACTTGAAAGTAGTGGTTTTTTTATTGGCTGTTTTTAGTTTACTTGTCGGTATTGTTCTCGCATTAAAAGAGCAATCTTCAATAGGTACAATGGCTACACGAGAAAACGTCGTTGTTTTAGATAAACAAGATGAAGAATATCAAAATACTTCAAGTAGTAGAGTTGAGTTACAAGCAGATAACATTGAGAAAAATAAGGGGTTCATTGAGTATATTACAGATTTAATTACTCAATCCTCTCTTTCTATAGAAGATGAACAAATTGTTTTTGAAGATCATACAGCTACCTCTTATGAAGATGATTTAACCAATGAAGATGATGAAGTTGAAGAACCTATTGATACGGCAGATAATGTCAATACAGAAGAGCAACTTCCTGCAGAAGCAGAAAAAGTTTTAGAAGATATTCTCGATGTAGCAGAGCAGGCATTACGAATTCAGGATCAATTTAGTTATACTGTTGCAAGAGGAGATAAGCTGAGAGATGTACTAGAGCAGTCAGGCTTAAGTGCTTCAGTTGCTACTAATTTAATTAAACAACATTCATCATTAGCACAATTAGAAGCCGGACAACAATTTTATTGGGTGCTAGATAATGAAGGTGAATTAGAATATTTAAACTGGCTAGTTTCAGAGAAAGAAGAACGTGTTTATGAACGCCAAGCCGATGGTAAATTTACCTATCAAAAATTTGAGAAAAAAGGTGAATGGAAACTCGACGTTGTGCGTGGTACGATTCAAAACAGCTTTGCTGCGAGTTTAAAAACGGTTGGATTGTCTGATCGCCAAATTAACCAACTAGCGGTAGGATTACAATCACAAATTGCAACGAATAAGCTGAAAAAAGGTGATAAATTTGCCATTTTAATTAAGCGTGAATATGTAAATGACAAAGTAACAGACTTAGGAAATGTAGAAGGTATTCACGTTATTAGCAGTAAAAAAAGTTATTATGCTATTCAAGCAGCAAATGGGCGATATTATAGCAAACACGGTGAAACATTAAGCGGTGGTTTTGCTCGACACCCATTATTATATGCTGCAAGAGTTACGTCTTCTTTCAATCCTAAACGTAGACACCCAATTACGGGTCGCATTAGCCCTCATAAAGGTGTGGATTATGGATTGCCGGTAGGTACACCGATTATTGCACCCGGAGATGGGGTAGTGGAACACGTTGCTTACCAAGCTGGGGGAGCAGGGCGTTATATCAAAGTAAAACATGGTCATATCACTACTGTTTATATGCACTTGAGTAAAAGTTTAGTAAAACCGGGACAAAGAGTGAGAAAGGGAGAGCGAATTGCTCTGTCCGGCAACACAGGTGGCTCAACTGGACCTCATTTACACTATGAATTCCATATCAATGGTCGCCCTGTTAATCCAATGACTGTAAAATTACCGGGCTCAAGTTCGGGTATGAATAATAAAGAACGCCAAGCATTCTTAAATAAAGCGAAGAGTGTAGAAGCAAAATTAAAAATGTAAGGAATCCAATGAAAACAAATATTATTGCGTTAAGTTTGATCGGTTTATCAACCTTTACCTTTGCATCTGATGCAAAACTGAAGAATCAGCTTGAAAAAATTGGGGCAACAGAGGTTAAAATTTCTGAATCGCCATTATCAGGTTTTAAAATGGCAGCCTCAAATGAAGGTATTGTCTATATTAGTGAAGATGGACGATATATCATTCAAGGCAAAATTTTTGAGCTAAAAAACGGCAAAGCAGTCGATATAACCAATCAAGGTTTAATGGCAGAGTTAAATTCTTATGCGAATGAAATGATTATTTATCCTGCCAAAAATGAAAAGCACGTTGTAACGGTTTTTATGGATATTACTTGCCATTATTGCCATCTTTTACATCAAAAGATTAAAGAATATAATGATTTAGGTATTACCATTCGTTATTTGGCGTTTCCTCGTGGTGGAATGAATACACAAACCGCAAAACAAATGGAAGCGATTTGGACTGCTCAAGATAAAATGAAAGCCTTAAATGATACGGAAAATGGCAAGTTACCAACCCAATTAAAAACACCTGAGATTGTGAAAAAACACTACCAACTAGGCATTAAGTTTGGCGTAACAGGTACTCCTAATATTGTTACCTCAGAAGGCGAATTAATCGGTGGTTATGTTGAGCCGAAAGAGCTTGCCCAAATGCTTTTGGAGTAACAGCATAAAAAGCACAAGCGGTCTGATTTGGTAATTTTTTACTAAATCAGACCGCTTGTTGTTCAAGTATTATTGGGCTTTTGCTTCCAATACACCTTTCCAACTACTTTTTTCTATTGTATGATCCTCATACTCTAGTGTTCCAGCCACAATTTCACCATTTTTACCGTAAATACCACCGTCAAAGGTTGCGTTTGGTTTCCTTTTATCATCATAAAGTTGCCCAAAGATTTCGCCATTTTCTTTCACTTCTACTCCTCTTTTGAGACCATTCTCTTTCAGCTCCCAAGATTCGTTATACTGTCCAAATAGATTCAAAAACAGGCGTTTTTCTTTAGCACTGTAATTCCCACTCACCCTACCTGTTAATGCAATAACTGCTTCGTTATCATAGACATAGTAGAATGAACCTACGTAATTAATGTTATTGAGTGGACGCATCATTTGTGCTTTATCCATTTCTAACATTGGTAGGCTGTAATGTGTTACACTCTCATCGCCTGGATTATTGATATTCGGCTCAATATGGCTGAATGATGTATAGCCGAAATAACCTAGTAATTGTCCTGAGTTATCTAATAGTGCTTTCACTTCTTGATCTTCGCTAAATGCTATTTTTTCGTATAAAGGAAGCACTTGAATGTTCTTGTTCTCATCATCAAATTTCAACGAAATCCATTTTTTTGATGATGTGAATTTGCCACCATCGCGGTTGAATGAATCGAAAATCTCCGCATTTGTTTTTGGTTGTTCAGTTTTTGGTGTTACATCAGTTTTTGGTGTTACATCAGTTTTTGGTGTTACATCAGTTTTTGGTGTTACATCAGTTTTTGGTGTTACATCAGTTTTTGGTGTTACATCAGTTTTTGGTGTTACATCAGTTTTTGGTGTTACATCAGTTTTTGGTGTTACATCAGTTTTTGGTGTTACATCAGTTTTTGGTGTTACGTCAGTTTTTGGTAGCGACTTAGCCAGACCATCATTTGGTGAGTGCTTCTCTTGTGGAGTGTTACTAGAACCACCACTGCTACCGCAGGCGGTTAAAACTATTGTAGATAAAAGTGTTAGGGTAAATTTATTTAACATCTTATAGTATCTATTTAAATGATTTGTATAAAAAACAATCGAAGTAAATCATATTGTTATATGATATAAAAAAATAAAATTAATCATTTTGGAATAAGATATATCTAAAAGTTATAAAAATCAATAAATAGTTTGCTTTTTATCAGGTTGAATAGACTTTTATCTTGAAAAGTTTGAGTTATCGCAAAATTTATGCAAAATTAGACCGCTTGTTATTATAAAAAGAAAATTATCGTGGAAAAACTAATTAAAAAACGTCCTTTATTAACAACGGCAACCTTATCTGAAAATCCTTTATTGAATCGAATTTATCAAAGTCGGGGCATAAAAACGACGAAAGAGCTAGAGCATAATCTCCAACATTTACATAGACCACAACAACTGGCTAATATTGAACAAGCAGTTGATTTATTAACCAACGCGTTTGATACACAAAGTCGTATTGTAATTGTGGGCGATTTTGATGCTGATGGAGCAACCAGCACGGCACTTGCCATAATTGCGTTAAAACAGTTGGGCTTCGAGCAAGTTGATTATTTGATTCCGGATCGTTTCTCACAGGGTTATGGTTTAAGTGTTGCAGTGGCAGAAATGGTATTAGCAAAAGGGGCTGATTTAGTTTTAACGGTAGATAATGGTATTTCTTCGTTTGAAGGTATTGAGCTACTTAAACAACACGGTATTCAAGTTTTGGTTACCGATCATCATTTACCACCTGAAACATTGCCTAATGCTGATGCAATGGTAAACCCTAATTTACCGTTTTGTACTTTTCCTTCCAAATCATTGGCGGGGGTTGGGGTCATTTTTTATGTGATGATGGCTCTCCGAACACGAATGCGTGAGCAACAATATTTCCAGAACAAAATAGAGCCAAATTTTGCCGAGCTTTTGGATTTAGTGGCATTAGGTACAGTAGCTGATGTTGTGCCACTCGATCAAAACAATCGCATTTTAGTTCATCAAGGATTACAGCGAATGCGTTCAGGGCATTGCCGTTTGGGGATAAAAGCCTTAGCGGAAGTAAGCAAAAGAGACCTCCTAACGCTGCAAGCTGCTGATTTAGGTTTTGCTGTTGCACCAAGATTGAACGCCGCAGGCAGGATGGAAAATATGTCGTTAGGGGTTGAGTTACTGATTTGTGAAAATATGGAACTTGCTCGTCAACTAGCTCTTGAACTAGATTCTTTGAACCAAACTCGAAAAGAATTTGAGCAGGAGATGAAAACAGAAGCTCTGGCGATTTGTGCAAAATTACCGTTACTTGCTCAATCAGAACAAGCTCACGGTATCGTGTTATACCAAGCGGATTGGCACCAAGGTGTAATTGGGATTTTAGCGTCTCGGATTAAAGATCAGTTTAATCGACCGGTAATAGCCTTTGCACAGGAAAGCGAAGAAAGCGAATATTTAAAAGGATCGGCTCGATCTATTTCAGGTGTGCATATGCGAGATTTACTTGAATATATTGATATGCAATATCCTGAATTAATTGAAAGATTTGGTGGGCACGCAATGGCTGCAGGTTTAACTATTCATCACTCTCAGTTAGACAACTTTAAACAAGTTTTCGACCAAACGATTAATGAAATATTAGAACCGGAACAATTACAAGGCATCATTTATACTGATGGTGAACTTGCAACAGATGAATTGAGCATTACTAGTGCAGAAATACTTCATCGTGCAGGACCTTGGGGGCAAAATTTCCCTGAGCCTAGTTTTGAGGGGGAGTTTAGCATTTTGCAACAAAAACTACTGGCAGGTAAACATTTAAAGCTAATACTACAATCGGATAGCGGGCAATTATTAGATGCAATTTATTTTAATGTTGATGTAAGAATGTTTCCAGACTTATCAGTTAAAAAAGTAAAAATGGTGTATAAATTAGATATCAATGAATTCAGAGATAACAAAACTTTACAATTGAAAGTCGAATATATGGATTATCTTTAAGATTACTTTACATAAATTTAATGAATTAATCATCTTTGTATTGTAGAATTATACTGAATTTTCTTCTAATCGGCGATTAGACAATTTTTAAACAGAGCAAATCAATAAGGAACTTAATATGAAAATGGAAAAAAGAGATCTTTTCCGTACATTTTTATTCTCTAGCGTAGCACTATCAGTTGTTGCGTGCGGTAACTTAAGTAAAGTGAGTGATGAGGGGACAACTGAAAATCCGGTATTCCCAAAAATTTCAGAGTCTGAATTCAACCACGATGGTTCACAATTTGGTTCTTGGCCAAACTGGGAAAACGTTCGTCAAATTGAAAAAGGAATGAACAAAGATCAATTATATAATCTAATTGGTCGTCCACATTTTGAAGAAGGTTTATATGGTGTTCGTGAATGGGATTATGCGTTCAACTACCGTGAAAACGGCGTTCACAAAATCTGTCAATATAAAATCTTATTTGATAAAAATATGAATGCACAAAGCTTCTTCTGGTATCCAAATGGCTGTAATGGCAACTCATCATTTACTTTAACAGGAGATTTCTTATTCGACTTCGATAAAGATACATTAACTACCAAAGGTAAAGAAGTAGTGAATAACGTAGCTGAGCAATTAAAATCAACTAAAGCACAGCAAGTTAAAGTAGCAGGTTACACGGACCGTTTAGGTTCTGTTGAATACAACCTAGATTTATCACAACGCCGTGCTAACGCAGTTAAAGCACGTTTAATCCAACAAGGTGTGAATGCTCAAATTGAAGCAGTTGGTTACGGTAAAGCGAACCAAGTTAAACCTTGTGAAGGTTATGCTCACGCAAGTCAAGCTGAGAAAGATTGTTTACGTCCTAACCGTCGTGTAGAAATTTCTTCAAACGGTGGGGTGATGAAACAGCAAGAGGGCGGTAATGTAGCAGGTCCTAACGGTCCGGCTCCACTTTACCAAACTCCTGCATACAACAGTGGTAAATAATTTCTGGTTTTAATTAACTTAGAGTAGAATAGCAAGGCAATCTTATTGATAAGATTGCCTTTTCTTTTATCTTTTATTTCTTAGGAGAATATTATGATTTACCAAGCGGTTGCTTTTGATTTAGATGGAACACTACTTTCATCAAATGCTACGATTTTAGAATCCAGTAAACAGGCAATTCAGAAGATAAGAGAAAAGGGGATAAAGGTTTATTTTGTTACTGGCAGACACCATACAGCGGTTCGCCCTTATTATAAAGAGCTAGATTTAGATACACCTGTTGTGTGCTGTAACGGTACTTATGTATATGATTTTAAAAATGAAAAAGCCCTTGTCGGCAATCCGCTATCGTCTCAAGTTGCGTCTCACTTAATTGCTGAAGCACAAGCTCAAGGCATTCACACCGCTGTTTATTTTGAAGATGCAATGACTTACGAAACTCTTAATATCCATTTTGAGAAATTCCAAAAATGGGTGCAATCTTGCCCTGAAGCGGTTCGCCCAAATGTTTATCAGGTGGAAAGTTTCCAACAAGAAATTGAAAAAGGCACGACTATTTGGAAGGTGCTGATCAGCGATCAAGATCTAGTGAAATTGCAAAGTTTTGTGGAAAAACTACCGCTTGATCAAGTAAGCCCTGAATGGTCTTGGGTCGATCGTGTTGATATTACCAGTGTCGGCAATAGTAAAGGAGCAAGGCTGGCGGAGTTATTAAAAACAGAAGGCATTGAATTAGAACAAGTTATCGCATTTGGTGATAATTTTAACGATATCTCTATGTTAGAAGCAGTTGGACTTGGTATTGCAATGGGGGGCTCGGAAGAAGAAGTACAGCAAAAAGCAAAGAAAACAATCGGTTCAAATAACGAAGACAGCATCGCCAATGAATTAAAAGCACAATTTAATCTTTAACCTATGATTAAACCTAAATATTCCATCGCAAGGCGTATCGGACTTTATTTCTTAATTATGATCGTTTTTGCCTCTATAATTAGTGGCATTTCACTTGGGATTATGTGGAGCAATAAATCTGATGCCAGTTTGATTAATGTATCGGGTTCGTTGCGTATGCAAAGCTATCGCCTTTTGTCGGAAATGGATTCGAGGAAAGAAATTTTAGCCGAGCGTTTGCTGGAATATCATCGTACTTTGCATTCAACAGAGCTGAGCTCCCTTAAGCAAAGCTGGCTGCTACCTGATAATGTAATACATAGCTACCAACAATTACTGAAGGATTGGTATGCGATGCAGTCTTATGTCAATCAAGGCGATAAAGCCAGCTATGCAACACACATTGAAGATTATGTGCAAAAAGTGGATAACTTTGTCTTTCGTTTACAAGAGTTTGCGGAGTTAAAACTAAAAATTGCCACAGGTGTAATTGCTGTTTCAATGTTATTGATTATTCTACTTGCGTACATTGGTGTGTGGTATACACGGAAAAAAATTATCAGCCCATTAAAGCAATTAGTTAAAGCCAGTTGGCAAATTCAGAATAAAGATTTCGATCACATAAAATTAGCGGTTGATGAACCGAATGAATTAGGTTTGCTTTCCTCTACTTTTACTGAAATGTCGAACGAATTATTAAAACTTTATACATCATTGGAAGATAAAGTACAGGATAAAACCCGCCGCTTATTAGCGGTTAATCGCTCTTTGCTTGTATTGTATCAATGCTCTCAATTATTAACCGCTAAACCGATTAATAAAGATGTGCTAAACCAAGTGCTGAAGACCGTATTTGATAATGAACATTTGCTTGGTATTAAGTTACAAGTCTATGGTGCAGAACATTGGAATGTCTCTATAGATAATGCCTTGCAAGCAGAGTGGATTTCGACTGAAATTGCGATAGAAAATGAAAAATTGGGAATATTAAGCTGGAAGCCCTCTTTACTTTGCCCGGATGAAAGGTTGTTGCAAAATGTATCAGAAATGATTGGACGAAGCATTTATGTCGTTCAAGTGCAAAAGCAGCAACAGCAATTAGTGTTAATGGAAGAGAGGGCGATTATTGCTCGTGAGTTGCACGATTCTTTAGCTCAATCGCTAACCTTTTTCAAAATTCAAGTAAGTCTGCTCAAACTGGCAAAAAGTGATGAGAAACGCAACGAAATTTTATCGGTATTTGAAAAAGCATTAAATGATGCCTATAGCCAATTAAGAGAGCTACTAACAACGTTTAGATTAACCATTCAAGAGGCAAATCTACAACAGGCATTAGAGAAAATTTTAGAAAGTTTACGTCCGAAAACGTCTGCACAGCTTTGCTTAAGTTGTAAATTGCCTTCACATATGTTCAATGCACAGCAGCAGGTACATATGTTGCAAATTGTACGGGAAGCAGTAATTAATGCCATCAAACATTCGCAAGCAACTGAAATTAAGGTTATTGCTGAAACGAATGATGATGGCGAGCATTGCTTAATCGTTCAAGATAACGGCATTGGCTTAGCCAGCCATACCGAACCGGAAGGGCATTATGGCTTAACCATTATGCAAGAGCGAGCAGCAGAACTAAAAGCTGATTTCTCCATTGAGAATGTGGAAAGCGGTGGTGTAAGGGTTAAAGTTGTTTTACCGAGTATGCTCAGCAAGCGGTAGTTTTTTGTTAATTATTTGCAAATGATTTATAAGGGATAAAAATGCAGATCCGAAAAGCAGTCGAAGCGGATTTTGAAACCATACTAGCGATATACAATCAAGCTATTCCAACTCATCAAATTACGGCTGATTTGGAATTAGCAACCACAGAAAACCGCCGAAAGTGGTTTGATTTTCATCTTCAAAGCATCCAGTATCCGATCTGGGTGGTAGAAGACGAAACGGGCATTGTCGGTTGGTTTAGTTTCTCGCCATTTTATGAAAGACCAGCTTTTGTGCATACTTCTGAGATTAGTATCTATTTAGATGGTAATGCCAAAGGAAAAGGTTACGGCTCGAAAATTATTGAGTTTATGCAAGCGGAAATGTTACATCATAATATTCACACTTTAATGGCGTATGTCTTTGAACTTAATACCGTTAGTCAAAATCTAATGAAAAAACACGGCTTCGAACAATGGGGGCGTTTTCCGTATATTGCAAATATGGGAAAAGATGAGAAGGGAAATGATAAATGGCGAACGTTACTGATGATGTCTTACCAAAAAGGCATTGAGTAACAAGCGGTTACAAAAAGCATTGCTTTTTGAACGTTGGCTTTGCCAACGGCAGCAAAGCTGTGAACAATCCTTCAAGGGATTGTGAATAATTTTTGAGTGATTTTTTACAAAAGGAAAATATGGAAAAAACAAAAATCGTACTTGCAACGAGCAATGCAGGTAAAGTGAAAGAAATGGCGGATGTCTTAGCTGAATTTGGGTTTGAGGTTATCGCCCAAAGTGAATTTGGTATTGAATCTCCGGAAGAAACAGGCTTAACCTTTGTTGAAAATGCGTTAATTAAAGCTCGATTTGCGTCTAAAATAACAGGGCTTCCGGCTATTGCAGATGATTCAGGCTTAGCCGTTGAAGCATTGGGTGGTGAGCCGGGTTTATATTCTTCTCGTTATGCCGGCGAGCAAGCAACAGATGCAGATAACCGCAAAAAATTGTTAGCTGCGATGAAAGATCAAGAAAATCGTTTAGCGAAGTTTGTTAGTTGTATTGTATTGTTAAAACACGAAACAGACCCTACACCGTATATTGCATTAGGGGAATGTTTTGGCGAAATTTTAACAGAAGAAAGAGGCGAAAATGGCTTTGGTTATGACTCCCTCTTTTTCTATCTGCCTAAAAATCTGAGCTTTGCAGAGCTAGAAACCAAAGAGAAAAAAGCGATTTCACACCGAGCTATCGCATTAGCACACTTAAAAGAACAATTAAGAGGAAATAAAGAATGATTATTACCACAACACCAATCATTGAAGGCAAACAAATCGTTGAATATAAAGGCTTAGTATTTGGCGAAGTTGTATCTGGTGCAAACTTTGTGCGTGATTTTTTAGCGGGGATTACAGATGTAATCGGTGGGCGTTCAGGTGCATACGAAAGCAAATTAAATTCTGCAAGGAAAGAAGCCTTATCAGAGTTAGAAAAAGAAGCGAAAAAAGTAGGGGCAAATGCCGTAGTTGGGGTTTCAATGGAATATCAATCTATGGGTGGCGATAAAGGAATGTTTATTGTGGTTGCAACAGGTACGGCGGTTGTTCTTCGCTAATTATGTTTTCACATCAACAAGAATTAACCCCTTATTTCTGGCAAGAAAAATCACTACTGGAAATGAATGAAGCAGAATGGGAAGCACTTTGTGATGGTTGCGGTAAATGTTGTTACCGAAAATATATTCAAGGACGAGGTAAGCGAGAACGGCTTTACTACACTTCTGTTGCTTGTAATTTGTTAGATGTAAATACGGGGCGTTGTACTAATTACCCTGAACGCTTCAAAATCGAGAAAGATTGTACCAAGCTAACCAAAAAGAATTTACCTGATTTTGGTTGGCTGCCGAAAACCTGTGCTTACCGCTTGTTATATGAAGGAAAGCCTTTATATGACTGGCACCCTTTGATCTCAAAAGATCCTAATTCAGTAAAAAATGCAGGTATTTTAATTGCAAACGGTATTCACGAAAAAGATGTGATTGATTGGTTTGAATTCGTCATTGACGAAGTTTAGTAAAAAAGGCGTTATCAAAACGCCTTTTGTTTTATCATTATTCAGATTTTGCCATTTCAAATTCAATGAGCATCATCAAAATATGAATAACTTTAATGTGGATTTCTTGAATGCGATCTGCATAACGGAAATGTGGTACACGAATTTCTATATCAGCAAGCCCAGCCATTTCTCCACCATCTTTACCAGTCATTGCAATGACTTTCATTCCTTTCTCTTTTGCAACTTTAATTGCATTTAATACATTTTTAGAGTTGCCTGAGGTCGATAATCCAAACAATACATCGCCTTTTTTCCCAACTGCCTCTAAATAGCGGGAGAAAACAAACTCATAACCAAAATCATTACTTACACAGCTTAAATGACTTACGTCAGAAATCGCAATTGCAGGGTAGCCTGGGCGATTTTCACGATAGCGACCTGTCAATTCTTCAGCAAAGTGCATTGCATCACAATGAGAACCTCCATTGCCGCAAGAAATCACTTTCCCGCCTTGTTTAAAGCTATTCGCAATAAGTAATGCTGCTTCTTGAATGAGTTTAATATTATTTTCATCAGACATAAATTTGTCTAATACATCGGCAGCTTCTTGAAGTTCAGCTTTAATTTGTTGTAAATACATTGTTTGCTCCTTTTTGCAAAAAAATCTGTTATTAAGACCGCTTGCTCAGCCAAAAGTGCGATAAGTTTAGAAGAATCAGCTGATATTGTAAATCGGCTTAGATCAAATAACTCTCTTTTTATTGTAAACAAAAGTTTCCAAAAAGTAAAAATAGCGGTATGATCAGCAAAATTTTGCCATTGCGACGAAAGGAAAATATATGACTGCACAGCCAGAATGCTTCGAGAAGATTATTGGAAAATCTGCGAAAATCCAAGAAGTCATTATTCAAGCAAAAAAATTTGCCAATCTTAATGCACCTTTGCTGATTCAAGGCGAAACAGGCACAGGCAAAGATTTATTTGCAAAAGCTTGCCATAATTTTAGTACGCGTAAAATGCAAAAATTCATTGCGGTAAATTGTGCCGGATTACCTCAAGAAGAAGCCGAAACAGAAATGTTTGGGCATCGTGGTAATGGTCGTGAAGCGGTTGGTTTTTTTGAATATGCGAATGGTGGTACGGTGTTGTTAGACTCCATTTCCGAATTATCACTTGAAATGCAAGCAAAATTACTCCGTTTTTTAAATGATGGTTCTTTTCGCCGAGTGGGGGAAGATAAAGAAATTCAAGTTGATGTTAGAGTGATTTGTACCTCGCAAAAGCCATTATCTCAGCTCGTTGCTGAAGGTAAAGTGCGGGAAGATCTTTACCACAGATTGAATGTACTAACCCTAGATTTACCTCCATTGCGTGAGCGAAAAGAAGATATTCCATTGCTGGCAGATTATTTTATTGCTCAAGTGAGTGAACAGCTTGGCGTGAGTAAATTAGAATATGATGAAGCCTTCCTGCAAGCCTTGCAAAATTATCGCTGGTCGGGCAATTTGCGAGAGCTTTACAATGTGATTTATCGGGCTTGTTCCCTTTCTCCAAGCTATCGTTTGGCGGTTAAAGATTTGAACTTACCTGATGAGGTAGATCAGACCAATGTTGAGTCGGAAAATGCAACGTTGGAAGAGATGATGAACCAATACGAAGCACAGCTACTGAGAAAATTTTATGCACAATATCCAAGCACAAGGAAATTAGCCCAAAGGCTTGGGCTTTCGCATACGGCGGTGGCGAACAAATTGCGTCAATATGGTTTAACTAAAAACGGGCATAAAGATGAATAAACTAGCGGTCATTTTCTCTGCGGTTTTTGCAAATTTTTGGCTAAATTCGACCGCTTGTGCTGCACCAAGTATTCCTAAACCGCTATTGGAAAATAGCTTGGTGTATTGTACTACATCATCGGGCTTCTCGTTTAATCCACAAAAGGCGGACGTAAGTTCCAATATGAATGTGGTAACAGAGCAAATTTACGATAAGTTATTTGAATTTAACCCAAAGAAAAATCGCCTTGAGCCAGCCTTAGCCGAAAGTTATTCCATCAGTGATGATGGATTAGTGATTACGCTACGTTTAAGAAAAAATGTGGCTTTTCACACCACGAGCTGGTTTACGCCGACCCGTAAATTAAATGCGGAAGATGTGGTTTTCTCGCTTAAGCGAATGATTGATAAAGAAAGTGATTTACCCGAAGTTGAGACGGCAGCTGAACGTGCTTTGCACCATCAACGCCAGAACTATATTTATCAAAAAGCAACAAGCCAGATTTATTTCCCTTATTTTGAGAGTGTGGGGTTAGCCGGTAAAATTGCCAATGTTAGCTCGCCTTCAAATCATATTGTGAAAATTGAATTAACCAAGCCAGATTCTTCGTTATTGGCTCATTTAGCCAGCCAATATGCGGTCATTCTTTCCAAAGAATACGCTCTGCAACTTAATGCTGATGAAAATTTGGTGCAGCTCGATCTTCTCCCTATTGGCACAGGCGTTTATCAGCTTGAAAGCTATGAAAACAATAACTATGTGAGATTAAAACCGAACAGCGATTACTGGGGGAAAAAGGCTCATATTCAAAATATGATTGTTGATTTTTCAACTGAGGCAACAGGCAGAATGGCGAAATTTTTGAATAATGAATGCAATGTAGTTGCCTTTCCTGAGCCGAGCCAACTCTCGGTTTTAACTGATGAACAATTAATTGAAAGCAAAGGGGCAAATTTAGTTTATTTAGCTTTTAATATGCAAAAAGAAATAGGACAAAATTTACCCTTACGCCAACAAATTGCGAGTAGTATTAATCGAAAACGTATAGCCGAAAAGTTATTTTATGGCACAGGCGAAGTGGCGGATAATGTGTTACCTACCGCATTATGGGCAGAAAAAAACAGCGAGAGTTACCCTTACACCTTTCCAAAACCAAGAGAACAAGCGGTCGAAAATGGTAAAAAATTTGCAAAAGATAACCGCTTGATCCTATGGGTGATTGATGAAAAACGGGTTTATAATCCACACCCAATTAAAATGGCAGAGATGATCCGTTCAGACCTGGCGGCTCAAGCGTTAGAGGTGGAAATTCGTCAAGTAAGCCGAGCCTATTTAGTGCAACAACTTGAAAGCAAAACCGCAGATTATGACTTGATTTTAGGCGGTTGGCTGGCGTCAGATCTTGATCCAAACAGTTTTCTGTCTGCCTTATTAAGTTGTAAAACCGCAGATACCGTAACTAATTTATCCAATTGGTGCAATGAAGATTTCGATTTTTGGCTGGAAACCGCTCGTTTAAGTGATGATTCGGCATCGACTAACTTATTGTATGCCTTTTCACAAAAATTGCTGGAAGAGCAGTTACCGATTTTACCTTTGATTAATGCCAATCGGGTATTAGTGATCAAAAAAGGCATTCAACAGGCAGAAATTTCACCTTTCGGGCAGGTGAAATTATCGGAACTGCGTTTGAGTTCGGATAATAAAAAAGGGAATTAATATGCTAACAGCTTTTATCCGAAAAGTATTTCTTACTTTGATTACGCTGATTTGTCTATCTATTATCAGCTTTCATATTTTGTTACGGGATCCGCTAAATCATCTTACTGATGTAAATTGGTTCGGGGCATATTTTAACTATCTGAAATCCTTATTAAAAGGTGATTTCGGCATTAGTTTTAGCAACGGGCAGCCATTAACCGAGCAGATTTTACAAGTATTCCCAGCGACTATTACACTTTGCTCATCGGCGTTAATACTCTCGCTTATTGTAGGTGTGCCACTCGGCTTTTTTGCGGCTACTCAGCAGAAAAATATGATTGGGAAAATGCTAAATATTTTAGGCTCACTCAGTTTAGCCGTGCCGGTATTTTGGCTGGCATTAGTGTTAATGTATTATGCTTCACTCAATCAATGGGCGATTTCTGCGATTGGAGAGATACATCCACTTTATCCTAAACAGAGTGTAACAGGTTTTTTGTTATTGGATATTTGGTTGTCAGACAGTCCGTATAAATTAAAAATGTTACAAAGTGCGTTGCACCATTTAGCTTTACCAACCTTAGTGTTAGCGATTCCTGCAACGCTTGAAATTATGCACGTTACTCAAGCGAGAGCTGCTTATGTAATGAAGCAAAATTACATCAAAATTGCGAAAACAAGAGGCTGGACACAGTTTAGAATTTGGACAACGCATATTATTCGTAACACCTTGCCTTCACTTGTACCGATGATTGCCCGAACCTTTATTCTGATTTTTGCTTTCGGTATGTTGATTGAAAATATTTTCAGCTGGAGTGGCATTGGGCGTTGGTTGATTAATGCACTTGCTATTCAAGATTACAATGCGATTTCAGCAGGCGTTGTAGCGATTGGCGTTTTTGTCTTGTTTGTGGATATGTTTACAGGCTTTATTCGGGTAGTGTTAGACCCTTCAGAGAAAAAGGATTGGTATGGCTCTTATTAAAGAACCCGAACAGTTTAGAGAAACTGAAACGCTTAAAAAATTTTGGCGATATTTTCGACAAGATAAAATCGCTCTCGGGAGTTTTTATCTGTTTTTATTGCTCCTTACCTTAGTTTTTCTCGGCAGTTTACTCGCCCCGTATAACTACAATGAACAGTTTGTTGGCTTAGAACTAATGCCTCCGTCTTGGGACGATAATGGGCAAATTCGTTACTTTCTCGGCACAGATGATTTAGGACGGGATATTCTCAGCCGAATTATGTACGGATTTTATTATACCGTTGGTTCAGCCTTGATTATTACTGTGTTGATTGCTCTCATCGGCGGTGTTATCGGCATTTTTGCAGGCTTGAAAAAAGGAAAATCGGTTTGGTTTATCAGCCATTTGTTTGATACTTTTTTATTTATGCCGATTTTGCTGATTGCGATTATTATCGCAACACTAATGGATGCCAGTTTGATGAATGCGATGTTAGCTATTTTCTTGGCAATGTTGCCGCATTTTATCCATAAAATTTATCAAGCTACCGAAAAACAATTGAAAAAAGAGTACATTGTTACTCTTAGGTTAGATGGGGCAACCCGCTGGTATTTAATCAAAGAAGTGATTATTCCTAATTTAACAGGTGTGGCAATTAAAGAACTTTCACATATTTTTGTGATTGCAGTGCTAGATATTAGTGCATTGAGTTTTATTATGTTAGGGGCACAAAATCCAACGCCGGAATGGGGAGCGATGATCCGAGAATCAATCGAACTTATTTACATCGCCCCTTGGACGGTTATTCTGCCCGGCTTGGCTATCATATTCAGCATTTTTACCATCACGATGCTTGGCTCTCGATTAACCGACGTTTTTGAAAAATACCGCAATGCGTAACTGATACAAGCGGGCATTTTTAAGAAAACTTTTACACATTAAGGAACATTATGGCATTACTGGATATTCGCCATTTAAGCATTGAAATCAACACGCCAAAAGGGCGGGTGAAAATGGTGGATAACATTAACCTAACTGTTGATGAAGGCGAAATTTGCGGATTGGTTGGAGAGTCAGGCTCAGGAAAAAGTCTGATTGCAAAAGTGATTTGTGGCATTGTAAAAGATGAATGGATTGTTACCGCAGACCGTTTTCGCTTTGATGACATTGAATTGCTTAAACTAACCCCGAATGAACGCCGAAAACTGGTGGGCGATCATATCTCAATGGTATTCCAAGATCCGTTAGCCAGCCTTGACCCGAGCCAACGTATCGGCAAACAACTAATGCAGGCGATTAATTTTAAAGGTGAGTGGTGGCAGAGGTTCGGCTGGAAAAAGAAAAAAGCAATTGAGCTACTGCATCGTGTAGGGATTCGGGATCATCAAGATATTATGAACAGTTACCCTGTTGATATTACCGAAGGTGAAGCACAGAAAGTGATGATAGCGATGGCGGTGGCTAATCAACCACGTTTATTAGTGGCTGATGAGCCAACTAACATTATGGAATCCACCACGCAACTGCAAATTTATCGCCTACTTTCCAGTATGAACCAAAATCTTGGGACATCGATTTTGCTGGTGAGTAATGATATGAAAAGTATCCAAAACTGGGTGGATTCTTATAATGTGCTTTACTGTGGGCAAACGGTAGAAATTGCGGATAAAGAGAGCATTTTAGAATCTTCTTACCACCCCTACACCAGAGTGTTGCTCAACAGCTCGCCCGATTTTTCTCAACCTCTGGCGTTTAAAAGCAGTTTAAATACGCTACGGGGCTCTGTTCCAATGTTAAACGAAATGCCGATTGGCTGCCGTTTAGGACCACGTTGTCCTTTTGCTCAGAAAAAGTGTATAAACAAACCACCGTTAGTGAAAGTGAAACAACACGAATTTGCCTGCCATTTCCCGATTAACTTTAGAGAACAGAATTTGTTGAAGAATAAAGTCGAAAATACGCCATTTGTGGTGGCAGAATTGAGTGAGAAGGAGTAAAAACAAGCGATTTGCAAAAATAACTTGAAATATGACCGCTTGTTATTGACTGAGGGTTACGGGCAACATTAACGTATCCAATACAAAGCTCAACGGTAAATCAATCACCGCCAGCACGGCTAAAATGCCACCTTGTTGCATTGCTTGGAAATCTCTGGTTACGCCTGCATACACGCTATAGTCTTGTTCGACTAAGCTAATCATTGTGCCACAGGCACTTAAATGAATCACCAAATAGAGCAGTGACAGTGTTTTACAAGCGGTTAATTTCATCAAAAAATCTCCAAATAGGTGGTTATTTTACGCTATTTCACTAAAATTGCATTTAAAAAAAGATTGTTTTCAGGCAGAATGTAACGGAATTTTATACTAATAATTTTAAGAGGAACTATATGCAAACTTATAATATTGCGGTGTTAGCCGGTGATGGTATCGGACCTGAAGTGATGGCTCAAGCCATCAAAGTGCTTGAAGCAACCCAGCAAAAATTCGGGTTTAAATTAAATTTCAATGAATACAACATTGGCGGAGCAGCAATTGATGCACAAGGTAAAGCTCTTCCGGAAAATACGTTAAAAGGTTGTGAAGAAGCTGATGCGATTTTGTTTGGTTCAGTAGGCGGACCCAAATGGACGCATCTACCGCCCGATGAACAGCCAGAGCGTGGTTCATTATTGCCACTGCGTAAACATTTTTCGTTATTTTGTAACTTACGACCGGCAGCACTTTATAAAGGTTTAGAGAAGTTTTGCCCATTGCGTGCAGATATTGCCGCAAAAGGTTTTGATATGGTCGTCGTTCGTGAATTAACGGGTGGAATTTACTTCGGTCAGCCAAAAGGCAGAGATGGCGAAGGTTCACAAACCCGTGCGTTTGATACCGAAGTCTATTACAAATATGAAATTGAGCGTATCGCCCGTGTTGCCTTTGAATCTGCAATGAAACGCAAAAAACACGTTACTTCTGTGGATAAAGCGAACGTATTACAGAGCTCTATTTTATGGCGTGAAACTGTAACGGAAATTGCGAAAGAGTACCCGGAAGTTACGCTTGAGCATATGTATATTGACAATGCGACAATGCAACTTATTAAAGCCCCTGAATCGTTCGATATTCTGTTATGTTCAAACATCTTTGGCGATATTATTTCAGATGAAGCGGCAATGATCACCGGCTCAATGGGAATGTTACCTTCTGCAAGTTTGAACGAACAGGGTTTTGGTTTATATGAACCGGCAGGCGGTTCAGCCCCGGATATCTCTGGTAAAAACATCGCTAACCCGATTGCACAAATTCTATCAGCCGCAATGATGTTACGTTATAGCTTCAACCTGGGAGAAGCTGCAGATGCAATTGAAGCCGCAATTCAAAAAGCATTAGCAGATGGCTACCGTACTGCTGATTTAGCCGATGAGAGCAAACCACTTTCAACTTCAGAAATGGGTGATATTATTGCAAAAAATATTTTAGCGTAATCTGACAATCAAATAACAAGCGGTCAAAATCAGGTAAAATTTTGCAAAAAATTTCCTGATTTTGACCGCTTGTATTTAGAGTAGTGGGCTCATCAATCTGACAATGTTTTCCACTAACCCCCACAATTTGATGCGATAACGCCAGCCTTTTGGCGTAATCAATTCACTTTGTGCTAAGTATTTTTGCTGAAGTTGAGCAATCTCTTTAGTCATTTCTTTATCATAAATCGCAAGGCTGATTTCTAAATTCAAGAAGAAACTTCGCATATCCATATTCACTGTACCAAACAGGCTGAACTCATCATCAATCACTAGTGTTTTAGTATGAAGCATACCTTCATCAAAACGAGCGATTTTGACATTGTTTTTAAGTAACATCGGGAAGTAAGCTCTTGAAGCATAATGCACCATTTTAGAATCATTTTTTCTTGGCAAAATTAGAGTAACATCAATTCCTCTACGTGCAGCCGTTGTTAGAGCTAGCAGTAAAGGTTCATTTGGCACAAAATAAGGGGTAGTAATTACTATGCGTTTGGTTGCAAGGTGAATTGCACATAAGATGGTTTCATAAATAATACTTTCTTCTTGTTCAGGTGCTGACGGTATAACTTGTGCAATAACGTTACCGGCGGTAGGTGGTGTTAAGCCATTGTGTTTCTTTGCCTGTTGATTTAAGAAATCTTTTACTTTTTGCAGGTTTTCATCATCTTCTACGGCAATATCGGCGTAGAGAACTGCTGCCATTTCAAGCACAACAGGACCGGTACAACGCATCATCACATCAAACCATCTGCCAATACCAATCTCTTTTCTAAATAATACAGGGTCGATTAAGTTAAAACTGCCTGTGTAACCAATTTGGTAGTCAATAACTAAAATTTTACGATGGTTACGTAAGTCGTTACGCCCATAAATAGTTTGCATAATACCAACAGGCAGAGAAGTTTGAATAAACACACCGGCTTGCTCTAGTTTTATTCGCCATTCACTTTTGAAGAAAGGACCACTTCCTACATCATCAGCTAAAATCACACAATGCACACCACGTTCTGCCGCCGCTTTGATTGCCTCTAGTAGCTTATTAATTTTGCCCTCAGGTTCTACAATATAAAAGGCGAGTAGGCAGCTGTATTGTGCTTGCTCAATATCCTCAATCATAGAATGCAAAATATCATCGGTGGTACTGAGTAACTTCATACTATTATTCGCACTTGCACCCAAACGAGTGGTTTTCTCTGCCATTCGTTCAATACCACGAAAGGCTGAAGGAATTTGATCATCAGGGTTGAAATGTTCACTAGGTAAATATTCTTCTGCAAATTCATCATAGAACTTGATCATTTTTTGGGTTCGAGCAAGGCGGCGTTTGCTGACACGAGGTTCGCCGATCAACAGGTAAAGAACAATTCCTCCTATGGGTAAAACGAAGAGAATGATGATCCACGCAATCGCTGCACCGATATTACGCTGGGTATATAACACTCTGGTGGCAAACACTAGCACAATCAGAAAGTTAATCAGGAGTAAAACGCCACTCCAAGTAAAAGAAAACGGCATAAGATAGTCCTTATCAAAATGGTTTAATGCTATTTTAGTGAAAAATCAAGCACAAGTGGATTGTGGTCAGAGCTTTTCACTGCATAGCTTGTTGCAGAATGCACAATAATATCTCGAGTAAAAATATAATCTAGCGGATAGCCAAATACAGTAGTTCGACTATCGGGTGTAATTTGCACTTCAGTTAGTTGTAGTTCATTAGTTAGCTCAAATAGCTTCTTTTTACGTTTTCCACTCCAAGTATTGAAATCGCCCGCTAAAATAACAGCACCTTGATGTTGTTGGATAAGTTCTTTCAAGCCATCTAATTGTTTCTGATAGCTATGGTTCGTCCAATCAAAATTAATCAAATGTACATTAATCATAAGTAAGGATTTCCCATTCTCAAACGGAAAATACATTGCAGACATCAATTTAGGTAATCTAAGCAAGGGCTCTTGAGAACCATTCAAGCAATAGCGATCGGTATTTAAAGGGCTTAAATGGAGGATACCTGATTTTTGCTCTTGATACTGGAATGCAAAAATGTGCAAAGAACTCTCAAATTGTGGAAGTAAGTCTGAAATCTGTTGCCCTGAAGTTGCCTCTTGTAATAGCACAAAATCCGTTGTCTCGGTGAATTTTTTTAGATCTTCTTGCCAGTTAGGATCTTTTCCTTTATGAATATTCCAATTGAGTAACTGAAAACGTTTATTCGGGGAAGGTATAACTCCACTGTTTTGATAGCATTGCCAATAAGAAGAAAACTCCATTTCTTTAAAGATACTTTTATGAGAATCTTGAAAGACAACTTTGGGAGGGGTGTAAACGGTTAGACTTCTGTAATTCAAAAATAAAGCACTCCCGAATAAAACAAAAAATAATAGCAGTAAGCGTTTTTTCATATTTTTATCGCCGGTTAAACAAGCGGTTAAATTTAGATAATTTTTTGCAAATTGCTATCCAAATTTAACCGCTTGTATCTCGAGGTTAGCCGTCAATTTCTTCTCCGGTTTCAGCCCATTTAAAATTTAATGCGACAGAATTTAGGCAAAAACGTAACCCTGTAGGTGGTGGACCATCATTAAAAACGTGTCCCATATGTGAATCACAATTTCCGCAACGGATTTCGGTTCGTTGCATTCCGAAGCTGTAATCAGCTAGATAGCGTAATGATGTTTCTGAAATTGCTTGATAAAAACTTGGCCAGCCGCAACCTGCATCAAATTTAGTATCAGAATGGAAGAGATCTTGATGACATCTTGCACAACGGTAAATGCCGACACGGTTTTCATTCAAAAATTTGCCTGTAAAAGGACGTTCTGTACCGTGATTTATTAAAATATCAATTTGCTGTTCGGTTAAGTCTTTAATATCTTTAATCATTATTTTCTCCTGAAATCATCAAAAATATTGTAACTTCTTTTTCATTATAAATCGTTATAAATTTCAAAATTTGACATAGATCACAAAAAATTTATCTGTTATATTGTCAGCGTTCTTTGAGCTTGTCAGGAAGTGGAAAAGATGTGTTATAATCTATACATCTTTAGTAGTACATAAAGAACAAATTTTGTTTAACTTTAATATAGGTAGAAAAATCTATGGCAATTAAAATTGGTATTAACGGCTTTGGTCGTATCGGTCGTATCGTTTTCCGTGCAGCACAACATCGTGATGACATCGAAGTAGTAGGTATTAATGACTTAATCGATGTTGATTATATGGCTTATATGCTGAAATACGATTCAACTCACGGTCGTTTTGACGGTACTGTAGAAGTTAAAGATGGTCAATTGGTAGTAAACGGTAAAGCAATCCGTGTAACTGCTGAGCGTGATCCTGCTAACTTAAAATGGGACGAGATCGGTGTTGATATCGCAGTTGAAGCAACAGGTTTATTCTTAGATGATGAAACTGCTCGTAAACACATCACTGCTGGTGCGAAAAAAGTTGTTTTAACAGGTCCATCTAAAGATGCAACTCCTATGTTCGTAAACGGTGTAAACTTTGATGCGTATGCAGGTCAAGATATCGTTTCTAACGCTTCTTGTACTACAAACTGCTTAGCACCATTAGCGAAAGTAATTCACAATAAATTCGGTATCAAAGAAGGTTTAATGACTACAGTTCACGCAACAACTGCGACACAAAAAACTGTAGATGGTCCATCAGCTAAAGACTGGCGTGGTGGTCGTGGTGCTTCACAAAACATCATTCCTTCATCAACAGGTGCAGCGAAAGCAGTAGGTAAAGTATTACCTGCATTAAACGGCAAATTAACCGGTATGGCTTTCCGTGTTCCTACAACTAACGTTTCTGTAGTTGATTTAACTGTAAATTTAGAAAAACCGGCAACTTATGCTGAAATCTGTGCGGAAATCAAACGTGCTTCAGAAAACGAGATGAAAGGCGTATTAGGTTACACAGAAGATGCAGTAGTTTCAACAGACTTCAACGGTGCAACTGAAACTTCTGTATTTGATGCAGCAGCAGGTATCGCATTAACAGATACTTTCGTTAAATTAGTATCTTGGTACGATAACGAAGTTGGCTACTCAAACAAAGTATTAGACTTAGTTGCTCACGTATATAACTACAAAGGCTAATTACATAAGCTATAGCTAAATTTAAGGACCAAATTCTGAAAAGAGTTTGGTTTTTTTTATTAGCTGTAATTAAAATACAAGCGGTTATATTTGATGAATTTTCTGCAACTTCTAACTAAGTTAAATATAGCTATGGTTATCCAGAGGGTAGAGTAGGTGTCGAGTAATATAAAAGATCGATTTGTTATTTTAGCCTACAAGACTTTTCCTTTATATTAATTATAAAAATAAAAAAGACTGCAATTAATGCAGTCTTTAATTTTGGTGCTCTGAGCGAGACTCGAACTCGCACATCCTATGGACACTACCCCCTCAAGATAGCGTGTCTACCAATTCCACCACCAGAGCTTTTATTCTTTTATGCGATTATTGAGGGATATCGCTATTTTCTGTCTTAACAGGCTCTACTTGCTTTTGTTCAACTTGGCTTAAATCTTCAAATTGGCTTGTTGGTGCTTTAGTATGTGAACTTAAGTTACCGATTACTAAGCTAATTGCGAAGAAGATTGTTGCTAATAGTGCAGTTGTTCTTGATAAGAAGTTCGCTGAACCTGCTGAGCCAAACACAGTTGCTGAAGCACCTGCACCGAAAGATGCACCAGCATCAGCCCCTTTACCTTGTTGCATTAATACGAATGCGATAAGCAATACTGCCACAACAAGATAAGCAATTGTTAAAACATTGATTAACATTAATTTGTTCTCTATATAATTCTTTATGCGAAATTTGCAATGGCGTGAATAATATAGAATTTATCCCTTTTTGACAAGAGGCAAACGCTGATTTTTAAACGCTTGATTTAATTTTCAGCAGTTTGCGTTGTCTTTTTTGAATAACGAGCTTTCGGCTTGTTTGCAAGCGGTGAAATTTTCGCTAAATTTTGCAAAATCTGCCGATTAGGGCTTTGCAACAGATGCGGCAGTTGGCTACTCAGTTCAAACATAAATTGCTGATAGCTGGTTTCTTTTTTGCTGATTTGATTTAGCTGCATTTCCCAATGTGCGGTCATATCAGGCTGTGTTGCAGAATCAGGTAAGGAGTGAATGAGTGTTCTTCCTGCTTCTGTGCTGTGAATATTTTTACCTTTGCGGATTAAGAAGCCACGCTTAAACAGTAATTCGATGATGCCCGCTCGAGTAGCTTCTGTGCCTAAACCATCAGTTTCTCGTAAGATTTTTTTCAATTCTTTATCTTGTACAAATCGGGCAATACCAGTCATCGCAGAAAGTAGGCTGCGATCAGTAAAATGGCGAGGTGGTTGTGTTTTTTTACTCACAATTTCGCCATTTTCACAGTGTAAAAGCTGTCCTTTTTTTACAATAGGCAATAATGGTTCAGCATCATCAAAATTATCTTCTTTACCTAGTAAGGCTTTCCAGCCAGCAACCGATAAATTCCGAGCCTGTGCAGTAAACTTTCCCCCCGCAATTTCAAGATCAATTTTGCTTTTACGATATTCGGCATCAGGGCAAAATTGCATTAAATACTGACGAGCAATAAGCTGATAAATCCGCTTTTCATTTTCTGTTAAATGTACAGTACCTTGCCTAGCAGTTGGGATTATTGCGTGGTGAGCTTCTACCTCTTTATCATTCCAGCAACGATTACGGCGATTAGGATCAACCACTTCAGGCTTTTCTTGATATTCAGGCAAATGATGAGCGATAGCAGCCATTACTTTAAATCTATCGTTAAAATGTTCTGTGGGCAAATAGCGATTATCAGAACGAGGGTAAGTAATCAGCTTATGTGTTTCATAGAGTTTCTGACAAATATCAAGTACAGCTTGAGCAGAAAGCCCATATTTCCCGGCAGCTTCCATCTGTAAAACAGAAAGCGAGTAGGGAAGTGGAGCTGTTTCTTTTTCAATTTTGTCTTGATAGTCGGTAACATTCGCCGGTTGATTAGCAATGCGTTTTAACACATTCTCTGCAAGTGGACGAGATAACACTCGACCATCTTCATCTTGATAATCTTCACAGGCTTTACTCGGTTGCCATTGAGCCTTGAATTTTTCTTGGGTTTCAGGTACAAGGATATGAGCGAACACTTCAAAATAATCTTTCGGAATAAAGTTTTCGATCTCCAGATCACGGCGGACGATCAACCCCAATACAGGTGTTTGTACTCGACCAACAGATAATACGCCATTGTAGCCAGCCCAACGTCCTTGTAGTGTATAAGCTCTTGTCATATTAATGCCGTAAAGCCAATCCGCTCTGGCACGAGCAAGAGCAGAGGTTGCAAGCGGTATAAAATCACTATTTTTTTGCAATTTTTCAATCGCACGGCTTACCGCAGTTGGATTGAGGTCGCTGACTAAACAACGTTGAATTTGGCTTTTACGTTCAGGTGGTAAATTGAGATAACCAAAAACTTCATCTACCAAAAGTTGCCCTTCACGATCCGGGTCGCCGGCATTCACTAAAATATCGGCTTTTTTTATGAGCCTTTCGACCACTTTGAATTGTTTTAAAGTCTCTTTTTTTGGAATAAGTTTCCATTGTTCAGGCACAATAGGGAGATGTTCCATTCGCCACATTTTAAAACGTTCGTCATAGGCATCAGGTTCGGCTTGTTCTAATAAATGACCAATACACCAAGTTACGGTATCGTGTTCTCCGCATTGAATGAAGCCGTCGCCTTTTGTATGTGGTTTTGGCAATACATCGGCAATGGCTCTGGCAAGACTGGGTTTTTCGGCTACAAATAAACGCATAATAGTAAAACTTTCAAGAAATTTAACCGCTTGTGGTGCTTACAAGCGGTTAAAAAGAGATGTTGTTTTGCAATTAATTCAAACCTTGTTCAGATAAAAGCATCTGACACTGAACAGGTGGTGTGGGTAATACTTTTGTAGTTGGTGTGCCTGTGTCTGGCTTAGGCTCAAACCAAGAGTAAAGTTCTTCGCCACAACCATCACCCGCCGGAACGGGAGCTTGATTCTCACAACTTGCCGCATCAGCCGGGCAAGTTAAGCGAATATGGAAATGTGAGTCGTGTCCATACCAAGGGCGGATTTTACGTAACCAACCACGATCACTTCCTGCTGTTTGACAAAGTTTCACTTTAATTGCAGGGTTTACGAAAATGCGATCTACTCGATTGTCTGAGGCGGCTAATTTAATTAAATGAGTATGGTGCTGATTCCATAAATTGTCATCAACTCGCTGTGTATTGTGATTAACCATAATGGTAGCAAGCCCAGCCGGATTTCGTGCTGTGGCATCGTCCATTGGTCCAAATCTCAGCCAGATATCTGCATCAAGCCCTGTTTGGTGAGAAGCGTGCCCTGATGAAAAACGACCGCCTGCAGGCATTCCCATATCGCCGATTAAGATTGTCGGGACACCGGCAGCTTTCGTTTTTTTACCTAAGTTGGTGAGATAATCGAGCAGTTGTGGATGTCCGTAGTAGCGGTTTCTTGCTGAACGGATTACTTGATAGCCCTCGCCTTTTAAAGCTAATGGCTGTGCTCCAATAATGCAACCATTGCTATATCCACCAATCGATTGAGCTTTACCTTGCACCGGAGTTTTAATTTTTTCCCATTGAGTTGCATTGGCAGTGGTTGCGAGAATTGCCAAGCCTGATATAAAGAGCGTTCTAACTAAATGCATTATTTTTCCGAGTATAAGTAATTCAAGCGGTTAAATTCTTTAATTTTTTTGCAAAAAAGAACACAAAATCAACCGCTTGATTTGTTAGTTTTCGTTTAACGGCATTGAGCCTTAAATCTGAGTAAGTGATCTAACAAGACGATAGCCATCATCGCCTCTGCAATTGGCACAGCACGGATACCGACACAAGGGTCGTGTCTGCCTTTAGTAACCACTTCAACAGGCTCGTTGTTTTTGTTTACACTTTTGCCCGGAATAGTAATGCTTGATGTGGGTTTGAGTGCAATGTTTGCAATAATCGGCTGACCAGAGCTGATTCCGCCTAGAATACCACCTGCGTGGTTAGATAAAAAGCCTTCCGGCGTCATTTCATCACGGTGCTCGCTGCCACGTTGTTCAACTACTGCAAAACCATCGCCAATTTCGACTGCTTTCACGGCGTTGATAGACATTAAGGCGTGAGCGAGATCAGCATCTAAGCGGTCAAAAACAGGCTCACCTAATCCAACAGGTACATTTTCTGCAATTACAGTTAGTTTTGCACCTATGGAATCTCCCTCTTTTTTCAATTCACGAATTAAAGCATCAAAGCCTTCAATTGCAACGGGATCAGGGCAGAAGAACGGATTACTATTGATAGCTTGCCAATCAATCTGTTCAATATTTTCAACCGTTTTCGGGTCAATTTTTACATTGCCGATTTGCGATAAATAGCCACGCACTTCAATGCCAAATTGCTCACGCAAATATTTTTTAGCAATAGCACCTGCTGCTACACGCATTGCCGTTTCACGAGCAGATGAACGACCACCACCACGATAATCACGAATGCCATACTTTTGTTGGTAAGTATAATCAGCGTGCCCCGGTCTGAATTTTTCGGCAATATCGCCATAATCTTGCGAGCGTTGATCGCCGTTTTTAATGATTAAGCCAATGCTCGTGCCGGTTGTTTTACCTTCAAATACGCCGGAGAGAATTTGTACTTCATCATCTTCACGGCGAGGGGTAGTGTAGCGTGATGTACCGGGCTTGCGGCGGTCTAAATCAGGCTGTAAATCGGCTTCGCTTAATTCCATATTCGGTGGCACGCCATCAACGATGCAACCTAATGCAATACCATGTGATTCGCCAAAGGTGGTTACTTTAAATAATTGTCCGATGCTATTGCCTGCCATTTTTAGTCCTTTTCTTTTGTTGTTGTGTTATTGGAAAGTTCAAAATCAAAGCGTTTTGAACCTACTTTAATTTCATCTTGTGTATCATTGTTTTTGATATAAACGTCTAATTGGTTAAACGCAATATCAATATTATGCTCATTAAATAGCTGATGGATACGTGTATTGAGAGCATCAATAGTTGGGTTACGATCAGATAAATCGTTCACATAAGCTCTTAATTCGTGATCCAATGTGCTTGCACCAAATGTGAGGAAGTAAGCTCTTGGTTGTGGATCTTTAAGTACTTTCGGATTTTCTTCCGCTACTTGTAGTAATAAGCGTTTAACTAACTCTACGTCAGAACCGTAAGCAACACCAACTTGCACAATAATACGGGTTGCCGTGCTGCTTAATGCCCAGTTTACCAATCTTTCGGTTACAAATGCTTTATTTGGTACGATAACTTCTTTACCATCAAAATCAACTAGGGTTGTTGCACGAATACGAATTTTTGAGACTGTACCGCTATATGTGCCGATTGTAATGGTATCACCAATACGCATTGGGCGTTCAAATAAGATAATAATGCCTGAGACAAAGTTTGCAAAGATCTCTTGCATACCAAAACCTAAACCAACAGAAAGTGCGGTTAGTAACCATTGGAGCTTACTCCAAGATACGCCTAATGTACCGAAGGCAAATATTGCTCCTAACGCAATAATTAAATAGGTTAAGAGTGTTGTGATTGTATATGGTGTACCTTGCGATAACTTAAAGTGCGAGAAAATAAGGGCTTCGAGTAAACCGCTTAAGTTTCGGATTAATACCACCATCACCACAATAATTAGAAGAGCAGTAAGCAAATTCAGCAGTGTGATAGATTCCATCACAATGCCTGCTTCTGTCGTTACACTTTGCTGCCACAAAGTTACGCCATCTAAGTAGAGAGCAACAGTAATTAAATCAGACCATACCCAGTAAAGTAGTACAAATAAGCCAATCCAAAGTACAAAATCGGTTAATTTCAACATTTGGTTTTTGACTTCGCTTACGGCAATGGAATCCTCTTTTAACTCAAACGGAATTTCAACACCATCCGGGTTTTCATTATTTTGTTCCGCCTTGGCACGAGCTTTAGCTTCAGCCGCTTCTCTTTTTTCTTGTAGACGTCTGTAAGCAAGACGACGTGCGGAAATAGAAAATGCACGGTAGAGAACATTGCGGACAATAATCCAAGTAATAATTGCAAAATAGGAGGCAATTAAATGTTCAATAATCACTAATGCCGTATAGTAATAGCCTAGCACAATGAGAATAATCAGAACAACCGGAGCAATGAGCAAGACTAATTTAACAATCGTTAGAAGAATACTTTTTGATTCTTGGGTTTCTTGATGTGTTACATTTTCATAAGTAGAAATAGCTTGCCTGAAGGCTGGAGCAATCATCCAGATCATTAAAATTAAGACGAGGATTGTCATTGTTTGCCCAAGCACATCGTAAGAAATACCGGTTTCTAATTTTGTGAAAATAGAGGTATTAAGCAATAATGCAATTAGCCAAACAGAGCGTCTTAAAATGTTTCGGAAAATTTCATTACTTTTTTGTGGCATATTAAAATGGATATGCCCAATGCCGTGAGGACGTAACATCGCCACTAAGAAAGCAAAGTAAAGCCAATAAGTAGCCATTTTTAATCCCCAAGCCCAAACTTCTTGTGGATTTTCTAATGAAATATAAGTAACGGCGATAAACCCGGCTAAGAAAATAAAGGTACTTGGTAAGCACAGCACCACAGTCCAAAAAATAGCAAGTGGTGTATTCCATTGGCTATCAGTTGCCACAATTTTTAAGCGATTATTAATATGGTGTAGTTTTTGCTTAATTTTGTCTTTTTGACGATTAATAAAAGCTGCAAGTAATAATAAAATAGTAACTAAAATACCTGCGGGTACAATGTTATCACGCCAATTTGAAAAATTGAGTTTTTTACCAATATCAAGAATTTGATAGTGAGAGACATCAATAAACTTGCTGAACCATTCTAAGTCCATTGGGCTATTACTTTTTACCCAGAAGCTTTGTTGTTGCAGTTTTTGCTGTAACGTATCACTAATGGTTTGAACCTGTTGTTGGTTCAATTCAATATTAATTAATAAATTAAGCTGATTGTTTAACGACTTAATCATTTCAGATAAAGTTGTTAAACGCTCTTGCAAAATAGTGGTTAGTTGTTGCTTCTCTTGAGTTGTAAAGGTGGCTTTTCCCTCTTGTTCCAATTTACTAATATAGGCATTGATGTCTGAGAAAGAATCACGAAACTCCGTCATATCAAAAACACGTACACGCAGATCAGTAATTTGTTTAGAAATGCCTGAAATCATTTCATCTTGCGGTAATGATTGTTTTTGTTTGTTGATGATGCGAGAAAGTACCAACGTACCTTGTAATGAGCTAATTTGCTCTTCAATATTACGTTGGGTTTGTTGTAAGTTATCAAGCACGCTTTTAATACGCAAATTATCTTGTGATAATTGCGTCATATCTTTTGTTTGTTTTAGTAACTCTTGCGTAACTTTTGTGTTCACATCCAATTCACGCAAAATAATAGGATTTGCTGTTGCATTATTTTGCTGATTTTGAACCGCTTGTGCCTGCTCTAATTTATTTTGTGATTCTTCTACAATCTGATTATTGATTGCAGTTTGTAAATTAGCAATTTCAGCTTGTAGATTTTGCTGTTCTTGTCTTTTTTCCTCCAGTTGAGAAGAGTAAACCGCTGCTAAATTTTCACTCCCATTCAGCAGAGTTTGGTTATAAGTATTTTTTAATTCAATGAGTTCTAGCTCTGTTTCTAACTTGGCTTTAAGTTCACTTTGAATATTGGTTGCAGAAAGCTGGGTGTTAATTTCCTGCTTACGTTTTACCATTTCAGTTAATACAGTTTGAGCTTTGTCAGGTGCAGTATTTTGAGCGACTAAATTATTATTGATTAGGCTTAAATCGTGCTGTACCGTTTCAAGTTTAGCCTGTGCTGCGGTGAGTTCTTTTTGCAAATCGGTCGTTGATTTTTGCGTTAAAGTATCCACAGTAGGTACAACAATTGCTTTTAATTTTTCCAGATTGTTTTGACTAGTGGTTAATGCTTTCTGAGAACCTTGAATAGATTTATTCAACGCTTCGTTATCTGCTTTTTGCTTCTCAATTTGAGAGAGGAGTAATAGAGTATCTTCAAGCGTTTGAACTAAGGCTTTATTGTTTGCATCAGCTTGATCTAATTTTTTAGCACTATCAAGCTGGCTTTGGATTGCTTTTTGAAGTGGAATTTCAGCTAAAGCATAGTTAGTTGTAGTAAATATCAGCCCTAAACTGAGTAAAAGATTTTTTAATATTGGTTTAAACATAGATTTCCTTTATTTTTTTATTCTGTATATCTTGTTGTAATTGTGTGCGTGAAATTTTGATTGCTCCTTGCGTTTGGTATTGTTCAATATCCAGCAAGTAATAAGCAACAGGTTGTTTAAATTTTTCTAACTTATCAGACAACCAAATTTTTAATTTATTAACTTCCTGCTCTAAATTAGGTTGTCTAAATTGCACAATTGCAATCGGGCGTTGCCCAAATTCCTTGTCGCCAATAGGTAAAACAAACACTTGTTCTACAAGGTTAGATCGAAAAATTATCTGTTCGATCTCTTCGGGTTGAATGTTCTCTCCGCCTGAAATAAACATATTATCTAATCGCCCTTTTATTACAAGTTGTTTTTTACTGTTCCACTCGCCCCTGTCTTTAGTAGCAAACCAGCCCTGTTCATTGACAAGCGGTCGAATTTTGCCATTTTTTTGCCAATAACCTAATGCAAGTGGTTTACCTTTTATCCAAACTTCATCGTTTTCCAGTTTGACTTCTCGGTGGCTTAATGGAAAGCCGACATTATCCAACTTATTTTCTACGGCACAAATAGTTGATGCCATTTCTGTCATACCGTAACCAGAGAAGGTAGTAATGCCTTGTTGTTGGGCTTGAGCTACTAGTTCCGATGGAATAGCCGTACCGCCCAATAAACATTTTTGACTTACCGGATAGTCTAATTGAGCTAGATAACGTTGTAATTGAGTTGGTACGAGCGAGGCGTGGCTGACTTGTTTGAGCAAAGTAAAAAAGGCTTCTTTACTTTCATTCACATATAGCACTGCCCCTTTAAGTAACCAACGCCATATAATGCCTTGCCCTGAAACGTGGAATAATGGCAAGCTCAATAGCCAAGAATGGGTTTGTTCAAATTTCATTAATTCACACACGCCTTCAGCACTATATAAATGGGCAGAAATTGAATGCACCACTGCTTTAGGCATACCGGTTGAGCCGGAGGTTAAGGTGAGCGTGGCAGGTTGTTCAAAATCAAGCTTAGGTAAAGGGTTACAAGCGGTTGTTTCTGCCGAAAAATTTGCAAAAGTGTCATCGGTAATAAAAACATCAACGCTTGTTTCTTCTAATATAGTTTGTTGTTGTGCTTGAGTTTGTGCCGGGTTGAGCATTAAGATTTTTGCTCCTAGCGAGAGCGTGGCACAATAAGCAAGTAATCCGCAAAAACGATTAACACCACAATAAGCTACTAAACATTCATCTTTAACGTTTTGAGCTTTTAAGATAGAGCAAACTTGTTGCAGTAAATATTGAAATTCTGCCCAATTAAGTTGAGCAGGAAGATGAGGGAAATAATCGTTTTTTTCTTTTTCCCGAATAATGGCAATATTTTGGGCTGTATTTTCAGCCCAAAATTGAGTAGGAAATAGGGGAGAATGAAGCACCATTACTTGTTATTTGAAAAGTGCTTGAATACGCTCAATCAGTTTAACAGGCACTTGCATCGATTCCATCACGCCTTTTAGAATAAGCCCTTTACGAGCTGTATTATTATTTGTAATCACCCAAAATGGGGAATCAGGAATCTGTTTTGCTTTCACGCCACTGCCTGTTGCTAGAATTTCTTCTTCGCTTTGAGAGAAATAAATACGTTCGTTGCCACGCACATTTTCGGTTGCTTTAGCAAAAGCTGCGGGGTTAGAGCGATACAATGCCGCTAATAACATCATAAAACGCACAACATTTTTATTTTCGTTCATAAAATGTTCTGAGTCTAAAATGTCTTCTAATTTAGCTACGGTTTTCTCCGCATTTGAATCGTCTTTTTTGCTTGTTGCACGAGATGGTGTTTTAACCAGCTCTTTTAGTTCGTTAATCATATGTTCTTGTACTAACACAAAAGGTTGCGGCGATTGAGGTAATCTTAGCAATCGACGCAAGATATCTGATGCCGTTTCACCAATAGATTGTGTACGACTGGCAATATATTGATATAATTCATCATCAATTTCGATTCTTTTCATCGGGATCCTCATTATCTTTAAACATAAATAGCGTTAGTTATGTGTGCTATTATACGTATTTCTTTGCGTTTTTATAGAGGATCTTGTTTGAAAATTTATGCTAAAAAAGATAATGATATGACAAAAAAATCAGGTTTAAATTTTCTTTATCAACCGTCTGCAAATAAACCAAACGCCCAAACAATGGTGTTTTTACACGGGTTATTTGGCGATATGAATAACTTAGGTGTTATTGCCAAATCGTTTGCAGAAAATTACGCTGTGTTAAGGGTGGATCTTAGAAATCACGGGGGATCTTTTCATTCCCTAGAAATGAATTATTCGCTAATTGCTCAAGATTTAGAAGAGTTATTCATTGAACAAAATATTCAAAATGCAATTGTTGTTGGACATTCAATGGGGGGTAAAAGTGCGATGGCATTAGCTGACTTAGCCCCGAAATTAGTAGATAAATTAATTGTGATTGATATAGCCCCGGTAGCCTATACACAAAATCGCCATAAACAAATTATTGAAGGTTTATTTGCCGTAAAAGCAGCGAAGCCTCAAACTCGTCAACAAGCAAAAGTGATAATGGCAGAACATATTCCAGATGAAGGTATTCAGCAATTTATGCTGAAATCTTTTGATGCACAAAGCGAACAATCATTCCGATTTAATTTAACCGCATTAGCACAGAACTATCAGAATTTGATGGATTGGCGTGATGTTAAAGTTGATAAACCAACGCTTTTTATTAAAGGAGCGTTGTCGGATTATATTCAGGCAGAGCATACGGAAACAATATTAAAACAATTTCCTCAAGCAAAATCCTTTATTGTCGCAAATTCCGATCACTGGGTTCATGCTGAAAAGCCGGAAGCCGTTGTGCGAGCTATTAACAAATTTTTAGAGAAATAGAAAATGCAAAAAGATACGTTATTTTCCG
This sequence comes from Mannheimia bovis, assembly GCF_014541205.1. Taxonomy (NCBI): domain Bacteria; kingdom Pseudomonadati; phylum Pseudomonadota; class Gammaproteobacteria; order Pasteurellales; family Pasteurellaceae; genus Mannheimia; species Mannheimia bovis. Next base: position 1,682,548 of record NZ_CP061280.1, on the reverse strand, counting down.
CACCTATTGAAAAATTGGGTGATTTTACCTTTGATGAATCGGTTGCGGAAGTTTTCCCCGATATGATCCAACGTTCTGTGCCGGGTTATTCCAATATTATTACTGCAATTGGTATGTTGGCGGAACGCTTTGTAACAGATAATTCAACGGTTTATGATTTAGGCTGCTCAAGAGGGGCTGGGATTTTATCTATCCGCCGAAATATAAAAGCACAAGATGTAAAAATTATCGGGGTGGATAACTCACAACCGATGGTTGAACGTTGCAAAACGCATTTAAATGCTTACCAGTCTGATATTCCTGTTGAGATTTTACTTGATGATATTCGCCAAGTTGAAATCAAGAATGCCTCAATGGTAGTGTTAAACTTCACGCTACAATTTCTGCCGAGAGAAGATCGTCTCACGTTATTACAAAAAATCTATCAAGGATTAAATTCCAAGGGCATTTTGGTGTTATCCGAAAAATTTACTTTTGAAAGCGAAGAGATGAATGAATTATTGATCGATCTTCATCATACTTTCAAACGAGCGAACGGCTACAGTGAATTAGAAGTAAGCCAAAAGCGTAATGCGTTGGAAAATGTGATGCGGACAGACAGTATTGAAACCCACAAAAAACGTTTAAAAGAAGCTGGTTTTGAACAAGTAGAACTTTGGTTTCAATGTTTTAACTTTGGTTCAATGATTGCAGTTAAATCTTAACAAGTGGGCTCAAAAAGCATCGCTTTTTGAACATAGGCTTTGCTAACGGCAGCTGTGAACAATCCTTGCAAGGATTATTGAATAATTTTTAATTATTTTTTGCAAATTTTTGATAAATAACAACCGCTTGTACTTCATTTTTTTCTTTATAACAAAAGTTAGGTAGAATCGGTTATAATGTACCCTTACTTAATTTGAGGAAAAGAGAATGGCAACTATAAAAGATGTCGCCAAACAGGCAGGGGTTTCAACCACAACGGTTTCACACGTTATTAATAAAACTCGTTTTGTGGCAGAGGACACCACTAAAGCTGTTTGGGAGGCAATTAAAACATTAAATTATTCTCCTAGTGCGGTGGCTCGTAGTTTAAAAATTAATACTACTAAATCGATCGGTATGATCATCACAACCAGTGAATCACCGTTTTTTGCGGAAATTGTGTTGGCAGTAGAGGAATTCTGCTACAGTAAAGGTTATTCGCTATTTTTATGTAACACCCAAAATAAACTCGAAAAAATCGAAAATCATTTAGATATGCTTATTAAAAAACGAGTGGATGGAATTTTAGTAATGTGTTCTGAATATACCGATAATTCTTTCGATATTTTTGAAACGACTAATATACCAATGGTTATTATGGATTGGGGGATGAGTGATTCTCGAGCTGATATGATTTTAGATCACGGTTGTGACGGCGGTTATTTAGCTACCCAACATTTAATTGAAAGCGGACATAAAGATATTGCAGTTATCACAGGTAGTTTGGGTAAAGAAATTGCACGAACTCGTTTCGAAGGGGTAAAAAAGGCATTATCTGATGCGGGTTTATCTCTGAGAGATGAATGGGTTCAAGAAGGCGACTTCGAGCCGGAAGGTGGCTATGAGTGTATGAATAATCTCCTTAAAAATAAGGAATTACCGACAGCGGTATTTTGCTTTAACGATGTGATGGCATTGGGGGCAATTTCAGCTATTACCGAAAAAGGATTAAATGTACCGCAAGATATTTCTGTGATCGGGTATGATAATGTGCATAGCTCACGCTTTTATGCACCACCGCTCACTACAGTACATCAATCAAAATCACGTTTGGGGGCAGCAGCGTTAGAATTATTATTAGAGCGAATTGAGAATAATGAAAAAGCAAAAGAGCCTAAAGTTTTAGAGTTCTTCCCGGAATTGGTAAAACGCAAATCAGTTAGAAATTTAACAATTAAGGAGTAATATGGAAACGTTAATTGAATTTTTTAGTAGCTATGGATATTGGGCGGTATTTCTAGTTTTACTTGCTTGCGGATTTGGTTTACCTATCCCGGAAGATATAACTTTAGTTTCAGGTGGTGTGATTTCAGGGCTGGGTTATACCAATGTGCATTGGATGCTTGTTGTCAGTATGCTTGGCGTACTGATTGGAGATAGCACGATGTACTGGTTAGGCAGAATCTATGGCGAAAAAATTCTACAATTTCCATTTATTCGAAAGATTGCCACGCCTGAGCGTTTTGCTATGGTGCAAGAGCGTTTTGAAACACAAGGTTTGAAATTACTGTTTATGGCACGTTTCTTGCCTGGTCTGCGAGCTGTAGTTTACCTAGTATCTGGTATTACTCGAAAAGTGAGCTTTGTGAAGTTCTTACTCGTTGATTTCTTTGCCGCAATTATTTCTGTGCCAATTTGGGTTTATTTAGGTGATTATGGTGCATCTAACTTAGATTGGTTAAAAGAGCAGGTTAGCAACGGTCAACACGCTATTTTTGCGGTTCTTGGCATTGTTATTTTGTTTTTGGGCTGGAAATGGTATAGAAAGAAAAAGGCAAAATCAGCAAAATAAACACAGATTAAAACGACAAAAGGCTATCAAATTTGATAGCCTTTTGCTTTGGAATATGGTGCGACTAGCTGGACTCGAACCAGTGACCCCCACCATGTCAAGGTGGTGCTCTAACCAACTGAGCTATAGTCGCGTTAACGGAAAGCATTCTATTGGAAAAAATAGTACTGTGCAATATGCTTTTTCTTGAATGCTTTTATTTTAAACGCTTTTGTGTGAAAATCTGTTTATCTTCCCAGCAGAGCATTGTTAAATGGCTTCCCCACGCACACCCTGTATCTAAAGCATAAATATTGGGATAAGGACATTTCCCCATTAAACTTGCCCAATGCCCAAAAATAATTTCCTGCTCTTTATAGAGCGGATTATCTAATTCAAACCAAGCTACAAGCTCTTTAGGGGCTTCTTCAATAGGTAATTTACACTCAAAATCTAACCGCTTGTCTGTGTGGCAAAAACGCATACGCGTAAACACATTAATGATATAACGCCAGCGTTCAATGCCTTGTAATTCATCAGACCAGCGTTGAGGATTATTTTCATACATTTGGGCGATATAATTGGCGTATTGTGAACTTTGCAGCAAAGTTTCGGCTTCTTTAGCACAATTTAATGTGGTTGCTAAATCCCATTCCGGGCTAATACCGGCGTGAACGAGCAGAAATTTATGGGTTGGATGATAGATTGCAAGCGGTTGATTTCTCAGCCAATTTTGCAATTCAAGGCGATCTTCTGCTTGAAAAATAGGATCGACTTTATCGTTCGGCTTTACTCGTTTTATACCGAGTAACGTAGCAAGTAAATGTAAATCGTGATTGCCTAAAACAGTTTTAGCATTATTGGCAGGATCTTTTACAAAACGAAGGCAAGCGAGAGAATCTTCGCCACGGGCAACTAAATCGCCCGTTAAAAAAAGTTCGTCTTGCTTAGGGTCATAATTCACTTTTTCTAATAAAAGTTGGAATTCGTTAAAGCAGCCGTGTAAGTCGCCAACGATATAGGTTGCCATTAGTGATTTCCCCAAAATAGGGTAAGGGCTAATTGCAATTAGCCTTTACAAGTTTAGATGATATTCCCCACAATCGAACGTGTTTCTAAGCGAACTTCAGTGAGTTTCACTTTAACCTCTTGCCCGATTTGATAGGCTTTTTCGCCTTTGATGTAAATAGCTAATTCTTCTTGGCGGTATTCCATTTCATCTTTATTATCGTGTAGTGTTGAGAATGGAACGAAAATTTGTGCTCCGTTTTTAATCACTTTAGCACGCAAACCACCACGAGAGACATCTGCAATTTCACACTCAAATTCGACCGCTTGTTCCACCATTGGGTACAAGTAGCGGGCATAGAGCCAATCGGCAATATCACGTTCTACGAGTCGATTTTGGCGGCGGGCTTCTTGTAATCGGGTTAAAACAGATTCTTCAACTGTTTTTGTTTGTTTGCCTAATAGTACTTGCTTGATTAAACGATGATTTACCATATCGCCATATTTACGGATTGGTGATGTCCAAGTGGCATAGTGGCTGATGCCTAAGCCAAAATGTGGTGCAACCTCTGATTTAAACTCCGCAAAGGTGAGATAGCGGCGTAAGCGAAGTTCTAAGAATTTCTCCGGGAAATCTTGAATATCACGTTGCATTTCACAATAGCCTTCTAGCGTGGCTAAACGTTCTGCCGAGTAGCGTTCTGCCAGTCCATCACGATTTTCATCTGTCGCTAAGGTTTGTAGTAAAAATGATTTCACTAATTCATAGTTTTTTGAATCAAAACCCGAATGGGTATTAAATACGCCGGTTTGTGCGTGTTGGCTTAGGAATTTGGCACAACTGATGTTGGCGATAATCATTGATTCTTCAATCATCTGATTTGCAATGCGACGATATTCAATGTGAATGTCTTTTACTGAGCCGTCTTCATTTAATTCAAAGGTGTAATCGCCTTGCTCTTTAAATAAGAGAGCATTTTTTGCACGCCATTGAATACGAGCTTGCGTAAATTGATGTAATAAGTTGATTTGTTGCTTAGTCTCTTCTGATTCAGGCAGCCACGCATTTTCTATACCTTCAAGATAGTCAGAGACATTGTCGTAAGCAAGGCGATCTTTAGATTCAACCCAAGCTAAAGTGAAATTTGCTTCTTTAGTAAAGTTACCCTCTAAATCGGTTTCAATAAAAGAGACTAACGCTGGGCGTTTTTCGTTTGGCACAAGCGAGCAGAGATCATCAGACAACTCACGCGGTAACATTGGAATGTTAAAGCCCGGTAAATAGTTCGTGAAACAGCGTTGGCGTGCGGCTTTCTCAATATTAGAATTTTCAGGAATATAAGCGGTAGGATCAGCAATCGCCACTGCTAAACGCCAGCCTGTTTGCACATCGTTTTCTTTGATTGGCTCAATGTATAAGGCATCGTCCATATCTTTCGTGCTTGGGCTATCGATAGTGGTAAAGTAAAGGTGAGTTAAATCTTCACGTTCTAATTCATCGTGCAATTCGTAGCTTTTTTCATTGGCAACCGGTTCACGAGGTTGCTCGTGACGAGCTAATGTTACCCACCAAGGAGCAAAATTATCGTCCTCTTTACAAATAAATTGAGTTACTTGAGCAAAGAAAAAGCGGTCATCACGCAGTGGGTGCGTTTTGAGTTGAGCAACTACCCAATCGCCATTTTCTAATTTTTCGGTTACTTTTTTGTGTGTATTCGCAGGAATATTTTGCTTAATGCTTGGGTGATCTACCGCTAATTGCAATTTTCCTTCTTTATTTAAACGCACTTGAGCAATAAAGCGATCAAGCATTGGCTCAATTAGGGAGTCAATTTCGACTTGTTCTTTATCGCCATCACGTTTAACTACCGCTTTAACGGTGTCACCGTGAATCACTTTTTTCATTTCTGTTGGAGGAATGAAATAGCTTTTTTTATCGCATTCTAAAAAACCGAATGCCTTATCAGAGGCTTTAACTGTGCCTTCTACATATTCTTTGCTTGCTTCAATTTGTTGTTTGAGTTGAGCTAAAAGAGGGTTGTCTTGAAACATATAATGATATCTTTAAAAATAAATAAACCCTCTTTCGGGAATCGTCCAGAAAGAGGGACAAGCGGTTAAATTTTATAGAAATTTTGCAACTGGTTCTGCAAATTATTCATCGTCGCCTAGTTCGCCCATTGCCATTACGCTGAAGCCTGCATCAACGTGTAATACTTCACCTGTTACACCTGATGATAAATCTGAGCATAAGAACGCAGCTGAATTACCCACATCATCGATAGTAACGGTACGGCGTAAAGCGGCAGTTTTCTCAAAGGCAGCAAGCATTTTCTTAAAGTTTTTGATACCTGATGCCGCTAATGTGCGGATCGGACCTGCTGAAATTGCATTTACACGAATGCCATCTTTACCTAAATCCGCTGCCATTACTCGGGTTGCCGCTTCTAATGATGCTTTTGCCAAACACATTACGTTGTAGTTCGGAATTGCACGCTCTGCACCTAAGTAGGTTAAAGTTAATAATGCAGCGTTTTCATTTAAGAATGGGCGTGCGGCTTGAGCCATTGCCACAAAGCTGTATGCACTGATGTCGTGAGCAATCCGGTAGCCTTCACGGGTGGCAGCGTTTACATAATCACCGTCTAATTGATCACCCGGTGCAAATGCGATGGCGTGAACGAAACCATCAAATTTTTCCCAATGTTTGCTTAAGTCAGCAAAGCATTCTGTGATGCTTTCATCGGTTGCTACATCTAATGGAAGTACGATGTCTGAACCAAATTCTTTGGCAAATTCTTCAACACGTGGTTTTAATTTATCGTTTAAGTAGGTGAACGCTAATTCTGCACCCTGTTGTTTCATTGCATTTGCAATACCGTAAGCGATTGAACGGTTACTTGCTAAACCTGTTACTAAAATGCGTTTGCCAGTTAAGATACCCATAAAAATTCCTCTATTTGTATTAATCGGGGTCAAAATTGTGTCGATTATAGCGGATATAGTGAAGGCGGGCAAATGGAGTTAGTGGCTCATCGGATCAGAAATCCCTTCTTGATTACTCATCGAAGAAGGGATTTTAGAGAAGTTATGCGGTTGTTTGGGCAATAATACTTTGTTGTGGCTTAATTGCTCCGGCTAATTCAGCTAATTCTTCCATACGATTAATGTGAATATATTTTCCTTGTACGGAAATCATACCACTTTTTTGGAAGCGTCCAAGTAAACGGCTAATGGTTTCAATGGTAAGCCCTAAATAGTTACCGATGTCACCACGTGTCATCGTTAGGCGGAATTCTTTTGCTGAAAAACCACGAGCAGAATAACGTTGGGAAAGGTTATATAAGAAAGCGGCTAATTTTTCTTCCGCATTCATTTTAGAGAGCAATAAAATCATTTCTTGATCGCTTTTAATTTCATTACTCATTAAACGCATAATTTGATGACGGATTTTAGGCATTTTGCCCGCAAGATCGTCTAAAATCTCAAAAGGGATTTCACAAATCATCGAAGTTTCTAACGCTTGTGCATAACCTTCGTGCTGCATATTAGTAATTGCATCAAAGCCGATTAAATCACCAGGGAGATGAAAACCTGTAATTTGCTCTTCACCGCTTTCGCTCAATGTATAGGCTTTTAATGTACCGGAACGAATGGCATAAAGTGAACGAAGCTCATCGCCGGATTTGAAAATCACCTGCGATTTTTGAACGGGTTTTTTACGCTCAATAATATTATCTAATTGTGTTAATTCAGATTCATTAAGCGTGAAAGGTAAACACAACTGGCTGATACTACAATTTTGGCAATGAATTGTGCAAGCGTGGCGTCCAGCGGGTTTTAGTTCTGAGACAATTTTCATCCATTCAACCTTAAATGTTCTTAAAATTTGATTTAGAGCAAAGTTTACCACTAAAGCTAAGTGGAATCAAAGAGCAAAAAAACAAGTATTACAAATATAAAATTAATTTTTAACGAATATTGATTTTTGCGATCTACTTCAAGTTTTTATTTTTTAGAGTATGTTAGTATGCTCTAAAATCATTAAGATAAGTCTAAATAAGGAGATTATTATGTATAAACATATTTTAGTGGCAGTTGATCTTTCAGAAGAAAGTTTGGTGCTAGTGCGTAAAGGTGCAGGATTAGCGGAAAAATGTGGAGCTAAACTTTCACTTATTCATGTTGATGTTAATTTCTCTGACTTATATACAGGATTAATTGATATTAATATGTCTTCCGTACAAGATAGTGCAGCTGCGGAAACCAATACTGCATTGGCAGAATTAGCAGCGAAGGTAGATTATCCTGTTTCTGATTGTTTAAATGGTACGGGTGATTTTACTCAAGTACTAGAAGAAGCTGTGGATAAACATAGTGTCGATTTATTGATTACAGGGCACCATCAAGACTTCTGGAGTAAATTTATGTCTTCAACTCGTCAAGTAATGAATAATATTACAATTGATATGCTTGTTGTGCCACTATCAGAAGAATAGTTGTAAATTTTTAAAGAAAATGAACCGCTTGCGGGGGAGGTTGCTCTACAAGCGGTTATTTTTTAGCAAAATTTTGCAAAAATATTTTCATTATCTAAAAAATAAGCCGAACTAGACTAACAAAATGGCATAAAAAATGTGTAAAATAGACGATAAATCAAAGTTTAACTTCTATTTTCAAAAGAGTATTTTTAATGAAAACAACTTCAGAAATCAGACAATCGTTTTTAGAGTTCTTCCAAACTAAAGGTCATACCATTGTTCCAAGCAGTTCACTTGTGCCTGAAAATGACCCGACACTATTATTTACCAATGCGGGTATGAACCAATTCAAAGATGTTTTTCTTGGTTTGGAAAAACGTCCTTACACTCGTGCAACCACCGCTCAACGTTGTGTGCGTGCTGGTGGTAAACACAATGACTTAGAAAATGTAGGTTACACAGCTCGCCACCATACTTTCTTTGAAATGATGGGAAATTTCAGCTTTGGCGATTATTTCAAACAAGATGCGATTAAATTTGGCTGGGAATATTTAACATCGCCACAATGGCTAGGTTTACCAAAAGAAAAATTATACGTTACCGTTTATGAAACCGATGATGAAGCCTATGAGATTTGGAATAAAGAAGTAGGTGTTCCAACAGATCATATTATTCGTATTGGTGATAACAAAGGTGCTCCTTATGCGTCAGACAACTTCTGGGCAATGGGGGATACTGGTCCTTGTGGTCCGTGTACTGAGATTTTCTACGATCACGGACCTGATCATTGGGGGGGCTTACCGGGTTCACCTGAAGAAGATGGCGACCGTTATATTGAAGTGTGGAATATCGTCTTTATGCAGTTCAATCGCTTAGCAGATGGCACAATGGAAAAATTACCTAAACCGTCTGTGGATACCGGTATGGGCTTAGAGCGTATGACTGCGGTAATGCAGCACGTGAATTCCAACTACGAAATTGATATTTTCCAAACTTTAATTAAAGAAGTAGCATCGCTTCTCAATGTGTCTGATTTAGATAATAAATCTTTACGTGTGGTGGCTGATCACATTCGTGCTTGTTCTTATTTAATTGCTGATGGCGTTATGCCATCTAACGAAGGACGTGGCTATGTATTACGCCGTATTATCCGCAGAGCAGTTCGCCACGGCAATATTTTAGGGGCAAAAGAAGCCTTCTTCTACAAACTTGTACCGACCCTTGCAAAAGTAATGGGGCAAGCAGGAGAAGTGGTGGCTCAGAAACAAGCTCATATTCAAAAAGCATTAAAAGCAGAAGAAGAGCAGTTCGCTCGCACATTAGAGCGTGGCTTAAATTTATTAGAAGAAGCATTAGCAAAAGTGGAAAATAACACACTTTCTGGCGATGTAGCATTTAAACTTTACGATACTTACGGTTTTCCACTTGATTTAACCGCTGATGTTTGCCGTGAACGAAATATTGTGATTGATGAAAAAGGCTTTGAAGCAGCAATGACGGCTCAGCGTGAGCGAGCGAAAGCCAGCAGTAATTTCGGTGTAGATTACAATAATGTGATTAAAGTAGAGGGGCAAACCAAGTTTTTAGGTTATGAACAAACTGCGTATAACGCAAAAGTAGTGGGCTTATTCTGTAATGGTATTGCAGTTGAAAAAATCGAATCAGGTGATAATGCTGTGGTGATTTTGGACCAAACGCCGTTTTATGCTGAATCAGGTGGTCAAGTAGGTGATAGAGGTGAAATTAGTTCGCCGTTAGGTTTGTTTCAAGTGAATGATACCCAAAAATATGGTCAAGTTTGGGGGCATATTGGGCAATTAAATGGTGGCGTTTTAGCGATTGGTGATGTAGTTTCAGCACTCGTAAATGTGGAACGTCGCCAAGCAATCACTTCAAATCACAGTGCAACGCATTTACTGCACGCAGCACTCCGTGAAGTATTAGGCGACCACGTTGCACAAAAAGGCTCTTTAGTGTCTGAAGATAGTTTACGTTTTGATTTCTCTCAACCGGAAGCAATTGCAAAAGCGGATTTAGAAGAAATTGAGCGTATTGTTAATGCGAAGATTCGTGAAAATATCCAAGTTCAAATTGGTACAATGGGTATTGAACAAGCAAAAGAAAAAGGGGCAATGGCACTATTTGGCGAGAAATACGGTGATGTAGTACGCGTAGTTGAAATGGGAGCATTCTCAATTGAGTTATGTGGTGGTATTCACGTCAGACAAACAGGTGATATTGGCTTATTTAAATTTGTATCTGAAGGTGCAGTAGCTGCTGGTATTCGTCGTGTAGAAGCAGTAACCGGAGAAAAGGCAATTGCGTTATTACACAGCCAACAACAGGTACTAAACCAAATTGCTGACCTTCTGAAAGCAGATCAAGCCTCAATTGTGGAGAAAATTCAGCAATTACAAGATAAAGCGAAAAAAGCAGAGAAAGAGCTACAAAACCTGAAAGAAAAGCAAGCTGCACAAGCGGGTGGAGAATTAGCAAAATCAGCGAAACAGATTAATGGTGTGAATGTCATCATTGAAAAACTGGATAATGTAGATAGCAAAGCACTCCGTACAATGGTAGACGATCTGAAAAATCAACTTGGTTCAGGTGTAATTGCCTTTGCTACTGAAATCGAAGGTAAAGTAAGCCTTATTGTGGGTGTAACTAAAGATTTAACGGCAAAAGTAAATGCAGGTGAATTAGTTGGTGTAATGGCAGCTGCAGTTGGAGGAAAAGGCGGTGGTCGTCCGGATATGGCAATGGCGGGTGGTTCTGAACCTCAAAATATTCCACAAGCATTAAGTCTTGCTCAGGAATGGATTGTTCAAAAAATTTAACAAAATAATAACACGGCGAGATAAACTCGCCTTCAAAAATTTACTCTTGTCATAAAGAGTTTTTAACCCAGTAAGGAGACAATTATGCTTATTCTAACTCGTAAGATTGGGGAGGTTTTACTCGTAGGAGACAATGTTGAGATTACGGTACTCAACATTCGAGGAAACCAAGTGAAATTAGGTGTGAATGCACCAAAAGAAATCTCAGTTCACCGTCAAGAGATCTATGAAAGGATTAAAGCCTCAGCAGAAGAGGATAAATTCTGATTATTCATTAACCTCACAAGGAATATACTATGGGAAAACTCACTTGTTTTAAAGCGTATGATATTCGCGGTCAATTAGGCACTGAATTGAATACGGATATTGCATATCGTATCGGACGTGCTTTTGGGCAATATCTAAAGCCAAAATCAATCGTAGTAGGTGGAGATGTTCGTTTAACCAGCAACGAATTGAAAAGTGCAGTTACAAACGGATTATTGGATTCAGGTGTTGATGTTATCGACTTAGGTTTAACCGGTACAGAAGAGGTTTATTTTGCTACCTCTTTCTTACAAGCAGATGGTGGTATCCAAGTAACAGCAAGTCATAATCCGATGGATTATAACGGTATGAAATTGGTGCGTGAAGGTTCTCGCCCGATTAGTGCCGATACAGGCTTAGCCGATATTCAACGTTTGGCAGAGGAGAATAATTTCCCAGCTGTTGAAAAACGAGGTAAATACAAACAAAAATCAGTACAAGGTGATTATGTTGAACATTTATTGTCTTACATTGATTTAACTAAGCTTACGCCTAAAAAATTAATGATTAATTCTGGTAACGGAGCAGCAGGACAAATCATTGATGCGATTGAAGCACAATTCAAAGCCCAACAAGTGCCGGTTGAGTTTATTAAAGTTCATAATAACCCAGATGGCAATTTCCCAAATGGTATTCCTAACCCAATTCTACACGAAAACCGTGAAGATTCTATTAAAGCCGTTTTAGAAAACAACGCTGACATCGGTATTGCTTTTGATGGCGATTTTGACCGATGTTTCTTCTTTGATGAAAAAGGTGGCTTTATCGAAGGTTATTATGTGGTAGGTTTACTATCACAAGCCTTCTTAGCTAAAAATAAAGGGGCGAAGATCATCTACGATCCACGTTTGATTTGGAATACGGAAGAGCTTGTTCGTGAGGCAGGCGGTGAGCCGGTAATGTCTAAATCAGGGCATTCATTCATTAAAGAAAAAATGCGTGAAGTAGATGCGATTTATGGTGGTGAAATGTCAGCACACCACTATTTCCGTGATTTCTTCTACTGCGACAGTGGTATGATCCCGTGGCTATTAACCTTAGAGTTATTATGCACCACAGGTAAATCATTGAGTGAGTTAGTGGGTGAACGTTTGGATAAATTTCCATCGCCGGGCGAAATTAACAGTAAATTAACTGATGCACAAGCCTCAATTGCTCGAGTAAAAGAAGCCTACAAAGACGGAAAGGTAGAAACTTTAGACGGTATTAGCGTTGAATTTGACAACTGGCGTTTTAACTTACGCAGTTCTAATACTGAACCAGTGGTTCGTTTAAATTTAGAAACGCGTGGCGATAAAACCCTAATGCAACAAAAAACCGATGAAATTTTAGCCTTATTACGCCAGTAATGCTTAAACTTTTGTAAAAAAATGAAAAAAGATGACCGCTTGCGATATACTACAAGCGGTCTATTTTCAATAAAACTTCACATATCATAAGGATTTCAAATGAAAGTGATTATCCCCGTTGCAGGTCTTGGTACTCGTATGTTACCTGCAACAAAAGCTATTCCTAAAGAAATGCTTACTCTTGCAGATAAACCTTTAATTCAATATATCATTAATGAATGTGTATCAGCAGGTTTCAAAGAAATTGTACTGGTAACACATTCTTCAAAAAATGCTATCGAAAACCACTTTGATACTTCTTTTGAGCTCGAAACAATGCTTGAAAAGCGTGTTAAACGCCAATTATTAGATGAAGTTCGTTCTATTATTCCAAAAGATGTTCGTTTGATTCACGTCCGTCAAGGTCAAGCAAAAGGTTTAGGGCACGCGGTTTTATGTGGCAGAGCAGTAGTGGGCAATGAGCCATTTGCGGTAGTATTACCTGACGTATTATTAGGCGAATTTACAGCAGACCAAAAAACAGAAAACTTAGCTGCAATGGTTAAACGCTTTAAGGAAACAGGTTATAGTCAAATTATGGTTGCACCTGTACCGATGGAAAATGTGAGTAGCTACGGTGTGGCTGATTGCAATGGGGTTGATATCCCGTTAGGTGGCTCTGCACCTATTGTAAAAATGGTGGAAAAGCCGAGTATAGAAGAAGCCCCTTCTAATCTTGCAGTTGTCGGACGTTATGTATTTTCAGCAAACATTTGGGAATTACTGGAGAAAACCCCGGTCGGTGTGGGTGATGAAATTCAGCTTACCGATGCAATTGATATGCTTATTCACCAAGAAATGGTTGAAGCCTTTAATATGACTGGTCGCTCATTCGACTGCGGTGATAAAGTCGGTTATATGAAGGCTTTCGTTGAATATAGCTTAAATCACGATAAATGCGGAAAAGAATTTAAAGTATTTATTAAAGATTTAGCGAAATCTCTATAACGTTATCTTACTGGAGATAGGCACTATTCAAGTGCCTATTTATTTAAATAACAATTCCTGTTCTAAATCCTCAATCGCCTGAGTACACTTCTTTTTGCGGTATTCTGTTTCTATAATTTGATTTTGCAGTTCTTGCTTTAATATCTCATTTTCCTGATTATAATTCTTTTCCATTAACCAACTCATCTTTTCATTCAGTGCTCTTAATGCCTTACGGTATTCCTGTAAGCGTTTATTCGGCGAAAGAGTGTGAATATTTGATGCAAATTGAAAAGAAGATTGAAATTGGGCTACGTTCTTTTTCTCTTGAATTTTATTAATAGCACTATTAAGTGCATCAAATTGCTTAATCAGCTTTTCAGCGTAAAATTCACTATATTCAATATCTTTTTGATTGAGTAACTGCTCCGCAGTTTTTTCGATTTCATTAATAAAAAAACTTACTAGACCGGATTGCTTAGGAAAAAAGCTAGAATTAATCGTGATTTTTTGTTCAGAAAAAGAGGATGATTCAGTTAAATTCTGCTTTATTTGAGCAAGAAAAATGTATTTTTGCATATTAAAATTTATAGGCAGTAAAGTTAGAAACAGTACCATTGTATATAAAATTATAATGAAAGCAAAAAGTTATCTAAAAGCGGTTCATATAAACTATTTTTTGTAAAGCAAGATAAAAAACAGCTTAAAATTTACCTGATTAAATAATAATCAAATAAATGAGATGAGTAAACCTTTTTAAAATTGTATAACTTAATAAGATAAAATATAAAAAAGCCTTATTTTTCAAAGAGCTATAAATTTTCCAAAGTTGGAGTGGAATGAGTAAAATTCTCCAAATGAAATTAAAATTATCTAACTTTTTGATTTAAAAAGATTATTTTGATATGTAAAAAAGAGCTTAAGCTATTGACATTAACTTGTCTTTTTGCAATTATGCTTATGAAAACAATGTGAAGCTATATTGCCTACCATTGTGATTTGGAGTGTTGCTCTTACACCTTAACGAGAGCAATAGCTATTATACAACATATAAAAATCTAAGGTGAAAATTATGAAAAAAACATTAGTTGCATTAGCACTAACTGCATTCGCAGCTTCAGCATCAGCAACTGTAGTATATGATGCAGAAGGTACAAAAGTAGATTTCTGGGGTTCTGTTCGTGTAATCGCAGATAACCAAACAACAAAAACAGCTGGCAAAAAAGATGCTACTGAAGATAACGGAGATACCAAATTACGTAACGCAGGTACTCGTTTTGGCGTGAAAGTAAACCACGCATTAAATGACAACGGTTTCTACGCTTTAGGTCAAGTACAAGTGCGTTTTAAAGGTGACCAAAACTCTGACTTTGGTAGCTTATATGCTCACAGTGCATTCGTTGGTTTAGGTCAAAAAGAGTATGGTCAAATTACTTTCGGTAAACAAGCTGTAATTGCAGACGATGTTGGTTTAGCAAATGACTATGAATATGGTTTATTAGGTGACTATGTAAAAACAACTAGTACAAGTGCAATTCGTTATGATTATAATGGTATTGAAGGTTTAACATTAAGCGGTAACTATAACTTTAGCCAAGATGAAAAAAATAATGGTGATGCATTAAATAAAGCAATCAAAAATGGCTACGGGTTTGGTGCAATCTATGAAGTAAACAACTGGATCTTACAAGGTGCTTACGGTCGTACACACTATAAAACAGATTCAGCAGATAAAATCCGTGCAAACGCATTTGATGCAGCAATTGGTTATAACCTAAGCGATGCAGCTGTAATTGGTGTTGATGGTGGTTACGAAGTTGAGAAAAAAGGCTCAGCAAAACAGAAAAAATACTACGTAGGTCCGATGGTTAAAGTTCAATTAACAGATAAATCATCTGTTTATGCTAACTATAGCTACGGTCATACTGAACGCTACAATGGTAATAAAAACAAATCACACGGCTTCTTAGCTGGTACTGATTATAAATTCCACAAAAACGTAGTTGCTTTCGTTGAAGGTAAATATGTAACAGCAAGAGACCACAATGTAGATGGTTCTCGTTCTGCGAAAAAAGCAGAACAAGCAATCGGTGTTGGTTTACGCGTAAACTGGTAATTACTGATTTGCTAATCTAGTTTAACCCCTAACAAATTTTTGTTAGGGGTTTTATTTTGGTAAATTTTTTAGAAAATATGACCGCTTGTTAGGAAAATAATTTCCCAATCACTCTACCATTTCCCTATTTTTCGGATAGAATATAATCATTATTTTTAATACAAGAGGTGAAAAATGACAGAGGTTTATAACTTCAGTGCAGGTCCGGCAATGATGCCTAAAAAAGTGTTAGAAAAAGCACAACACGAATTATTAAATTGGTTAGATCAAGGCACTTCGGTAATGGAAGTAAGCCATCGTGGTAAATTGTTTATGGAGTTAGCGGCTCAATCTGAGGCAGATTTACGCCAGCTTTATAATGTGCCGGATAACTATCGTATTCTATTTTTACAAGGTGGAGCAAGAGGGCAGTTTGCCGCTATTCCAATGAACTTAATCGGTAAAAAAGGCAAAGCTCTTTATTTAAATTCAGGGCATTGGTCTGCAACTGCGGCAAAAGAAGCGCGTAACTTCACCGAAATTGATGAAATTAATATTTTAGAGACCGATCCGCAACTAAAAATAAACCGCTTAGATTTTAGCGATATTGCTGATCAGTATGATTATGTGCATTACTGTACCAATGAAACTATTAGCGGTGTTGAAATTGTTGATATTCCGAATGTAGGTAACACGCCGCTAGTTGCGGATATGTCATCAAATATTTTGGCTCGTGGCATTGATATTAGCAAATTTGGCGTGATTTATGCAGGTGCCCAGAAAAATCTAGGACCAGCAGGTATTACGATTGTGATTATTCGTGATGATTTAATCGGCAATGCCCGCAAAGATACTCCATCTATTTGGAATTATGCGGTTCAGCGTGATGCAGATTCAATGATTAACACACCGCCAACATTTGCGTGGTATCTTTGTTCATTAGTATTCAAACATTTATTGGCAGAAGGTGGTTTAAAAGCGACGGAAGAGCATAATTTAGCAAAAGCCGGCTTGTTATATGATTATTTAGATAATTCTAAATTCTATTACAACGTGGTAGCGAAAGAGAATCGCTCGTTGATGAATGTTACCTTCACCACAGGTAATGACGAGTTAAATGCAAAATTTGTAAGTGAGGCGACCGCTTGTGGTTTACACGCATTAAAAGGACATAAAGTACTAGGCGGTATGCGTGCCTCAATTTATAACGCAATGCCAATTGAGGGAGTGAAAGCGTTGATTGAGTTTATGAAAGAATTTGAACAGCGTAATGCCTAAAAACTAAGTAATGAGTAATTAAAAGAGCCACTTAAAGTGGCTCTTTTAGTTTATTTAGATAGCGGTTTTAAACAGATAGAAGTTATAAGCGACAAAAGATAAAAGCAATACAATCCCTTCTAAACGATTAATTCTTCCACCTTCCGGTCTGCGATATATATTCAAGCCAAACACAAAAAGTAAGAAAGTTAAGGCAGACATAATAACAATATCACGAGAGAATACTTCTGCCGCTGCTTGCATTGGTTCGATTGCACCTGCAATACCTACCACCGCAAGAGTATTAAATAAGTTAGAACCGATGATATTGCCTAATGCTAAATCCACTTCACCTTTACGAGCAGCAGCAATAGATGAAGCTAATTCAGGTAAAGATGTACCAACCGCTACAATAGTTAAACCGATAACTAAATCGCTCACACCAAAGAATTTTGCAACTTCAACTGCTCCCCATACCAAGAATTGAGAACTGATTACTAAGAGAACTAATCCGAGAACAACCCATAAAATAGCTTTTCCCAGCGGCATTTGATTGCTTGCTAGTTCGGCATCAACGTCTGTACCTAAGGCATCATTTTTACTTTTCATTGCGGTAATGACTGTCCAAACCATATAAGCAGCAAATACAGAAAGTAAAATGATTGCATCAAGTGTAGTTATATTGGCATCGTAAACTAAATAGGCAGAAAGTAGCGTAACTGCCATTAAAATCGGCAATTCCTTTTTCAATACATCAGAGTGTACTAACAGAGGTTTAATGATGGCAGTTAAACCTAAAATAAGAGCGATATTGGTAATGTTTGAGCCGTAAGCGTTACCGAGTGCAATGCCGGGAGAACCGCTTAATGCAGATGAAGCTGAAACGATCATCTCTGGGGCTGATGTACCAAAGCCAATAATGACAATACCGATTAAAAGTGGTGTCATACCAAAATGGCGAGCGGCAGAAGCAGCTCCATCAACAAAGCGGTCAGCACTCCAAACTAACACAATTAAGCCACCGATAATGGCAGCAAGAGCAAGAGTCATAAATTATCCTTCTATTACAAAATGAGATTGCATTATAGCTTGTTGTATAAAAATAAATATAGGCAAAGCAAAATAAATCGCCTATTATTTTGATAATTTTAGACGGAGTAATGATGAAAAATAGTAGCGAATTAAAAACGCTTTTAGCTGAATTTACGGAAAAGCAAAAACAGGTATTTCCAACTACAGATGTAATGGCTCTAATCAATCAGCGTAGCCGTTTTTACGATGAAATTTTGCTCACACTTTGGCAAAAATACGGGCTGGAGAAGCGTGAAGATCTCGCATTATTAGCCGTTGGAGGTTATGGGCGAGAAGAGATGTTCCCGCTCTCTGATCTTGATATTTTAGTACTATCCGACAAGCCGTTAGATGATCCAACGCAACAAGTGTTGAATGAATTATTTAATTTGCTGTGGGACAGTAAATTACAGTTAGGAACAAGTGTTCGAACCCTTGATGAATGTATTGCGATCGGAAAAGCAGAAATTTCAGTTGCCACCAATATGTTGGAAGGGCGTTTTCTATTTGGCAATCATCAGCTCTGGATTAGATTAAAAGAGGCAATATATCAGCCGGATTTTTGGGAAATTAAGGCGTTTTTTGCAGCAAAAATGGACGAAAAGAATGCTCGTTACGCCCGTTATCATAATACCAGTTACAATCTTGAGCCTGATTTAAAACACAGCCCGGGAGGGTTGCGAGATCTGAATTTGATCTCTTGGATTATGTTACGCCAATACGGTGTTTATTCATTCATTGATTTACTCAATAAAGGTTTGCTTTATTCCGAAGAATATAAAGAGTTAATGGCGGCACAAGCGGTGCTTTTTCGTATGCGTTTTGCACTTCATTTGCAGCTCAAACGTTACGATAACCGTTTGAGATTTGATAGACAGCTACAACTCAGCGAATTTCTAGGTTATCAAGGTGAAGGCAATCAAGCAGTTGAAATGATGATGCGAGATTACTTCCAAGCCACAAAATCTATTTCTCAACTAAGCCAGCTCATACTTAATGGTTTTGAGCAAACCCACTTATTGAATTTGCAAAAAATTGGTGAAAAGCAACCGCTTGATGCTTATTTTTACCAACAAAATCAGATGGTATTTATTGAAGATCGTCGCATTTTCAAAAATCAACCTACTACAATGTTGGATTTATTCTTCCATCTTACGCATTTTCCGCAGTTAGTTGCGAGTGCAGATACGTTAAGGCAACTTCGGTTATCTCTCCAGCAACAAGAGCAATCGCTTTGTGAAGCTCAGGATATGCGAGAAAAATTTGTGCAGCTTTTTTCTCAGCCTAAAGTGGTATCCCGAGCGATTTTACCAATGCACCAATTGGGTTTCTTGAAAGCCTACTTACCACAATGGAAAGGTATTGAAGGATTAATGCAGTTTGATCTTTTCCATATTTATACGGTAGATGAACACAGTATCCGAGTAATGTTGAATTTAGAAAACTTTGCTGAGAATACTCAACATTCTATTTTTCCTCTTGCCAATACCTTATTTTCACAGCTATCGGATAAGTACGACTTAATTTATCTTGCTGCACTTTTTCACGATATTGCGAAGGGCAGAGAAGGCGACCACGCTAAAGTTGGGGCGGAGGATATACGTGAGTTTGCCAAATTACACGGCTTTAACCAAGAACAAACAGATTATATGGTGTGGCTTGTGGAGGAGCATTTGACGATGTCGATTACGGCTCAACGGCGTGATATCCACGACCCTGAAGTGGTACGTACATTTGCAAAAAAAGTGAAAAATTCGACCGCTTTATCTTCACTACTTTGTTTAACGGTTGCCGATATTTGTGCAACCAGCGAGAGTTTATGGAACGATTGGAAAGCCTCACTTTTTACCCAACTTTACCAATTTACTTTGCAACAATTAGCCGAAAACTTGGATTACGAGGCAGTAGCTAAAGAGCATCGTCTACAGGCATTAGAATTGATGAAATTTGTGCTTTCTGCTGATGAACGAAAGCTCTTAACAACCTTTTGGCAACCTTGTCCGCAGAGCTATTTTTTACGTCATAAACCCACTCAATTGGTGTGGCACGCATTGAGTTATATTAAAAATCGCCAATTGCCGATGGTGTTAATCAGTAACGAGTACGCAAGAGGCGGAACAGAAATTTTTGTTTGTTGCCAAGACCAGCCTCAACTTTTTGCTCGTATTGCACATTTATTAAGCCAAAAGAAAATCAGTATTCACGATGCTCAAATTATTACTAGCGAAAACGGCTTGGTGTTAGATAGTTTTATCGTAACCGAACGTAATGGAGACGATTTGACCGACGAAAGAAGCCTGCAAATTCAGCAATCTTTAACAAATATGTTAGCAATGCCGAACAATCAGGTAAGGTTTATTAAAAAGCCTGTTAAGCACGCTTCATTTAAACGCAAAACAAGGTTACGCTTTCTTCCACAATCATCAAAACAGCAAACGGAGTTTGAGCTATTTACTCTTGATCGAGATGGATTATTGGCTCAAATCGGCTATATTTTTAATCGCCTTGAGTTGAATTTACTCAATGCCAAAATTACAACTATTGGCGAGAGAGTAGAAGATTTCTTTGTGGTAAATAATGCTGAAGGAAAAGCACTCTCAGAGCAAGAGCAGTTGGTACTTCAAGAAACAATAATGAGAGAACTGGATAACGAATAGTAAAAACCGCTTGTAATTCATTACGACAAGCGGTTGTTTTTAGTAAAAATTTTACGATTTTAATAAGCCGGAAGAACCTTCAGAGTAATCCCTTGGTTGATCTTCATCTGTTTTTTCAGGTTGAGCAGGTAATTGAGCTTGCTGGAAAAACTCAATGTTTTTAGCATTTTCCGGTAATAATTTTTCAGAACTTTGAGCTAAATGGGCATAAAGTTTTTTATAATCAGCTGCTAAAGTTGAAAGCAGCTGGGCAGATTGCTCAAAATGTTGTTCAAGTTGTTGTTTTTGTTCATCAACTTGTGTTTTGGTTTGTTTAAGTTCTCGCTCTAATTCGTGTTGCTTCCGTACATTACTATTGAGTACACGCACTAGGGTACAACCTACTACAGCTCCCACAATAAATGCTGCGGCAATTGCTGCCCAAACATCACTGGTCCATTGTTCCATCATAAACTCCTTATGTTTAAGTAGTGAATTTATAATGCTATTTTTAACATTTCAGCTTTTATTTGAAAAGCTCCAAATGATTAAAATGTGATATAGGTTCAATTTTAAATAATAAGTCTAAAAAACATTAGATTTTTGGTTAAAAAGTCTGTATAATTCCGCCACCCTGTTTTGCTTGGAGTTTCCCGCCAAGCAGTTTGGTCAGAATTGACTCGAAGGGGTTGGATTCTACCGTCATAGGTAATTCCTTTTTACAGGAATTGGGTTATAAACTTTATATTTTGGTATTTAATTAATGAAAACTTTTGTAGCAAAACCAGAAACAGTACAACGTGACTGGTATGTAGTAGATGCGACAGGTAAAACTTTAGGTCGTTTAGCTACTGAATTAGCACGCCGTTTACGCGGTAAACATAAAGCTGAATATACTCCGCACGTAGATACAGGTGATTACATCATCGTTATCAATGCAGAGAAAGTAGCAGTAACTGGCAAAAAAGAAACTGATAAAATCTACTACTGGCACACTGGCTATGTAGGTGGTATCAAAGATGCAACCTTCAAAGAAATGATTGCACGTCGTCCGGAAGCAGTGATCGAGATCGCAGTTAAAGGTATGTTACCTAAAGGTCCTTTAGGTCGTGAAATGTTCCGTAAATTAAAAGTTTACGCAGGTAACGAACATAACCACGCTGCACAACAACCACAAGTTTTAGACATCTAATCACGGAGCAGAAAAATGACAGCAGCAAATCAAAACTACGGCACAGGTCGCCGCAAAAGCTCTTCAGCTCGTGTATTTATCAAACCGGGCAGTGGTAACATTACCATCAACCAACGTTCTTTAGAGGTTTACTTCGGTCGTGAAACTTCACGTATGATCGTTCGTCAACCATTAGAATTAGTTGAATTAACAGATAAATTAGACCTATACATCACTGTAACCGGTGGTGGTATTTCTGGTCAAGCGGGTGCAATCCGTCACGGTATCACTCGTGCATTAATGGAATACGATGAAACTCTACGCCCAGCACTTCGTGCAGCAGGCTTCGTTACTCGTGACGCACGTCGCGTTGAACGTAAAAAAGTGGGTTTACACAAAGCACGTCGTCGTCCACAATACTCAAAACGTTAATTTTATTTTCGTTTTCAAGAAGGCAGGGTTTCCTGCCTTTTTTATTATCTATAAAATTATCTTTTATAAAGATATTTCACTATTAATAGTGCAATTCCTGCACCGCATAAGTCTGCTAATCCATCTAACCAAGATCCTTGTCTGGTTTCAGTAAAAGTTGCTTGCCCTAACTCTGTTCCAAATGCATAAAATAGGGCAGAAATCATCAATCCTAAATAAGGCACAGCTTTATTTGATTGGATAAACGCTCTTGCCATTAGCCAGAACTGCACAAAAAAGATACCCAAATGCCCAATTTTATCAAAATGAGGAATGGGGAGTGATTCGCCGGTGCTTTCACGAAAAATTAAGCTGTAAATACTAATGGCAAACCAAAGTAGAGCTAAGATAGCGTATTTATTCATTTTTAAATGTATGTCATAGAAAGATAAAAGAACAAGCGGTCATTTTTAGTAAAAAATTTACCAAAAACAACCGCTTGTAGTATCAAAAATTACTCAAATAAGCCTTTGTGTAATGCACGAACAGCGTCATCTGCTTCGCTATTTTTGATAAGCGTACAAACGTTATTGCTACTTGCTCCGTAGCTGATTAAGCGGATATTGTAATTCTCAAGGGTGTGGAATAATTTTTTCGCTACACCGGCTTGAAGATGTAAGTTATTACCAATAATTGCCACTAATGCTAAATCATTTTCAACTTGAACGTTGCAATAAGCATTCAGCTCATCAAGTAATTCAGGTGATAGCATATCTGTACCAGAAGACGCTGAACCTGTTTTATCTAAGGTGAGAGATACACTCACTTCTGAAGTTGTAATGACATCAACAGAGATTTTATGTTTTGCTAAAATCGCAAATAAATTCGCTAAGAAGCCCTGAGCGTGTAGCATAGACAGGCTTGAAAGTGTCAATAAGGTTTGGTTGCGGCGTAATGCAATCGCACGGAAAGTCGGGCGTGGTTGTGGATCACGTGTTACCCAAGTGCCGCCTTGTTCAGGAGCTTTACTTGACCCTACATACACAGGAATATTGCTACGCACCGCTGGTAATAATGTTGCCGGATGTAATACTTTTGCACCGAATGTTGCCATTTCAGCTGCTTCGTTAAATGCCATTGTATCAATGCGTTGTGCATTTGGTACAACTCGTGGGTCAGTTGTGTAGATGCCCGGAACGTCTGTCCAAATTAACACATCATTAGCATTTAATACTTCTGCTAATAAGGCAGCAGAGTAATCTGAACCACCACGACCAAGAGTTGTGGTTTTGCCTTCATCATCACGACCGATAAAACCTTGGGTAATGACGATTTTGCCTGCTTGAATAAGTGGTTTGATCACTTTATCTGATTGTTGTTGAGTTTTTTCATCGTTTGGTGCAGCTTTACCGTAGTGGTTATCTGTCGCGACAATGTCACGTACATCTACCCATACAGCTGGGTGCCCACGCTCATTTAATAATTGGGTGAAGATTTTTGTGGACATCATTTCACCGTGGCTGATTAATTCATCACTTAATGCCGCAGAGGTCGCAAGGCTTGCAGATTCAGCAAGGGCTTCAATACGATCTAATAATTCGTCAATTTCAGCACGAACATTGTCTTGCGTTTGTAATTTTTCAATGATGTTGTATTGAATTTGACGAACAGCTGCAATGATTTCATCACGTTTTTCTTCTTCACAACCATTAGCGAGTTCAACCAAATAATTTGTTACGCCAGCAGAAGCAGAAAGTACCACTACACGAGTGTTTGCATCAGCAATTACGATGTTTGCCGATGAAGTCATTACATCAAAATTAGCAACGCTGGTACCACCAAATTTAGCCACAGAAAGATGAGACATAATAAAATTTCCTTAAAACAAAATAGATAAATGTTGTGTTAGGGGATATTCGGAAAGGAAATTTGAGTAGATTATACGGTTTGATTAGAGAACCAATTAATCAGAGCACTCCATTTAATATTTGCTATTAAATGACAGCTGATAGGATTCAACCTGCTCAGCCGATGTTAATTCCAGTCTAGTGAATTCACACCTCGGCAATCACTCCCATCACTTAATTTTCAAACGGTCCTAGTTACCTCAAATTAAGTTGCCTGAGTGTTGCACCTCTCCTGTAATGGCAATACCATTACTATTTTTTCAATGGATTGAAAAAACGATATAGAAATACCTTTTTATCTCAGTTTTGTCAATGAATATTTGAAAAAACTTAGGGGGAGCAGTGAAAACAAGCGGTTATTTTTTCGGAAAATTTTACAAGAATTTGACCGCTTGAATAGTGAATTTGAAATTTTACTCTAAAATTTTTTTGAAATGGATCACAAAACTTAATTTAGGTGATTGTCTTTAAAATGCTTTTTTTCTATTCTATTTCTACTCAATATGAGTTAATTAATTGGAGGTTTGTATGAGTGTTTTAGGTTATCTACAAAAAATCGGTAGAGCCTTAATGGTACCGGTGGCGGCTTTACCGGCAGCGGCACTATTAATGGGGATTGGTTATTGGATCGACCCGGATGGTTGGGGAGCAAACAGTCAACTGTCGGCATTGTTAATCAAATCCGGGGCAGCAATTATTGACAATATGTCGATTTTATTTGCGGTAGGTGTCGCCTTTGGTATGTCTAAAGAAAAAGATGGTGCGGCTGCATTATCCGGCTTAGTCGGGTATTTAGTGATCACAACCTTGCTTGCACCGGGGGCAGTGGCACAATTACAAGGTATTGCGGTTGATCAAGTGCCTGCGGCATTCGGTAAAATCAATAACCAATTTATCGGGATTTTAGTGGGTGTGATTTCAGCGGAACTTTATAACCGTTTCTACCAAGTGGAATTGCCGAAAGCGTTATCCTTCTTTAGCGGTAAACGTTTAGTGCCGATTGTTGTATCGGTTGTGATGATCGTGGTTGCGTTTATTCTATTGTACGTATGGCCGGTGATTTTTGGTGGATTAGTATCTTTTGGTGAATCAATCAAAGATATGGGTTCAGTCGGTGCAGGTATTTACGCCTTCTTCAACCGCTTATTAATTCCTGTAGGCTTACACCACGCGCTTAACTCCGTGTTCTGGTTTGATGTGGCAGGCATTAACGATATTCCGAATTTCTTAGGCGGTGCGAAATCATTAGCCGAAGGTAAAGCGGTTGTAGGGGTAACAGGTATGTATCAAGCTGGTTTCTTCCCTGTAATGATGTTTGGTTTACCTGCTGCGGCATTAGCGATTTATCATAGTGCAAAACCGGCGAAAAAAGCACAAGTTGCCTCAATTATGTTTGCAGCAGCGTTGGCCTCATTCTTCACAGGCATTACCGAGCCACTTGAATTTGCCTTTATGTTCGTAGCCCCTGTACTTTATGTGGTTCACGCATTATTAACCGGTATCTCAGTCTATATTGCTGCCTCAATGGAATGGATTGCCGGTTTCGGCTTTAGTGCAGGTTTAGTAGACTTAGTGTTATCAAGCCGTAACCCACTAGCGGTGCAATGGTATATGCTATTGGTACAAGGTTTAGTGTTCGCCGTAATTTACTATGCGTTGTTCCGTATTGTGATCCGTGCGTTTAACTTAAAAACTCCGGGACGTGAAGACGATGTTGAGACACAAGCAGTTAATACCACATCTCATCAAGAACGAGCAAAACAGTTTATTGATGCCTTAGGTGGTAAAGAAAACTTACTCAATATTGATGCTTGTATTACACGCTTACGTTTAACGCTTGCAGATGTGTCGAAAGTTAATGATGCACAATTAAAAGCATTAGGCTCGAAAGGCAATATTAAATTAGGTGAAAACGCATTCCAAGTAATCTTAGGTACAGAGGCGGAATTTGTTGCAGATGCAATGAAGAAACTTCACTAATTGATTTGATATGAAATCACAAGCGGTCAAATTTTCGCAAAATTTGCAAGAAATTGACCGCTTGAATTTTTATGCTTTTTTATTGGTTGGTGCTTGTTTGTGAGCTGCCATTTTTTGGCGGATTTCACGGCGTTGCTTTGAAAGTTCCGCATTGCGAATCATATAATCATCGACACGGTTTTCGTAGTCATCACGCATATTGGCAATGATAGCTCGAATTTCTTCAATAGACATTTCATCTGTGATGTATTGAGTTAAGTTATCTAATAACAATACACGCTTTTGGTTATCACGAATTTTGCGATCGTTATCGGCAGTTTCACGGTGTAATTTATTTTTTAGACGATAAAGATGCACATATTCCAACATATCGTGGAATGATTTATTGACTTCAGACATAAAGACCTCGCTTAGTTGAGTTTTATTGAAAATAGTTAAGTAAATCCTAGTCTTTTTCTGTTAATTCGTCAAAAAATTTTGTGTTAATTTTATGATTTAAATCTGTTATCAAAAAGTTCATTAAATTTGTAGTGATATTTTGCTTAAAAATGGTAATATCTCATCATTTATAGTTATTAAGGGATTTTGTTATGTCATCAAATATTGCTCCTCGTGAGTTTGCTGCAATTGATTTAGGCTCAAACAGCTTTCATATGATTGTTGCCCGTATTGTGAATGGCTCAATTCAAGTCCTTTCTCGTCTTAAACGTCGTGTCCGATTAGCCGATGGGCTTGATGAAAATCTAATACTCAGTCAAGAAGCTATCGATAGAGGCGTTGATTGCTTAGCATTATTTGCTAAACGCTTAAAAGGGTTCTCTCCAGAGAATGTGAAAGTTGTCGGTACTTATACGTTACGAAGAGCGTCAAATAAACAAGATTTTCTTGATCAAGCAAAAGCGGTTTTCCCTTATTCTATTTCTATTATTTCCGGGCAAGAAGAAGCCAGATTGATTTATTCGGGGGTTAGCCACACGCAACCTGAAACGGGCAGAAAGCTGGTAGTCGATATTGGCGGTGGTTCAACAGAAATTACCATTGGCGATAACTTTAATCCAATTCGGGCGGAAAGCCGTCATATGGGATGTGTCAGTTTTGCCAAACGTTTTTTTCCAAAAGGTGAGCTAACTATCGAGCTTTTTGATAGTGCTTATCAACTTGCAATGGAAAAAATTGAAGACTTGATGTGGGAGTATCAAGAATTAGGCTGGGAACACGCTCTTGGCTCTTCAGGCACAATTAAGACCGTTCATCAAGTTCTGATTGCAAATGGCTATCGTGATGGATTAATTACTGAGCCTCGTTTGCAAAAAATGATTGATTTATGTTTGGAATTTAAATCGTTGCACGACATAAAAATGCGTGGATTATTGGAAGAGCGAGCAGATGTATTAGTACCGGGTTTAGCTATTTTGTTAGCCCTTTTTCATACGTTTAAAATTGAGACTTTACGTTATTCTAACGGTGCTTTGCGAGAAGGGGTGATGTATGGGTTGGAAAAAAGTTTCCAAGTAGTCGATATCCGCCAACGTACCGCCGAAGCTTTAGTTGAGCAGTTTGATTTAGATAAAAAGCAAGCATCAAGGGTCGAAAAAACGGCATTTGTGCTTTTTGAACAAATTCGAGGTTGGAAAAATCGTCGCCAAATTGAAGATTTTCGTTCTATGCTGAAGTGGGCAAGCTTATTACACGAAATTGGTATTGTGGTTAACCACAATAATGTTCATCGACACTCAGCTTATTTGATTTCAAATCGAGATTTACCGGGTTTTGATTTCGAACAACAGACATTGTTAGCAGTTTTAATGCGGTATCACCTCAAAGGGTTCAAACGCTCTGATATTCGTAGCATTAACCGCTACCAATATCGGGATATTTTAACTCTAGTTCGTTTATTTAGATTAGCGGTATTACTTAATCGTTCCCGTCAAGCAAGTATTGAGCCAAAGCAGATTTTACTCAATATTGAAAATAACGATTGGCACTTGGCATTTAATGAGGGCTTTTTAAGCCAAAACCCATTAGTATTAGCCGATCTAGAAGATGAGCAAAAGATATTATCTACAGCGGATCTTACTTTAACCATTTCTTAATAACTCACCCTTTATGTACTATTCATTAACGCCTAAATGGTGTTAATGATTTCCTTGCCAATAAAATTTGATCTACTTCGCATTTTTGAAATTTTCTTATTGAGATTATTCTGTTAAGCCATTATTCTTCTTTTATTGGAGTATATCTTCATAAATAGATGTTTATGGAGTAATACATCATAGTATATGTTATGAATAGATGAGGGGAAATCCTATGTTACTAGCCGATTTATCAAGAGATGATTACGCAAAATCATTACCACCTGTATTTGCAAGACTTTGCGGCAAATTAAAAAGTTTAGATTTAGTTAATTTAGAGCTGGGTTGGCAGGATTTAGAAGAGGGCATTCGTATGAATGTGATGTCATTTGAAACCACTCCGGCAGAAGGCAAAAAAGCGGAAATGCATCGTAAATTTGTCGATATTCAATTACTGATTGAAGGCGAAGAAATGATCGAATATGGATTAAGTCAGCCTGATTTATCAAAATATGATGAATACAGAGATGAAGATGACTACCAGCTAACCGATGCGATTGACGATAAAAATGAAATCACGCTTAAACCAAATATGTTTGCTATTTTCTTACCTTACGAGCCACACAAACCGGGTAATTCAGTAAATGGTGATAAAGTATTGAAAAAATTAGTGGTGAAAGTGCCTGTGGAATTACTATAGGAGGCGGAAATGTCTGCTAGAGGAAAAATTCTTAATACCATTAGTTCTTTACAAAATAGTTTGACAAAAACAGAAAAGAAAATAGCAGCGGTAATTTTATCTCAACCTGAATTACTGAGCCAATGTTCTTTATCTGAAGTCTCGAAGCATTTAGATGTGGGGGAAGCAACTTTTATTCGTTTTTGTCGTACATTAGGCTTTAAAGGCTATACCGATTTCAAGTTGGAATTGGCAATAGAACTCGCTACCCAAAATCAAGATAAACGTGTTTTGTTAGATACAGATGTATCTGAGGGAGATACATCAAAAGATATTGCTAATAAACTAAAAAACAGCTTAGACAGTGCCATTAGTGAAACCATTAATCTACTTGATTTTGATGTGTTGGAAAAAGTTGTACAAGAGTTACGAAAAGCCAAAAGAATATTTTTATTCGGTGTAGGCTCTTCAGGGCTAACGGCGGAAGATGCTAAACATAAATTAATGCGGATTGGGTTACAAACTGATGCGGTAACCAATAACCATTTTATGTATATGCAAGCTGCTCTTGTTGAAGAAGGTGATTTGGTTATTGGTATAAGCCACTCGGGTTATTCCGAAGAAGTGGTGAAATCACTTCGCTTTTCTCGGGCTAATAAAGCTACTACAGTTGCAATCACGCATAATTTACGTTCCCCTGTAAC
Organism: Mannheimia bovis; assembly: GCF_014541205.1. Lineage (NCBI taxonomy): Bacteria > Pseudomonadati > Pseudomonadota > Gammaproteobacteria > Pasteurellales > Pasteurellaceae > Mannheimia > Mannheimia bovis. The sequence continues at coordinate 1,653,103 of NZ_CP061280.1, read as the reverse complement.
GGAAGAAGCAAATTATGTTCTGATTAACGGCAACCGCCAAGGACATATGCAGGGGGATTCTATCGGTACAAAAATGTCGCAACTTTTTGTATTGGATTTAATTTATACCTTGCTAGTAAAAGCTGAGCCTGAAAATGCCTTAAAACAAAAGCAAAAAACCTTGAATGTAATTTTAGAGCAGAGAGTTAAAGGCTAGAATTTAAATAAGAAAACCTTTGGTTAATTTGTTAGCCAAAGTTTTTTTATATTACAAGCGGTCTATTTTCTCTTAAATTTTACTAATTTCAATGCTATGCTTGAGCCCAAAATAACAACACAAGCAAAGCCCATTTGTTCCATAGAAATATGTTCGCCAAGTACAATATAAGCAATAATGGCGGTTGAAACAGGCATCAATAGCTCCAACACTTGATAAGTTATCAGCCCTTGAGTTTGAATAATATGAAATGTAAGCACCATTCCTACCACAATGGCATAAATACCAACAGCCATCAGCGTGAATAACAGCCAGCTTGGTGTTGCAAAAATGTCATTAATTTTGCCCGCTTGTAAACTGAGTAATAGGCTTGAAATGGAAGTGGTTAATGAGGTTACACAGCTTAGCGTAAAAACATTTAGCTCTCGGCTGAATTTGACGACTAAATTTTGAATATTACGGATAGTAATAGAAAGAAATAAGAAAAATGAGCCTAAAATAAAGCCTTCTCCCACAGAAATAGTTTTGCCATACCAAACAAAGCCTAATGAGCCAAGAATGGTTAAGACTGAGCCAAACCAAAAACTTCTATTTTTAATTCTTTCCCTTTCATCTTTAAAAAACAGAGCTGCGATAATCACGCCAAAGGGCATTGCTAATACGCCGAAAATTGAGGCAGTAACGGCACTGGTAATTTTGACACCTTTTAACCAAAAATACATATTGGCAGACATCATTAATCCAACAAATAAGGCAATTGCAATCAGCTTCGGGCTTCGAGCAAGCTGAGTGAGTGATGAGCGGAATTTCCATAAAATCAGCAATAATAAGGCTAAACCACCTACGAGAAATCTCACCCCATTATTATTGAGCGGATCGAAATGTAGGCTCAAAAATCGTAGTAATACGATATTTAAACCAATACCAAAAACATAAAGCAGATTAATTAGGATTAGCTGGTGATAAAGAGGCATAGAAATACATATAGCTCGGTCTGAAACCGAGCGTTACCATAAGAAATGAGCCTAGAATAGCAAGAAAAGTTGTTATTTTACAGCAGATTATGAGGCTTTTTCATCAAGAGGAGTAATGTTGGTAGCTGATGCCCCACGATCCCCCTGTACTAATTCAAATTGTACTTTTTGCCCAACCTTTAACGAGCGATAACCTTCTGTTTTAATTTCAGAGAAGTGAGCAAATATATCCCCCTCACATACGTCCGACGTAATAAAACCAAATCCTTTTACATTGTTAAACCATTTAACAATACCGATTTCCATACAGATCTCCTAAATAACTGACTGATGATATCGGATTGTAAATAAAATGTTTAAAAGCTCAACTGCCAAAGTGTAGAAATTAGACAGAGATCACAAAATTTCTAAAAAATTGATGTTTCTAATCTGATGTTACCTTCTTCAACAATAATCGCTTTGCCAAATTTTTTAACCATCGCTTCTTTCATTTTGCTTTCATCTAAGGTGTAAACAGGTGTACTGTTTAGAAAGCCGGCTAAACCTTCTGCAAGCATCGGTAAGAACATTTGAAGTTCAGATTGATATTTAGCTGGCGTTGCTGACCAACTCAGTAGTCGCACATCTTTTAGGAATAATGCTCCTCTTTGCGGGTCGTAATAGGGGGTAGTGTCCATATTCAAATGAATTGTGGCATCATATTTTTTGCCTCTGGCTTTTAAAATGCCATCGATAGCCCCTGAAATAGCAACTTTCTTTTCTTCCGTTCTGCCGATTTGGCTAGTTAATGAGTGAAGGTGATAATCCAATTCAAATAACTGGGGAATACCGACTTTATCTTGTAGCGGCACTTTCTCGTTTCGTTTCGTTGCTAAATAGTCATTAATTTCCTGCTCACTAATGCTTAGCATATTGGCATTAGCTGACACCATTGCGGTTGCAGTAACCAATAAAGCGGTAAATTTGCGTAAAATTTTCATAATTTCTTCTTTTAAATTAGGCTTAATAGTTTAAAAAAGGTAGAATATATCAGGACTATCATAGTCCATCTTCTATGTTAGGACATACAAAAAATGAAAAAATTCTTATTATGCGTTAGCATTTTAACAATTGTTGCTTGTTCATCAACTGGCGTTGGCGGTAGTGTTGGCGTAGGTGGCGGCTCAAATGGTGTTGGAATCGGCTTAGGCGTTGGCACAGGCTTTAGATTCTAATTTGTAAATTTTTAGCGGTTTTTGACCGCTTTCACGAACTGTTTATTTGTGGATAGAAATGAAGTACGAATTAAAAAAAACAAGCGGGAATGCTCGTCGTGGGCGTTTAACATTTAATCGCCCGAAAGGGGAGTTTCACGTTGAAACCCCGGCATTTATGCCTGTGGGAACATACGGCACAGTAAAAGGAATGACACCTGAAGAAGTGGCAGCAACAGGTGCTCAAATTCTGTTAGGTAACACTTTCCACCTTTGGCTGCGTCCGGGTCAAGAAGTAATGAAAATGCACGGTGATCTGCACGATTTTATGCAATGGCACGGACCGATTTTAACGGATTCAGGTGGTTTCCAAGTCTTTAGTTTAGGAAAATTGCGTAAAATCAAAGAAGAAGGCGTAACTTTCCAAAACCCGATTAGTGGCGAGAAAATTTTCCTTTCGCCTGAAAAATCAATGGAGATCCAATACGATCTTGGTTCAGACATTGTAATGATTTTCGATGAATGCACGCCTTACCCAGCAACCTTTGATTATGCAAAAAAATCAATGGAAATGTCGCTTCGCTGGGCAAAACGTTCCAGAGATCGCTTTGATGAGTTAGAAAACCCAAATGCACTCTTTGGGATTATTCAAGGTGGTGTCTATGAAGAATTGCGTAAGGTTTCGGTAGAAAAATTGGTTGAAATCGGCTTTGACGGTTATGCTGTTGGCGGTTTGGCGGTTGGCGAGCCAAAAGAGGATATGCACCGCATTTTAGAATACGTTTGCCCTCAAATTCCAGCAGATAAACCACGTTATTTAATGGGCGTAGGTAAGCCTGAAGATTTAGTGGAAGGCGTTCGCCGTGGTATTGATATGTTTGACTGCGTAATGCCAACCCGTAATGCTCGTAATGGTCATTTATTTGTTACCAACGGTATTGTAAAAATCCGCAATGCAAAATATCGTGAAGATACAACACCATTAGATCCGGAATGTGATTGCTACACCTGTAAAAATTACACCAAAGCCTATTTATATCACTTAGATAAATGTGGCGAAATTTTAGGGGCAAGATTAAACACCATTCACAATTTACGCTATTATCAACGCTTAATGGCAGAAATTCGCCAAGCCATTGAAGATGACCGCTTTGATGATTTTGTGGTGGAGTTTTATGCTCGAATTGGCAAAGAAGTGCCACCTTTACAATCTGAAGTTAATAATCAGGAATAACAAGGAGTTTATATGCAACAACTTGAACCGCAAGCCTTTGCAAGCTGGGCTGAACCCATTGATATGCTATATGCTTGTCATAGCAAAGTAAAAAGTTTCTGTAAACAGTTACAAATTTTGCCTGATTACCTTGAAAAGAATGGGCTAAATCAAGCGGTAAAAAATGATGTTCAGCAGATCTTAAATTACTTCAATATATCAGCCCCACTTCATCACGAAGACGAAGAAGATGATTTCTTCCCAGAGTTGATTAAAGTGCAACCTCAAGCTCAAGCTGATGTGGATGAACTAGAACGTCAGCACGTTGATTTACATAAAAACTGGGACGATTTGTCTGCTCAACTAGAAGATTTGTTGGCAGGCAAACGAGAAAATGTGGATAGAGACTTAATCAAGCGTTTTGTGGCAGGTTATGACGTGCATATTGCGATTGAAGAGCCACTTTTCGAGCTAGGGCGTGAGCATTTAGCGGAAGAAAAGCTCTCGGCGATGGGCAAAATTATGGCAGATCGCCGTAAACTATAGTTTCAATGAATAAGGCGAACGTTGAGTTCGCCTTTTGTATATCAAAACGATGAAATATTCTTTAGATTTAACCGGCTATGCTTGCCCGCTCCCCTTGTTGATGGCTAAAAAAGCGATGAACGATCTTAAAAAAGGCGATAGTTTAGCAATTCTACTCAATCAGCAGAGTAGTCTTGCTGATTTTGAATTGCTTGCCCAAGAATATCATTGGCAGATTAAAACCATTGAACAAGCGGTTGAAAATCAAATTATTTTTACCAAATAATTTATTCTCTTTCCCAGATCGTTTTTTTCGCAAACATTACTTTATTATCAGTATGTTTGATGGTATTAAAAGAAAGCTCCCACACATCGCTGGGTTTTAAGCGTGCAAGCGGGTGTTTTTTGTAATAAATTTGCAATGCCTGTGGAGATTCTTGCTCCGTTAAACAGTTGGCAATAGCAGAGAATTGGATTCCTTCAATATCTTTAATCTCTTCAATCTGCCCGCAAATTGTGCCTACAACGTTAGGGTTTTCTAACATTAACTGTGCGTGCTTTGTTTTTTTGCTTGTTAAGATAATTAAACGAGTATTTTCTTCATCAAAGGCATAAAAGCAACTTGCCGCCCAGAAATCATCATTGTGATGAGCTGCAAAATTCACCACGTGGTTAGATTGAATAAATTCAAGAATATGATTAGGAATTGGGGACATTTATTCCCCCCAGTGAGGAATGTTTGGGATCTCAATATCCAGCAGCGAAAGTGCGTGAGCAACGCTATGTGTTACCATCTCATCAAGGCTTTTCGGTTGTTGATAGAATGCTGGAATAGGAGGGAAAATGATGCCTCCCATTTCAGTCACTTTTCGCATATTATCAATATGAGCAAGGTTTAGCGGTGCTTCTCTTACCATTAATACCAGTTTACGGCGTTCTTTTAGGACCACATCAGCGGCTCGGGTAAGCAAATTATCGCTAAAGCCATTAGCAATAGAGGCAAGTGTTCGCATAGAGCAAGGAGCAATAATCATACCTGCGGTTTTAAATGAGCCACTTGCAATGCTTGCTCCTACATTGTGCAGAGAATGCACTTCATCCGCTAAATGGTATAAGGTTTCCCGTTCATAATCTGTCTCCAATGTTCGGGTAAGTTCAGCCCCTTTTGTGATGACCAGATGGGTTTCAATATCGTCAAAAGGCTTGAGTAACTCAAGCACTTTATAGCCGTATTGAAAACCGCTTGCACCGCTAATACCGACAATAATACGCTTTTTCATCATTAACTCACTAATTGTTCCCAAAGATAAGAGATTGGCATCGCTAAAAGTAATGCAGGCAACATATTTGCCACCGGGAATGTTTTAATTCCACAAATGCGAAAACCTGTTGCAAAGAGGAGTAATCCCCCTGTTGCAGAGAAATCAGCTAACATATTCGGTGTGGTAAGCGGCATTATAATTGATGCAAGCAAAACCAATATCACTTGAATAATCACAAGTGGTAGGGCAACGGTCGTAACAACATAACCTAATGATGTAGCAAAGATCATTGCCGTAAAGAAATCCAAGATAGATTTAATGTATAGAATACTTGGATCGCCTGTTATCCCTTCGTTTATTGCACCAAAAATGCCTGTTCCACTTACACAGAAAAGCACGAGAATCGCAATAAATTTTTCCAGAAATTCTTCTTGAGAAAGTGAATGTCTTGGCGGAAAAATATTATTGATTATACTTTGTGCTGAGCTCGCGGCTTTTCCGATCTTCTTTTCAAGATAGATTAACTCGCCAATAATTGTGCCAAGAATTAAGGCTAGTGCAACGGCAGACATATATTTTACCGAAGCAGTTAGCATCATTCCTAAGCCGAAACAGCATAAACCAAAGATCAGCGGTAATGTGATGCGAAGCCGTTCAGGTAGACGACTACCTAAATAAGCCCCTAATAAACCGCCTAAAATAACTGCTCCTGCATTAACAAAAGGTCCGAGCATAATAATCCTATTTAAATGTTGCAGTAAGCATAATCATCATAAATGAGAATACTGAAAGTAAATAGAATTTTAATGAGAACGGCTGTCCTTTTTTGAAGGCTTTGGTGGCAAAAACAATGTATAGCACTAAAAATAACATTTTAGGTAATAACCAGCTAAATTGTGCTAAGGTAAAAAATTCATACGAGAGAAAAATAACGACCGCAGCAATACCGGTTACCAATAAAATGGTATCAACAATATGCGGTGCAATCCGTAAAACGGCATATTGTCTCCAATCAACCGCTTTAGCGGCTAAAAAACCACGTACTAGCAATAATACTAAGCTGATGTAAGCTAAGCCAAAATGGGCTTTAAGAATAGTTGATAGGTACTCCATAATAATTACTCCGCAATTTCAGTTTTTAAATATTGATAAATTTCACGATAATTTTTAGCCGGTTTATTCGCCTCACCCTCTTTAATTGCCCCACGAATTAAATTGCGTAAATGCTGGCGATCTAAACTCGGATATTCATTTAACAAATTATCAAGGGAAGCATCACCCATTGCAATGAGTTGATCTCGCACTAATTCTAGTTTATGCAACAACGCCTGTTGCTGATTATGGCGATTTTTCACTTTATCTAACGCTTCTTGAATAGGTTCAGGATCTCGATTTCGCAATAATTTCCCGATAAATTGAATTTGGCGACGGCGAGCTTCCATTTTAAACCCTTGTGCTTGGCGAATTGCCTCTTTTAGCTCATCATCAAGCGGAATTTTTTCTAAATTTTGCGGTGTTAATTCAATTAACTCTGCTCCAATTTTTTTTAAATGCTCGGAATCTCGTTTAATTTCACTTTTACTGACCCAGATGATTTCTTCATCATCATCTGTCCAGTCAATCTCATTTTTGCTACGTTTTCTAGCCATTCTCTATCCTTTTTCGTATAAATTCTAAAAAATGCCATATTCTAGCAGAAATTTGAGTTAGAATATATTCCAACAAATTGAAATCATTAATGGAAAAAGAATGTCGATTACAGATAAACAAACTTTACAACAGCAAGAACAGGAATTACAACAAGCGGTTGAATTTGCCTTAAATTTTGCAAAAAAAGCAGGTGCAGAAGCAGAAGTTGGCATTACAAAAGTGGCTGGGCTTTCGGTTTCAAGCCGTTTGGAACAAGTGGAAAATATTGAATTTAACAATGATGGCTCGCTTGGGATTTCGGTCTATTTAGGCAAACGCAAAGGCAATGCCTCAACCTCTGATCTACAACCAGCCTCTATTCAAAAAACGGTAGAAGCGGCATTAGCTATTGCCAAATATACGTCAGAGGATGATTGTACAGGACTTGCGGATAAAGAGATGTTAGCGTTTGACGCTCCTGATTTAGATCTTTATCATCAAGCTGATATTTCTGTTGATCAAGCAGTAGAACTTGCGATTGAAGCTGAACATTATGGTTTGAATACTGATGATCACATTGTAAACAGTGAGGGAGCAACCTTTAATTCCCATAGTGGCGTACGCGTTTATGGCAATACGCACGGAATGTTGCAAAGTTATCTTTCCAGCCGCTATTCACTTTCTTGTAGCCTTATTTCAGAATATCAAGACCAACTGGAACGTGATTATGAGTACACCATTTCTCGTGAGTTTGGCAAATTGCAGCCTGCAAAATGGGTGGGCGAACAAGCGGCAATTAAAGCGGTTGAGAGACTTAACCCACAACGAATTAAGACTGCCGAAATGCCGGTGATTTTTTACAATGATGTGGCAACAGGCTTAATCGGGCACTTGGCAGCAGCAATTAGCGGCGGGGCGTTATACCGTAAATCAAGTTTCTTATTAGATAAATTAGGTGAGCAAATTCTGCCAGAATGGTTTGAAATTTCAGAACGTCCACACTTACTACGTCGGTTAGCCTCTTCTGCTTTTGATAGCGAAGGCGTTATCACCCAAAACCGTGAAATTATTACCAATGGTGTGCTACAAACTTATCTAATGACTAGTTACTCCGGGCGAAAAATGGGCTTGAAAAGCACAGGGCACGCAGGCGGCATTCATAACTGGCTAGTTAAACCCAATCGCCAAGGTGGCTTAAATGCTTTACTCAAAGAGATGGGAACCGGTTTACTGGTAACCGAAATGCTCGGTTCAGCCATTAATAGCGTCACTGGCGAATATTCACGTGGTGCTGCGGGCTTTTGGGTAGAAAACGGCGAAATTCAATACCCTGTAGCGGAAATCACTATTGCAGGACAGCTACAAGATATGTATAAACATTTAGTGGCGGTAAGTGATGATATTGAACACCGCTCAAACATTCAAACCGGATCAATTTTATTAGAAAAAATGATGGTTTCGGGCGAATAATTTGCAAAATTTTTAGTAAAAAAGCCCGCTTGTAATCAATTTTATTTGGAGAAATCAATGAAAAAACACCATATCGAAACCTTATACTCTAAAGATGAAGTATTAACTCGCATTAATGAGTTAGCAAAAGAAATCAATCAATATTATCAACAAAAACAGTGCCAAAATCTTGTTGTGGTCGGCTTGTTGCGTGGCTCATTTATGTTTATGGCAGATTTAGTTAGAAAGCTTGAGTTACCTGTGGAAGTGGATTTTTTAACTGCATCAAGCTATGGAAGTAGCACGGAATCCAGCCGTGATGTAAAAATTCTGAAAGATTTAGATGGTGATATTCAAGGAAAAGATGTCTTGATTGTAGAAGATATTATTGATACCGGCTTCACATTAAGTAAAGTAGGGGAAATCCTCAAATTACGTGAACCAAACTCCCTTACAATTTGTACTTTACTTGATAAACCTTCCCGCCGTGAAGTAGAAGTCCCTGTAAAATGGGTAGGATTTGAAATTCCGGATGAATTTGTAGTTGGTTATGGTATTGATTATGCACAAAAATACCGTAATTTAGATTATATCGGGAAAGTGGTAATTGACGAGTAGTTGATAGATTAGATGGCCCAGCCGCATCTGAACTCATTTATAATTTATTGATTTATAAGGCTTTAATTGAATAAACCTAAAAACAGGGATCATTTTAGGGATCATTACAATTAAAGCCTTTTATTTTTGATTACAAAATAGGCGATTTATGCGGCTAGGCTGGGTTGTCTTTCCTAGTTGCATTTGTATCTTACTTTTCCATTATCAGAAATTCTTTTACTCTTCGGCAAGGTGGGAATTTATCCAGATTTCAAATATTTTTAAAATTTGGAAATAAAGATTTATTTTTTCTTTCACTTTTTCACTTTTTCACTTTTTCACTTTTTCACTTTTTCACCTTTATAACGCTTCAAGCCTTGATATATAAGGCTTTATTTATGGTGAAATCTTTCACTAATAGGTTTTTTTATTCACTTTTTAGAGATTTTTTTCACTTTTTCACCTTTTTTATTATTTCTATAAAGCCTTATATATCAAGGCTTGAAGCTAACTTTAGGTGAAAAAGTGAAAAAGTGAAATAAAAAAATGATTTTACCTTTTCTTGGGGGGAGTGTGGTTTAGATAAAAAAATACCGTGCTAGATTGCACGGTATTCAAGGCTTTTTACATATTTCGCCATTTTTCTATAGTGGATGATTTATCTTTAAAAATTACATTAGTGTATAGTTTCCTTTGTCCAAGTGGCTTAGTCGCAAATCGGATTTTATAACCTGCCGTCTTAAATGCTTGTGTTAGCTCTTGCATTAAATCGCTAGGCTTTAGAATGCTTTTATCATTTCGCCCGTGTGCGTTACAAAATAGCAAATAACACCAATAAAGCTTATCGTAAATAAATTGACTTTCAAACGGCGGAACACCTCTATTACTGCCCATTACAAGCCCTTGACTGGTAACTTGTGGCAATAAATGAAACTCTTCTATAAATTCCAGAATGTGGTCATTTTTACGTTTAAGTTCTAGGGCTTCTTTGCTGTTTTTCTGTTTAAACAGGGCTTTTAGTGCCTCGTCCGCTTGTGGGAATGTATCGTAAATTTTACGGATTATTCCGCCTAGTTCTGCCCTCAATTTATCAACTAAATTTACATCTCTATCATTTTCATCAACTGAACGTGTAAATGGGAAGATAACCCGCCTTCTATCCATTCCACCTCCGTCATTTTTATAAATTGGTAGGGTATTGGAACAAATAGCAATAATGGCTTTAACTTTTGTGCTAAATGGGGGCTTATTTTTAGGGTTAAATGTTACTTCTTCCCCGCTTGATATTTGTTTCAAAATTGAGGCATCACCAATATATTTTGCTTGATCTGATGAATATAAAAACGTTTTATTTAGTATAATATCTCTGGCTTTATCTTCGTTTAGAATGCTTAGGGTTATTGCTTCGTGGTTATCGTCTCCGCTTAACATTTTCCCTACTTCTAAATAAATGCTTTTACCGCCTCCGGGTTCTCCAATTAACTCAAGTGTTAGTTGCCAGTCATTGCGATTATTTAAAATCATATATAAGCCAGCTAATAATGCTTTTTTTCTATCTTCATCATCATTGCTGATAAAGTTTAACCATTTGTCAAAATTGGGGGTAGGTGTTTGAGTTTCTAAATAATCGCAAGGATTAAACGCGGTTAAATAGTAGTCTTTGCTGTGTGGTAAAAACTCTAGGGTATTCTTATTTGATAGTTGAGCGGTTAAGCTGTAGCATTTCGCATACATCTCGCACGCTTAAATAGGAATAGTCAGAAAAGTTAGATTGCATAAATCCCCCTGTGGTTTGGTGTTGCGTGATTGTGTTTATTGTCTTCTGTAGTTGCATTGTCGGGGGGAGTTTAGATCGGAGAACGGAGAAATTTTGGAATATTCCGAAAAGGTTCGGAATATTCCAATATTGAAAGGGAATCTAGGGCTGATTTATCCAATTATCAAGAGTTTTTCCAGTTACGGGTTGCAATCCTTTATTTTGAAAATCTATTGATATATCACTATTGGGATTATCTAATTCATTGCGAATATTATTTGCTATAGCCTCGCCATAATGAATAGTAATAAGGTTTCGTATAAATTCTGCTTGTGAATTTTTAGTTTTAGTTGATGTTTTCTTAGGTGTTGGTTGTTCCTCATTTTTTAAGAATAATTCCAATGATTCTTTAGTAATATAGAATTCATCAAAACTCAAATAATGTTCTCCCTCAAGTTCTAGATGAAATGAAATTATTTTCCCTGTGTCATTATCAATTTGAAATAAACAAGCAATAAAGTCATACGGTATTTTTTTATTTTTATTGGCAATATGCTCAAGTTGATAAAACTCTGGGTTAAATACATCAGCGTTTCCGTGAATATCTAAATAAAAAAGCCCCTTTGCATTCGTTATTCCACAATATGTAAGTTCTTCGTCATTAAAATAATATCCGCTTAATGCTATAGGATAGTCTAAATCACTCTTCATAGAGGATAACTCTTCTATATCAAAATAACTTAGTATTGTCCGATTATTTTTTAATTTTTTATCACCATCTGACTGTAATTCATTAAAATACTTTATTTTTAAGGCGTTCACACTGAATTTTTGATTGCCCATAATGAAATTTTCATTTTTTTCTTCTAGTATTGTGCTATTAGCAGGGTTATATGCTATTTTTGTACTAGAAAAGAAAATGTTTATGGATATATTAAGCCTGCCGGTTATCCAATAATGAATAAGATCGCTTATATTTAAGGTTTCTCCTGTTAGTTTATAAATTTGGTCTATTGTTTGTTCTAAAGAATACCATTCTCTAGGTGGTAAATTATAGTTTGTCATTTTCAGCTCTCTTAATTGTTAAAAGTCCGTTAGATATTATGGTTATCTATCTTATTGATTGGCTTTTGCCATTCTCTGCAGCTCCCTCTTTTACTGTTCCCATTGGGTCACGTTTTAAGTCGGTAATGCTGGCAATATTTGCCGTTAATACTTGATGGATAGCCATATTTTAGCCCTTGAGTTTTGTTTGAATTATTTGAAGTATAGGGCCTTTATTAGCCTTTTAAAAGTCTTTTTGAATTGCAAGCGGTCTTTTTAAATCGTAAAAATGCAAAAAGCCTTGAATAGACTTCAAGGCTTTGATAACTGCTTATTGAGCTAGATGGCGAAATTTAAGTTTTTGTATTCAGTGGCAAGTTCTTGTTCTAATTCTTGTTTAAATTGCTGGGTAAACTTGGCTTTATCTACAATATGTTCTTCTGACATTCTTTTGTCCAGTTCAGATAATAGAATTTTTTCAAAAAGTCTTGTTTTTCCCGTTTCATCTAAATGATGAATAGAGTTGGCCAATTTATTAATATCCATTTAGTTATCCTTATATAGCAAATTTTGCATTATTTTTTTGATAATCAATAGCCTTTTGGGCTGCTATAAATGCAGCTTGAGAGGGTTTCACTTCATTGTTACGGTAGCTGTTCTTTAAAATTGAAAATAATAAGCTCTTATCATTTGAGTCTAAGTATTTAAACTGATTTAAAATGCTATTAATTTCATCTTCTTGCCAGTTGTTCGTAAAATTGAGCGGCTCTTTATTACCCATCACAAATTTAGATTGTTGAATACCATTTATTGAAAAATGTAATTGTGTAGTGCCTACAGAAGCCGGGCTATCGGTAACTGCTAATCCGCCTAAATATGCTTTTCCTGTTCTTGCAAAATTAGGAATAATTTCAATGCTGGTAAATAATTTTTGTCTTTGCTGGTTGAGTTCAAGTAATTGAGCGTTCGGACGCAATGTAGCAAAAAGTTTTACTTCATCGTCAACGGTTTCGCTTTTCAATGCGACTACTTGCCCTAAATTACCATTAGATCTTTGGTGCTCTTGCCATATTAAAGCAGTATAAAGTTCAGGATTGTAGTTTTCTGCCATTTGTAATAAGTCTGTAGGGCTAATTTCTCGGCCGTCTACTGTTTTTCCAGAAGTTGCTACACATAGCCATATCGTATTAAGTTGAGACATTTTTCTTTCCTATTAAGTTTAAATGTTTAACATTATTGAATAGTGTTATTTTCTAATTGATTTTTTAATTCTTCAATTCTTCTTTTGCTTTCTATTACACTGTAATTACTATATCCATAGGATTGAAAAGAAGGAAATGATAAATTATTCAAATGATTAGATTCAAATTTAAATGAGCTACTAAACTTATTTTTAATTGATTCTAAAATAAAAATGATTGGTTCATTTTCATTAGTCATCTTGCTGGATTTTAATAAATATAAAATTGTGTTTAGCTTATTTGTTAAATCATCATTCAGTAATTCATTTAATAGGGTAGTGGCATAGTACTCAAAAACTTTGCTGATTTTTAAATTTGCATACTTATAAGCACTTTGGCAATCATCTAAAATTGTTAGCTCTAGCTGTTTTTCAAATTTCTCTATAACTTTTCTTAACGCTTGAATTTTTCGATTATTGTTAAAAATTGCATTTGAACATTCATCGAATTCTTTAAATGTAACTTCCCCAGTATCGCTAATCATTGTTTTATCTGATTTAGCTTGTAATTCAATATTGTCATTTTCTAACGCAATAATTGTTTTCTTATTACGCTCGATGTTGTTTTTTATTTCTGTTGCTTTTTCTTGCAATTGCAAGAATGAGTTTCTAGCAGTGTCAGCCTCTGAAATCAAAAGTTGTAATTGCTCATTATGTTGTGGATTTTGTAATTTCATAAGTTTCCTTTAGTTATTGTTACGTTGGTTTATTTTTGTAGTCATCCAATTAATTACTTCACTTTCTAGCCAAGCAATTCGATTTGATGAAATTTCAATGTTTTTAGGGAATATCCCTAATCTCATTTGATTGTAAATTGTAGAACGTTTTAGGCCCGTTTTTGTCATTACCTCATCAAGACTAAGAAAACGTTCATCATTTAGAGTCATTACCCCTCCTTTTTTATATCCATTGGCATGCAACTAGATGTAAGTGTATACAAAATTAAAGTAAACATTATGTATTACTTATTGTGAAATGAGATTTCACAATAAATAGTAGTTAATTGGGGATTGATAGTTGGTATTAAGTTGTTATGAGAGGAGTCTGTAAGTATTTGAAGGGATTGACAAGTAATGATTTTATAAATATGTAAAGACTTAAATTGAAATACGTAAAATTTTCACGGCAAAGACAACGGCACGGAAAAAGCACTTCCCCTCCTGCGGAATTTATAAAAAAAATTTACTATTTTTCAGTTAATTTTCATTTAAAAAATAGCCTAAATCCTTTTGCATCAATGGTTTATACATTTAATCTTAACTGAAATCTTTTCAGTTAATTTCACTCAATTTCAGTTAAGATATAAAACAAATAAGCAAATTAATTTATAAGTAATTGATTTTAAAGTGAATTTCTTGTTTTACGTGAGCGTTTTTAATATGAAATCTTTACAATTAAGAGCATTTACATAAATTAATCTATAAAAATAGGTGTTGTATGCGTTACTATCCGTGCTGATTTACTTCATTAAATTTACTGGCGAAACATTCTTTTGTCCTGTAAGCTCTTCAAATCTATATTTCTCATCTGATTTACTTTTTACTTGCCTACGCTTGAGAGAATCAAACATTGTGTTTTTTATTAGGGGGTTAAATGGGTTTTAATAGAACAACACTATTTCATAATTAGAGAAAAAACACGTATAAATAGGGGGGAAATAGAAGGTTTAGAAAATAAGGAAGATAAAAACTTATGATTTATCTGTATTCTTATTATCTTTTCCCTATTTTACCTATAAATTTTAGAATTTTATTTTTGTGTATGTGAAATAAACTCTTTTTATCTTTCTTATAGTGGTTCTGTCATTGTTCTGCTATTGTATTTTTAAATAGGTGTTTTCTTGTACGTAATATAAGAGCCTTTTAAACTATATAGCAAGGAATGGTAGATTTTTACGTTTGTTTTGAAATCTTTATCTTAAGTGTGAGGGCGTTGATTGCCTGTGCAAAAAATACTGATTAAACTAATTTACTTAGTTATAAATGGAAGTTATAAAAATGGTCTATAACTGCTTTTGTAGAAAGTCTATTTTTGATTGATACCAAGCTAAGGAGCAACCGCAAAAATAGGAATAGCAAAGATAATAGTGGGGTAAGTATAAGTAATGAAACTAAAGTCATCATAAAAATCCCCTCAATAATAAATTATTGAAGGGAATAATAAATTAAAAGTTCAAGTAGTTACTTTTTACAAGCTTCCACAAAATCCGCCCACTCCTGCATAATTTCCCGTCTGCGGTCTAGCCAATTTTTACGATGATATGCACTCATCACGGTGTCTTTGTTCGTATGGGATAAACAAGCCTCAATGACTAGCGTTTCAGTAGTAAAGCGTTCGTGCAAATAAGTGCTGGCAATACTTCTTAAACCGTGAGCTACTAAAAGCCCTTTATATTTGCCACCGCTTAAGCGTTTTATTGCATTATTCACGGTTTGGCTATTAGCCGGTTTGTTTCGGTCTGTTCGGTGTGTAAAAATATGCTTATGGTGTCCGTTATATTTCTTCATTTCCTCTAGAATTGCTATAGCTTGTTTTGTTAGCGGAATAGAGTGGGGCTTTCTTCCGCCTTTCATTCTTTCAGCTGGAATGTTTAGTGTGCTGGTTTCCCAATCTATATCGCTCCATTCCACCGCTACGGCTTCAAATGGTCTAAGAATATTTAAGAGTTGCCATTCAACTAATAATTTAATTTGTGGAGTTCTGTTTGATTTCTGTAAGTCCTGCATAAATGCAGCTAAATCTTCGGGCATTATGGCAGGTTGGTGAGTGCTTTTTACCGTAGTAAAAGCCTTTTTTATTACACTTACAGGATTAAAACTAATCCGCCCACTTAATACGGCATAATCAAGTATTTCTATCAAGTTCCCTGCTACTCTGTGCAATGTATCGGGCAAAATGCGTTCTAAATCCGTCAAGCGGTTTATCGTATCTGCTAAAGTAAAATTTTCTAGCGTGTAGCCCTTAAAACGTGGGAATAAATGATTTTCTAAACGTTGTAAGCATTTTTCCATAGTTTTAGGCTTGCATTTTTTCTTTGAAAGTTTCCAATCTGCCCACTTATAAGCAAAAGATTCTAGTGTTTCTTGCTTTTGCTCTGCCTCTCTTTGCTGTTTTTCTAGGTATTCAAAAGGGTCAAGCCCTTGCTTGACAAGGGAGTTTAATTCATCTCTTTTTTGTCTAGCTTCAGCTAAACCCATTTGCGGGTAGTATCCTATTCTATTTTTTGTGCTGCGTTTACCTGTTTTAGGGTTGATATAGCTATAAATCCATACTTTCCCTTTTTTCTGTGCAAGGATAAATAGCCCGTTACTGTCTGCTATTGGTTTTGATGTAATGGAAAATTTAAGATTTTTAATAAAGGTATCTGTTAATGCTTTTTTGGGTGTAGTCATTTTCTCTAAGCCCTGTGCGGTCTAGGTTTAACGGACTTTATGATCCCTATTTTTCCCCTTTTTTAAAATAGGGATCATTTTAGGGATCACAAAGAGTAAGATAGACTGCAACCAAAAGAGACAATAAAAGACTATAAAATGATGAAAATCATTGATTTATCAATGAATTTGCGACAATGTGAGACAATAAGAAACGCTAGGATGGTCCCCCCAGCCGGACTTGAACCAGCGACCAAGCGATTATGAGTCGCCTGCTCTAACCACTGAGCTATGGGGGGATAAAGTGATGTGGATTATAGAGAAAAACCGAGTAGTCGTCTAGTAGCAGAAGATTACTCGGTTAATTATTAAGCGAGGCAAATATTATTCTTCCCGCCAAATTAAGGTTGCCATTCGCCCTGTTTGTTTATCTCTGCGATAAGAGAAAAACAAATCTTCTTGGGTGTAGGTGCAGTATTCTCCGCCTGAAATCTCGGTAATGCCGAGTTTATTGAGGCGTTGAGTAGCAATTTGGTAAAGATTTCCCAAAAACTTACCGCTTGTAGAGCTGTCTTGAATAAAAGCCTCTTCCGCTCTTGGATCAAACGCACAGAATTGCTCAATGACTTCTGTTCCAACTTGGAATGCTTTTGAGCTGATAGCAGGACCTAGCCAAGCTGAAATTTCATTTCTGGGGCATTGGAATTTTTCAACGGTTGCTTCTAGCACTCCGTCGCATAATCCTCGCCAGCCTGCGTGGGCGGCTGCAATTTCTTCTCCATCTTTACTGACAAAAAGTACAGGCAAACAATCTGCGGTCATCACTAAACAGACTTGGTTAGGCTGATTGGTATAAACTGCATCTGCCTCAATGTCTTTGCCTGAGTAGGGAAGTTCAAGCACTCTTGTGCTATGTGTTTGTGTTAGAAATAACGGAGATTGTGGTAAATGAAATTTCTCTACAAGCAATGCACGATTTTGGGCGACATCTTGCGGATTATCATTAACGTGGTCGCCTAAATTAAAACTATCAAAAGGCGACTTACTTACTCCGCCGGTTCTGATAGTGGTAAATGCGTGAATATGCTTGGGAATATTCCAATTTGGGATAATGTTATCCATTTGCAAAAAATCTCCAAAAAACAACCGCTTGTTATCTACGCACAGCAATAGCTTCGATTTCAATACCTACATCTTTTGGTAAACGAGCTACCTCAACGCAAGAGCGAGCAGGGAAGTCTGGGTGTTCGTGTTCTTGGAAGAAAGCTTGGTATTCTGCATTCACAATAGCGAAATCATTTAAATCTTTAACAAACACGGTGGTTTTGACAATATCCGCAACAGTTAAGCCGGCTTGTTCAACGATTGCTTTCACGTTATTGAGAGATTGGCGGGTTTGTTGAACAATATCAGTTGGAATTTCACCCGTTTTAGGATTCACCGGAATTTGCCCGGAGGTTATCACAAGGCTCCCTAAATCAACAGCTTGTACATAAGGTCCGATTGCGGCTGGGGCATTTTCTGTTTGAATTGCAGTTGTCATCTTTATCTCCTTCATAATGAAAAATGAATGGATTAATGATAATATCTTTTTCTATTATTTGGAATAAAGAGAAGTGAATAAATGAGCATTAATGTTTCAGAAATCGTATTACATCAGTTAAATAAAACAGAGGGTGAAAATCCGGAACTCAATACTTTTTTGCGTGAGAATTTATTGACAATTACGCCTGAGGTAGATCAAATGATGTTGCAATTACATCAAGCTTACCAAAGTAAAGCGAAGGCTTATGGTATATTCAAGCCGGAATCGATATTTGCTCAGCAACTTAATCGTTTATTGGAAAAAGAGACTGATTTTCTGCCGTTTAGTCATAGTTGTGCCAAAATGTTGGCGACAGAGTTGGCGAAGTATCCGTTTGCTGATGGCGGTACTTTTATTCTCTGCCGTTATACATTCTTAGCCACGGAATATCTATTTATTGCCTTAATTGACAGCCGTAATTCAATGCTAGTTGATGAGAAGTTAGAAATTAAACGTACGCAATATTTAGAAATTGCACAATATGATATCGCTTGTCGCATTAATTTAACGGAACTGAAACTTGATGCAACATCAAACCGTTATTTAACCTTTGTAAAAGGGAGAGTGGGGCGTAAAATTGCTGATTTCTTTATGGATTTCTTGAGTGCGGAAGAAGGTTTTAATCCTCAAGTGCAAAATCAAACTTTGTTGCAAGCGGTGAGCGACTATTGCGAGCAGGGGGAGCTCTCTGCACCGCAAACCAGAGAAGTTAAAAAACAAGTATTTGACTATTGCAAAGGGCAAATTAATAGTGGTGAAGAAATTGCACTAGATGAGCTTTCAAATGCAATGCCAACATTAAATGAAATAGATTTTGCTCAATTTACTCAAGAACAGGAATATGGTTTGGAAGAAAATATTCCACCAATGCGTAATGCCTTAAAAACGCTTACTAAGTTTTCAGGTTCAGGGAAAGGCGTTACCATTAGTTTTAATGCAGAATTGTTAGGCGAACGTTTGATTTGGGATGAACTAAACGATACTTTAACAATCAAAGGATTACCGGCTAACTTGCGTGATCAGCTGGAACGTAATAAATAATGGAAAATTTTTATCAGTTTAGGTATTATCTAATTATCTGAATTTTGTATTATCAAAAGGTCAACTCTATGAAAATGAAATCTCTTTTAGCAACGCTTTTAGTTGCAATGAGTGTAACTGCCTGCTCAACGGTGGAAAAAGTGGTGTATCGAATTGATGTTCCGCAAGGAAACTATTTAGAACAAGATAAAATTGCCCAACTTCAAGTGGGTATGACACCAGAGCAAGTAGAATATTTGCTTGGTACACCTGTGCTTAAAAATATTTTTGACACACATCGTTGGGATTATGTTTTTATTAAACGTGAAGGTTATAAAGAGCCGGAGCAACGTAATTTATTTGTTTATTTTGATGCAAAAGGTTTGGTTTCAAAAATTGATGATAGCAATGCTAATGCTGAAGCTCAACCGGCTAACTAATCCATAAAATTTCAATTAAGCCCCATTTCTAGAAATAGCAATGGGGCTTTGTTTTGCAAAAAATGATTAAAAAAACATCGCTTGATATAATTTTTCTTATTTTATTGATAAATTTTTCTAATTACATCTTTTAAAATTTCTAATAGCTTGCTAAACTTGCCCCCATCTTACATATACACAACATCAAAATATCAGGAGTATTCAATGAGCGATTTAAACGCACTTTTTCAAAAAATCAAACAACGTGATCCTAACCAAGCACCTTTTCACCAAGCAGTTGAAGAAGTATTTGGTAGCCTTGCACCATTCTTAGCAAAAAATCCTAAATATACTCAGCAAGGTTTATTAGAGCGTATTGTTGAGCCTGAGCGTGTAATCAGTTTCCGTGTAACTTGGGTTGATGATAAAGGTCAAGTGCAAGTAAATCGTGGTTATCGTGTGCAAATGAACTCTGCAATCGGTCCATATAAAGGTGGTATTCGTTTCCACCCAACAGTAGATTTAGGCGTATTAAAATTCTTAGCGTTTGAACAAGTATTCAAAAATGCCTTAACAACATTACCAATGGGTGGCGGTAAAGGTGGTTCAGACTTCGATCCAAAAGGTAAATCTGATGCAGAAGTAATGCGTTTCTGCCAAGCATTTATGAGCGAATTATTCCGCCATATCGGTGCGGATACAGACGTACCGGCGGGAGATATTGGCGTGGGTGGTCGTGAAATCGGTTATATGTTTGGTCAATACAAAAAATTACGCAATGAGTTTACTTCTGTATTAACGGGTAAATCATTAACTTGGGGTGGTAGCTTAATTCGTCCTGAAGCAACAGGTTACGGTGCAGTTTACTTCGCAGAATCTATGCTGAACACTCGTGGTCAGTCTGTTGAAGGCAAACGTGTGGTGATCTCAGGTTCAGGTAACGTAGCACAATATGCAGCAGAAAAAGTAATCCAAAAAGGCGGTAAAGTATTAACTGTTTCAGATTCTAACGGTTATGTATTATTCTCTGATTCAGGTATGACTGAAGCACAATTAAAAGCGTTATTAGTGCTTAAAAATGAACGTCGTGAACGTTTATCGGTATATGCACAAGAAGAAGGTTTACAATACTTTGAAGGTCAAAAACCGTGGGGTGTAGCGTGTGATATCGCATTACCTTGTGCAACACAAAATGAATTAGATACCGAAGATGCTAAAGAGTTAGTGAAAAACGGTTGTTTCTGCGTGTCAGAAGGTGCGAATATGCCAACTACTTTAGGTGGTGTTGAAGTGTTTATCGGTGCGAAAATTCTTTATGCACCGGGTAAAGCAGCAAACGCAGGTGGTGTAGCAACTTCTGGTTTAGAAATGAGCCAAAACGCAATTCGCCTTTCTTGGTCTCGTGAGGAAGTGGATCAACGTTTATTCAATATTATGAAATCTATCCACGAAAATTGTGTGGAAAACGGTACAGAATCAGATGGTTACATTAACTATGTAAATGGTGCAAACATTGCAGGCTTCAAAAAAGTGGCAAATGCGATGTTAGAGCAAGGCGTGGTTTAATTTTAAATGATGTATTTTCAGCCCTCAGTAATGAGAGCTTTTTTATCGCTGGTGTTTTACTTCATTGAGCAATAAAAATATGAAGTAGATCACAATTTTAAACATTGGTTAGCATTTTTTACAAAATTTGTTTGAAACCATTTAAAAATTCACTTAATCTTAACGCAACAAAAATAAGTGTTGTATCTAGCAACCTAACACATAAATTTGCTTTCCGAGTGGCCCCAAGATTGGGGCTTTTTTTATGGCTTAAATAAACGAAAAGCAGAAAAAATGCCGAAAATAATGTCGGCATTTGTTCAAGTCAGCACTTTAATTTAGAACGCAACGCTCTCTTTTAAGCTTACGGTTAAGTTAAAGACGAGGTTATCTGCAGAGCCATCTTTGCTGTCTAAGCAGTAGTAGCCTTCACGTTCAAATTGATAGCCTTGTTCCGCTTTGGCATTCACTAAACTTGGCTCAACAAAACCGTGTTTCACCACTAAAGATTCAGGGTTTAACACCGCATTAATATCGTCTTCCGCACCCGGATTTGGCACAGTGAATAAACGATCGTAAATACGGAATTCAGCCGGTTTGTTATCTTCCGCTGAAACCCAATGAATAACGCCTTTCACTTTACGTCCGTCAGCAGGGTTTTTACCTAATGTTTCAGGATCGTATGTGCAAAAAATAGTGGTAATTTGACCGCTTGTATCTTTTTCGACACGCTCAGCTTTAATCACATAAGCATTACGCAGGCGCACTTCTTTACCTAATACTAAACGTTTGTATTGTTTGTTTGCCTCTTCACGGAAGTCGGCTTCGTCAATGTAAAGCTCACGGGTAAATGGCAAATCACGCTCGCCTAATTCTGGGCGGTTAGGGTGGTTTGGTGCTTTTAAGATCTCTTTCTCACCAAAATTCTCAATTACTACACGCACAGGATTGATTACTGCCATCGCACGAGGTGCGTTGTCGTTTAAATCTTCACGAATACACGCCTCAAGTGCGGAGTATTCCACCACATTATCTTGTTTTGTTACACCGATACGGCGACAGAATTCACGCAGTGCCGCAGGGGTATAGCCACGGCGGCGTAAGCCTGAAATGGTTGGCATACGAGGGTCATTCCAGCCATCAACAATGCCGTCTGTTACTAATTTCAACAATTTACGTTTAGAGGTTAAAGTGCCTTCTAAATTTAAACGTGAAAATTCGTACTGATGCGGTAACGGGCGTTCAATACTGATATTTTCCAACACCCAATCGTATAAACGGCGGTTGTCTTGGAATTCTAACGTACAGATAGAGTGGGTGATTCGCTCAATCGCATCTGAAATACAGTGGGTGAAATCGTACATTGGGTAAATGCACCATTTGTCGCCGGTTTGGTGATGTGAGGCAAATTTCACACGGTAAATTACCGGATCACGCATTACGATAAACGGCGATGCCATATCAATTTTGGCACGCAAACACGCTTTACCTTCCTCAAACTCGCCGTTTTTCATTTTTTCAAATAGGGCAAGGTTTTCTTCAACCGAACGATCACGATAAGGGCTGTTTTTGCCCGGCTCGGTTAAAGTACCACGGTATTCACGCATTTCTTCAGGCGAAAGTTCATCTACATACGCCAAGCCTTTGTTGATAAGCTCAATCGCATAGCCATAAAGTTGGTCAAAATAATCAGAGGCATAACGTGGTTCGCCTTCCCATTTAAAGCCCAACCATTCCACGTCTTGCTTGATAGAATCCACGTATTCCACATCTTCTTTTACCGGGTTGGTATCATCAAAACGCAGATTACATTTACCTTTGTATTCTTGAGCGATACCAAAGTTTAAGCAGATTGATTTAGCGTGACCAATATGTAAATAACCGTTTGGCTCCGGTGGGAAACGGGTGTAAACGTTGTTATGCTTACCGCTTGCTAAATCTTCATCAATAATATGGGTAATAAAATTGGCTCGGGTTTCTGTTTCAGCCGTTAAAATGTCTTCGCTCATAGTTCTCTCTAATGTTTTAAGTAAAATAACCACTTATTCTACACGTTATTGCAATAATCTAAAAGAGTTTGCAAAGAATTGGATTAAGGTATGAAAGGTTAATATTTAATCAGTTAAAATCTGTTTATAGGAAAATAAAAAATTCTACTTGCACAAATTTCTAAAATTACTTATCTTTGAATAAAAATGTACTATTGCAATAGTGCAAGATTTAAATCAAGGAGTATGTATGAAATTTCGTAAAACATTGTTAGTTGCTGTATTAAGTGCGTTCTCTGTTACCGCATTCAGCCAAGATAAAATTCAAAATGTAGCAATTACAGCAATTGTTGAACACCCGGCATTAGATTCCATTCGAAAAGGTGTCATTGAAGAGCTTGAACGTGAAGGATTTGTTGATGGTAAAAATATTAAAATTGACTATCAATCAGCACAAGGGAGTACTGCAACAGCGGCTCAAATTGCACGCAAATTTGTTGGCGATAAAGCGGATATTATCATTCCGATTACTACACCTTCCGCACAACCTGTGGTTGCAGCAACACGTTCTATTCCGATTGTTTTCTCCGGTGTAACCGACCCGGTTGCAGCAAAATTAGTGAAATCTTGGGAGCCATCAGGTACGAACGTAACGGGAATTTCAGATCACAAACCAATCGCTCCACAAGTAAAACTTATTCAAACGTTAGTGCCTGAATTAAAATCAGTTGGTTATGTTTATAGTGCAGGTGAAGTCAATTCTACAATTGTATTAGAAGAACTAAAAGAAGAAGCGAAAAAGCAAGGGTTCAATGTTGTCCCTGTTGCGGTTCAACGTAGCGCAGATATTGGTACCGCTGCTCGCAGTTTAAACGGTAAAGTACAAGCTATTTATATTTCGGAAGATAATGGCGTTGTGTCTGCTTATGAAGCCTTACATAAAGCGGCTTTAGAGGCAAAAATTCCGGTTATTGCATCAGATCGTGATACTGTTCAGCGTGGTGCACTTGCCGCTTATGCTGTAAACCAGTATGATATTGGTGTTGCAACGGGTAAAACTGCAGCTCGTGTCTTAAGAGGTGAAAAAGCTGGTGCAATTCCAACACAGGAAGTAAGTCAATTAGAGCTTTCTATTAATACAAAGACAGCAAAAGACTTAGGTGTTAATTTACCTCAAGATTTATTAAAAGAAGCAAAAGAAACCTTTTAATAATTATGGAATAATAGCGAGAAGTTATTAAATTTTTTCAATCAAACAAAGGAGTATGTTATGGGCTGGATTGCTGCAATTATTGTCGGTGCTATTATTGGTTGGTTAGCATCAATTGTAATGAAAAGTGAAGGTGGTCTTTGTAAAAATATCATTGTAGGTATTGTGGGCTCATCTTTAGGGCGTTGGTTATTTGGTGACATATTAGGCATTGGCTCTGCATACAAAGCGGGCGATTTCAACCTAGTTGGAATTTTCTTCGGTGTGCTAGGTGCAGCGTTGTTAATTTTTATCTTAAGAAAATTAAGAATTTTTGATTAATAAATAAGAAAAATGTTGAGCAAGCAGTTATGAAAATAACTGCTTGTTTTTTACGTGATTGAATATCTACAAGCGGTCGGATTTCTATATTTTTTGCAATTTAAATGGCTGTAACTAAAACTATCGGTTACAGCCATTTTATTTACAGATATTGCTGTTGTTCTTCCATCAATTGCGAGAAAAAATCAATCAGCACTCGAACTTTAGGGGAAAGGTAACGGCGGTTTGGATAGAGTAGGCTGATTTGTAACGAATCTTGTTCTAAAAATGGCATAATCGGCACTAGCTCTCCATTTTTGAGTTCCTCCTTTATTAAAAATTTAGGAATATTGATAATACCTAATCCGGCTTTTGCCATTTGCACTAGGGCATAGCCATTATTGCTGTAAATTTTTCCCTCAGGCTTAATGCTACTTTTTTGTCCTTGCTGCGTGAATTGCCACTGTGGGTGATATTCGTAAAGCAAGCAACCACGTTTACTGAGTTCTTCTAGACTTTGGGGCTCGTTATTTTTGGCTAAATAGTCAGGAGAGGCAACTAGCATTAAGTGCGAATCAGCAATTTTTTTCGCTACAATCGAGCTATCCGCAAGGCTACCAATACGCAAAACTAAATCAAAGCCTTCGGCGATCACATCAACTCGGCGATCGCTAAATTCAATGTGAAGTTGTAAATTAGGGTAGCCTTCCATAAACTTCCCTAAATAAGGGGCTATAAAGCGAGAACCAAAATCCATTGGTACAGACATTGTGATTTTGCCTTGCAGCGTTGAGCTAATATTACTCACGCTTGCTTCTGCCTCTTTCAATTCATTTAAAATAGGCAAGCAACGATGATAATAGAGCAGTCCCGCTTCCGTTGGCGTAATTTTGCGAGTGGTACGTTGTAATAAACGCACATTTAAATATTCTTCCAATTGAGCTATTAATTTACTCGCCATTGGCAGTGAGATTTGGGTTTGCTGTGCGGCTTGAGTGAAACTTTGTGTTTCAACCACTTTGCAAAATAAACTGATTGCGTTTAGTTTGTCCATTTTCTCTCTTCTTTATATTGTAATTTCTGTTAAGGCTTGCTATCGTAAAAATAGTATATTGAAAAATCAATCAAAAAAGAAATAATTTCAAGAAAATCCAAATAATTATTAAAAATTAGGTAATAAACTATGGGAAAATCACTCGTTATTGTGGAGTCTCCGGCTAAGGCGAAAAAAATTAATCAATATCTTGGTAGCGACTATGTTGTGAAATCAAGCGTGGGGCATATCCGTGATTTACCGAAAAGCGGCAGTGATGAAAAAACGGAAAAAGCAAAGCCGATTTCAACTAAAGGGCTAAGTGCAACAGAAAAAGCAAAAGTAAAGGCAGAAAAAGAACGTACAGCTTTAGTGAAACGTATGGGAATCGATCCATACAACGGCTGGAAAGCGAACTATCAGATTATGCCTGATAAAGAAAAAGTAGTATCTGAATTAAAATCGCTGGCGAAGAAAGCAGACCATATCTATCTGGCAACCGACTTGGATAGAGAAGGGGAAGCTATTGCGTGGCATTTACGTGAAATTATTGGCGGTGATGATAGCCGCTTTAGTCGAGTTGTGTTTAATGAAATTACCAAAGATGCGATTAAAAAGGCATTTGAAGATCCGCAACCACTGAATATTGATCGCGTGAATTCCCAACAAACCCGTCGCTTTTTAGACCGAGTGGTGGGCTTTATGGTATCGCCATTACTTTGGAAAAAAGTCGCTCGAGGTTTATCTGCCGGGCGTGTGCAATCTGTCGCGGTGAAATTGTTAGTTGAGCGAGAGCGTGAAATTAAAGCTTTCCAAAGTGAAGAATTTTGGACCATTTTAGCCAATACGCAAATTAATCGTAAAAAATTACCGCTTGAATTGACGGCTCACAAAGGCAAAAAATTCTCAGCAAAAAATGAAGAAGATGCGAATGTTGCGGTTCAAGCATTAGAAAAAAGTGATTTTATTGTTTCTAATATTGAAGCAAAAGAGACTAGTTCTCGAGCATCTGCTCCATTCATTACTTCATCGTTACAACGTACCGCAAGCACACGTTTAGGCTTTGGGGTAAAGAAAACAATGATGTTGGCTCAACGTTTGTATGAAGCGGGTTATATTACCTATATGCGTACCGACTCTACAAACTTAAGCCGTGAAGCTCTAGCGATGGCTCGTGGTTATATTGAAGATAACTTTGGGGCAAATTATTTGCCAGAGAAAGCCAATGTGTATCGCAGTAAAGATAATGCACAAGAAGCCCACGAAGCGATTCGACCATCTGATGTGAACGTAAAAATGGCTGATTTAAAAGGTATGGATAAAGACGCTGAACGTTTATATGACTTAATTTGGCGTCGTTTTTTAGCTTGCCAGATGTTGCCTGCACGCTACGATTCTACTTCATTAACTGTTAGTGCCGGAGATTATGAATTAAAAGCGAGCGGACGTGTAATGCGTTTTGATGGTTGGACGAAAGTATTGCCGGTACAAGGGAAAAATCCTGAAGATCAAGAATTACCGGCAGTAGAACTTCACCAAAAACTCAAACTTGATGAAGTGGTACCAAGCCAGCACTTTACCAAACCGCCTGCACGTTTTAATGAGGCTTCATTAGTTACAGAGCTTGAAGAGCGTAAAATTGGTCGCCCTTCAACTTATGCTTCAATTATTTCGACCATTCAAGAGCGTGGCTATGTTCGCACTGAAAACAAACGTTTTTATGTGGAAAAAATCGGTGAGGTAGTTACCGATCGTTTAAATGAATCTTTTAAAGATTTAATGAATTACGACTTTACTGCCAATATGGAAGAAGTTTTAGACCAAATTGCAGAGGGTAATAAGAATTGGAAAGAGGAATTAAATAGTTTCTTCAAACATTTCTCTGAAGAATTAACCCAAGCGGAATTAGATGAGCTTGAAGGAGGGATGAAGCCAAACAGCATTGTGCCGACAGATATTGATTGTCCGACTTGTGGCAGAAAAATGGCTATCCGTACTGCTTCTACAGGGGTTTTCTTAGGTTGTACAGGCTATGCGTTACCACCAAAAGAACGTTGCAAAACCACGATGAATTTAATTCCTGAAGCCGAATTCTTGAATGTCTTGGATTCAGATTCTGAGGCAAAAGCCTTAATGGCACGCAAACGCTGTCCGAAATGTGATTCAGCGATGGATAGCTATGTGATTGATGCTGAGCGTAAACTTCACGTTTGTGGTAATAACCCAAATTGTGATGGTTATGTTGTCGAACAAGGCTCATTTAAAATTAAAGGCTATGACGGACCTGTTGTGGAATGTGATAAATGTGGTGCGGATATGCACTTAAAATTAGGTCGTTTTGGCAAATATATGGGTTGCACAAGCTGCGATAACACCCGAAAAATTTTGAAAAATGGTGAAGTTGCCCCTCCACGAGAAGAACCTATTGCTTTTCCTGAACTAAAGTGCGAAAAGGCAGATGCTTATTTTGTGTTAAGAGATGGAGCAAGTGGCGTATTTATGTCGGCTCATAATTTCCCGAAAGTGCGTGAAAGCCGAGCTCCGAAAGTGGCAGAATTAGCCTTGTATCGTGATAGATTGCCGGAGAAATTACAATATCTTGCGGATGCTCCGCAGCAAGATCCCGAAGGAAATGAGGCGATTATTCGTTTTAGTCGTAAAGAAAAACGCCAATATGTAACTTCAGAGAAAAACGGTAAGGCAACCAAATGGATTGTTGATTACGTTGATGGTAAGTGGGTAGAGCGTTCAAAATAATGAATTGATTGAAAGTACAAGCGGTTAAATTTCTTTTACATTTTGCAAATTGCAAAAAATTAGAGAAATTTAACCGCTTGTTTTATTTAGTTATAGATTTTGAATTAATTCATCAATCGCTTTGCTTAATTTATGGCGATCGTGGCGGTAATAAACATCATCAGCCGATAAATTTTTACGCAGTGTTTTAATATGCAGCGGAAGTATAGATGGTTCATCATCAGTTGTAATGACGCCATTTATGCGAGATTGCCCGATACAGTGCTCAATCCATTCAACTCGCTGATTAAGCGATAAATTCCCGGCAGGTCCGTGTTCTTGCCCGATGTTATCAATAAAAATGACTTTAGCTTGGCTTTGATGAATAGCTTGAGCAAGATCCGAAACCAGCAAATTCGGCATAATACTGGTAAAAAAACTGCCCGGACCGAGTAGTATTAACTCTGCTTCTTGAATAGCAGCAATCGCTTCCGGCGTGCCTAAGACAGGCGTATCTAGCTCTAAATGATGTGGTGTTTCAGCCAGTGCATCAATTTGAACTTCGCCCAATACTTTTGTGCCACATTGTAACTCTGCAATTAAATGAACAGGTGTTTCCGACATCGGAATAAGCTTTGATCTAACGTGTAGCAAATCTCGCACAAGGTTAATTCCATCAAGCGGTCTGATTTGCATATTTTCAAGGGCGGTAAGAATGAGATTACCGAGATTATGCCCGCTGAGTTCGCCCGTTCCACCAAAACGATATTCAAAAAGGCGAGAGGCAACCGTAGGTTTTACAATAATTTGATTCAAACAGTTGCGTAAATCGCCCCAAGCAATTACACCTTGTTGAGAGCGGATACGTCCTGTTGAGCCGCCATTATCGGTGGTTGCAACAATACCTGTGAGCCGTTCTTTTAAAAATGGCAGAGCAGAGAGTAGCCGTCCTAAACCGTGTCCGCCTCCTAAGGCAACAACGGCATTGAGTCGGTTAAGATGATGGTGGCGAGCAGGCTTTTGTGAGAGTTGTTGAGTATCCATTCTTTATAAAAAACCGCTTATTTCTCTAATATAATTGCATCTGTATGGTTAGATGGAATGGCTTGAACCACAGCTTTAACCAATGTTGCCAATGGAATAGCAAAGAATACGCCCCAGAAGCCCCATAATCCACCAAAAATCAGCACGGCAATAATGATGGTGAGAGGGTGTAGATTAACTGCCTCAGAAAATAGATACGGCACAAGTAAGTTTCCATCTAGTAATTGACTAATAATAAAAGCAAGCATTAAGTAATAAAAATCAGGAGATAAGCCAAATTGGAATAAGGCGACCAACATTACCGGAATACTTACTAATACCGCACCAATGTAGGGAATTAATACTGAAATCCCTACTGCAACAGAAAGCAGTAACGGATAGCGTAGATCAAAAAAGAGGAAGATGATGTAGGTTACAACTCCGACAATTACAATTTCCAGAAATTTACCACGAATATAGTTAGCAATTTGTTGTTGCATTTCAAACCAAACGCGTGTAGCTAAGCGACGGTTTTGTGGTAATACTTTGCTAAATGAACGCATTAACACTAATTTGTCTTTCAATAAGAAAAATACCATTAACGGCACTAGGAATGTATAAATACCTAATCCAACCAAACTAATAATAGAGTTAATAGAAAGAGTTAAAAGCGACTCTCCCATACTCAAAATATTGCTTTTCGCGGTATTCATAATTGAATCAACAGTGGCGTAGTCCACCAATTCCGGGTAATGTTCAGGTAATCCTTGCACCCAAGCATTGAGCAAGTTGAACATTGACGGCAGATCTTGAATAAAAGTTACCGCTTGATTCCATAAGGTTGGTAACAATACTACCCCTAAGAATGACAGCAAGGCGATAAAAC
Source organism: Mannheimia bovis (assembly GCF_014541205.1). Lineage (NCBI taxonomy): Bacteria > Pseudomonadati > Pseudomonadota > Gammaproteobacteria > Pasteurellales > Pasteurellaceae > Mannheimia > Mannheimia bovis. The sequence continues at coordinate 1,622,909 of NZ_CP061280.1, read as the reverse complement.
TACCTAAGATTAAAATAACGCTTAACGTTCTTGGCAACTTTAATTTAACCGTTAAAAAGCGGGTTGGCCATTCAAGCAAATAGGCAAATACGAGAGCGACTAATAGCGGCATTAATAAATCACTGAAAAAATAAATAATGCCAAACCCAATTAAAAGAATACCAAATAGCACAACTATTTGTGGGTCGGTAAATTTTCTTTGATACCACTCTCGCAACATTTGAAACATATTTTGTATTGCCTTTTAACTAACTGGAAAATTATTTTTGACTACAAACCGCAACAAAGCCTAACTTTTGGTCAGGATCGTTAAAAATTTTGTACATTTTATTGAACGTTTCACGATTTTCAGGTTTTAATGCGTTTCCTACGATTTTCATTGCCCCTAATACGCCTTCATCGTGAATTAGACCTTTCGGAGAGAGTAGCGACATCTCGCCTGAAAAAGTTTCCACATTTCTAAAGCCGCAATGGTGGAATAACGCTTTCCAATCCGGCTTTGTAAGTGGTGATACGGTGATATTAATCGCATCACGCAACTCAGCTAATAATTCATCTGCATTATCTGTGTTTAGCATAATATCGTGTGTGAGCAAAAAACCGTTTGGTTTTAACACACGGAAATATTCCCGAATGGCTTTTTCTTTTACTTCTTGTGGGAGCATTGTAAGCATTGCTTCGTTAATCACAATATCAAAGCTTTCATCTTCAAATGGCAGTTTTGTCGCATTTGCTCTTTGTACTTGAACCAAATGCTCAACTTCTTGATCTTTGATGTTTTCACGGGCTTTTTCAAGAGCCTCTTCGTCTAAGTCAATACCAATAATTTGGCATTCAAACTGTTTTGCCAGTTGAATAGCGGTTGTTCCCATATTACAAGCAACTTCTAATACTTTTTTGTCTTTTGAAAAATCACCGCTCCCGATTAACCAATCCGTTGCAACTTTGCCACCCGGACGTAAGCGGGTTTTACCTAAGCGAGCTAAAAAATGATGTCCAACTTCTTCTTTTTTCATAATAAAACCTCTGAATTTGCAAAATAATCTGAAAATATGACCGCTTGCATTGAAATTTTAACAATTATACCCAATTTTTATATACAACGGCAGATGAATTTGACAGAATATTGCTTACTTTTTATGAAGAGGGAAATAGTATGGCAAAACAAAATAATGGTTATCTCCATCAGCGTGGCGATATCCAAGAGAGTGCAGTAAAAGCGTTAGTAACAGATCCGCTATTTAAAATGCGAGTAGAGAAAAATCGTAAAGGCAAGGGGAGTTACCGCCGAAATGAAAAACACAAAAAAACATTATATGTTAAAGGAGAAACCCCATATAAAAATATTCATTCAGTGTATTTTTATATGGGGTTTCTTCATTATTTTAAAAATCGCAGTATGTAAATAATAGGCTAAGGTCTTTACCTTATATTTACTGAACGATTATTTTGTGCCACCAAATACAGCGTTATATTTAGTAATACCTTCTCTCTTGTTGCTTTCTAACTCAATATTACCTACCGCATCATTGAGATTCTCACCAACAAATTCGGTTGAATAATAGCCTGATAAATTGCTATTTTTTTCAACATAAGATATTTCACCGTCACTAAAACTGATACTTTCTCTTAAATATATCGCATCAGGTAATTTACTTTCATCCAGTTTAATTTTACCTAACGTTACGCTGTTAATTTCACCTGTGAGCTTATTTTTTTCCCATTCATTATCAAGATGGAGTTTTAAGGTAACATCGCCATCAAGCTGTGGAGCATAGGCAATAGTTTCACCATCAACTATTTTCTCAAATCGGGCGATGACATTACCTTTATAGATAGCATCCCCTACTAAACCATCTTTCCATTGGGCTTTTCCGTTGACAATATCAAACACGCCATATTCAGCATAGCTTGAGCCACTGCCTTCCGCACTTTGTTTTTTACCATCTCGCCCTGTCGTTAAGCGGATATTAAACAATGAACTATCATTTTCATTGGTAAATAACGCACCGTAGCTTGAGTAAGGTTGGTTGATGTAGAGATAATTAATCTGTTTGGCATCAGGCATATCCTCATTTCCAACTAGAAGTTGTTTCCCTTCTAGTTGATGATCTTTTAACACACCTGAATGTTTACCCAAATAACTTTCTCCGTTTGAGATTAAGGTTGGGATTCTGACATTTTCTTTATCCTCCGTACCAAGATTTAGTACCAAGTAATAGTTATAAGACTTATCATTTTCTCTGGCCACAAAAGGGGATTTTGAATCATCAGAATCAGGATGAACAAAGTGATCGCGATCTTCGCGTCTTACCGTACCGGCATCACTTAATAAACCATGATTAGCTAATGGAATTACACGCCATAATTTGCCTGAACTGTCTTCATTAACCGGTTTTACTGCGGTTGATGGCGTCGGTTTTTGTGGTTCAACCGGTTTTTCTTCAATAGGTTTAGTCGGCTCAGTCGGTTCAGCAGGATTTGGCTGTTCAATGGGTTGTTTAGGTTCAGCGGGTTTAGCCGGCTCTGTTGGTTTGACTGGCACAACAGGCTTTGGTTGCTCAGATGGTTTTGGTTTAATCGGCGTATCAGGTTTTGTCGGCGTTGTTGTTTCAGCCTTTGTATCAGGTTTATTTGAGCCTGCATTTTCCGATTTTGCAGGTTTTTTAGTAATTTCGACCGCTTGTTCAGCTTTTGGTTTTTCAACCACACGAGCGCCATCGGTAGATTTACAGCCGCTTAGGGCAATAGATACGGCAACCGCCGCTAAAGTTAATTTGAGTTTAGATTGCATAAAAAAATTCTCCTTTTAAAAAAGCCATAAAATATTAATGGATATTTTTTGTTTGGCAAGAGTAAAACATAAAAATATATATAAATTTTTTATGGTTATTATTGAAAGCTGATAAATTTTAGCGTAACTTATTAACCTTAATTTATTTATGGGAAAAGAAAAATGACAAATAAAACCCTTTTGGCGGTGCTGATTTCCGCCCATTTAAGTACGCTTGCCTTAGCTGCTCAAACCAATGAAGACGTTGCCGTGTTAGATGAAGTTTCCGTTATCGGTAATAATTCAACACCGGTAATTGCTCAAGGCAGTGAGGTCACCTTGCTCAAAGTCAGCGATAAAATCATTGACGGCAAAGAATTTAAAAAACGCTCGGCAACCTTAGGAAATGCCTTATCTGCTGAATTAGGCGTACACAGTAACCCATTTGGAGGTGGGGCAAGTAAGCCGATTATTCGTGGGCAAGAAGGTGCACGCATTAAAATTTTACAAAATGGCTCGGATGTGGTGGATATGTCCAGCCTTTCGCCTGATCACGCCGTAGTTGCTGATTCACTTTTGGCAAGCCAAGTAGAAGTATTACGTGGTTCAAGCACGTTGCTTTATACCAGCAGTTCGCCGGCTGGGGTCGTGAATGTCGTGGATAAACGTATTCCAACGATTGTGCCGGAAAAAGGTTATGAAGTAGAGCTCAATAGCCGTTTTGATACCGCCAGTAAAGAGCGATTAGGTGTTTTAGGGGCAACTTTAGGATTAGGTCAGCACGTTGCCTTGCGAGTGGAGGGATTAGCTCGCCATAGTGATAACTATCGTGTCAAAAGTTTGCAGCTTGGCGAAAGGCTCAATTATGTGCCGGATACCTACAACCGCTCTCGTGTCGGCACAGTGGGCTTATCTTTTGTGGGCGAGCGTGGCTATATTGGAGCAGCGTATAATGAACGCACCGACACCTACGGCTTGCCGGGGCATAACCATAAATTTGATGAATGTATCGGGCATATCTATAACGAAGTACGCGATAAATATGCTTACACCTACAAATATCCACATTTACTGGATGAAGATCTGATTAGCCACGGTCCACACTTCCATTGCGGAACCGATCACGAAATGGATGCAGGGCACAGCCACGATAATCCGTATGGTCATACCCACGACCATACCCACAAAGGTCCGTGGGTGGATTTAAAATCCAAACGAATTGATGTGAAAGGCGAACTGTTAAAACCGTTTAGAGGTTTAGATAAAATCCGAGCCAGCTATACCGATGTGAATTATTATCACGATGAAAAAGATGCCGGTTCGGTCAGCACTTTTGTGAATAAGCAGTTGAAGAAAGATCAGAACTATGGCAAGCCGGTCAATATTTACAAAAATCGGGGTAAAAACAGCCGCTTGGAGTTTTATCATTCACCGATTGGCGGCTTAACCGGTGTTTGGGGCGTGCAATATCATACGCAGAAAAGTAGTATGAATGCTCCGAACGACCGTGAAGTTCGTTTCCCATTGGTTGAAAATAATAATAAGCAGTTGAGCTTATTTGCGATTGAACAGTATATGTGGGATAACTTCGCCCTTGAGCTTGCCGGACGAATTGAGAAACAGAAAATTGAGATCGACTACGATCTTGATGAAATCAGACGTTTACAAAAATTCTACAGCGAGTCGGGCGGCAGACAGGTTGAGCCGGATTTATCGCCATATAATAAAACTGCCTATGCTTATTCAGGCACGCTCAACTGGTTCTTCCATCCAGACTATCAGCTTTCGTTAACGGCATCACATAATGAACGCCACCCAACGCCAATGGAGCTTTATTACCACGGTCCGCATTTGGCGACAAGTTCGTTTGAATACGGTAATAAAGATCTACAAAAAGAGCAGTCGAATAATATTGAGCTTGGGTTGAGCTACCAAGGTGAGAAGTTTGGCTATAAAACTTCTGTTTACTATAATCACTTCAAAAACTATATTTTTAACGAAAATCTCTATCGAGAAAATCATCTCTTTATGCGTCGTTACAGCCAATCTAAGGCTCGTTTTTATGGTTTAGAAGCAGAGATGAGTTATCGTTTTAATGAACAATATCAAGCAACGATTTTTGGCGATATGGTACGAGGTTGGCTAACTGATTTACCTCCTGTAAAAGTAGGTGGAATTCATAAAGAGTATCTACCGAAAAATGCCAAACCGGGCGAAACTTATTTGCTTTATCGTGCAGATATGAATACGCCAAGAACGCCGCCACTACGTTTAGGTTTACGTGTGAATGCTCAATTTAATGAAAATTGGGCAGGTGAGGCAGAATTTTATCGTATGTTTAGCCAACGTCGTTTGAGCCAGTTGGAATACCCGACTAAAGGGCATTCAATGTTGAATTTGGGCTTAAGTTATAGCAATAAATTTAAAGATGCAGAGTATAAAATCAGTTTAAACGGCACGAATTTGCTGAACCAAGCTGTTTATATTCATACTTCTTATCATCAGTTCGTTTCTCAACCGGGACGGAATTTTATGTTAGGGCTAGAAGTGAAATTTTAATCCTGAGATAATTTAAATCCAAAAAGAGAGTTTCTTTTACTGGGAAACTCTCTTTTTATATGCAGAAAATAAGTGAAATTTGACCGCTTGTTATTGCTGAAAATACTCAAGCAATGGTTCCGGGTTTTGGATATAGGCGGCTAATTGTTTTCGCTCAGGATGCCCCATATAAGGAATTTGTCCTAATAATGGGGCATTAATTTTTTGCGTGAGTAACTCAATCAATTCGTGATAATGGCGTAAGCCCGGATTAACTCGATTTGCCACCCAGCCAATTAATTTCCCTCCACGTTGTAAAATTTCGTTTGCGGTAAGCAGTGCGTGATTAACACAACCTTCTTTAATACCAACCACTAACACTACAGGCATATTATTTTGGATTACCCAATCAGCAAAACTGTAATCTTTGTTAATCGGGGTAAGCCAGCCATAAGTTCCTTCAACAACTACATTGGGGAATTTTTCTTCCAACTTAGCCAAGTCGCTATTTAATTTTTCTAATTGAATATGGTGAACGGCATCTAGTGCCGCAAATACAGGTGTACTGGAATGGATAAACGTATAGCTGTTGATATCTCGATAACACACCTCTTTCGGACAACTTTCCAAAATAGTTAATACATCGGGATTATCTTCCGTTGCATAATCATATTGAGTTGGCTCGGTCGGCAATGAATCATCACCACCGCACGCAATTGGTTTATAACCCACAACAGAGAAATGATGCTCAGTAAGCATTTGAATAATCGCTCGGGTAACAACTGTTTTTCCAACATTGGTATCTGTTCCGGTAATAAATAATGAAGGCATTACAAATTCCTTTAACAAAAAATTCACGCCCTGTAGTTTAACCAAGAAAAGACTAATTTATACTGTCCTTGATCAAATTTCCGTCATAAATTCCTTGTTTTATTGCAGAACAGGCAATTAATGGGCTATTCCAATCATATTGGCTAGTAACTAAATCAATTTTTAGATCTTGTAACAAATTTTTATGTAATTTTGCCGAAAGTTGGTTAAATAAAGGTTCTTTTATCCGAAGTAGAGGAGAATTGAACATAATTTTCTCACTAGAGAAAATGTTGATTAAATTCATTAAAGCATAGGCGAGATTATCGGTAATATGCTCTAAAATGGTTAATGCAAGCGGTTGATTTTCCTCAGTTTTTTGACAAAATAAACTGATTTTTTGTTCCGGTGTTGCTAAATCATTCGGTAAATATTTATCAATTAATTGCACGATAGCAGGGAAGGTAACTTGATTAATTAATTTATAACGATCAATAGTGTCTAATTCAGGGAATGTTTCATCACTTAATTGGCTGAATTTGGGCATATGCATATTATCAACATTCATTTTTGACTGTTTATGTAACAAATTACCGCTTAATAGTATGCTTACGTTTATTGTATCGTCTAATTCAATGAAAATTACATTGTTTTGGCTGATTAAAGAACCGACAGTCGATTCTGCTAATAACCATAATTGAAAATGTTCGCTTAATAAAATGGGGCAGTTAAATAATTGGGCAAGTTTAGGCGTGATATGGCAAAACATATTGTGATTACCTAATTGTATAATGCCCTCTTTTTCTGCATTAATTTTGCCTACAACACTCACAGAAACTGCAAGCAACTGTTCTTTATTGATAGTGTGAGCTTGCTGGAAATTGTCAATAAATTTCAAAATGTTATTGTCTAATTGAACATAATTTTGTGGCGAGATTGTATAATCTTGCTTGTAAATTTGTTTACCGTTTAATTCACAAAGTGAAATTTCAACTTTATGCGGCGAAACTGTTATGCATAATAATTGCCAAAAGAAATTCGAAACGGCTAAACCGACAGAAGGACGACCTCGAGCCAGTGTATTTTGCACTGTTCTTTCTAAAATAAAATGGTTGTCTATCAATATTTTAGTAAGGTTAGTTACAGAAGCCGGTGCTAAGCCTGAGAGCTTGGCTAAATCGGTTCTTGAAATTAATTCAAATTGTTCGATTAAGCGGTAAATCTTACCTAAGTGTAAGGCTTTGTTATCGGAAAACATTTAAAAATCCCTTTTATCATTTTGATGATGGCAATTATTTTTTGATCTGAAAAAAATAACAATCTTTTTTTGTTTATAATGAGAAACAGATCACAAATTATTTTATGCTTTGAAAAAATTATGGAAAACGAGTATGACATCTTTTATTCGCTATAACTGGATTGACACAAACGAACAACTAGCGGCAGTATGCGAAGAGGCTAAAAAAGCAAATGCCGTAGTACTTGATACTGAATTTATCCGCACCCGTACTTATTACCCAATATTAGGTTTAATTCAATTATATGATGGCAAACAAGTCAGCCTAATTGACCCAACTACAATTTCCGATTTTTCGCCTTTTATCTCATTATTGGCTGATAAAAGCACAATAAAAGTGCTACACGCCTGTAGTGAAGATTTAGAAGCTTTCGAGCATCAATTCAAACAATTACCGGAACCGATGCTGGATACCCAAATTATGGCTGGTTTCGCCGGTGTTGGTATATCAATGGGATTTGCGAAATTAGTTTCTCATTATTTAGATATTGAACTTGATAAAGCTGCTTCTCGCACAGATTGGCTTGCCCGCCCTTTAACTGATCAGCAGTTACAATATGCCGCCGCCGATGTGTGGTATTTGTTACCCATTTATGAAAAATTGGCTGAGGCGTTAGCAAAAAGCAGCTGGCAAAATGCGGTTAAAGAAGAGAGCGAAGCAATATCTGCAAAAATTAAACGAGTTGAAGATAAATCCAAAGCCTACAAAAATATTGCTAATGCGTGGCGATTAAACCAGCAAGAGTTGGCTATCTTACAAGTTTTAGCTAAATGGCGGATTGATGAAGCAGAAAAACGTGATCTTGCGTTAAATTTTGTGGTTAAAGAAGCTAATTTATTTCAAATTGCTAAGATACAGCCAAAACACACTTCTCAATTATTAGAATTTATGCACCCTAATGAAGTTCGAATTCACGGCAAAAAAATTCTTTGGCTGGTCGAGCAAGGAAAATCTGTGAAACCTGAAGATTATCCTGCACTTATTCATCGTTTAGTAGATGAAAAAGGCTACAAATATAATATGCAAGCGATGTTACAAAAATTAGCTGAAATTCGACCGCTTGATCTTGCCCCAGAGCTGATTGCAAGCAAACGCCAGTTAAGCCAACTGTTTAAATGGTTTATTGATGGCAAGCCGCAAGAAAAAATGCCTGAATTATTAATCGGTTGGAGAAAATCTTTTGGCGAACAACTATTATCGGTTTTATCGCAAAATTAATTAGGACTATTAGTGTTTAGCACAGTATAATTGCCTAAAAAGGAGCATATATGGAACATAAAAAACTACCTAAAGCACTAGATGCTATTGATTTAAAAATCTTAAATGAGCTACAACGTAACGGGAAAATCTCAAATATTGAGTTATCGAAACGTGTAGGGCTTTCACCAACGCCTTGCTTAGAGCGAGTTAAACGCCTTGAAAAAAATAACGTGATTACAGGATATAAAGCGTTATTAAACCCGGAATTATTAGATGCCCCTTTATTGGTTATTGTGGAAATTACTCTTGTGCGGGGTAAACCTGATGTATTTGAGGAATTTAATAAAGCGATCCAGCAGTTAGACGAAATTCAAGAGTGTCATTTAGTATCGGGAGATTTCGATTATCTATTAAAAACCCGTGTGGCAGATATGGCGGCATATCGCAAATTACTTGGTACAACTTTGTTACGTTTACCGGGTGTGAACGATACACGAACCTATGTGGTAATGGAAGAAGTGAAACAAACCAACTATTTGTTGTTAAAGTAAGGAGAATTGAGTGTTAGATCAACTCAAACCACATTTTAAAGGTAAAGAAACGTTAATTAAGTTAATGCTTATATTAGCTTGTCTGCTGGGTATTTATTTACTGGTTGCGTGGGCAAGTTATAGTCCGTTAGATAATGCGTGGACAGCCGCAAGTACGCTTACGCAAACAACCTTAAATAAAGCGGGTGGTTTCGGAGCTTGGAGCATTGATATGCTTTACGCTATGTTTGGAAAAGTAGCGGTATTAGTCCCTTTTGCCTTAATTATTTCATCAATTTATGTATTAGGTATGGGCTTAAGCTCTGAGATGAAATGGAAAACTTTCTGCTTCCGCTTAATCAGCTTTCTCTTGCTAATGGTTGGGCTTGCAGGCTTATTTAGCGTACTTTTCTCAAACACCGCGTACTATCTTTCCGGTGGATTTATTGGTGGAATTTGGCAATCTGTACTTTCTGAAACGATAGGGCAGTTTGGTGCATTGCTTATTGCGATGATTTGTACAGTCGTAGGTCTATATTTCTGCTCGGCTCAGTCGCTACTACCTATTTTATCGCAATTCTATGATTGGTTGATGGCAAAAACAGAAGATCGTAAATCTGACGAAGTCTCGCACAATTTGCAAAATTCGGAGCAAAATCAACCGCTTGCAGTAGAACAAGAAACAACTGTTGATGTAGAGGAAGAAAAACAACCGCAATTTACGGATATTTCAGCGTTCAAACGCCCAAATATCAGTGGTTTAAGACAATCTGCCACTGAAGCAACCAATAATAATGAAATGTATGATATTGAACCGGATTTAGAACTGCCAACCATTAATATCAATACGCAACTTGAAACTGCGGATGAAGTGATTGAACAAGTTGAACCTGAAGAATTGGATTATCGCTCGCAGCATATTCAAATAAATGACGTTCAAATGCCGACAATTCGTTTAAATACCGCAATTGAAAATGAAATAGAAGCTACAACAACATTTACTGAGACAATCCAAAACGAAGCAATCATTCCTCAAGTTCAAATTGAAAATGTGATTGAGGAAGAGCACGAAGAAACGGTTGAAGATGAAATTGATGATGTGCGTGAAATTACACCTGAGTTTATGGTAACACCGCCGAAAGCAATGAAAGAAGTTACGGAGCAACCAAGTTACCCGAAAGGGTATGGCGATACCTTAATTCACCCACTTTTACAACGCAAAGTAACCACCGAGAAACCAACAACCCCATTGCCAACATTGGATTTGCTGGATAAAGCTCCTGTTCAAACACAGCAAATTACCGAGCAAGAAATTCGTGATACTTCTGTACGTTTAGAAGCAGAATTAGCGAATTTTGGTGTGAAAGCAACCGTTGAAGATGTGTTGGTCGGTCCTGTTGTTACTCGCTATGAAATTCAACCCGCAGCAGGGGTTAAAGCATCTAAAATCACCGGTCTAGCCAGTGATATTGCTCGTGGATTAATGTTTAAGGCAATTCGTATTACTGAAGTTATTCCAAATAAACCCTATATGGGGATTGAAACACCAAACAAACATCGTGAAACCGTGTGGTTGCGTGATGTATTAGATAGCGATGAATTCCGCCACACCACCGCAACCTTGCCAATGGCTCTCGGTAAGGATATCAGCGGTAATCCTGTTGTGGTTGATATGGCGAAAATGCCGCATCTATTAGTTGCAGGGCAAACGGGTGGCGGTAAATCGGTTGGAGTGAATACAATGATTTTAAGCCTCTTGTTCAAGCTTACGCCTGAGCAAGTTCGCTTTATTATGATTGACCCGAAAGTGGTGGAGCTTTCCATTTATAACGATATTCCGCATTTATTAACGCCGGTAGTAACCGATATGAAAAAAGCAGCTAATGCGTTACGCTGGGCGGTAGAAGAGATGGAACGTCGCTATATTTTAGTAAGCCATTTACAGGTGCGTAATATTGAAGGGTACAATGCCAAAATTGACCAAGCGGCAGCAATGAATTTGCCAATTCCTGATCCAACGTGGCGACCGGGCGATTCAATGGGCAGCTTACCTCCGCCGTTACAAAAATTAAGCTATATTGTCTTAATTGTTGATGAATTTGCCGATTTAATGATGTCTGCCGGCAAAGAAGTGGAAGAGTACATTATGCGAATTGCACAAAAAGCAAGGGCAGTGGGTATTCATTTGATTCTTGCTACCCAACGCCCTTCAACGGATGTGATTACCGGTGTCATCAAGGCAAATATTCCAAGTCGAATTGCGTTTACGGTTGCAAGCCAAATTGATTCAAGAACGATTTTAGATTCTGGTGGTGCGGAAGCCTTATTGGGACGAGGCGATATGCTTTACTCTGGGGCGGGAAGTCCGGATATTATCCGCGTACACGGGGCATTTATGAAAGATGAAGAAGTACAACGTGTAGCAGATAACTGGCGAGCAAGAGGCAAACCTAACTATCTTGATAGCATTGTGGAATCGAAATCAGATGATAATGACGCTAAAAATGATAATGCAGGGGGAGATTTAGATCCGCTATTTGACGAAGTCGTAGAATATACTATTGAGACAGGTTCGGTTTCCATTAGTAACATTCAACGCCGATTCTCACTAGGGTTTAACCGAGCCGGCAGAATTGTGGATCAAATGGAAGCACAGGGGATTGTGTCTGAACCGGGTAAGGGTGGAAAACGAGAAGTGCTTGCAAGATAAGCTTTAATTAGAAATACAAGCGGTTAGATTTCATCAAAAATTTACAACGTTGGTAAATTTTGACAAAGATCTAACCGCTTGTTTTTATTTAAGCTAAATTAATCGTAGTATAAAGAGAACCTTTGAGCTAAAATCAATCTAATTTTTAATTTTCGTTTATGGATTGGAGAAGATTATGCGATTAGGTGGGTTAAGACGTAGTAATAACGTGGAAGACAGACGTGCAAGTGGTTCAGGGAGAATGTCTGTTGGACGAGGTAAAGGGGGCATTCTTACCTTTATTATCGTGCTAGTCGGTGCTTATTATGGTGTGGACTTAAGCGGTTTAATGGGCGGTCAGGAAAGTTATCAACAAACACCATCAAAGTTGGAAAGTTCTGAAGAAGCACATTTAGAAGATTTATCTTCTAAAGTGTTAGCCAGTACAGAAGATATTTGGAATGCTTATTTCAAACAAAGTGGTATGACTTATAAAGAGCCTACATTAGTGCTTTATCGTGGTGCGACCCAAACTGCCTGTGGTACAGGTCAATCGGCAATGGGACCGTTCTATTGCCCTGTGGATCAAAAAGTATATATCGATTTATCATTCTATGATGATATGCGTAAAAGGCTAAGAGCATCAGGCGAATTTGCATTCTCTTATGTGATTGCACACGAAGTCGGACACCACGTTCAGAATTTATTAGGCATTACAGGCAAAACTCAGCGAGAACAGATGAGAGCTAAATCTAAAGTCGCAGCAAATCAAATTTCAGTTAATGTAGAATTACAAGCCGACTGCTTTGCGGGCGTTTGGGGGTATCAACTTGCTCAACAAAATAGATTAGAACAACGCGATATTGAAGATGCCTTTAACGCAGCTCAAGCGGTAGGTGATGACAGATTACAACAGCAAAGTCGAGGCTACGTTGTGCCGGATAGTTTTACTCACGGTTCATCTGCTCAGCGTTTAGAGTGGTTTAAAAAAGGATTAACAGCAGGCAATCCGTCAGTTTGTAATACATTTAATTAAAAATTAATAAATTTGTTTGCATTTTTATTTTTGTACTATTATGATAGTACAAAAATAATTTTTTAAGAGAGTAACAGAAATGTCCTATACCAAAAATGATGATGTTAGAATAACCAGTATTGAAGAATTATTACCGCCCGTTGCATTATTAGAGCGTTATCCTGCCAGCGATGTGGCAGCAGAAACGGTTGAGCAAACCCGTAAAGCAATCCATAAAATTTTACACGGAGCTGATGACCGTTTATTAGTGGTAATTGGACCTTGCTCAATTCACGATCCAAGTGCCGCATTGGAATATGCACAAAAAATCAAAGAAATGCGTGCAAATCCTGCAATTAATCAAAACCTAGAAGTTGTAATGCGGGTTTATTTTGAAAAACCACGTACTACTGTGGGTTGGAAAGGCTTAATTAACGACCCATACTTAAATGAAACCTATGCATTAAATGATGGTTTACGTATCGCTCGTAAAGTGTTATCGGATATTAACGATTTAACTGTACCTACAGCAGGTGAGTTTTTAGATATGATCACGCCACAATATATGGCAGATTTTATGAGCTGGGGAGCAATTGGTGCAAGAACAACTGAATCACAAGTTCACCGTGAATTAGCGTCAGGCTTATCTTGTGCGGTTGGTTTTAAAAACGGCACAAATGGCGGTGTGAAAATTGCCTTGGATGCGATTTCTTCAGCAAGATCACCACATCATTTCTTGTCTGTAACCAAATTTGGGCATTCTGCAATTGTTTCGACAGCAGGTAATCCAGACTGCCACATTATTTTACGTGGCGGCGATAAAGGTACTAACTACGATGCAGCTTCCGTTTCTGAAGCTTGTGCAGCTATCGAAAAAGCAGGTAATCGTCCTCACGTTATGGTTGATTTTAGCCACGCTAACAGCCAAAAACAATTTAAACGCCAAATGGACGTTTGTGACGATGTATGTAAGCAAATTGCAGGTGGTTCAGACTTTATTTCAGGCGTAATGATTGAAAGCCATTTGGTTGAAGGTCGCCAAGATTTAATTGATGGCAAAGGCTTAGAGGCTTTAGTTTATGGACAAAGTATTACTGATGCTTGTATCGGCTGGGAAGACAGTGAAAAAGCCCTATTTGCTTTAGCTCAAGCAGTGGAACAACGCCGTAAAAATCGCCCGTAAAATTTCAATTTTTAGCTAATTTTTATATAATGGCGTACGTTTAAACGTATGCCTTTTATTTTTTAGAGAGATTATGACAACAATTCTTGCTTTAGATACCGCAACAGAAGCCTGTTCGGTTGCGTTACTGCATAATGAAAAAATTTCAACCCTTGATGAAATTAGCCCACGCTCCCACACACAACGTATTTTGCCAATGGTTGATGAATTGCTTACGCAGGCGAATATTCAGATCAAAGATGTTAATTATTTGGTATTCGGGCGTGGTCCTGGCAGTTTTACAGGGGTAAGAGTGGGCGTAAGTGTTGCTCAAGGCTTAGCAATGGGAGCAAACTTGCCTGTAGTGGCTGTCTCTAATCTAAAAGCAATGGCAGAAGAAGCCTACCAAAAACTCGGTGCAGAAAACGTCATTGCATTAATTGATGCCCGAATGAATGAAGTTTATTTTGCTCAATTTTCCAGAAATGGCGATGAGTGGAATGAGATAGTAGCAGAACAAGTCTGTTCGCCTGAAGCTGCAATTCAACAATTTCAATTAATTGAAAATACTGTTGTAGTCGGTACAGGCTGGGCGGCGTATTCGCAATTTTCCGAACAAAATTTACCGCTTGTAGTTAGCGAAATTACCTTACCTTCAAGCCGATATATGTTATCTATTGCACAGGCAGAAATGGCAAAAGGTAATGTTCAGTCTGCACTTGAAATCGAACCTGTTTATCTAAGAAATGAAGTAACTTGGGAAAAATTACCGAATAAACGATAAATACAAGCGGTTAAATTTTGTTATTTTTTTGCAACTTGCAAATTTCTAGAGAAATTTAACCGCTTGTTATCTATTATAACTTACCCAATTTTTGCTTGTAGTGATAACGACAGACTGAAAGATATTTATCATTACCGCCAATTTGGATTTGTTCTCCTTCTTTAATTGCTTCGCCTTTCTCGTTTAAACGAATAACGAAATGAGCTTTTTTACCACAATCACAGATAGTTTTTAGCTCTTCTAATTCATCTGCCCACGCCAATAAATATTTACTCCCTTCAAATAATTCTGCTTGGAAATCAGTGCGTAATCCATAGCAGAGTACAGGAATTTTTAATTTATCAACCACATCAGTAAGCTGGTAAACTTGAGCTTTAGTAAGAAATTGAGATTCATCAATTAAGATACAGTGTAACGTTTTATTATTGTGAGACTGCTTAATTTCTGCAAATAGATCAGTCTCCGCATTAAATAATGTTGCTTCTTGAGAAATACCAATACGAGAGCTGACTTTCCCAACACCAAAACGGTCATCAATTGCAGCAGTGTAAACGAGGGTATTCATTCCTCGCTCTTGATAATTGTAAGAAGATTGAAGTAGCGTAGTCGATTTGCCTGCATTCATTGACGAGTAGTAAAAATAGAGCTTTGCCATATTCGATAGATAATAAAAAAACGGCTAACAAATTAGCCGTCTATAATTGGAAATTAAACGTTGTCGATTTGACCTAAAAGTGAACGTAAACGATCTTGGAAGTTTTGTTGTTCCGCTTTTAATTGTTCATACTCATTGCGTAATGTTTCGTTTTCTTGCTTTGCAGTGTCGTTTTTACCTTTTAATTCTTCAACTTCTAATTGAAGTAATTGAATAGTTTCAACAGCTTGTTTAATTTTTTCTTCTAATTGGTCTAAAACCGATAATGACATAATAAATTCCCTCTAAATGATGTAAAACTTGTAAAGATTATACTCTAAATCAGACCTTATTTTCATAAAAAAGTTTGGTTATTTATGAATTTTTATGCAAATGATGATTTTTTAGTAACGCAGACTTCCAGTTACTGTTAAAATATAATCTCTCTTCTTTTAAAGTTTTTCTTTCAAGAAACTAAGGAACAAAAATGAAACGAACTCTTTCTTTTGAATTCTCTCGCGTAACAGAAGCTGCTGCACTTGCGGCTTATTCTTGGCTTGGGCGTGGTAATAAAAATGCGGCAGATGAAGCTGCGGTTAAGGCAATGCGTTTTATGCTGAACCAAATGGAAATACGCGGTGAAGTTGTTATTGGTGAAGGCGAAATTGATGAAGCTCCAATGTTGTATATTGGTGAAAAAATCGGTTTATCACGTTTGGAAGATGAAGAAATCAGTATAGCGGTTGACCCGATTGATGGAACACGTATTACTTCTATGGGACAATCAAATGCACTTTCTGTACTTGCTGCAGGCGGTAAAGAAACATTCTTAAAAGCCCCGGATATGTATATGGAAAAGCTGGTGGTTGGTCCTGAATGCAAAGGAATGATTGATTTAAACCTTCCGCTTGAACAAAACCTTCGCCGTGTTGCCTCTAAAAAAGGAAAATTACTTTCTCAATTAACGATTGCTATTTTAGCGAAACCTCGTCACGAACAAATCATTGCTGATGTACAAAAACTTGGTGTAAGGGTTATAGCTATTCCTGATGGCGATGTCGCAGCAGCAGTGCAATGTTGTTTACCCGATGGCGAATTGGATTTGCTTTATGGTATTGGTGGTGCACCGGAAGGGGTTGTTGCCGGAGCGGCAATCCGTGCCTTAGGTGGCGATATGAATGCAAAACTCATTCCGCGTAATCAAGTAAAAGGTAATAGTCCGGAGCATTTAACTGCCACTGAAAAAGAGCTTTCTCGTTGCAAAGAGATGAATGTGCCGATTAATATAGTGCTGAAATTAGAAGATTTAGTGCGTGATGATAATATTGTTTTTGTCGCAACAGGCATTACATCGGGCGATTTATTAAAAGGTATTAAGCGTAGAGGCAATATTGCCAGTACAGAAACCCTATTAATTCGCGGTAAATCACGAACTATCCGTAAAATCCAATCTGATCACTACATCGATCGTAAAGATAATGAGCTACTTTCATTAATGGATCTGTAATTTTCTCCATAAAGTCGGGCAATAGCCCGATTTTTTATATTTTTCCAATACGTTGTAACGCTTATTCCGACCGATGGGTGTTAATTGCACATAAATTAAACCCTAATGTCTCTGCAACCACACAAATTGTCTGAAATTTCACTTGGCTCGGGTCTTTAAATAAACGTTTAAGAGTAGAGCTTGAAACGCCTGTTTGCATTTCAAGGGTAGTGAGTTCGATCCCCAATAGTTTCCTCTGTGCATTTAATTGCTTTCCAAAATGCTCCAAGTCATTAATTTTATTCTTCTCAAATAATTTCTGTTCTTCCTGCTCCTGCTTTAACGCCTGTTTTCTCAGTTGGTTTAACTGGTTAATCTGATTTTGTAATTCTATTGAAAGTTTCATTATTATCTCTTATGGCTCACATTAAGTCTTTTTTGAACTTATTTTAGATGCGAGGGGTTAAAAAAGGTCTTTTTGCAACACTGCAGGTTGTATTTAATCTTAAATCATTTTTAAAAAGCATTCAATATATCAAATATAGGCTTTAATTGATTTAAGCCGGATTAAAAATATGGGATTATTTATGTTAAAATAGCCTTACTAAAATGAAAGAAAGAGAGGAGTTTATGGATCTCGCTTATTTGGCAAAAATGCCGCAAGAGGAATTTACCGCACGCCGTGAACGTGTATTTGAGCAAATGCAGGATAACTCAGCATTATTGATTTTTACCGAGTCAGAAAAACGTCGTAACAATGATTGCGATTATTTATTCAGACCCGATAGCTACTTCTGGTATCTCAGTGGATTTGCTGAGCCTCAATCAGCCATATTATTGATTAAACAGGCAGATAAAACAGAAAGCATTATTTTTGTTCGGAAAAAAGACCCTTTAATGGAAACCTGGAATGGGAAGCGATTAGGCATTGAAAATGCTCCCAAAACGTTACAGTTTCACGAAGCCTTTGATGTTGAGGAAATAAACGCCGTTCTTGCAAAAAAATTAGCAAATTTGACCGCCTGTTATTATGCAAGGGGCTTGCAGGAATGGGGCGATAACATTCTTTTTTCTACATTTGATGAAATGAACGCAAATCGTCAAAAAACGCCTACTACATTGATTGATTGGCAGCCGATGTTATCTGAAATGCGATTAATTAAGTCAGAACTTGAAATTGCACTTATTCAACAGGCTTGCCATATTTCTTCGATGGCACATATCCGAGCAATGAAACAAACTCGTCCAAATCGTTATGAGTTGGAAATTGAAGGGGAAATGCAGCACGAATTTACCCGCTTTGGAGCAAGATTTCCTGCCTATAATTTTATTGTAGCAGGCGGAGAGAATGCTTGCATTTTGCACTACAATGAAAATGACCAAGTGCTAAATGACGGCGATTTATTACTAATTGATGCAGGTGCAGAATTTGCTTACTACGCCGGCGATATTACCCGAACGTTTCCGATTAATGGTAAATTTTCCGAGCCACAAAAAGAACTGTATGAATTAACACTTACGATGATAAAAGAAGCAACAAAGCTACTTGTGCCGGATAGTTCTATCAAGGCAGCTAATGATAAAGCAGTGCAAATTCTCACGGAAGGTTTGGTTCGTTTAGGTATTTTGACTGGAAATGTGGACGAATTGATTGAGCAAAAGGCATATCGTCAATTTTATATGCACGGCTTAGGGCATTGGTTAGGATTAGATGTGCACGATGTTGGTGATTATGGCACAGAGCGAGATCGTCCATTACAAATTGGTATGGTGCTGACAGTTGAGCCGGGTATCTATATTCCGAAAGAAGCAGATGTACCAGAGCAATATAAAGGTATTGGGATCCGTATTGAAGATAACCTGCTGATTACTGATTATGGTAATAAAAATTTAACCAGTGGTTGCCCGAAAGAAATTGCTGATATTGAGCAGTTGATGCAATCGGCACAATAAATTTGCAATTTTTTGTAAAGAAATGACCGCTTGCTTTGATATTTTTCTGAATTTCGCTTAAGCTAACTCAACCAAACACAGTGTTTGGGGTTAGCACATTAAGGAGTAATATATGTATTTTGAAATTTATCAAGATGCTAAAGGCGAATACCGCTGGCGTTTAAAAGCAGGTAACCACGAAGTAGTTGCAACAGGCGAAGCGTATAAAACCAAACAAAGTTGCCAAAAAGGTATCGAAGCAGTTAAAAAAGTAACCGCAGAAACAGAAGTTAAAGATTTAACTAAAGCTGAAGCATAATAAATGAAGCCCTAATATTTTGAATATTAGGGTTTTGTTATTTATGCAAAAAATATGACTAATTATTCAATTTAATGGTTGCGGATTTTTCTAAAAAAGCTAATATAGTTGCTATTATTACGAGGAAAATTATGCACAACACAGAATTAGCTTTAGCCCAGTGGTTTAGACAATCTACGCCCTATGTTAATATGCACAGAGGGAAAACCTTTGTGATTATGCTTGATGGCGATGTTGTCGAAAGCCCAAATTTTATCAATATTATCAATGATATTAGTTTATTGCATAGCTTGAATATCAAATTAGTGATTGTGTTTGGGGCTAGACCGCAAATTAATCAGCTCTTAACCCAAAATAATATCGAGCCTGAGTATTACAACAATATCCGAATCACAAATCCGCAATCGCTAGAGTATGTTAAACAAGCGGTAGGGAAAGTGCATTACGACTTATTTGCCCGCCTTTCGTTGCGTTTACCACATTCCGAAGTGATTAATGTAGTGAGCGGTAATATGATCTTGGCTCAGCCAATTGGAGTAGTTGATGGGGTAGATTATGCCTTAAGTGGCAAAATTCGCCGCATTAATGTGGAGAGCATCAAACAGCAGCTTGCACAAAATTCAATCGTATTACTTGGACCTATAGCCCCTTCTGTAACAGGAGAGATGTTTAATTTACCGTTTGAAGATATTGCCACTCAAGTTGCAATTAAACTTCGTGCCGATAAATTAATCGGTTTTTGTGAAGAGCAGGGTATTTTAGATGAAGCAGGCAATGTCATTTCGGATATTTTGCCACAAGATGCACAAAAGGTGCTGAACAATTTAATCGAGCAAGGGCAGTATCATACAGCAAAAGCCCGTTTTTTACAGGCAGCGATCAGCGTTTGTCGAGAGGGGGTAAAACGTTCCCATTTACTGAGCTATAAAGAAGATGGCTCACTACTGCAAGAGTTATTCTCTCGTGATGGTATCGGTACACAGTTCTCAATGGAAAGCTCGGAAAATATTCGCATTGCTACTGCAAGAGATATTCCGGGATTACTGGATTTAATTCGTCCTCTTGAACAACAGGGCATTCTGGTTAAACGCTCTCGTGAACAGCTAGAAATGGAAATTGCTAACTATACCATTATTGAGCGTGATGGCGTAGTGATTGCGTGTGCGGCATTGAATGTCTATCCGGAAGAAAAAATGGCAGAAATGGCTTGCGTGGCAGTTCACCCGGATTATCGAGATTCCTCAAGAGGCGATATTTTATTGGAGAATATCCGCAAAAGAGCAGAGCAGTTAGGAATGGAAAAACTCTTTGTGCTAACCACCCGAACTACTCAATGGTTTCAAGAACGTGGTTTTAGATTAGCAGATGCTCAAGATTTACCTCGGTATAAGCGAGAAAATTATAACTATCAACGCAGATCAAAAGTGTTGATATTGCCACTCTAAGATAAGAAAATCCCTTTATCTTTCAATAAAGGGATTTTGCAATTTTCAGCGGAAATTTAACCGCTTACAGGGCGTTTTTATCGCCACGAGATAGGCTAATCACCCCGGAACGAACAATTTCAACGATTGAAGTTTCTTCTTTCACAGCCTCAATAAATGCATTAAGTTTTTCACTCGAACCTGAGAGCTGAATGGTGTAGAGTTTCGGGGTTAAATCCACGATTTGTCCACGATAAATATCCACCATACGTTTTAATTCATCACGAGATGAACCTGTTGCACGCACTTTCACTAATAACACTTCACGCTCAACGTGTTCATAAGCACTTAAATTACTTACTTTAAATACATCAACTAATTTGTGTAATTGTTTTTCGATTTGCTCTAGTACTTTTTCTTCGCCTTGTGCCACAATCGTCATTCGTGAAAGGCTTGAGTCATCGGTTGGAGCAACAGTTAAACTTTCAATGTTAAAGCCACGTTGTGAGAACAGGGCAACCACACGAGATAACGCACCTGATTCATTCTCTAATAATACTGCTAATGTTCTACGCATTTGTTCTCTCCGTTTTACTTAACATCATTTCATTCATTGCACCGCCACGAATTTGCATTGGATAAACGTGTTCTGTTTCATCAATCAAAATATCTACAAAGACCAATTTATCTTTAATGCTAAAGGCTTGAGTTAATTTTTCTTCCAATTCAGACGGGTGATCAATTTGAATACCAACGTGTCCATAAGCTTCCGCTAATTTAGCGAAATTTGGTAGAGAATTCATATACACCTGTGAATGACGACCTGAATAGATAATATCTTGCCACTGTTTTACCATACCTAAGAAACGGTTGTTTAAGCTGATAATAACAACAGGGGTGTCGTACTGTTTAGCAGTTGAAAGCTCTTGAATATTCATCTGAATACTACCATCGCCCGTTACACAAATAACCGTTGCCTCCGGGTGAGCAAATTTAACGCCCATTGCAGCCGGTAAGCCAAAGCCCATTGTACCTGCACCACCTGAGTTAATCCAACGGCGTGGTTTATCAAAGCCATAATGAAGTGCAGCAAACATTTGGTGCTGACCGACATCTGATGCAACATAGGCTTCACCATTAGTAAGTTTGTGGATCATTTTAATGACTTGTTGTGGTTTAATTACCTCTGAGCTTTCTTCAAAAGCTAGGCAGTTACGAGCTTTCCATTCATCAATTTGTTGCCACCAAGCGGTCAAATCTGTCTGACTTTTTGCAAGATTTTCATCATCTAATAATGATAAAAATTCATCAACTACATTTTTTGCACTGCCTACAATCGGAATATAAGCCGGTACGGTTTTTGAAATAGAGGCTGGGTCAATATCAACGTGAATTACTTTCGCATTAGGGCAGTATTTGGCTAAATTATTTGTTGTACGATCATCAAAACGCACACCAATACCTAAAATTAAATCACTTTCGTGCATTGCATTGTTTGCTTCATAAGTACCGTGCATACCGAGCATTCCTAAGAATTGTCTATCAGAAGCAGGGTAAGCACCTAACCCCATTAATGAGGTTGTAACCGGAAGATTTAGTTTTTGAGCAAACTCTGTAACTTCTGCAGAGCATTCTGCATTAATTACACCACCACCAATGTAGAGAATAGGCTTTTTCGCAACCAATAAGGCTTTCAATGCTTTTTTGATTTGCCCTTTATGACCTTGTACTGTTGGATTGTATGAACGCATTGATACTGATTTCGGATACTCATACGGATATTTATTTAATGGGTTTACCATATCTTTCGGAATATCAATCACAACAGGACCGGGACGACCGGTTGAAGCAATATAGAATGCTTTTTTGATGATATGAGGAATATCTTCCGTATTTTTTACCAAGAAGCTATGCTTTACTACAGGGCGAGAGATACCAATCATATCGCACTCTTGGAAAGCATCGCTCCCAATAAGGTTAGATGGAACTTGCCCTGATAGGATTACCATTGGGATAGAATCAGTATAAGCGGTTAAAATACCTGTAATGGTATTGGTTGCTCCCGGTCCGGAAGTAACCAGTACGCAACCCACTTTACCTGTAGAACGAGCATAGCCGTCTGCCATATGTACAGCAGCTTGCTCGTGACGAACTAAAACGTGGTTTAAGCCAAGTGTATGAATGGCATCATAAATATCAAGTACAGAGCCACCCGGATAACCGAAAACGTATTCAACGCCTTCATCTTTAAGGGACTGTACCACCATTTCTGCACCAGAAAGTTTTTTCATTAAATCCTCCAACCAAAAATCGCATTAAGTTGGTTCGATTTTGCAGGATTTTTTTATAGCTGTCTAGCTGTGTTTTTTAAATTATTCTAGTTTTATCTGCTTTTTAAACCAAAAAAATTGGATTTTTATAAAAATAAAATCAGATAATAAGGGTGTTGTGATTTTATATGCTATATTTTATGCTTTTTGTGAGATTTAAAACTTTATTGCTGAAAACAATTGTTTGTGCAAAAAACGCTCATTAAAATAATTTAAAATTATGCAAAAAAGTAATGAAATATGACCGCTTGTAAGATTAGTTCTCTTCAAGCAATGCTACTTTTTCATTCGCATCGGTTGTAATCTTAGCGATAGCGTTACGATAAGTAATTTCTAGACTTTCTCGGCTAGTTGCAATTACACCTTGATCAATTAAAAAGCCATCTTTAACATCATAGACCCAGCCGTGTAATGAGAGCGATTTTCCTCGTTCCCAAGCAGATTTGATAATAGAAGATTGCCCTAAATTATAAACTTGTTCGGCTACGTTCAATCGAGTTAGCACATTTGATCTCTCTTCATAGGGCAGTTTACCTAATAGATGGCTATGTTTAAACCAAATATCCCGAATGTGGAGTAGCCAGTTATTAATTAAGCCAAGATCATTTTGTGCCATTGCAGCATTAATACCACCACAATTAGTATGACCGCAGATGATGATATGTTCAATTTCCAGTACATCAACAGCATATTGCACCACAGATAAACAGTTTAAATCGGTATGAATAACCATATTCGCTACATTTCTATGCACAAATAATTCACCCGGTTCTAAACCTGTTAGTTTTTCAGCAGGAACACGGCTATCCGAGCAACCAATCCATAAATAGGTCGGCTTTTGGTGCTCGGCTAATTTTTTGAAATAATCGGATTGTTCGTCCTTCATCTGAGTTGCCCAAGCGTGGTTATTCGCAAACAGGCGTTCAATTTTCTGCATAAATTCTCCTTTTTATTCTCTATTTTATCCGACTAAGATTATATGATTAAATTAAAAAGTAGGGTAGGTAAAAAATAAAAATGCCCTTTAAGTGAAAGGGCATTTATTAATCAATTATACGTGAATTATTGTGTTGCTTGAATAGCGGTTAATGCGATTGTATAAACAATGTCATCAACTAAAGCCCCACGAGATAAGTCATTTACAGGCTTACGCATACCTTGAAGCATTGGACCGATAGAAACTAAATCCGCAGAACGTTGTACTGCTTTATAAGTGGTATTACCAGTATTTAAGTCCGGGAACACAAATACTGTGGCTTTACCTGCAACCGGTGAGTTCGGAGCTTTAGAACGAGCAACATCTTCCATAATCGCCGCATCATATTGTAATGGACCATCAATCACTAAATCCGGACGTTTTTCTTGAGCAATACGAGTCGCTTCTTTTACTTTCTCAACATCTGCTCCTGAACCTGAAGTACCTGTTGAGTAAGAGATCATTGCAACACGAGGCTCAATACCAAATGCTTTTGCTGATTCTGCAGATTGGATTGCGATTTCAGCTAATTGTTCAGCGGTTGGATCTGGGTTTACCGCACAGTCGCCATATACCAATACTTGATCAGGTAATAGCATAAAGAAGATTGAAGAAACGATCGAACTGCCCGGTGCAGTCTTAATAATCTGCATTGGTGGACGAATAGTATTGGCGGTTGTATTCACAGCACCCGATACTAAACCATCAACTTCACCGGCTTCAAGCATCATTGTACCTAATACAACGTTGTCTAATAATTGCTCACGAGCAACAACTTCCGTCATACCTTTTGCTTTACGTAATTCAACTAAACGATCAACATAGTTTTCACGAATAGTTGCAGGGTCGATAATAGTAATACCTTTGCCTAATACTACGCCTTGAGCTTCAGCAACACGCTCTACTTCTGTAGGTGGTGCGAGTAGTACGCATTCTGCAATACCACGCTCAGCACATAATGCAGCAGCTTTTACTGTACGAGGCTCATCACCTTCCGGTAATACAATGCGTTTTTTTGCTTGGCGGGCATATTCTGTTAATTGATAACGGAATGCTGCTGGCGATAAACGGCGGGCTCGAGTAGCTGCTTTAGAAACTTCATCAATAAAACCTGTATTGAATTGGCTTGCCATATACTCTTTGATTGCAGCAATACGTTCTTTATCATCTACAGGCACTTCTAAGCTGAAACTTTGTAAGCTCAATGCAGTTTGCCAAGTATTTCCTTCAATACGGAATACAGGAACGCCCGTTTCAAAGGCTTGTTGGCATAATTTTCCAATAGTGCTATCAATTTTGTAACCACCGGTTAATAGAATTGCACCAATTTTCACACCATTCATCACTGCAAGTGAAGCCGCAACTAAGACTTCCGGGCGATCAGCCGAAGTTACTAATAAACTACCTGCTTTAAAGTGATCAACCATATGCGGCAAGCTACGAGCACAGAAGGTTACACCACGAATACGGCGGGTTTTAAGTTCACCTTCATTAATAATAGCTGCCCCTAAATGTTTTGCTACATCAATTGAACGAGTGGCAATCAGCTCTGCTTTCCAACCAATACAACCTAATAATTTAATAGGGCTTTTTGCGAAAAGATGTTCTACTTCAGCCACATTATTATTAGAGTGTTGGAATGAATCGAAGATTTCCGTTAAATCTGGACGTGTTCTACCGGAATCATCTACAGGAGCATTGAATTTATTAATAATAACACCTAATAAATTCGGATTATGGCGACCACCAAACTGTGAGGCAGCAGCTTCAATACGTTCTTTTAATTGAGCCGGAGTATCTGAAGCCGGAGCTGCAACTAAGATAATTTCAGCATCAAGCGATTGTGCAATCTCATAGTTAATGCTGTTTGCATAAGAATTTTTACGGGTTGGAATTAAACCTTCAATAATGATAATTTCATTATTTTTAGACAATTTTTGATGGCGTTCTACCACTTTTTCCAATAACACATCCGTTTGGTTCTGACCAATCAATGCTTCTGCTTCACTTAGCATAAATGGCTCACCAACTTCAGTAGTTTGGTCCGCTCGAATAATTGTAGTTGAACGATCTAAGGTATCTTCGCCACTAATAGGTTGAGCAATCGGTTTTAAAAATCCAACTTTTGAGCCTTTCTGCTCTAGTGCGTGAACTAAACCCAAACTTACACTGGTTAAGCCTACACCTGTTGAAATAGGAATAAGAATAATTGTTCTAGACATAATTTTTCCAATTAGAAAGTGAAAGGGCAGAATATCTGCCCCTGTATCATTATAGTGCTAATTTAGCGGTATCTTGTGCAATTACTAACTCTTCGTTAGTTGGGATTACTACAGCTTTAAATGCTGAGTCATCAGTTGTAATTACACCATCTTTACCAAAGCGAGCCGCTAGGTTACGTTCATTATCTAACTTAATACCAAATAATTTTAAGTGATTTAACGTTAATTCACGTACTAAGCCTGAGTTTTCGCCAATACCACCTGTGAATGCGATAGCATCTAAGTGATCTGCACCTAAAATTGCCATATATGAACCGATGTATTTCGCTAAACGGTAGCTATAAACATCTAAAGCACGTTTTGCTTCAGGTTTAGATTCATCATTATAGTTATCTTCAGAGTAACGGCAGTCGCTGGTTACTTCGGTTAAACCTAAAAGACCTGATTTTTTCACTAGAGTAGTGTCAATTTCATCCATTGACATACCTAAGTTATTGTATAAGAAAGAGATAATAGCCGGGTCAAGATCACCTGATCGAGTACCCATTACTAAACCTTCTAACGGAGTTAAACCCATTGATGTATCAATACATTTACCGTTACGCACAGCAGAAACTGAGCCACCATTACCTAAATGGCAGATAATTGTATTGGTTTGTTCAACTGATTTACCCACGAGTTCAGCCACTTGTGAGGTAAGGTAGAAATGACTTGTACCGTGAAAGCCGTAACGACGAATACCATGTTCTTTATAAAACTTATATGGAAGAGCATATAAGAATGCGTGTTCAGGCATCGTTTGGTGGAATGCTGTATCAAAAACAGCTACGTTTTTATCTTTTAATTCCGGGAAAATATTGAAAGCTTCTTTGATGCCGATTAAATGAGCAGGGTTGTGCAACGGAGCAAACTGCACGGCTTCTTCAATACCTTTAATCACTTCATCTGTAATTACAACAGAAGATGTAAATTTCTCGCCACCGTGAACGATACGATGACCAATTGCACCAATACTTGCTTTTAATTCATCAGACAATAATTTTTCAGCAATAAATGTAAGTGCTTCGCTATGTGCGGCACCAGCACCTAAATCAGCATTACCCTTTTCTCCGTTTAACTTCCATTTGATACGTGCATCTTCTAAATGAAAAGCTTCCGCAAGACCGGATAATTTTTCATCACCGGTTTTAGGATCTAAAATAGCAAATTTAAGAGATGAACTGCCACAGTTAAGGATTAGGATTAAGTTTTTAGACATGGTCAAATTACCTTATTTTATGAAATGACTTTGAATAGCATACAAATGTTATCTGTATATTCAGATATAAAGGATACACCTTTAAGCCACTAAAATAAATGCTTGACGCTAAAGAAAGGTAAAAATGTGATTAAAATTTGATATAAAAGGGTATAAATGCGAAAAAACATAGCAAACAAGCGGTTATTTTTCTAAAATATTTTGCAATTTTGTTGTTCTATTTCATCTGGAGATTTTTATGCTAAATAGAAGAAAATTTATTCAACTCGGTGCAAGTGCAATGCTTATTTTAGGTACTCAACCGTCGGCTTTTGCCAAAAATGCTCAAAATAAAGCTGCATTGCGTGTAATTGCTACAACCGATATTCACAGTTTCTTAACCGATTTTGACTATTATAAAGATGCCCCAACCGATAAATTTGGTTTCACTCGTGCTGCAACTTTAATTAAGCAAGCCAGAGAAGAAGTGAAAAATAGTGTACTGGTGGATAATGGCGATTTAATTCAAGGCAATCCGATTGCAGACTACCAATCCACCAAAGGTTCAAAAGAGGGCAGAGCAGAGCCTTCAATTATGGCATTAAATGCGATGCAATATGATGCCGGCACGCTTGGTAATCACGAATTTAACTATGGTCTAGCCTATTTAGATGATGCTATCAAACAAGCTAAATTCCCAATTGTGAATGCCAATATTGTTAAACCCGGCACAGACGAGCCATTTTTCAAACCGTATGACATTCAGGAGAAAAAAGTTATTGATGAAAATGGCAAAGAACAAACCATCAAAATCGGCTATATCGGTTTTGTACCACCACAAGTAATGGTCTGGGATAAAGCAAATCTTGAAGGCAAGGTTGAAGCACGAGATATAGTTAAAACTGCACAAAAATATGTTCCGCTGATAAAAGAAGCAGGTGCAGATGTGATTATTGCTCTAGCTCACACAGGTCCATCTGATGAACCTTATCAAGAAGGTGCGGAAAACTCAGCTTTTTATCTTGCTGATGTAAAAGGTATTGATGCAGTAATTTTCGGGCATTCACACCGTTTATTCCCAAATAAAGAATTTGCACAATCACCAAATGCAGATATTGAAAAAGGCACAATGAAAAATGTTCCTCAAAGTATGGCAGGTTATTGGGCAAATAATATCAGTGTAATTGATTTAAGTTTAGCTCAACATAATGGCAAATGGGGCGTGGTGGACGGCAGAGCAGAGCTACGTCCAATTTATGATGCCGAAGCGAAAAAAGCAAAAGTTGAAAACCACCCGGAAATTGCGGCATTATTAAAAGAAACACACGAAGAAACGCGTAAATTTGTGGCTCAACCGATTGGTAAAGCAACAGATAATATGTACAGCTATCTTGCGTTAGTTCAAGATGACCCAACCATTCAAATTGTAAACCAAGCACAAAAAGCCTATGTGGAAAACGTAGTTAAAGGCTTGCCCGAACTTGCCGGCATTCCTATTTTAAGTGCAGGAGCACCATTTAAAGCGGGTGGTCGTAAAAATGATCCTACAGGCTATACTGAAGTAGACAAAGGAGAATTAACGTTCCGCAATGCGGCAGATTTATACCTGTATCCAAATACGTTAGTCGTGGTTAAAGCAAGCGGTGCAGAATTAAAAGAGTGGTTAGAATGCAGTGCAGGTATGTTCAAACAAATTGATACAATGAGCGATAAACCACAATCTTTACTTGATTGGACAGGCTTCCGCACCTACAATTTTGATGTAATTGATGGCGTAAATTATCAATTTGATTTAACCCAACCTGCTCGTTATGACGGTGAATGCAAGTTAATCAACGAAAATTCACACCGTGTAGTAAATCTTACTTTTGAAGGCAAACCTGTTGAACCAAATCAAGAGTTTTTGATTGTAACTAACAACTACCGAGCTTATGGCGGTAAGTTTCCAGGTACAGGCGATAAACATATTGTGTTTGCTGCCCCTGATGAAAATCGCCAAGTGTTAGCAAATTATATTAGCTCAGAAAGTAAAGCCCACGGACAAGTCAGTCCAAAAGCAGATAACAACTGGAGAATTGCACCAATCAATTCAACAGTAAAAATGGATATTCGTTTTGAAACGTCTCCAACGGAAAAAGCAAAAGCCTTTATTAAAGACAATGCACAATATCCGATGGAATATATTGAAAACGATGAAACAGGCTTTGCGGTGTATCGTATTGATTTAACTAAGTAATAAATAACAAGCGGTTGGATTTTTTTAAATTTTTGCAAAATTTTCATAAAATTCAACCGCTTGCTTTAGCTAAAACTGATCAGAAATATTTTGACGAATCTCATCAAAATTTGTTTCTTTAACCAATTTACCGTCTTCAAAAACCACCTCTAGCAGATCATTAGAAAAATCATCAAGGGTAGTCAAGCCATCAACATAGCTATCTAAAGTAATCACTTTCACTCGACCTTTTTGCGATTTTTTCAAGCCATCATCGGTTTTCGGGGCTTTGAAAATGGCTTTTTCAACGTCGTTAATTGTGATTGAAGTGGCTTTAATCGCAAAACCAAGGGTATCTCTTGTATTGCGTTGATAGGTTTGAGCCCCTACACCAAACACAATATTACTGGAAGCGAAACCTTTAGCTTCTAACCCTGCTAAAATTTTAACCATTTTTTCATAGGTTACACCATCGCCATAAATAGCTCCAATATGCGGATTAAGCACTTTATAGCCTTTGTTATTGATTGTTCCTCCGAAAATATCCCATAAACACTCAATTAATCCTTTACGTTCGTGTTGGGTTTCAGCTGTAACATCGCCACAAATAATGGCAAAGAAATCACCACTATCAGGACGAATAACAATTTTTGCCGATTCCGGGCGAGCGAGAATTTCTGCTTTGAGCAATGGTAAATTTACCGTGATGTTATGCCAAAAATCGGTGGTATCTGCCACAATAGAGAGCATATTACGCGGATATTTACTCATTAAATAGCGGAATGTTGGTAATTCATCAACCCCGTGCGAACTCATTACAGAATGTTCTGAGGCTGGAATAGATGTACCGATGAGATTTTTCGAACCATAATAGGCTTCCACAAATGAAATGGCAGGAATAGTATCTGTGCCTAAAAATGAGGTTAAATGCCCGGCTCCTGAGCTTTCAGCTGATTCTAACGAACTCATTCCACGCATTGAAAAATCGTGAGATTGGAAGGGGAGATGACTATTATCATCGCAAGTTTGCTCAGAAAATTGCATTAATGTTTTACGATAAGCAAAAGCAATAGATGCCGATGTTATCGGCTGCCAGAGAGAAACATTAATCAATGTTTCCAAATAATTGGTGAGCCAAAAGAAATCAGGATGTGTGTTTTCGATAGTCATCATCGGCACTTTGATTGCAACTGATTTACCTTCAGGAATAGCTTTAATTCTAATCGGTAAATAGCCCAATTGATGTAAGTGTGCAATATGTTCGCCAGAATCTTCAATTTGTAATGTATCTGCAATAAATTTTGTATATTCAGTAACAACTTCGAACTCTGAACGAGAGAAAAAGTTATCATTAAAATAATGGATTAGATATTTCACGATAAAGGCTTGGAAACCAAATGAAACAACACGATGAAGAAAAGGTGCTTTTGCATTACTACGAGGTGTGAAGGTACTGTATAAAAATTGAGAACCTTCTGGATATTGTATTCTATGGGAAGTTTTATAAAAATCACATAATAATGACGGGATTGCGGTAGATTTGATTTTTTTATCCAATATGCTGTTCATTTAGCAAATTCCTTATCTCATTTTAAGTTACTAAAGCCTATCATAACTTAGTTTAAAATGGAAAGTATTTATTACAAAATAAGAATAAATCAAAGATAATAGCTCTTATTTGAATTTCGCATAATGCCCTACAGGTTATGTTACAATTCGAGTGCAGTATAATAGGGCCTGTCCCACTGCACGAGAATTTACACATAACCTGTTGTTATGCGAAAGTCATCTAATGAGATAATTAAATGGAAAAAGTAGAGAAGAGTTCTAATCTAGTTCTAAACCTTTCTGTTGAAGATCAGAGGCTAATTCTTGAGTGTTTAGAACATCCTAAAGAGTCTAACTTGGAGATGTTAGAGGCTCTAAAAATGTATTCTTTGTATTTTGATAAAACAAGTACTAAGTAGTGTTTTCAAGCTAAACTATGGCAGACATAACCCTTTCCAATATCACACCCAAATATTTTCATGAAGCTGTTAAGCTATTGAAGTTGAACGAACATCGAATTTATCTCACCGTTAATTCTCTAGAAGTACGTTTTAACTACAGCAGTAGTGAGGATAGAGCAATCACAGATAAACGCTTTGAGCAACTTGAGCATTTTATGTTTTTTCTGCAAGAATTAGTTAACTCTAATGTACCAGTTGATCTTGATGAATTTATTAGAACCTATAATAAATCATCCGGAAGTCGATTTTTTCGCCGCTAAATAGATGTTTATTTTTTGCTCATAAAAGTTCGGGAGTTCTGTAACACCCGAACTTTACCGCAATATTCTGCGGTAAATTTAAATTTCCAGTTATAGGTTTGAGCCTATTTTGTCGTTTCTGTTGTTTTATGAATTAAGTCTTGTTTAGCTTCGTTTAAGTAATTTTCTATCATAAAATTTACGACATCAGTCCATTTAGTGACCCGCCCAGTTTTAGCTGTAATTTCTACGGCAACCCTTTCTATTTTCATATGTGTTTCAGCTGGCACACCTAAATTTTTTCGTTTAGCAACATTCATTTTCTGTCCTTTTAAGTCTTCCATTAAATATTTCTATATTGTATTTCACAAAAATGATTTTAAAAATGTGATATTGATCACTTGCTCACAAATGATTTTTATCTTAATATGTTATCACTTGTGAGCAAGTGAGCATAACAGGGTAAAAGGTTATTTTATGAACTATCACATTGATTGGTTATCCTTAGAGCAAGATCACGGTTTCGAAATTCCGGAAGCTGTGATTGCTTCGCTTTTCGATTTCGGTGTGATAGGGATTCATCTTGATACAGGGGAAATTCAGCAGGGTATAAGAACAGGCAAGTATCGCCACAAGGGTAGTTACTGTGATGAAGTATCAATTCAAGTATCAGGCTCAGTAGTCAAAATGGAAGGCAATCCAAGCCGTTGGGGTAAAACGGAAAATTTACTTGGTTTTACATCCATAGATGCTTGTGTACACTGCTTTAACAATATTCTAGCTAAACTTAAACTACCGCTTTTTACTCGCTGTACAGAGATTTTTCACGGACAAGGTAAAGACGGAGAAAAAGTACATACTTTTTCAAATGGTGCAATCATTAAAAGATTGGACATCACGACTAATAAATCTGTTGGTAAAGGTAACGAAAGAACCTTTATCAAAGCATTATCACAAATGCGGTATCGCAATTCAATCGGCAGACTTCACATTAATGGTTGTACAGCTGATTGGCTAAGTGCAAAGGGTAACGCAAATCTTATTTATTCTTCTTGCTATATCAAACACGAAGAATTACGAATCCACTCTTACGACAAAATCAAAAATAAATTCGGTGAACATTCATCAGAATTCCTGTATTACAAAAAAGTATACGATTACTGCGAACAAAATGGAGTAGTTCGTTTCGAACAAAAACTAAAATCACGTTACTTAAAAAGAGAAAATCTTTGCTATTGGGGACTTAGTGATTTTTCTAAATTAGAGCACCTACAAGAGGAATTCATCAATATGCACAAAACTTTAGGCATTAGCAAAATAGAGTTACAAACAATAGCAGAACAGCTTGTAAATAAAGGGGTGGTAGACACACTTCGTAAGGCGAATACTACAGCTTATTACGCTATGTTATGGGTCAGTGGACAAGATTTAGGTATTTCTAGCCGACAATATGAGACGCATCGTGCCAGACTTCGCAAAATAGGTATAGATATTGCTAATCCTTGCGATGTAGAAAAATTCCAAGCGGTTCAAGTCATATCTTGTGAACAAATCTTTGTTCAACCATTCAAAGCACCGGATTTTTATCAATACCCGAGCAACACGCCAATTCTGCGTTTGGTTGCTTAATAATCAACTAACAAGAGGAAATTACTATGCGTACAGGCTTTTACATTGTTGGTGTACTTAAAGGCTATAAAGCAAGCACATTCACTAATCGTGATACCGGTGAAGTTAAAGATAAGCACAATATCGGTATCCAACTTCAAGATCCTGACGGCTACGGTGGTTACAACACAACGACACAAGAAATTAAGGTTGATGAACGTTGTATTAATGATGGCTTTAAAAGAACCGTTCAGCAATACAAAGACAAGTTAGTAATGATCTTAGTTTACCCACGTGAATGGGTAATGGACGGTGGACGTAAAGGTATTACATATAATTTTGATGAAAATTCGATGATACAGCCGATTGATGAAAATAAATAAATCATTATAAATCAAAGACTTACATCAATGATTTTCGCATAACGTAATTTTTTGTTAAATAGGAATGAGGTATTTTATGAGTAAAGAATTTAAAGACATCATTGTCGGCAGTTTTATTGGTTCAAGTATTGCATTAATGCTGATGTTTAGTCTGTTTTATTCTTTTTTCTAAAATGAGTAGTGAAATTAACCTTACAACAAAAGTTTGTCGTTTAGATAATCAAAATAGTTGTAATGACGTAATTTTGAAAGTATCGAAAGATGAAATAACTAAGTTTCAAACTTTGGTGCATTCAAATAGTCCTGATTTAGGTCAATTCAATATGAATTATCTAATGTCAGGAATGGGCATTGTCTTATTTTGTTATGTTTTTTCATACGGAATAGGACAAATAATCAAGCAGTTTAGATAAATTGTTTTATTTATTGAGGTATTAATTATGAAAAATGCTTTAAATAAATTAAAAGGCACTTACTTAAAAGCATGCGTGGCATTATCCCTTGGTGTTGCTTCAACAGGTGCTTTTGCATCGTCAGATGGCGAAACGATGTTTAAGCCTTTGTTAGATGCAATCAATGTTGATTCAGTTAAATCAGGAATCTTGTCCGCAGCCGGTGTAGTTTTAGGTGTAACTATTGTCGTAATGGGCATTCGCAAAATCAAATCTATGATTTCGTAATTTGCAAATGAAATATGAGGCTTAGAATTTGGTTCTAAGCCTTTTTTATAGGGGGAAATATGTGGGAATTTATGAGTTTTTTTACGGGGGTCGTATGCGGTTGGGCTGTTGTTCAAGGATTAAATGGGTAATTTTTGGATACGTAATGCTGTTAAGTAACTTCTCATTTGCTCTTGAATATGAAGCAGAGCAAGTAGTTAGAGATAAGTTGAACGGTGTTAGCCGTGGAGTATCATCTATGGGTTATGCCTCGGAAAATAAGGCAGAGCGAATAGTTAGGGACCTATTGAGTAGTGCTTATAATCGAACGCATAATTTACCTGCTACTATTTCGAATAGTCAATTATCAACGATGCAACAGGTTCACAAAGCCAATTTGTTACGCAGTATAGCGAAAAAAGCTGTTCGAGTATCAGGCGTGCTTTATCAAAAGCACCCTATTGCCGGCTTGGCTATTACATTGGGTGCAGGTTATCTTGCTGATGATTTGATTGATAAGACATTTCAAAAATTTACGTCTGCTTCAAAAGATGAATCAGGGGCTTTTTATGTAGTCGTTTCTGATCCCAAAACAGGGGAACAAACAAAAATTTATCTAGATGAAGAACCATCACTACTAAATCCTGTGTACATCAGCTTAGGAGATCGAAAATTAGTAACTTATGATGATTCTTTTGGACAATGCAATTCATCATCTTATGATGAAACTTTACATTGTTATGCCGAAAAGAGGTTACAGAGGGAACTTGAACAGTTAAGTTCGTCAAGTGTAACTATTTCTGAGGGGAGGATTGTTGGATATGAACCACACCCGATTTATTCAGATGGCAAATACGTCAAATATAGCTATAAACGTTGTTTTAAAAGCTCTGACGAATGTAGAGATGAAGTAGGCTTATTTACAGCAAGAGCTGTAAGGCGAGAAACTATGAGCAAAGGAAAACCCGAAGTTGTGCCATTAACAAGCGTAGTCGATGAAAATCAAGTTTTATTAAGTGATGATACCCAAATTGCTAATTTTGCGAAAAATGTGGTTTCCTTAGGTAGTCAAGATTTTACATCAGAAGAACGTAAAGTCATTACAAGCATTAATCCAAAAGATGTAAGACAGTATTACAGCGACCCAAGTTTAAAAGCGAAAG
This sequence comes from Mannheimia bovis, assembly GCF_014541205.1. Lineage (NCBI taxonomy): Bacteria > Pseudomonadati > Pseudomonadota > Gammaproteobacteria > Pasteurellales > Pasteurellaceae > Mannheimia > Mannheimia bovis. The sequence goes on along the minus strand of NZ_CP061280.1, from coordinate 1,587,274 downwards.
ATTTAGCTGAATTTAAGTATTCTGAAAATATGTTTAATGCTCCAAGTGGAAGTGTTGCAGAAACAAATAATAATACACCTGACAATAATCAACCAGAGCAAAATCCTAACGATAAATCAGTTTTAGCGATTGATTTTTCAGCACCTGATATTGATTTGCCTGACCTAGAAGCTCCTACGACAGAATCAATCATATCCCCTTTTAAAAAATTGCTACCTGATTTACAGAATTTTGAACTGAATAAGCGAGCCGCACAATGCCCTGTTTGGACGTTTGATATTGAATACTTGAAATTTCATTATGAGCTTAGAGAGCATTGCGATTTGATAGAACCACATAAAGAAATGTTAAGTCTATTATTTGGGATTATTTGGGCGTTTATTGCTTTACGTTATGTATTAAGTGCTTAGGAGGATAAATGTTTAAAGTGATTTTTATGGCACTATCAGCAATTGTGAATTATTTGGTTTCAGATTTTTTAATTAAAGGTGTCATATTTTTATCTATCTATTTTTTAACCTCTGAACTACTTCCAGTGGCAATAGAAGTACTGGTGTCTAAAAATTTAATACCTGATTTAAATTCCTTATTTGGGCAGTTGCCTGAAAGCATGTGGTATTTTTTTAATATTTTTCAGATACCTATGGCTATTTCTTTAATGATTTCAGCAATGATTTCACGTTTTGCAATTAGACGTATACCATTTATTGGATAGGGGAGTGATATGGCTGTTTCAGCGTATATAGGTGTTCCAGGAAGTGGTAAATCGTATGAAGTGGTTAAGTCGGTAATTTTACCTGCTGTTGTTTCAAATCGAAGAGTCGTTTCAAACATTTATGGATTAAATAAAGAGAAAATTCATCAATATTTGCTGCGTAAAAATAAGAAATTAACGATTGAAGAACTTGGTGATGTCGTATATGTAACAAATGAACAATGCTTGGAATTGGATTTTTTACCATCAATGGACGAACAAGATTCATTTTGCAAGGCTGGGGACTTGATAATTATTGATGAAGTTTGGCGTATTTGGGGAAATGACAAGGATATTCCCAAAAATCATCGTTCATTTATTGCTGAACATCGACATTTTACAGATCCTATAACAGGTGTAACTTGTGACTTAGTCGTGATAAATCAAGATATTTCTCAAATTCCACGATTTATCAAAGACAGAATTGAAACAACTTACCGAATGCAAAAACACGTTGGTTTGGGACTGCGTAATCGTTATCGGGTTGATGTTTTTCAAGGAAAGAACTTAGCTAAAAAGAACCGAACAAACTCTTATCAAGAAAAATATGATAAAGAAATCTTTGAACTTTATAAATCTTATGAATCTGGTGGTGGAAAAGAAACGGTTACAGATAGTAGACAATCTATATTTTCATCTTTTTGGGTCAAATTATGGATTGTTTTTTTACCAGTAGCGGTATTTTATTGTGGTTATAATCTTTACATTTTCCTAAATGGTTCAGAGAGCGAAGTAAGCAATAATACTGAAGAGGCTAAATTTACTCCTGATAAAAACCATAACGATATGGTAGTTAATTTATCTCCTGCTGTTGGAAAACCTTTATCAACTAAATGGCGAATAACCGGGGAACTAAAAAAGGATAATAAATCATTTGTGATCTTAGCTGACAACGAAAACCGTTTAAGACTTGAGCCTAGTAGCCAGTTTAGTTTTAGCGGTCGAATGTTGCAGGGAGAGATAGATGGCGAAATAGTTAGTTATTTTTCAGGAGAATCTAAATGAAAATTTATAAATTGGGGCTGTTGCTAATGATTAGCTCATTTTCTTACGCTAAGAATGTTGATTTTAAATTAGAAGCTGTGCCGTTACCGAAAGCAATATCAATAATATACGATGAAGTACTACAAAAGCCGTATATGCTTGATCCTAAATTGGCCAATGATTCAAGGGTTATTAGCTTTCATACAACTGAGCAACAGAATTTTGAGCAATTTATTCAACGATATTTCAGCAATATGAATATCAGTATATCAGAGAAAAAAGGCGTTGTTTATATTGGACATGTTGAACCAAAACAGCCGAAAGTAATAAAACGTAGTTTTGTTTATTCGCCAATTCATCGTGATGTTGATTATTTGGCTAGTTTCTTGAAAGATGGAACAGAAGGAAACCAAGTTTTTGCGAATGGCGATAAGCTTGTGTATTATGGTACTTCTGAAGATATTGAACGAGTGAAAAGTGTCTTAAAATCAATCGACACAAAAAGTAGTGAAGTCGTGGTAACTGGCTATGTTTTTGAAGTGCAGAACATTGAAAAAGAGGGCAGTGGCATAAACTTGTTAGCGAAATTGCTATCAGGAAAATTAGGTATTAGTGTTGGTTATAAGCAAAGCTATGAAAATTTTATTACCGTGAACGCAGGAAATTTAGATGCTATGTTTGAATTGTTTCGCACAGATCAACGTTTTAGGGTTGTCAGTAGTCCGACATTAAGAGTAAAATCAGGTTCAAGGGGTAATTTTTCAGTAGGCTCTGATGTGCCTGTATTGTCGAATGTCACGTATCAGGACGGCAGACCTATTCAGTCGATTGAATATCGCTCAAGCGGTGTGATATTTGATATTCAGCCGACAATAAAAGATAAGGCGATTGATTTAAAAATTCAACAACAGCTTTCAAATTTCATCAAAACAGATACTGGTGTTAATAATAGCCCAACGTTGGTAAAACGTGATTTATTAACTGATGTAACAGTAAAAAGTGGCGATGTAATTGTATTAGGTGGTTTAGCTGAGAATAAATTATCCCAAGGGGAAACAGGTTTTTCTTTATTACCGAGTGGTTGGTTTACTGGTAAGTCAAGTGAACATACTAAAACGGACATTATTGTTTTGTTACAGGTAAATAAAATTTAATATGAAAATGTCTATAGAAAAAAACTTTATGCGATTAATGCCAGTTATTCTGGGGTATTCAAATGAATCTTATAAGGAAATGTTATCAAAAAATAGAACTATAACGCCTCTTCAATTAGAAAGAGAATTAAAAATTTTTAATGAAATTAAAGTACTTTATAGGGATATAGTAGATTTATTTAATGAGTTAAATTTAGATTTAATCCTTTTCTTAAAAGCTGAGTGCGATAGATTAAGAACTTATAATATTGTTCTAGGTGAAAATGATGTGCCGGCTTCAGTTATAGAGGAAGCTATTTTTTATCTTAAGATTTTAAAATCCGAAAGTTCTTAGCTAATAAATCAAAATAAAGGTGCTTGTCCCCGCAAGAATGAGGAGGCAAGCACCTTTATTTTGATTTGTTTTTACATGGGGTTATTTTATGAAGAAAACATTGTTAGCTTTAATGTTAAGTCTTAGTTCATTAGCATTTGCAGATCCAGTAGTTTTTAATATGGAGTTAGGTAAAACAACGGAGCAGGAAGTCAAAGATATGTATGAAACTACTGAAGATGGTGTAAATCGTTATAGTAAAGGTAATCAGTATTTTATTAGCCCTCAAGCTATTGATATTGAAGATTTAAATAGCTTGTTGGTTATTTTTGATGAAAAAGGCATATTGACAGCTGTAATATCTAAATTCCAAGAAACAGACAATATGAAACATAAAAAATTTGAACATTTGTTTGGTATTTTACAGTCAAAATATAAACTTGTGAAACAACAAAAGCCATTTGTTGGAGATAGATATGGTAAATTTAGAAATGGGGATACTGAAATTTTGTTAGAAGCTCCGCATATGGGGGGATTTCAAGTGAACCTAATTTATGAACGTAAAGAATTTATTGAAGCGTATAAAAAAATTAGTGCTGAGGATAAAAAATCTCAGAAAACAAATGACAGCAATATGTTGTAGTTGGTAAAACGTAAAATTTTTAGCCGCAAATTACACTAGAACTTTATTGTTCGTAGGAGTGTGATTTGCGGTTAAAAATTTGAACAACCGAAGCGACAGCAAGGGCGTTAGTACATTTGGAGGGAATTTATAATAGATGAAAGAGATAATTTTTCTAAATGCAAAGAATAAGTTTAAGTGATGTTTTTTTATTCAAATGAATTTCGCATAACTTATATTATGTTAAATAAAGTATTAAAATAATGAATTTTATAAATCCATAAACAACTTTCCTTTCAAATATCCATTTATACATTCAAAAAAACAAACGGTCATCTCTTTTGCAAAAAACACAAAAAGTCTGACCGCTTGTAAGTTTAGGATGAACAACTACTTCAACTGTTTAAAGGCTTGTAGTAAATCCGCTTTAATATCTTCAACGTGTTCCAAGCCGACTGAGAAACGTAACAAGGTATTAGTAATACCACGAGCAATACGTTCTGCTTCCGGAATATCCATATGCGTTTGCGTTGCCGGGTAAGTGATAAAGCTTTCTGCTCCACCTAAACTTTCAGCAAAGGTAATTAAATTAATCGCTTTTAAGAATTTAGGCACCCATTCTTCTTTTTGTAAACGGAACGAAACCATACCGCTTTTACCTGAATAAAGTACACTATCAATTTCAGGCTGCTCTGCTAAAAATTTAGCAATTTCTGATGCGTTATGTTGGTGGCGTTCCATACGCAATGCCAAGGTTTTCATACCACGCACGGCAAGATAAGAATCAAACGGCGAAAGCACTGCACCGGCACAGTTTTGGAAATAGAATAAACGCTCAGTTAAGTTTTGTCCGTTTACTTTGGTTTCTTCTGAATCTTTTGCGACAATTAAGCCCGCTAATACATCATTATGGCCGGATAAATATTTGGTTGCACTATGAACCACAATATCTGCACCGTGTTCAATCGGGCGGAATAATGCCGGCGTTAAGAAAGTATTATCCACAATCAACATCAAATTGTGTTTTTTCGCAATTTTAGAGATAGCTGCAACATCACATTCTTCCATTAATGGATTAGACGGTGTTTCCACAAAAATAGCTTTGGTATTAGGTGTAATTGCTGCCTCAATTGCCGCTAAATCTGCTGTATTAACATAAACTGGCTTTAATGTGCCGTGATTTTTGTGGCTGAAATCAAATAAACGGTAAGAACCACCATAAACATCGCTTGAAATAATCCATTCATCCGGAGCTTTAAACAGCGACATCACTAATTGAATAGCTGCCATACCTGAAGCCATTGCAAAACCGGCATCCCCACCTTCTAAATCGGCAATCCCCTGCTCTAATACGGCACGGGTTGGGTTTTTAGTACGAGTATAGTCCCAGCCTGTTGATTCGCCCAAGCCATCACGACCATAAGCGGTAGAAAGAATAATCGGCATTGCTACCGCACCGGTGCGAGGATCGGTTCGGTTACCGATTTGAACTAAAGTGGTTTCGATATTATTGAATTTTGTCATTGTTATTATCCTTCAAGTTTATAGATTATTTAAATCTAGCACGTCTGTCATATCAAACAGTCCGTTTTGTTTGGTGTTTAACCATTTCGCGGCACGCACTGCACCATTAGCGAATGTCATTCGGCTAGAGGCTTTATGTGCGATTTCCACACGCTCGCCTTCATCGGCAAACCAAACAGAATGTTCGCCAATCACATCTCCGGCACGAATAGTGGCAAAGCCGATTTCATCACGTTTGCGTTCGCCTGTAATACCATTACGCTCAAATACGCCGTGGGTTTTTAAATCACGTCTAAGGGTTTTGGCTATATGTTCACCCATTGATAATGCTGTACCTGACGGCGCATCAACTTTGTGGCGATGGTGAGCTTCAATCACTTCAATATCACAATAATCGCCCATCACTTTTGCGGCTTTTTCTAACAATTTGAATACTAAATTCACACCCACGCTGTAGTTTGACGCAAATACAATACCGATTTTTTCTGCTGCTGCTTGGATAGCCGCTTTGCCTGCATCATCAAAACCGGTTGTACCAATCACCATTTTTTTATTATTTTCGACACAAATTGCGATATGCTCTAATGTTCCTTCAGGGCGGGTAAAATCGATTAATAAATCAAATTTATCGGCATTTTCAGCCACATTATCGGACACCACAACACCTAAAGTGCCAATACCGACTAACTCCCCTGCATCAGCCCCAACTAATGATGAACCTTTACGCTCAAAGGCTGCACCTAGTTCTACCCCTTCGGCATTTTGTACGGCAGTAATAAGATTACGCCCCATTCGTCCGCCGGCACCGACAATTCCGATTCTTAATGTCATATTTATTCTTTCCTTTTTGTTGTGTTTATTGGTTACAAGCGGTCTGATTTTACAAGAATTTTGCAAAATTTTGTGAAAATTTTACCGCTTGTTATTTATTTTTCAGATTTCCCCATCACCGCAATATGCACCGTGATTTCTTCACGATCGTGATAGAGATGTTTGGCTTGAATTTTGAACCAAAGTCCTTGTTTTTCCAACTCTTCTTCCAAATATTGTAAGCAAAGTTGCACCTCTTGATAGCGTTTTTTCATTGGCAATTTTAGGTTGAAAATGGTTTCACGACACCAACCGTTAATCAGCCATTTTGCCATCAGTTTGGCGATACGCATAGGCTGCTCCACCATATCGCATACAAGCCAATCAATTTGTTTGCGTTTGGGTGGCTGGAATTTAAAACCATCTTCAGAGCAATGTTCAATTCGTCCTGTCTCGTGCAAACTGGCAGCCATTTTGCCGTGATCGACCGCATAAACAAAGACGCCACGTTTGACTAATTGATAAGTCCAACCGCCCGGACAAGCTCCTAAATCTACGCCTGTCATCGTATCGTTAAAGCGTTTTTTCTCTTCCGCTTGTGGAATAAAGGTTAAAATTGCCTCTTCTAATTTTAAGGTTGAACGGCTTGGGGCTTCCGCCGGGAATTTTAAGCGTGGAATCCCCATAAAAAACGGTGATTTATTGTGATTATAAGCATAGCCCACATAGCACGCCCCGGAACGCACAAACAGAATATGCAAACTCACACTGCCCTTTGCATTTTCCGTTTTGGTTAGCCAACCTTGTTTTTTCAACGCAGAACGTAGCGGCACAGTAAATTTACGACAGAAAGTTAATAACTCTTTTGCCTCATTGGTGTCGGGCGTTTCCACAAAAATCTCAGAACTGTTTCGAGGATTTAACTCTGTATATTGGTTTAAAATCGGCGAAATTCGGTCATTTTCAGGTAAATTTTGTAACAAATCCGCAACTACAACCATTTGGCGAACAAAAATGAGTTGAGCAAATTTTAGCTCTCGAGCTAAGCGGTCAGCATCGCCATTTTGATAACACTCAAAAATTACATAACCACTATTTTCTTTAAGATTAGCAAAGCCAAAAACGCCAAGTTGGGCTGCTTTGTCGCTGATCTCCCCTGCTACTTCTTTTTCAAAACCGGCACGGCAATAAAGGGCTAATTTATTAAACATTTTTACTTCTCACACTCACATAAATTAACGCAGCCCAGCCAAGCATAAAGCTCAGCCCACCAATCGGTGTCAGCCAATGAATCGTTGGCACATCTAACGCTCGTAGATAGAGATTACCGCTGAAAAGTAAAATCCCTAACGCCCAGCTACCGCCGATAATATTCAAGGCTTTGGCTCTACAAGCGGGCGGATTTTGCGAAAAATTTGCAATTTTGAACAAGCCAAGAGCAAGAATAGCAATGGTGTGGAACATTTGATATTTAATGCCTGTTTCAATCCAGCCCAAAGCTTTCGGCTCTAAATGTTGTGATAACCCGTGGCTGGCAAAAGCCCCAAAGGCAACAGTGAAAAGTCCGCTAAGGGCGGCGATGGTAAGGAATTTGTTTTTCATAAGAATTATGGAGATGACTAAAAATAGCTTACTATACCATATTATGTGGGCTAACAAGCGGTGAAATTTTGCAAAAAATTTACAAAAAAGCACCGCTTGCCGGTTGATTACTCGCTGAATTGAGGTGGGTTAAACACCGCTACTTCGGGAGCTTCCAGCTCAAATTTCTCTACCTGAACGGTTGTAGTATTCGGTGCATTGCCCTGCCCTAGTTTTGATGAACCATCATTTTTAGTTAGCACATTTGGATTACCGTTTAAGCATAAAGTGTTTGGTTGGCTTAAATCTTGTGGGGCGTACCAACCTCCTTCATAAAGAGCAACAGTGCCTTTGATAATGCCATCACTAACCACCGCACCTGCCAATACTTGTCCGCGTTTGTTAAAAATTCGCACAATATCACCGCTTGTAATGCCTCGTTCAGCGGCATCTTGAGTATGAATCAACACCGGCTCTCGTCCGTTTACTTCGTAATATTGACGAAGTGAAGAATAGGCTAACTGGCTATGTAAGCGGTATTTAATATGTGGTGTTACTAACGCAAGAGGTTCAACTTCGTTTGTTTTGCCCGAATATTCTTGATGCTCAAACCACGTTGGATGCCCTTTGCAATCATCGTAATTCATATTCGCTACGGTTTCAGAGAAAATCTCGATTTTGCCTGATGGTGTTGCCAGTTTGTGCTTAATCGGGTCATTACGATAATCTTGATAGCGAACAAAAGTGTTATTTTGATTTTCTGTTTCAAAACTGAGCACTTTGTTTTCTGTCCAAAATTCATCAAAGGTTGGGAATGGCGTATTGATTTTTTCTGCTGCATCATAGGCAATTTGGTAGAACTCTTTCAACCAATCCATTTCGCTCTTACCTTCGGTGAACTCTTGCTCTTTGCCTGCTCGTTTCGCCAACTCGGCAAAAATATCGTAGTCGTTTTTTGCCTCAAACTGCGGCGGAACGACTTGTTTCATTGGGATGATATGTTTCACCACATAATCCCCGGCTACGGTTAAATCGTTTCGTTCATAGCTTGTGGTAGCCGGTAGTACAATATCTGCCATTCGGGCGGTTGGCGTCCAGTAACATTCATTAACGATCACGGTTTCAGGCTGATGCCACGCTTTTACCAAATAGTTGGTATCAGGGTGGTGAGCAAATGGATTTCCTCCTGCCCAATAGACTAATTTTACATCAGGGTAAACTAAAGTTTGCCCGTTGTAATCGTAAGTCTGATTTGGGTTAAGTAACGCATCAGCAATACGAGCAACCGGGAAAAACGGCATATTCAGGTTTGGCTTACCTGCATTTATTGCCCCTAAACGAATACCGGAATTAGCATTTAATCCGTTAGTAGAATAGCGATAATTTAAACCAAAACCACCACCTGGCAAGCCAATCTGCCCTAGCATTGCGGCAAGGGTAACTAACGCCCAATGGCTCTGCTCGCCGTGTTGCAAACGTTGCAAGCCCCAGCCTGACATCAGCATTGTTCGATTGGCGATAAAGGCGTGAGCCAATTCTTTAATTGTTTCCGCATCAATGCCACAAATTTTGCTCGCCCATTCAGCCGTTTTTGGTTGATTATCGGTTTTTCCTAACACATAATCGGCAAATTGCTCGAAACCGACGGTATATTTCGCTAAAAAGTCGTGATCGTGCTTGTTCTCACTAATTAAAGTGTGAGCGATACCCAGTATCAATGCAACATCAGTACCTGTATTAATTGGCAACCACTCTGCCTCTAAAAATTGGCAGGTTTCACTTTTTACAGGGTCGATACAAATAATACGTTTGCCGCTGGCTTTGATTTTAGCCAGATAATCAATGCCTTCCGGTTCGGCAGATGTCCACGCAATGCGTAAAGTATTGAGTGGGTTAGACGACCAAATCACCAATAATTCTGTATTTTCTACAATTGTATGCCAACTGGTTTGTTGAGCATAAACTTCAATATTCCCTAGCACATAAGGCATCATCACTTGTACCGCACCGGTGGAATAATCGCCTTTGCTATTTATAAAACCACCCGTTACATTTAAGTAACGTTGCAACAGTGTGCGAGAAGCGTGTAATGAGCCACAACTATACCAGCCGTAAGAGCCACCAAAAATCGATTCGCTACCGTATTGTTGGCGAACACGTTGAATTTCATTTGAAACAAGCTCAAAGGCTTTATCCCAAGAAACTCTCACCCATTCATCTCGCCCACGCAAGGTAGTGTCTTTATCACCTTCTAAGTAGCCTTTTCTAACCATCGGATACTTAACTCGCACAGAGCTATAAAGCTGATCGGCAACCACATCTTGTAATTCGTTTTGATGATTTTTGGCTAAGCTACCTTCCGATCTCACTACTCTGCCATTTTCAAGGGCTACATTTAATGCCCCCCAGTGAGCTGCGGTCGTGATTGTGTTTTCTGGTTTGTCGAGAAAAACAAATTTGCCTTGTTCTAATGTTGTGTTCATTTAATTCGTGCCTTTATTTTATAAAATTGAATGGAATTTACTGGATTAAGCGGGAAGTTGCAACTGCAAGCGGTCGTTTTTTAATGAAAATTTGCAAATAAAAACCCACCTAAGAAGGTGGGCTTATTTATTCACTAAAGTGCGACTTGAACAATCACATTATCCGCTTTTTTCACATAACTATTAATTTGGTCAAAGTTCATATAGCGGTAAATGTCATCTTTGTTTTGTTGTAGGTCATTTACATAACCGAGATACTCTTCTGGTGTTGGTAATTTACCTAGCAAGGCTGAAACTGCCGCTAATTCTGCAGAGGCTAAATACACATTCGCTCCTTGTCCTAAGCGGTTCGGGAAGTTTCTCGTTGAAGTTGAAACCACGCTGGCGTTATTCGCTACGCGTGCTTGGTTACCCATACAGAGTGAGCAACCCGGCATTTCAACTCTTGCTCCACTTTTACCATAAATACTGTAATAGCCCTCTTCAGTTAACAATGCTGCATCCATTTTGGTTGGTGGAGCAATCCAAAGTTTGGTTGGTAACTCCCCTTTTACTTGGCTGAGTAATTTACCTGCCGCACGGAAGTGCCCGATATTAGTCATACAAGATCCGATAAAGACTTCATCAATTTTATCGCCTTGTACTTGAGAAAGCAGGCGAGCATCATCAGGGTCGTTCGGTACACAGACAATCGGCTCTTTGATTTCATCTAAGTTGATCTCAATAACTGCCGCATATTCCGCATTTTCATCTGCCTCTAACAACTGTGGATTATCCAACCACGCTTGCATATTGGCGATACGGCGTTCAAGGGTGCGTTTATCATCATAACCTTCGGCAATCATCCATTTTAAAAGCGTAATGTTAGAGTTTAGATACTCAATAATCGGCTCTTTGTTGAGCTTAATGGTACAAGCTGCAGCAGAACGTTCTGCAGAGGCATCTGAAAGCTCAAAGGCCTGCTCGATTTTCAGATCTTCCAACCCTTCAATCTCTAAAATGCGACCGGAGAAAATATTTTTCTTACCTTTTTTCTCAACGGTTAATAACCCTTGTTGAATAGCATAATAAGGAATAGCGTGTACTAAATCACGCAGCGTAATACCCGGCTGCATTGTGCCTGAAAAACGCACCAATACCGATTCCGGCATATCCAATGGCATTACTCCTGTTGCAGCGGCAAAAGCCACTAAACCTGAACCTGCTGGGAATGAGATACCGATTGGGAAACGGGTGTGAGAATCGCCACCTGTACCCACTGTATCAGGTAGTAGCATACGGTTTAACCAAGAGTGAATAACGCCATCACCCGGGCGAAGTGAAACACCACCACGGTTCATAATAAAATCAGGCAAGGTGTGATGTGTTACTACATCAACAGGTTTTGGGTAAGCAGCTGTGTGGCAGAATGATTGCATTACAAGATCTGCCGAGAAGCCTAAACAAGCTAAATCTTTTAGTTCGTCTCTCGTCATTGGACCTGTGGTATCTTGTGAGCCAACAGAAGTCATTCGTGGTTCACAATATTGACCCGGACGAACGCCTTCCACACCGCAAGCACGCCCCACCATTTTTTGTGCTAATGTATAACCTTTATCGCTATCTGAAATAGCTTGTGGTTTAATGAATACATCACTTTCCGGTAAACCAAGTGCAACTCTTGCTTTATGAGTTAAACCACGCCCGATAATCAGTGGAATTCGTCCGCCCGCTCGTACTTCATCAAGTAATACTTCCGTTTTTAGCTCAAATTCTGCTAATACTTCATCGGAATTATGTTTACGAATTTTGCCTTCGTAAGGATAAATATCAATTACATCACCCATATTGAGCCGGGTAACGTCTACCTCAATCGGCAATGAACCAGCATCCTCAAGCGTATTAAAGAAAATCGGAGCAATTTTACCGCCTAATACTATGCCACCGGCTCGTTTATTTGGAATGTATGGAATATCTTCCCCCATAAACCAAAGTACGGAGTTAGTTGCAGATTTACGAGAAGAGCCGGTTCCTACCACATCGCCTACATAAGCTAGAGGAAATCCTTTTTCTTTCAACGCTTCTAACTGTTTAATCGGACCAACGTGTCCGTTGTCATCAGGGAAAATGCCATCGCGTTCATTTTTCAACATTGCTTGGGCGTGAAGCGGAATATCAGGGCGAGACCACGCATCTTGGGCAGGGGAAAGGTCGTCTGTATTTGTTTCGCCTGTTACTTTAAATACGGTAACAGTCAGTTTTTCAGCAAGTTTTGGTCGAGAAGTAAACCAATCTGCATTTGCCCAAGATTCTAACACTTGTTTTGCAAATTCATTGCCATTTTCCGCACGCTCTTTTACATCGTGGAAATTATCAAACATTAATAAGGTTTTGGATAACGCCTCTACGGCAATCGGAGCAAGTTCCTGTTTATCCAATGCCAGCAACAATGTTTCAATATTATAACCACCCTGCATTGTACCTAATAATTTCACTGCGTGAGCGGGCGAAATAAGAGGAGATGCAGTTGCACCTTTTACAATATCCGCAAGAAATGCGGCTTTAACGTAAGCAGCTTCATCAACCCCTGCAGGGATACGATTTTCAAAAAGTTCCAATAAAAAGACCGCTTGTTCGGCAGGTGGATTTTTCAGTAACTCAACTAGCTGTGCGGTTTGTTCTGCAGTCAATGGCTGCGGAACAACACCTAATTTTGCACGTTCATCAACTTGTTGTTGATAATTTTCTATAAAATTTGCCATAACTTACTCCTTATCCTTGAGTTACATATTTGCAATAATGTCTTGTGCAAACTCAGATGTTGAGCGTAATGTTGCACCTTCTAGCATTTCAGCAAAATCAAAAGTGACTGTTTTATCTGCAATGGTTTTGGATACAGCTTTAACTACTAAGTCTGCAGCTTCAAGCCAACCTAAGTGGCGTAACATCATTTCCCCACTTAAAATTAATGAACCAGGATTACCTTTATTTTGCCCCGCAATTTTTGGTGCTGTACCGTGAGTAGCTTCAAAAATAGCTGCTTCATAACCGATATTCGCCCCCGGAGAAATACCTATTCCACCTACTTGAGCTGCTAACGCATCAGAAATATAGTCGCCGTTTAAGTTAAGTGTTGCAATTACATCATATTCTGCCGGGTGTAATAAAATTTCTTGCAAGAAAGCATCGGCAATGCTGTCTTTAATAATAATTTCTTCGCCTGTTTTCGGATTGGTTAAACTCATCCACGGACCTTTATCAATTAATTTAGCACCGAATTCTTCCGCAACTTGGTAGCCCCATTCTTTAAATGCTCCTTCGGTAAACTTCATAATATTACCTTTGTGAACTAAAGTGAGGGATTTACGATTATTATCAATCACATATTGTAACGCCGCACGCACTAAACGCTGAGTGCCTTGCTTGGAAACAGGCTTGATACCGATACCGCAATCTTCGGTAAAACGGATTTTCTTTACGCCCATTTCTTTTTGTAAAAACTCAATTACTTTATTTGCTTCAGGCGAACCGGCTACCCACTCAACCCCAGCGTAAATATCTTCTGAGTTTTCACGGAAAATCACCATATCAATTAATTCAGGGTGTTTAACCGGGCTTGGTGTACCATCATAATAACGGATTGGACGTAAGCAGTTATATAAATCTAAACCTTGACGCATTGCCACGTTTAAAGAACGAATACCACCGCCCACCGGGGTCATTAATGGACCTTTAATCGCAACGTGATATTGGCGAATAAGTTCTAAAGTTTCATCCGGCAACCAAGTATTTTCACCATAAAGTTTATTTGCTTTTTCGCCTGCATAAATTTCCATCCAAGCAATTTTACGCTTGCCTTGATAGGCTTTTTCAACCGCAGCATCTAACACTGCTTTCATCGCAGGGGTAACATCCACGCCGATGCCGTCGCCTTCAATAAAAGGAATAATAGGATTATCAGGAACTTGCAAAGAACCATCTTGGTTCAGTTGAATGGTTTCGCCTTGTGGAATTTGGACTTGTGTAGGCATTTTCTCCCCCTCGAATGACGAAAAATGAAATTTACAGTTTAATAACAAATCAACTATAAACAGTAAATACATAAATGTAAATAAAGAGAACTTCTCTAAATTAAGATTTGTGATCCAACGCACATTTTGTAAATGAATTATAAAAAAATATTGTTATTCTGTTAAAAATCATCTAGTTTATTGGTAAACCTAAATAAAAAAGGAGCATATATGTCAGCAGCAACATTAACACTAGAAACTGGTGAAAAAATTGAACTTACTATGAAAAAAGGTACGCTAGGGTATCAAAACGTAGATATTCAGCCTTTTTTAAAGCATAAATTGTTTGCTTACGATCCCGGTTTAGTTTCAACTGCCGTTTGTGAATCAAATATTACTTATGTGGATGGTGATGAAGGGGTTTTACTCTATCGAGGTTATCCAATCGACCAGCTTGCAAAACATTCTGACTATTTAGAAGTAAGTTATATGCTCTTATTTGGGCAAAGACCCACTAAAGAAGAATACAAAGATTTTGTTCAACTTATCAAAAAACATACACTGGTACACGAGCAACTCACAAAATTCTTCTCCGGTTTCCGTCGAGATTCTCACCCAATGGCGGTAATGTGTGGTGTAAGTGGTGCATTAGCTGCTTTCTATCACGACTCTATTGATGTAAATAACCAAGCTCACCGTGAACTCACCGCAATTCGCTTATTAGCTAAAATCCCAACCCTTGCTGCAATGTGTTACAAATACTCTATTGGTCAGCCGTTTATGTTCCCACAAAATCATTTATCTTATGCAGGCAACTTCTTATATATGATGTTTGCAACTCCTTGTGAGCCATACGAAGTAAACCCTGTATTAGAACGAGCATTAGACCGAATCTTTATTTTACACGCCGACCACGAACAAAATGCGTCTACCTCTACTGTGCGTACCGCAGCATCTTCCGGTGCGAACCCATTTGCTTGTATTGCAGCAGGTATTGCCTCTCTCTGGGGACCGGCTCACGGTGGTGCGAATGAAGCTTGTATCAATATGTTAGAAGAAATCGGCACAGTGGATCGTATTCCTGAGTTTATCGCCCGTGCGAAAGATAAAAATGATCCATTCCGTTTAATGGGCTTTGGTCACCGTGTTTATAAAAACTACGATCCACGTGCCAAAGTAATGCGTGAAACCTGCCACGAAGTATTAAAAGAGTTAAATATTGATAATCCATTATTTGAAGTTGCATTGGAATTAGAACGTATTGCGTTAAGTGATCCTTATTTCATTGAGCATAAACTTTATCCGAACGTAGACTTCTACTCCGGTATAGTACTAAAAGCAATCGGTATTCCGACTTCGATGTTTACAGTGATGTTCGCTTTAGCAAGAACCGTTGGCTGGATTGCCCACTGGAAAGAGATGTATCTACAAGGAAATATCAAAATCGTCCGCCCTCGCCAAATCTATACAGGCGAAACCAAACGTGATTTCGAACCGATGGATAAATCATAAGATTTGCAAAAAATTCAGTAAAATTGACCGCTTGTAAAAGTGGCAAAACAAAAGGCACAGAATAAAATCTGTGCCTTTAAGTTTTTACATTTAATTACGCTTGCGTATATTTCGGCTCTTTAAACACGGTCACTTCGGGTGCTTCGCCTTGGAATTTTTCCACTTGGACGATAGCCGTGTTCGGTGAGTTCGCTTGAGCAAGGTTAGAAGTTGCCTCGTCACGAGTTAAAACGTTCGGGCTACCGAATTTACATAACGGCTGTTCAGACTGACCTAAATCTGCCGGGTCGTACCAAGCCCCTTCGTGTAAACAGACTGTACCTTTAATAATGCCGTCTGTTACTACCGCACCGGCAAGCACTTGACCACGTTTATTGAATAAACGCACCACATCGCCATTTGCAATACCACGTGCTTTTGCATCTTCAGTGTGGATTAACACCGGCTCACGTCCTGCCACAGTGTATTTTTCACGCAGTGAAGTGTGGCAAAGTTGGCTGTGTAAGCGATAGTATGGGTGTGGCGTCACTAACGCTAATGGAGCCTCAGCTGTCACATTACCCGCAAATTCATCCGGCACGAACCAAGTTGGGTGACCTTTACAGTCATCGTAGTTCATTTTCGCCACTACATCAGAGAAAATCTCGATTTTGCCTGATGGTGTACCTAATGGATTTAATAACGGATCATTACGGAACTCTTCGTAGCGTACCCATTTTTTCGCTTTATCAGTCGCTTTGAAAGTAACCGGTTTGTTTTCTGACCAGAACTTATCGAAGTTTGGCATAATCACACGGTTTTTACGTGCCGCATCAAAGGCAGTTTGGTAGAAACCTTTTAACCAATCCATTTCGGTTTTGCCTTCGGTGAATTTGGCATCAACACCCGCACGTTTTGAAAGCTCGGTGAAAATATCGTAATCACTTTTCGCTTCAAATTGCGGCTCAACCACTTGTTTCATCGGGAAGATATTCATCATTGAATAGTCACCGGACATAGTAATATCATTACGCTCGTAGCTGGTAGTGGTTGGTAATACGATATCCGCCATACGTGCGGTTGGAGTCCAGTTCACTTCATTGACGATAATGGTTTCAGGTTTTTGCCACGCTTTCACTTGTTTGTTAGTATCTTGCAAGTGAGTGAATGGGTTACCACCCGCCCAGTACACTAATTTGATATCCGGATAAGTGATTTCCGTGCCGTTGAATTTGATGGTTTTGCCCGGATAGAGTAACGCATCTGCCACACGTGCTACAGGGAATGAGAATTTAGATGCATCGTCTAACCAAGATTTTTCACCTGCTTCGGCAGAGGTTGCCGTGATTGAGCCGATAATACCGCCCGTTGCACTTGGCACACCACCGTTTGCATAGTGGTAGCTGAAACCAAAACCACCGCCCGGCAAGCCGATTTGACCTAACATTGAAGCAAGGGTGACTAACATCCAGTGCGTTTGTTCACCGTGGCGTTGGCGTTGCATACCCCAACCGCCCATTAACATCGTGCGTTTAGACGAGAAATCTGCCGCTAATTGTTTAATGGTTTCTGCCGGTACGCCGGTGATTTTTGCTGCCCATTCCGCATCTTTCGGCTGATTGTCTTCTTTACCTAATAAGTAAGTTTCAAAATGCTCGAAGCCTTTCGTGTATTTTTTCAGGAACGCTTGATCATGTTTGCCTTGGGTCACTAAGGTGTGTGCGATACCCATCATCAACGCTACATCTGTTGCGGTGTTAGTTGGGATCCACTCTGCGCCTAAGAATTGGCAGGTTTCACTTTTCACTGGGTCAATACAGATCACACGTTTGCCGCTAGCTTTCAGTTTGGTTAAGTATTCGATACCGTGCTGGTCGGTTGAGGTCCAAGCATTACGTAAGGTTGTGAATGGGTTAGCCGCCCAGAATACTACGATTTCGCTGTTTTCTAATACGACTTCCCAGCTGGTTTGCTGTTCGTAAACTTCAATCGTACCTAAAACGTGTGGCATAATCACCTGTGCCGCACCAGTTGAAAGGTCACCTTTCACACCCACGAAGCCGCCAGTTAAGTTTAAGTAACGGTGTAATAAGGTACGAGCAGCGTGTAATGCACCTGAGCTGTACCAACCGTAAGAACCAGCGAAAATACCGCTTGCACCGTGTGCATCGGTTACGCGTTTCACTTCGCCTGCGACTAAATCTAACGCTTTGTCCCAAGAAACGCGTACCCACTCGTCACGTCCACGCAAAGTAGTGTCTTTATTACCTTCCAAATAGCCTTTACGCACCATCGGATATTTCACACGAGCTTCTGAATAAAGCTGATCAGGCACAACGCTTTGTAGTTCATTTTCAATGGTCATCGGCATCGCACCAGCAGATTTTACTGCTTTACCGTTTTCCACGACTACCCCAATCGGACCCCAGTGTGCAGCGGTAAATACTGTTTCCATTCCTGCTGCTTTAGCACTTGTAGAAACTAATGCTCCTACAACACCGGTTGTGCTAGTCGCTAGACCTGCACCGGCTGCTAAGCCTAGTGATGAATTTTTTAGAAAACCACGACGACTTGCGTCAATTTTGCCTTGTTTTTTCATAATAAACCTCATTTGAAGTTAAGTTAAAAAAGACACCTTTCTAAAATCGAGTGGATAAACAATTTCTTACTTATCCAGGTAAAGCATTTGCAAAACTTACAGAAAATATTACCGCTTGTATTGCATCTTTACGGCTTGCTACCATATCCAAGGACTTAGGATCACAAGCTCGGTATCAAGAAGATTAATGGGAACTGCCTGCAACGTCTTTTGCATTACGTTGCAAATAAATCGTGACTGCACGCACATCATCAGCGGTCATTGAAGTGCGGTCTTTCATTGAGTTCACTACGCCAATCCACTGATTAGCAGTATAGTGATCGGCACCTATTGCTGCGTGGCAACCGCTACAATGTGTTTGGTTTAAGTTATTGCCGAAAGCGTTAAGTGCCGCAACATTGGCTGTTACACTATTTTTATCGGCGAGTACTTCAAAGCTGATCTCTTTCCAGTCAGAGTCAGTTACGCTATCGTGAACGGTTTGTTTTAAGGTGACTTTTTTCTGTTCTTCATCGCCAAGTAATGCCACCATAATGCGTTGCCCCATTCCGGCATAGACTACGCTTTCTGCACCGACTTGTTGCCAACCTTTAACAGTGGCTTTCACTTTACCGTTTTCTTCTTTCCAATCATTTAGTTCTGCAAACGGCATTAAACGAGCCTCACCTCCTTGTGCGAATTGCACGGTATTCATTGCAAGAGAATAGAGGGTTTTATCGCTACCGTTAAATTCTGCACCGTGTTTAGATAACTCGCCTGCTGCGGCAGCATTATCCACCGGCATTTCAGGTAAGAAGTGAGCAATACCTTTATGGCAATCAATACAGGTTTGGTTAGTTTCTTGAGCAAGTTTGTGCATTTTCTGTGCAGCTTCTTTTTGCTCTGAAAGCACCATTGCATCAAAACTATGGCAAGAGCGGCAGGTCGCAGAATCTGTTTCTTTCATATCCTCCCACACACGCTGTGCCATTTCTAAACGGTGGGCTTCATAGGCTTCTTGGTCAGGAAGTTTATTAGTAACAAAGGTATGCCACACATCTTTTAAAGCAACCACTTTCGCTTTGAAATAATGCAAGCCATCTTGCGGAACGTGACAGTCGGAACACTCGGCACGAATCCCTTTGCGGTTAGAGAAATGCACACTACCTTCCCATTCTGCTTGCGGGTGAGTCATTGAATGACAGCTGACACAAAATTCAGTCGAATTCGTGGTTTTCATCGCATATTGCGAACCACCTAAAACGGCAGCACCAAGCCCCATAATGCCAATAAAAGCGGCTATTTTTTTCATCTTAGACATATAACTACCCCCACTAAAAAACGCTAAAAATTAAAGACGAAGGCATTTTATTAACTCATTAGAGTTATAAACAATAAGTAAAAATACGTATTAACTCAAAAGAGTTAATGAAGTTTGATCTAAGGCAAAAATAACAAATAAAAAAGGGAGAAAACTCTCCCTCAATATCATTTATAAGAAAACCAAGCAGGTAGCACAAATTGTGAATCAGCAAATAACTCAGGTGCAATTACCGCACTTCTGCCTTGCTGAATTTGATAGACAAGCTGTGGCAAGCTAATAGATAAGTCTTTTGTTTCCGGATAAGTCAAACCGATTTGGCTATCGGTATTAAAATAATAAGTGCCATTTACGCCATAATGCGGTTGCTGACGAATAATATTTGAAACTGCTTTAAAATGGCGAGGCGATACACTTTGCTTCCAAGCGTTTGCTAAAATATTAGCTTGATCATAAGCAATACTGGCTTGTGAATAGGTTGGTTTTCGCTCGAATAACTGCTCATAGCACCGGCAAAATTGCTGCCCTAAATAGTTATTGCTTAAGCCACTATTGGTACTCCACAACACCCCCTCACAAGGTTGCTCGTGTGGTAAAAACGCAGAAGGTGCGTAAATACTGTAGATAATTGCATTAGTCGGATTTTCAATAAAGGCTTGATGAAAATGGACAATATCTTCCGCAAAATAAGAAGCAAGTACGATAATAGAGGGCGAAATATTATGAATTTGCTGCATCAGATGTTGATAAGCAGCAGGCTCTTGTTCCAGCTCTACATATTCAATATTCCAACCTTGTTTATGCAAATTGTGCGATAAATTATCGATACCAATATCCACTTTTTGCCATTTCACACTTACGATCATCACCGTTTTATTTTGCATAAAATCGGCATAATAATAACGGTAATATTGCAGAAAATTTAAAATACCCAAGCTATAAGTAACATCGCTCGCACACACTTGGAACATATTCTCAATTCGCTTATTTGGCAAATTCTGTGCAAGTTTATTTGAACCGCTATGAGTAGCAATATGTAAATAAGGAATGCCTTCGGTTGCAATCAGTTCGTGAACTTCGGGCAAATAACAAGCATAGGCGGTAGAAATCGCATCAACTTCTTGATCGAACAACACATTATAAGCATTTAATATGCTGGATTTATCCTCTACACAAAAACCGGCAGTGGCAATTTGTACTTCTCGCCCATTAATACCGCCTTGCCGATTTATATTTTCTACTGCAAGTTGTGTACCATTAAGCAACTCTTTGGTATCAATTTGACCAATTCCTTGTTCCACATACGGCACACCAAGAATAATAGGGCGATAGCTATAATTATTAATCGAAAAGGTTGCAGGTTCATTCATTACAAGCGGTCGTTTTTCATTTGTAATTTGCAAAGCGAGTTGTTCGATTTTAAAAGTGGCAAGAATAGATTGTTCTATGTTGCCCGGTGTCGGTAAGCAGATTAAATTTTCAGTAATGGCAAAAACAGCCAGTAGCGTTCGATTTTCTATTTTTGTTTTAGCAAAAATATTCTCAATGTGCTTATCAACCGTGCGTTTACTGATATTCAATAAATTGGCAATCTCTTCATTACTCAGTCCACTGCTGATTAACATTAATAGCTCAATTTCTCGCTTGCTCAGTTCAAACGGTAATGAGCTCTGCTCTACGTGTATTAAAGTAAACTCCTGATGGCGTTTTAACAGAACTTTAAGCCAGTGTTGAGTAGGCAAACAATAGAAAAAAGATAATGAAATTTGGTCTGAATAGAGAAACGCTTGAGCATAAAGGCAGAGTTGTTTTAACTGTGTTAAATACGCTACTCCGGCTTTATTTTCCCATTCTAGAACCTTGCCTTGCTTATTAATCAAGCAAGACCATTGATTATTTTCAGTCATTCTTTTTTCCTAGGCAAAAAATTACCAGACTAAAATAACAAAATTACCTATTCAAAAAAATGATATAAATCAAACTAACCTGATTTAGTTACGATCTCCGTTTAAAATATACCACTATATACCTCTTGCGTAATCGGCATTCTCCCCCTACAATAAACCCAATTTTATTAAGACTCCGAGCATTATTTCCTAACTCTAAAAATTAAAGACAAATTTTTGATATGGAATTTATGCCAGTAACAGTTTAGCTGTTCAAAGGATAACTTAGAAATGAGTTGTCCTCTCGTGTTTAGAAAGGTGTCAAATGCAATCTATTATCCCAATTAAAAACGTGGGTAATGATGTGGTTTCTGGGCTTGTTGATCGTTTTCAGCGTCAATATACCTATTTGAGGCTCTCTATTACCGATGTTTGCAACTTCCGTTGTAACTATTGCTTACCCGATGGCTATAAACCGCCTTCGCATAAGCAAACATTCCTAAGTGTTGATGAAATTCAACGCATCGCTAAAGCCTTCGCTAATCTAGGTACAGAGAAAATCCGTATTACAGGTGGCGAGCCTACTTTACGCAAAGATTTTGCTGAAATTGCCCATACCCTTTCACAAACTGCAGGTATCCGCAAAGTTGCATTAACCACCAACGGCTACAGAATGGAACGTGATGTTGCACTTTGGCAGCAAGCCGGCATTACTGATATTAACGTGAGTGTTGATAGTTTAGATACTCGTCAATTCCAATTAATTACCGGCGAAAACAAACTAAAATCGATTTTAAATGGTATTGATAGAGCTTTTGAAATTGGCTATAAAAAAATCAAAGTTAATGCCGTGTTAATGAAACAATACACCGCTCACGAGTTGGATAATTTCCTTGCTTGGATTAAAGATAAACCAATCCAAATGCGTTTTATCGAACTGATGGAAACAGGTGAAATGGGTAGCTTTTTCAAAAAGCAACACCTTTCAGGTCAATCGGTAATGGAACGTTTGCTAAGAGAAGGTTGGCAGCTACAGCCTAAAGCGATATCAGATGGACCTGCAAAAGTGCTATCTCACCCGGATTACCAAGGCGAGATTGGCTTGATTATGCCTTATGAAAAGAATTTCTGTGCCTCGTGCAACCGCCTGCGAGTGTCAGCCTTAGGTAAACTTCATCTCTGCCTATTTGGCGAGGAAGGGATTGATATTCGTGATTTATTACAATCAGACGATCAACAATTGCAGCTTGAAACTCGCTTGAAATCGGCTTTACAAGGCAAACGAGAGCATCACTATTTGCACATTGGCGATAGTGGCGTGAGAAATAACTTATCTTCTATTGGCGGCTAAAAACAGCAATCAAGCGGTCAGATTTTTATCATTTTTTGCAAATCAAATATTATGAATCAATTTACACACATTAATAATAATGGCGAAGCCAATATGGTTGATGTTTCAATGAAGCAAGAAACCGTCCGTGTTGCTCGTGCCGAAGCCTTTGTACGAATGAATGCAGAAACCTTGCAGATGATCATCAGCGGTAATCATCATAAAGGCGATGTATTCGCTACAGCCCGAATTGCAGGGATTCAAGCAGCAAAAAGAACGTGGGAGCTTATTCCCCTTTGCCATCCTTTATTACTATCTAAAGTAGAAGTTCAGCTTGAAGCGTTACCTGAAACCAACCAAGTTCGCATTGAATCGCTTTGTAAACTCTCCGGGAAAACCGGCGTAGAAATGGAAGCCTTAACTGCAGCAAGCGTGGCGGCTCTTACTATCTATGATATGTGTAAGGCGGTGCAAAAAGATATGGTGATTGAAAATGTCCGCTTATTACATAAAAGCGGTGGCAAATCAGGAGATTTCAACGTTGATTAAAGTATTATTTTTCGCTCAAGTGCGTGAACTTGTGGCAACGGATATGTTAGAAGTGGAAGCCAATTTTGCTACAGCAGAAGAATTGCGTGAGCATTTAAGCCAACAAGGTAAAAAATGGCAACTTGCATTAGAAAAAGGCAAATTATTAGTGGCAATCAACCAAACGATTTCCTCGCTAGACAGCCCAATTAAAGATGGCGATGAAGTTGCTTTTTTCCCACCGGTAACAGGGGGTTAAATGAATTCCACCTTAATAGAAGTGCAAGAAACTGAATTTGACCAAAACCATATTTACCGTTGGCTAAGTGAACATCATTCTGTTGGGGCAACCACACTTTTTATCGGCAAAGTGCGTGAAATGAATTTGGGTGATAATGTTTCGGGCTTATATCTTGAACACTACCCTGCAATGACGAAAAAAGCCCTACAAGAAATTGTAGATGAAGCTCGTACCCGTTGGGATATTCAGCGTGTTGCGGTTATCCACCGTATCGGGCAACTTCATACAGGCGATGAAATTGTGTTAGTGGGAGTGAGTTCTGCCCACCGAGGCGATGCCTACCACGCCAACGAGTTTATTATGGATTACCTCAAAACCCGAGCCCCATTTTGGAAACGTGAGCAAACCCAAGAGGGCGAACGCTGGATTGAAGGGCGTGACAGCGACCAACAAGCGGCTGAAAAATGGAAATAATGTGTAAAAGGTAACCCAATGGAAAATTTATACATCGACTTACAAATCGCCTGCGAAAACAGCGAAAACTTACCGAGCGAAGCTCAATTCTACACTTGGGTGCACAAAGCCCTTGCAATGCAAGCGAAAACCGAAGATTTCCCCGAAACGGAAATCACCATTCGCATTGTAGATGAAGCGGAAAGCCACGAGCTGAATTTAACCTACCGAGGCAAAGACAAGCCTACCAATGTGCTTTCTTTTCCGTTTGAAGTGCCTGAAGGCATTAAAATGCCGCTCTTGGGCGATTTGGTGATCTGCCGTCAAGTGATGGAAAAAGAAGCTCAAGAACAACAAAAACCGTTAGAGGCTCATTGGGCTCATTTAGCCATTCACGGCACACTTCACTTATTGGGGTACGACCATTTGACCGATGAAGAAGCTGAAGAAATGGAAAGTTTAGAGACGGAAATTATGCAAAGTTTGGGTTACGAAGATCCGTATATTTCAGAAAAAGAATAGACCTAATGCGTTCTTTAATTATTGTAACCGATGATAAAAAGCTCCCCGTTGAGTTAAATGCTCAAGGGGGCTATTTTTATGTTCCTGATATAGTTCAACAGTTTAAATGCTGCTCTTTTTCTAACGCCAAATCTATTTTAGGGCAAGAACGCCCTTTCGCCATTTATGATATGCGTGCCGAGCAGGGGGTAAATTTTAATCTTGAGGCATTCGCCATTCTTGCAGGCACTATTCAAGAAAACGGTACGCTCTATTTACTTTGCCCACAATGGCAAACATTAGAACACGAAATTGACTTTGATGCGTTACGTTGGAACGAAAATCACGCTATTGCCTGCCCCAATTTCTATCAACATTTAAAAAAACTTGTGGAGAAATTTGGGTTTCAAATTCAAACAAACCCGATAGCACTCACAACAAGCGGTAATTTTTCGGCAAAATCTTACAATTTTCATTTAACGCAAGAGCAGCAAAATATTTTGCAAAATCTACCGCTTGATTCTGCCGATATTCATTTGATTACCGCCCCTCGTGGACGTGGAAAATCCACCCTTTCAGGCTTACTGGCGAACCAGTTATCAACGCAGAACCAGGTGCTGATTACAGCTCGCACTACCTCGGTCTTACCCCATTTTTTTGAAGGTGCAAAACAAGCAATTCCCTTTTTTGCCCCCGATCATCTTATTGAGCAAATAAAAAGCCAGCAAATTTCACCTCATCAATGGCTATTTGTGGACGAAGCGGCGAGCCTGCCGTTACCTATTCTCAACCAACTTTGCGATTATTTTGATAAAGTGGTTTTAACTACGACTACGCAAAACTACGAAGGCACAGGGCGAGGTTTTTCTCTTAAGTTTTTGCCACAATTAACTCGCTCCAATAAACATTGGCAGCTGACAAAACCGTTGCGTTGGGCAGAAAATGATCCGCTTGAGCAGTTTGTGAATGAATTACTTTTGCTTGAAGAAACCGAAAATAACAACAATTTAGCTGATTTTTATCATTTACTTGCTCAAGCTCATTACAAAACCACGCCGACTGATTTACGCCGATTGTTTGATGGTGAGCAGCAAATTTTGCATCAGGAATATCAAAATGAGCAACTTATCGGCGGTATGTGGGCGGTAAATGAAGGCAATTTAGATGAAAATCTAACGCAAGCCATTTGGCAAGGCAAACGCCGCCCGCAAGGCAACTTAGTGGCACAATATCTCTGCTTTCAAGGGAATTTACCTCAGGCGTGTAAGTTACGTTCAGTCCGGATTTCTCGTATTGCGGTGCTGCCTGAAAAGCAAAATCAAGGTATTGGTAAGCGGTTGATTTCCGATTTTATTTTGCAAAATAAAGATAAAAAACCACCGCTTGATTTTATGTCCGTCAGCTTTGGGCTTACTGCTCCGCTCTACTGTTTTTGGTCTGCTTGCGGTTTTCGGCTTGTGCAAATTACCCCAAATAAAGAAGCCAGCAGTGGCTACCGTAGTGCAATGATGATTTATCCACTTTCTGCTCAAGGCGAACAATTTTGCCAAGACGCAGAGCAAGCCTTTAGCCGTGATTTTTCTCTACAGCCGTTTTTTAGCGAAATGTGTGCTGATTTGCAAAATTTTTGTGGATTTCAACCGCTTGCTGAGCTGAATTTAAGTGATGTTGATTGGCAAAACTTGCAAGGTTTTGTGGAACAGCAACGCACTTTCTCGGCAGTTTATGTCAGTCTAAAAAGACTTTACTATTCAGATAGGCAAAAATTTGCTTTTTTACACGATATTTTTGAGCAGGAGAACGCAGAGAGTCTAAAACAGCCCAAGTCGTGGTTGGAAAATTGTCGAAAAATATTACAAGAACAGTTAGATTTTAAAAATCATTAAAATAAGTTATGGTTTGTATCAATTTTTTTATGTTTTGCTCTTGCTAATTTTTCCATTTAGCCGTATAAATTCACTGTCTATTTTCCATTTTTAAAGAGGATTTCTAATGTCAATGTTCAGTCATATTCAAGCAGCACCGGCAGACCCAATTTTAGGTTTAGGCGAAGCCTTCAAAGCCGACACCCGTGAAGGCAAAATTAATCTTGGAATCGGTGTTTATATGACCGATGAGGGTAAAACTCCAATCGTTAAAGCGGTAAAAGAAGCAGAAAAACGCTTATTAGATACCGAAACCAGCAAAAACTACCTCACTATTGATGGTGTTCAAGCCTTTAATGCGGCAACACAAGCCTTATTATTTGGTGAAGGGGCTGAAGTGATCACTTCTGGTCGTGCAAAAACAGCTCAAAGTTTAGGGGGGACAGGTGCATTACGTATTGCAGCAGAATTTATTAAACGCCATACCAATGCGAAAAATGTGTGGATTTCTACTCCAACGTGGCCAAACCATAACGGTATTTTTGATGCAGTTGGAGTGAATGTAAAAGGTTATCGCTACTACAATAAAGAGACTAACGGTTTAGATTGGGATAATCTACTTGCTGATTTAAGCCAAGCAGAAGCGGGCGATGTGGTATTATTACACGGTTGCTGCCACAACCCAACCGGTATTGACCCTACTCCGGCACAATGGGATCAGTTAGCCGCATTGTCGTCTGAAAAAGGTTGGTTGCCGTTGTTTGACTTCGCATATCAAGGCTTTGCCAACGGCTTAGAAGAAGATGCTTACGGCTTGCGTGCATTTGCGAAAAACAACCGTGAATTATTAGTGGCGAGCTCATTCTCTAAAAACTTCGGTTTATATAACGAGCGTGTAGGGGCATTCACTTTAATTGCGGATAACGCCGATGATGCCAATCGTGCATTTACACAAATCAAATCAATTATTCGTGTGCTTTACTCTAACCCGTCAGCTCACGGTGCAAGTGCGGTTGCAGTGGCATTAGCCGATCCTGAATTAAAAGCACAATGGATTGAAGAGTTAGACGAAATGCGTAACCGCATTAAAGATATGCGTACGCAATTAGTAGAAAAATTGAAACAGAAAGGGGCAACTCAAGATTTCTCTTTCATTACCGAACAAAACGGTATGTTCTCATTCAGTGGCTTAACTCCTGAACAAGTGGATAAATTGAAAGATGAATTTGCAATCTATGCAGTACGCTCAGGTCGTATCAATGTAGCAGGTATTACCAGCAAAAATATTGATGCCTTAGCGGAAGCGATTGTAAAAGTGCTTTAAGCTAATAAATGAATAAAGGCGAACATCAAGTTCGCCTTTATTTTTGATTTAAATTGATTATTTTTCTAACCAAAGCATAAAATCTGCTACGGTATGGAACGAGCCAAACACCAAAACGATATCCTCTGCTTTTGCTTTCTCAAATAAGGCAAGGCTTGCCTCAGGCACGCTTTGGTAGCTGCAAGCGGTTGAATTTGGTAAAACTTTTACCAATTTTTCTAATACTTGCTCACCACTCTGCCCACGCCAACAATTTAAGCTGGCACAATGCCATTCATCAATTACATTTTCGAGTGGCTGAACAATGCCGGACAAATCCTTATCTTCTAATGCACTAAATACTGCATAGATTTTTTGATTTGCTTGTTTTAACTCTGCAAGTTTATCTGCCAAATAACGGGCTGCGTGCGGATTATGCCCCACATCAATAATTACTTGTGCAAGCGGTTGTTTTTGTGAAAATTTTGCAAAATCTTTATCCGTTAAAAGCTGAAAACGGGCGGTCATTTGAGCTTCGCTAAATGCTTCTCGGATAATTTGTTCATTAATTTCAAATGGTAATTGCATTAATGCCGCTAGTGCCGTTCCCGCATTTGGAATTGGAATTAATGGTAGAGGTAAATCTTTAAAGTTTTTTTCTTTAGAATACCAATGGAATAGATTGTTTTTAATTTCAAAATGCCAATCTTGATCCCGATAAAAAGCGTTACAATTTAACGATTTCACCATTTCTCTAATGGAATTAGGGCAATCCGACTCGCCGATAATTACAGGAATATTTTCACGGAAAATGCCCGCTTTTTCACGTCCGATATCTTCTCGGTTATCGCCTAAAAATGCAACGTGATCGATATCGATAGACGTAATAATCGCAAGATTTGGATTAACAATATTGGTCGCATCTAATCTGCCACCTAAACCAACTTCTAAAATCACAATATCTAACTGATTTTGCTTAAATAATTCAAAGGCAGAAAGTGTACTAAACTCAAAATAAGTAAGTGAAGCGGTCTTTTTTTCATTAATTTTTGCAAAGGATTGAACGTGATACGTTTCCGGCAGAACATCGCCATTAATTCTTACCCGTTCATTATAATGAATTAAATGCGGTGAAGAATAAACACCAACACGAAAGCCTGCTTTTAATAAAGCGATTTCCAGTAATCGACAAGTTGAACCTTTGCCATTTGTTCCCGCAACGGTAATGACATAAGGGGCAGGATTAAGTAAATCCAAATCCTTTGCAACTGCTGTAATACGATCCAAGCCCATATCAATCGGCTTAGAATGGGCTTGTTCTAAATAGGAAAGCCACGTTTCCAAAGAATCCGTGGCTTTAGGGGTAATTAATGTATTCATTCGTTATTCTACATTTTCAACAATCAATTCTGCCACTTTAAACGGCGTCGGTTGATTAGTTAATTTTGCACAAATACGTGCAAGGGCATCACGCATTTCTTTACGTGGAACGATCATATCAATCGCACCGTGTTCTAATAAAAACTCAGCACGTTGGAAACCTTCCGGTAATTTTTCACGCACTGTTTGCTCAATAACACGAGGTCCGGCGAAACCGATTAACGCTTTTGGCTCAGCAATATTTACATCACCTAACATCGCTAAACTTGCTGAAACACCGCCCAGCGTTGGGTCGGTTAAAACAGAAATAAACGGCACACCCTGCTCTTTCATTTTTGCTAAAATCGCACTGGTTTTTGCCATTTGCATTAATGAAAATAATGCCTCTTGCATACGAGCTCCGCCCGATGCCGAAAAACAGATAAACGGAATTTTTTCCGCTAAGGCTTTTTCTGCCGCTTTCACAAATTTAGCTCCAACAACAGACCCCATAGAACCGCCCATAAATTCAAAGTTGAATGATGCAGTTACCACAGGCATATCATAAAGTTTCCCCGAAAAAACGATAAAGGAATCTTTTTCGCCCGTTTGTTTTTGTGCAGCCGTTAAACGATCTTTATATTTTTTTAAATCTTTAAATTTCAACACATCTTGTGGTTCTAAATCCGCAGCAATTTCAACAGCTGAATCTTTGTCTAATAAGTTTAATAGACGTGTGCGAGCATCAATACGCATATGATGATCACATTTCGGGCAAACTTGTTGATTGCGTTGCAATTCCTCACTGTATAACACCTGTTCACAGCTTGTACATTTTGTCCAAACGCCTTCCGGCACTTTTGATTTAGCACTTGATGAGGAAGATTCTCTACCTAAAATTCTTTCTAACCAGCTCATTTTTATTCCTTTTGGATTGAGTTGTGAGATAAATAAAATTCTTGCTATTAAAGCACAATTTACGGTTTTTTGATACGTTTTATTGACATATCAGATCACTAAGTGTGTGTATAAGTTCGATAAAAAAATGCAATTAGAAGAATGGCAAGCATTACCACAATTTGAATCAAACGTTTTTTAGTTAATTTTTCTGCTGCCATTTCGTTCCTAGTTTTGATAAAAGCTGCCTTATTATAAGCGAAAAGAACGTTATTATGCTAGAATTTGCAAAAATTTCACAAAAATCAACCGCTTGTACAAGGAAAAATATGGCAACTATCGAACAATTTCTTGAAGTTGTAAATCAACTTCGTCACCCGGAACAAGGCTGCCCTTGGGATTTAAAACAGAATTTCGACACAATGCTCCCTCATTTATTAGAAGAAACCTATGAGGTTGCTGAAGCTATTCATACCAATGATCGCTCCGCTCTGCGTGAGGAATTGGGGGATTTATTACTCCAAGTGGTTTTCTTAAGTCAGCTTGCGAAAGAGGAAGGATCTTTTACCTTTGATGATGTAGTAAACGATATTCACGATAAATTGATTTATCGTCACCCTCACGTTTTTGGTGATGTGAAAGCAGAAAATAGTGAAGAGGCATTAAAAAGTTGGGAGCAACAAAAAGCAAATGATGAGAAGCATAAAAATCAACAATCTATTTTAGATGATCTTCCGTTTGCACTACCAGCACTTACTCGTGCCAATAAATTACAAAAACGTTGTTCAAAAGTGGGATTCGATTGGGATAATCCGCAAGGAGTGTTAGAAAAAGTAGAAGAAGAACTTGATGAAGTAAAAGCAGAAATAGTTCAATATCCGAATCGTTCCAAAGAATTGGCTGAAGAATTAGGCGATTTATTGTTTGCAATTGTAAATTTATGTCGTCATTATCATACTGATGCTGAAGAAAATTTACGAAATGCCAATCTTAAATTTGAAAAACGCTTTAGAAAAGTCGAACAAGCAGTTAAAAATACCGGAAGAACTGTAAAAGAGTGTAAGTTAGCCGAATTAGATGCAATTTGGCATCAAGTAAAAAAAGTAGAATAATTTGTTTTGCTTGTTATAATAAGATAAATCTTACTATTTCAGAACCATATTATAGCTATAAAAATTAAATATAGTTGCCCATATTTTATAGGAAATATCTTATGCTAAAAATCCTATTAATAGATGATGATATTGAACTGACTGAATTATTAACAGAACTGCTCTCATTGGAAGGATTTCAAGTAAAAGTGGTTCATAATGGTCAAGAAGGCTTAAATGAATTAGAAGCTAACCAATATGATTTAATTTTACTTGATGTAATGATGCCTGTCTTAAATGGTGTAGAGACATTAAAACGAATCAGACAAAAATACACATTACCTGTTCTAATGTTAAGTGCAAGAGACGACCAAATTGACCGTATTTTAGGTTTAGAATTAGGGGCTGATGATTATCTACCTAAGCCTTTTAATGACCGTGAGTTAGTGGCAAGAATGAGAGCTATTTTAAGACGCACAGTTTCTCAACTACCTCAAGCAGATGATATTCAAATTGAATCTAGCTCGGTTGAAAATATGGCTAAATTGTTACAATTTGCAGGTGTACAGCTACATTCAGGTCGCCAGCAAGCCTCTTATCAAGGTAACGATTTAGACTTAACAGGTACAGAGTTTGCATTATTACAACGCTTGATACGTAATCCAGGTCAAATTTTATCTAGAGAGTTATTAAGTTTAGAAATCTTGGGTAAACAATTAACGCCCTATGATCGTGCTATTGATATGCACATCTCTAACCTTCGTAAAAAATTACCCGAACGAGAAGATGGCTTACCTTGGTTTAAGACATTAAGAGGAAAAGGTTACTTATTGGTAACCGAATAATATTTTCCAAATCCCTAAATAGAAATTATTTTAGGGATTTTTATATTCTACGATTATGTATGCTAAATTTATTAAAAAAATATTCAAACCTTAGAAAACGCTTAGCCTATAAACTTGTTACGTATTATGGTTTATTACTTAGCTTATTTATTGTAATTACTTTTAATATTGATAAATTTGATTCAAGAAAATTCTCACCTATTTCACAAAAAGATCAGTTCTATTTTAAAAATGAAAGTTTTGAAACCGAACAAAATTTAAATTTAGATGAAGTATTTGAGCGAAATTTATCTGTTGAAACAGCTAACGGTTATGATGTTATTTTAGAAGATAAAGAGAGTGGGAATTTAAGTGGTGTAAACCAAAGTAATATTAAATCACTACAATTTTTTATTTACCAATCACAACAAACTCAAGAGCCATTACAACGCCGCTTTGAAAATATTGAAATATATGGACCTTTCATTGTTAAATCACCTACACATACTTATAACCAATATTTTATTAAAGCCGTAGATGCTCAAAAAGAGTGGTTGAATACGATCCTAGATTCTCCATTTTTAATAACATTAATACTAATGTTTTCAGGTATACCATTGTTATTATGGTTATCATTTAAAATTACTAAACCTGTTCAAAATTTAACTGAATCTGCAAATGCCATTGCAACAGGATATCTGGAAACTAATCCTAAACTCGAAAACGAAAGTATCTATGAAATCAGAGAAGTTGGAAAAAGTTTTAATCATATGGTAACAAGTTTAAAAGACTTGACCGAACAACAACAAAGAATGATTTCAGATGTTTCTCACGAGCTAAAAACACCACTAGCAAGGTTACAATTAGCTACAGCTATTTTACGTAGAAAAACAGGAGAGCTTCCTGAAATTAATCGTATTGAAAATGAAATTGGTAAACTGGATCAAATGATTAAAGATTTACTGGTTATTTCAAGACAAAAAATTAATTATCAAATTAATAAAAAAATATTTGAAATTAACGAAATCTGGCAAGATGTTATTGAAGATGCTAAATTTGAGACATCACAGAATAATATAGTACTTATTATTAAACAAAATATTGAAAATCCGGCACTCTATTTTATTAATGGTTCTCAGGATTCTCTTTCTAGTGCGTTAGAAAATTTAATTCGCAACGCACAGAAATATGCAAATCAAATCATTGCTATTTCAATGGATATTCACGATGAAAAATTAACATTAATTGTTGAAGATGATGGGCAAGGTGTACCAGAAAGTGAGTATGAAAATATTTTAAAGCCTTTCTACCGGGTGGATGAAGCCAGAACCAGAGAAACGGGTGGCACGGGTTTAGGGTTATCGATTGTTCATAATGCGGTACAGCAACATCAAGGCGATATTCATTTAACAAAAAGCGATATGGGCGGTCTAAAGATAGAATTAAACATTCCGCTTTGGACACAATATTCCTAAATTTGCAAAATTGATGAGAAAAACGACCGCTTGTATGAAGTTAATCGAAATTGAAAATCTGAATAAATATTTCGGCTTGGGAGAAAACCAAGCCCATATTTTAAAAAATATTAACCTTACCATAGAACAAGGTGATTTTGTTGCCATTATTGGAGCTTCAGGCTCCGGCAAATCCACTTTGATGAATATCATCGGTTGTTTAGATACCGCTAGTTCAGGCATTTGCCGTATTGGTGGAAAAGAAACCCAGCAAATGACTGCTGATGAGCTTTCTGACCTACGCCAACGTAAATTCGGTTTTATTTTCCAACGCTATAATCTATTGCCTGCTCTTACAGCCAATGAAAATGTAGCTCTACCCGCCATTTATGCAGGAATGGATACCACATCTCGCAAACAACGTGCCGATAATTTATTAGCTAAACTGGGATTAGATGATAAAATACGCAATCGCCCCAATGAACTATCAGGAGGACAACAGCAACGTGTCAGTATTGCTCGTGCATTAATGAACGGTGGTGAGATTATTTTAGCCGATGAGCCCACAGGGGCATTAGATTCCAAAAGTGGCGAAACGGTATTGGAAATTTTACGGGATCTACACCAAGAGGGTCATACCATTATTATGGTTACTCACGATCCTAACATTGCTGCTCAATCCAGCCGCGTAGTTGAAATTAAAGATGGTGAAATTATTCGAGATGAACGTCAAAAGCCCTATTCTACTGAACTCAAACTTAGTAAAACGCCTCATAAACAACCTCGATTTATCGATCAATTAATCGAATCTTTCAAAATGGCGAGTAGTGCTATTTTAGCTCATAAAATGCGGGCGTTGCTCACGATGCTTGGCATTATTATTGGCATTGCCTCTGTTATTTCCGTTGTCGCATTAGGACAAGGCTCGCAGCAGCAAATTCTTGCGAATATCAATAGTTTAGGTACAAATACAATGGATATTCTCAACGGTACAGGCTTTGGCGACCGACGGGCAAATCTTACTAAAAACCTAACGGTTAGCGATGCGTTAGCACTAAGTCGGCAAAATTACGTTGAAAGTACTACTCCATCAAGCAATGTAAATGCAACATTAATTTATGGCAATACTGCGGTAACAGGCTCTGTGCGTGGTGTCGGTGAAGAATTTATAGACGTAAAAGGGCTGAAACTCATTTCAGGACGTTTTTTCACTACTGAAGAAGTCAAAAATGTTGCTCAAGTAATAGTGATAGATCCCAACACTCAAAAAGACTTAGGCTTACCTGCCCCGGTAGAAGGCAAAATTATTTTAGTGGATAAAAAACCGCTTCAAATTATTGGTGTAGCTGAACAAGCCAATGCGATGAATCAAACCAGCCTGACCCTTTGGTCGCCTTATAGTACGATTATGCAACGTGTTTCAGGAGCGAAGCAGATTGATTCTCTCACCGTTAAAATTAAAGATAATGTTGAAAGCCAAACGGCGGAAAAAAGCATTACCGAGCTACTCACCGCCCGACACGGTAAAAAAGATTTCTTTATTATTAATAGTGATAGCATTAAACAAACCATCACTGATACCACAAATACGATGACATTGCTGATTTCTTCTATTGCACTTATCTCATTAATTGTAGGCGGTATTGGGGTAATGAATATTATGTTGGTTTCAGTAACTGAACGAACCCGTGAAATTGGTGTGCGAATGGCAATTGGAGCAAAACAACGCAATATTTTGCAACAATTCCTGATTGAAGCTGTTGTAATTTGCTTGATTGGAGGCGTAATTGGTATTTTATTGGCAGGCAGCATTATTTGGGCGTTTAATCATTTAGGCTCAAACTTTAAAATGATTCTTTCGCCAGAATCTGTCATTATTGCGGTATTCTGCTCTACCCTTATCGGCATTGTATTTGGATATATTCCGGCTCGTAATGCATCAAGACTTAATCCGATTACAGCACTAGCCCAAGAATAATAAATAATTTCACAAGCGGTAAGATTTTTGTAAAATTTTACCGCTTATTTACAGAATAAAAAGGAAAAACTAATGACAATAACCAATCTTGAACTAGAACAAATTCTCAACACAAAACTAAGTAGCCCCGCAATTAATGACTATGCTCCAAACGGTTTACAAGTTGAAGGCAAAAGAGAAATCAAAAAAATCATTACCGGCGTAACTGCCTCACTCCCTCTGATTGAAAAAGCAATTGAGAAAAATGCAGATGCGATTTTAGTCCATCACGGCTATTTTTGGAAAAGCGAAA
Source organism: Mannheimia bovis (assembly GCF_014541205.1). Lineage (NCBI taxonomy): Bacteria > Pseudomonadati > Pseudomonadota > Gammaproteobacteria > Pasteurellales > Pasteurellaceae > Mannheimia > Mannheimia bovis. Next base: position 1,551,668 of record NZ_CP061280.1, on the reverse strand, counting down.
ACCCGTGCATTCGTGGTATGAAAGGTAAACGCATTAAGCAATTGTTAGTGAATGATATTAATCTGTTTGGCTACCATTTACCCCTTGATATCCACCCGGAACTAGGTAATAACGCTCAACTAGCGAAACATTTAGGCGTAATAAATTTACAAGGTTTAGAAAATACCCCAAATTCTATTCCAATGTATGGCGAATTAGAAACACCGATTTCTGCGGAAGAACTGAAGCAAAAACTCGAAAAAACGTTACAACGCACCGTTATTTTATGCAATGAATTTACTTCATCACCACAAAAATTGATTAAAAAAATCGGTATCTGTTCAGGCGGCGGACAAGGCTATATTGATCTCGCTTTTGAAAAAGGCTGCGATGCGTTTATTAGTGGCGAAATTTCCGAACAAACCACTCACTCTGCCCGTGAACAAGGCATTTACTACTTCGCCTGCGGACACCACGCCACAGAACGAGACGGCGTAAAAGCTCTCGGTGAATGGCTGGCTCAACAATATGGCTTAGAAGTAGAATTTATTGATATTGATAATCCTGCATAAGTAAAAAACAAAGGCGGACTAACACGTCCGCCTTTTAAGATAATTGCAAACAAGATGTAAAATTTAACCGCTTGTTCGCTTATTTTCCTTCCCTTCCACATAAGTAATATAAACTGTTGCAGCAATAATAATGGCAGCTCCTAGCCATAATTTGCCCGGCGGTACCCAGTTAAAAACGAGCCAGCCGGCTAATACATTGAGCGGTAACTTAATAAAATCAAACGGTTGAATGTAAGAAGCATCTGCTAAATTATAGGCTTTTGCTACTGCTAATTGAGCGAGAGCGGTTAAAAAACCGAGTAAAATTAAAAAGCCGAAATCACTCCACGAAGGAAGGCTAAATCCGCTTGGGCTAAGATTAGTTAAAGCAATCAACAAGTTAAACGGCGTGATTAAGATAAACAGATAAGCAACCATTGTTGTTGGGCTGTCATAACGGGAAAGTTTTTTAACCATCAATGAATAGCCCGCCCAGAAAAAGGCTGCGGCAAGTGGTAATAATGCAATCAAGTTAAAATTATCGCTCCACGGCTCTAAAATAATCATTGCTCCTACAAAACCAAGTGCAGTGGCAATCCATCGTCTTTTACCGACCTGTTCTTTTAAAAATACCCCCGAACCAATAGTTACAAAGAGCGGCGAAGTCATTAGTAAGGCAATACCTTGCCAAATCGGCAATTGGTTAGCTAATGCCATTGTCCAACACTGAATACCGATTGCGGAAAGAAAAATACGAAAACAATGTTGCCCAAAATGTGCCGTCTTTAATGATGAGAAAAAGCCGACATTATTCATACTTGGCACAAGAAACACAAACGCAATCAGATATTGCACTAATGCAATCACACTAGAGTCAATCGGTGAGATGGAAGTCAGCTTTGGAATAAGCGTATTAATACAGGCAAACAACACACCTGCGGTGATAATTGCAATTGCCCCTTTAATCGGTTGATGGTTTTTCATAGATTTAATAAATTCTATTTAGTGAGATAAAATGAATACGTATTTTGGCTGATCTGTTCTGCCACCACTTTTTCTGGCAACTGCTTAATTTCCGCTAGTTTTTGGATTATGGCAACGAGTTGCAGAGTAATTTCTACAGGCTTAAATCCCTCGTGTTGCCAAGGGGCATCAGTTTCAATTAAAAGCCGTTCTAACGGAAACGTCTGAGCGACTTTTTGCGTTTTCGGGTTAGTCAAAATATCGGGCGTAAGACTAACAAAATAAGGGGTTAAAAGCAATTTTTCCAACGTTTCATTACTTGCTTTAAACCAATGGAAATGGGCTTTTTGAATTTGATGTCTTGCCAGCAATTCAAGGGCAATTTCCGTATCCTCATACACAATATGCAAATTTAACGGCAAATTATACCGCTTGCTTGCCACAATAAAACGCTCTAACAAATCAATATAAGGCTGATAATCTAATTCCGGATTTTCTCGCTTCAGATAATGCGGCAACCCAACTTCCCCACAAGCGGTCAATTTTTGATACTTTTTTGCAATAAAATCGAATAACTTTTCGATCTCACTCTCCGTAGGTAATGCCTGCTCAGGGTGAAAACCTGCGGCAATGTAGAGATTAGAATACTGCTCTTTTAATGCCAATAATCTTTCACAACTCGCTAAATCCGTTGCAACAGCAAGAACGCCTTCTAAATTAGGCTGCTGCAAAATTTGTTTAATTTCTTGATCTAAAAATTGGTCAAGATGGATGTGGGTATCGAAAAGCATTTGTTACTTTTTTACAAATAAATATAAGAATACTAAAAAAATATTTCAAAATTAAATAGTTATAAATATATAATATAAACATCTTTCTGTAACTTATCTTAATCCAGTTATGAATAAAATATCTGACTTACTTAGCATAACCGAAAAATACAGCCATATTTTATACTATGCCTTTATAGCAGTGCTCATCTTAATACTTTACTTTGTGTTTACTTATAGAGCGAAATCAAGTTTTTCTTTAATCCATAGGTTATTAATCTTACTTATTGGGAATGATAAAAACTATAAAAAAGACAATGAACTTATCAATGATATTATGGAAATAGAACGGTTCAATTTTTACTATAAAACAAATGCAATATGTTTACGACAAAAACAGGAATTCGAATCATGGGTAAGGAAGTATGAACTAGATTATAAGCTATTATCGAAGTTAAAAAATAATTTTGACATTCAAGAACTAAAAGTGATTAACGTACCGAGCAAAAATAAATTTATAACACTATTAATAGTCTATTTACTCACTCTTTCGTTATCACTTATTACAATGCCATTTATGATAAACAATACTACTGGAGAATCCTTGCTAATACAATTAAAAAGCAATCAACAGTATTATTGGTTAAAAGATGATTATGTTAGGAAATTTAACTGGAAAGAGATATTCTCACTATCACATTCATCTGAAAAATATACTCACTGCCAATTCATAGAAGAAAATCACTCATCTGATGACATTAATACAATTTGTAAAATCATTCTTGATAAGAAGAATAACGAATACATAAAATCATCTATAAACACACAACAGAATTTATTCATTATGATTATAGTTATAATTGCAGTAATATTATTTCAATGGTTATCATACATATATAGCCTAGGTAATCGACTAGATGCAGATAGAATGATAAAAAAGAAAATAAAGCAAAGGCTTTAACACTAATTGTATTGATGGGATATACAAGTAAAAAATAGTTCCGCATAAATCCTGAATTTGGGGTAGCTCGTAGGTTGAGTTAGCAAAGCGTAACCCAACAAAACTTCTTAAAAATCGTGTTGGGTTTCTGCAAGATCAGCCCAACCTACTGTTTTATATTAAACCTCCAACAAAACCGCCTTCAACTGCTGCAACTTATCCCTCGTCGCCGCAGCCTTCTCAAACTCTAAATTCGCTGCAAATTCCCGCATTTGTTGTTCCAACACTTTCAGCTCTTTTTCTAATTCCTTACGGGATTTTGGTTTGTAGTCGTTTGCAGAATTTTCCGCTTTTTTGACCGCTTGTTTGCCTCGTTTTGGTTTGTCGGATTGTCCAATATCAAGCAACTCGCCGACTTTTTTGTTCAATGCTTGTGGCACAATGCCGTTTTCTTCATTATATTTCATCTGTTTTTCACGGCGGCGTTCGGTTTCCGTAATCGCTTTTTGCATTGAGTTGGTAATGCGGTCTCCGTAGAGAATCGCTTTGCCGTTGAGGTTTCGGGCGGCTCGTCCGATGGTTTGGATAAGCGAGCGTTCGGAACGTAAAAAGCCCTCTTTATCAGCGTCGAGAATAGCAACGAGCGAGACTTCCGGCATATCCAAGCCTTCTCGCAGTAAGTTGATACCGACCAGCACATCAAACATTCCCATACGAAGATCGTGAATGATCTCTACTCTCTCTACGGTATCGATGTCGCTGTGTAAATAACGCACTCGCACGCCGTGCTCATCCAGATAATCGGTTAAATCTTCCGCCATTTTTTTGGTGAGCGTCGTAACCAGCACTCGTTCGTCCACTGCTACTCGTTTGTGAATTTCGGAAAGTAAATCATCCACTTGCGTAGCAACAGGGCGAACTTCGATAATTGGGTCGAGTAAGCCTGTCGGACGAACGACCTGATCGACAACATCAGGATTTTTCTCTAATTCATAGGCTCCCGGTGTGGCTGAAACATAGATCGTTTGTGGAGAAAGACGTTCAAACTCTTCAAATTTCAACGGTCGGTTATCAAGAGCAGACGGCAAACGGAAGCCATACTGTACCAAAGTTTCTTTTCTCGCTCGGTCGCCTCGATACATTCCGCCGATTTGTGGCACAGTAACGTGGCTTTCATCAATCACCAAAATACCGTCCGCCGGCATATAATCAAACAAAGTCGGCGGTGCTTCGCCCTCTTTTCTTCCAGACAAATAGCGTGAATAGTTTTCAATGCCTGAGCAGTATCCTAGCTCGTTCATCATCTCAATATCAAACTGAGTACGTTGAGCGATGCGTTGCTCTTCCAGCAATTTATTTTCTTGAATAAAGTAAGTTCGGCGTTCGGCAAGCTCTTCTTTAATCTGCTCAATCGCATCTAAAATTCGTTCTCGTGGCGTAACATAGTGCGTTTTCGGGTAAATCGTGTAGCGAGGCACTTTACCTAAACTATGCCCTGTGAGTGGGTCAAACAATGAGAGATTTTCGATTTCGTCATCAAACAACTCAACTCTTAAAGCCACTTCATCACTCTCGGCAGGGTAAATATCAATCACATCGCCACGTACACGGAAGGTTGAACGCTGAAATGCCTGATCGTTGCGAGTGTATTGTAATTCGGCAAGGCGGCTTAAAATTTCACGCTGCCCGATCATCGCCCCCACCTGCAAATGCAACATCATCTGCATATAGGCATCAACATCCCCCAAGCCGTAAATGGCGGAAACGGAAGCGACTACGATGGTGTCTCGGCGTTCCAAAAACGATTTGGTAGCGGAAAGTCGCATTTGCTCGATCTGCTCGTTAATCGAGGCATCTTTCTCAATAAAGGTGTCGCTTGACGGCACATAGGCTTCGGGCTGATAGTAATCATAGTAGGAAACGAAATATTCCACCGCATTTTCAGGGAAAAAGGCTTTCATCTCAGCATAAAGCTGAGCCGCGAGCGTTTTATTTGGAGCAAGTACCATCGCTGGGCGATTAAGTTGTGCAATGACATTCGCAATCGTGAATGTTTTCCCCGAACCCGTTACACCGAGTAAGGTTTGGTGTGCCAATCCATCATTCAAGCCTTCGGTGAGCTTTGCAATCGCAGTCGGCTGATCGCCTGAAGGTTTGAAAGGAGAGTGGAGAATAAAAGATTTTTGCTGTTTACTCATATCGTTCCTACCTAAAAAATCAGTTTATTCTAGCATAAGCAAGCGGTCTTCTTTTGATAAAAATTTACAAATTAAAATGTGAAGTAGTTCACAAAATTTTTATTTTCTTTTTGAGAATAGTTCGCAACAGTATTATTATTTATGCCAAAATATTGTTTAAGGAGACTTACTATGCGTTTAACCAAACTTGCTTTCGCACTTTCTAGCTTTTTTATTACAACCCACGCTTTTGCTTTAGATTTAAGCAAAGAAACCGAAACTTACAAACAATTTGTAATTGAGGAAATAGATCAATTAGTAACGGGTACAGAAAAATTTGTTGGTTACCTAGAAAAAGGTGATGTGCAAAAAGCAAAAGAAATTTACCCGCTTGCAAGAATGCATTTTGAGCGTTCAGAGCCAATCGCAGAAAGTTTTGGGGATCTAGACCCTCGCATTGATGCTCGCCTAGCCGATTTAGCCGAAGAAGGTAAAACGGAAAAAGATTGGTCCGGCTTCCATAAAATCGAAAAAGTATTATGGGAGAAAAACACCACCAAAGGTACGAAAGAAACTGCGGATCAGCTATTAAAAGATGTGAAAGAGCTGCGTGCAAAAATTCCGACCGCAGAAGTTACACCTGAGCTAATGATTACCGGTGCGGTAGATTTGTTAAATGAAGTTTCTACTACCAAAGTGACGGGTGAGGAAGAAATTTTCTCCAAAACAGATTTGTATGATTTTAAAGCTAATATTGAGGGTGCAGAGAAAATTTATCAAATTTTCAAACCTCAGCTAGACAACGTGGACGCTAAACTGTCGGCTGAAATTGCAAGCCGGTTTACTGCTGTAAATGCTTTGCTGGAAAAACATAATAAGTCCAAAACAGGTGGCTATGATTATGTGGGCTATGACACCCTTTCAAAAGCAGATATCAAAGCATTAGCTGAAGCTGTGAACCAACTGGGTGAGCCATTAGCTCAATTAGGTGTACTTTTAAGTAAATAATCGGAGCAAAAATGATGGCAGAAAATCGTTCTCGCCGTGATTTCTTAAAACACTCCGCATTAGTAGGAGCAGGCTTGTTGTCTGCTCCTGTTTTTGCATTAGAATCACGACAAATCCCGCAAAATGCAGAAAATCAACATCCATTTTATGGCGAACATCAAGCAGGTATTATTACTCCGGCACAAAAACATATCTACTTTTTGGTATTGGATTTAGATACTCACGACATTGCCAAAGTGAAAAGTATTTTCCAAAACTGGACAGCTTATAGCAATAACCTCACACAAGGTAAAAACGTGAAGCCTTATAGTAAAAATGCGTTTATCCCACCTAATGATACAGGTGAGGCAGATAGTTTATCGCCGCAAAATCTGACATTAACTTTTGGTGTTAGCCCGAGCTTTTTCAGTAAATTAGGTATTGAAAAATTAAAGCCTGCCGAACTCAAAGATCTCCCCCACTTCCCTCGAGATCAACTTCAAGCTGAATATACCGGCGGAGATATCTGCATTCAAGCCTGTGCTAACGATCCGCAAGTTGCCTTCCACGCAGTGCGGAATTTAGTTCGTGTGGCTCGAGGAGAGGTAAAAATGCGTTGGTCGCAAATGGCATTTAACTCTTTTATTGATGAGAGAACACCTCGTAATCTGTTTGGTTTTAAAGACGGTACAGCGAATGCTGATACGTTAAAAGAACAGGAAAATACCATTTGGGTACAAGGTGGTTGGTTGGAAGGAGGTTCTTACCTAGCCGTTCGCCGTATTAAAATGTTTTTAGAAACTTGGGATCGCACGCATCTCCGCTCACAAGAAGAAACCTTTGGTCGCCATCGGGATTCCGGAGCCGGGCTTGGACATCAGCACGAATTTGATGCCTTAGATTTAACCAAAAAAGATGAAAAAGGTAATCTTGCTATTCCTGATATTTCCCATACTCATCTTGCCAATAAAACAGGGTTAAAAATGCTCCGCCGTTCATTCTCTTACTCTAGCGGTATTGATGATAAAGGACAATTTGATGCGGGATTACTGTTTATTTCATTCCAGCAAAGTCCTGAACAGTTTATCAAAATCCAAAATGCGTTGGGCAACGTGGATAAAATGAATGAATACATTACGCATATCGGCAGTGGTTTATTTGCTTGTTTTGCGGGTGTAAAAGATGAAAACGACTACTTAGGCAAAGCCCTTTTTGATGCAATTTAAGGAAGAACAAATGAAATGGAAGAATTGGTTATTTATTTCGTTGCTTTTCTCAGCAAATAGCATTCTGGCTAAAGTTGATGTTAGCCCTTTATTCGTGCAACTTTCTGATGCAATGGCAGAAGCGAAAAAGGGCGAAATTGCAAAATCTCAGCAAAATTTGACCGCTTTACAGCAACATTTTTTAAACCTTGAACAAAACGATTCTATTGCCGGCATTCAAGTGAAAAACTCACTGAAAGTAGCCATTGATAGCCCGAATGTAGAGACCTTAGAACAGCTGGCAAAAAATCTCTACTCCTTTGAAAAGGAGCAAAATCCTGTCAATTATGGTGCAAAACATCAAGATTTCATCGCAAAAATGACACCACTGTATATGGAGCTAAAAGCCGCCATACAATCCAAAGATCTCACAAACATTAAAAAAGCAGCTCGTCAGTTTGGTCAAAATTGGGCAAAACACGAAAAGGCGGTGAGAGAAATCAGCTTAACACATTATGGCAAATTTGAACGAATTCTCGGTTTACTGCGAATTACAGTTAATTCAGAAAAAGCTGATTTAATCAAAATAGACAAACTTGCGGAAGAGCTAGGTATTGTAATGGCAGAATTCAACCAACTTGACGTTAAATAATCTGATGAGACTTTCAGAATTTACTATTTTGAATATTGTTTTAACTTCTATATTGCTTCAATTTAAGTTAAAATATTTGAGAATTATTTTCAATAAACAGGGAGTTGTTTAATGTTCAAAAAAGCACTATTTACGTTAACCACAATAGCATTATTTACCGGCTCAGCACTTGGAAAAGAAATTACCATTCCAACTGCTCGTGGCGATGTTACCTTTAGCGAAAGTCCGGCTAAAATTGCGGTATTTGATACAGGCAGCCTTGATACTTTACAAGCCTTAGGCGTAAAAATTGACGCTATGCCAGAGGTTAAAGTGATTCCTTATTTAAAAACAAGTGCTGAAAAAGCAACTAATGTCGGTACTTTATTTGAGCCAAATTTAGAAGCCTTGCATAGTTTACAACCTGATTTAATCATTGTAGGTACTCGCAGTGCAAAAAAATTTGATGAGGTAAGTCAAATCTCAAAAACCATTGATATGACTGATAATGGCGATAAACTCATCGAAAGTGGGTTACAACGTATCGATTCTTTCGGCAAATTATTTAATAAAGAAGCTGAGGCTGAAAAACTTAAAACCGAAATTAATACATTACTTGAGCAAACAAAAAATGCGGTAAAAAATAAAGGAAATGGACTTATTGTTCTGGTGAACGGTGGTAAAATTTCAGCATTCGGTTCAGGTTATCGTTTAAGTTGGATTCACGAGAACTTAGGTATTCCAATGGCGGATGCAAGCATTAAAAATGCAGGACACGGTCAGCCGATTTCATTTGAATTTATTCAAAAGTTAAATCCTGATTGGTTATTTGTACTGGATCGTATTGCGGCTATCGGTCAAGAAGGACAATCTGCTCAACAAGTATTAGATAATGAATTAATCCGCCAAACTAAAGCTTGGAAAAACGGTAATGTCGTTTATTTAAGCGGTGCATCATATTTAGCACCGGGTGGCTATGAGCAAATGAAAACCGACTTACAGACCATTAAATCAGCGTTTGAGAAAAAATAATTAACCTTACAAGCGGTCGTTTTTTATAAGAATTTTGCATCTTTGTATTGCAAAAAATCAGTAAAAAATGACCGCTTGCATTTATATCTTATGTTCTCTTTTTTTAGATTAAATCTTCTTATTTTATTGTTACTCATTCCAATCAGTACCAGTGTGGGTGTTGCTGATTTTAACTGGAGTGAGATATTCAGCTCTGCCGAGCAAAGTAAGCTCTTTTTTGTCAGCCGTTTACCAAGAACTCTTGCGGTATTGTTAGTAGGAGCAACGCTCGCCGTTGCGGGAATGGTATTGCAGATCGTCTTAAAAAACCGCTTTATTGAGCCAAGTATGATTGGAGCAAGCCAAAGTGCAGCTATTGGTATTCTTATTGCGAGCTTAATGTTTCCAGCCTCTACATTGATGCTGAAAATGTCTATTGCTACAGTCAGCACATTAATCGGAATCAGTATTTTTATACTACTTATTCGTAACTTACCGCCTTACCAGCAATTAATGTTACCATTAATCGGCATTGTATTTGGCAATGTGATTGAAGCAATTTCCACTTATATTGCTTACGAAAACGATAGCCTACAAGTTTTATCTGTTTGGTTCTCAGGCGACTTCTCGGGCATTTTAGCTGGTCGCTATGAATTACTCTGGCTTACTGCAATTTTAGCAGTGGTTGTATATGTGATGGCAGATAAATTAACGATTGCCGGGCTAGGCGAGAATATTAGTACAAATTTAGGCATAAATTATAAACAAATGACGTGGTTGGCGTTGATCGTTGTTGCGATGATTATCTCTATCGTCGTGGTAACCGTTGGGCAAATCCCTTTTATTGGTTTGGTTGTACCTAATATTGTTTCTCGTATTGCCGGTGATAGACTACGCCAAAATCTGCCTACTGTGGTGGTATTGGGTGCAAACTTGGTGCTCTTTTGTGATATTTTAGGGCGTTCAATTAATGCCCCTTATGAAGTGCCGATATCCACTATTTTTGGTATTGTTGGAACTGTTATTTTCCTCTATTTATTAATAAGAGAAAAACGTATTGAAGGAAAATATCGTGGTTAAATCTCGTTTTATTATTTTAGTCCTTAGTTTAATGTTATCCATACTCTTTTACCTTACTTATAATGCCAAAGGGAGTTGGGATTTCATTCTAACTTTTCGAGGTAAAAAATTAATTTTACTCTGTACTATTGCCTATACGATTGGAGTTTCAACCTTATTATTCCAAACGCTTACGCATAATCCTATATTAACACCCAGCATTTTAGGTTTTGATGCACTTTACTTACTATTGCAAACATCATTAGTCTTCTTTTTTGGTGGAATAGGCTTTACTCAACTTGATCCTAGTCATAAATTTTTCTTTGAAACATTGCTAATGTTAGGAGCATCTTTATTACTGTTTAGCTCATTAACTCAAAATAAATCAGATTTGCCCCGAATGATTTTAATTGGGGTCATTTTTGGGGTTATGTTTAGAAGTTTAAATAATTTATTACAACGAATGATTGATCCAACAGAATTTGCTGTTGCTCAAGGCTCATCATTTGCCTCATTTAATATCACAACACCTTCTCTACTTTGGATTGGTTCGGGTATTGCGTTTGCTTCTTCTATTTGGATTTGGAGGCAAAGGCATAAGTTAGATATTCTCTTGTTAGGTCAAGATAAAGCAGTTGGACTTGGATTAGAATACTCCCGTTTTTCTCGCCAATTACTCATCTGCTGCGCGTTGTTAGTTTCAATTTCAACCGCATTAGTTGGACCTATTCTATTCTTAGGATTACTGGTTTGTGCGATTGTTAATGCAATTACTCCAACCATTCACCACAGTGTACGCATTCCGATGACGTTTTTAGTTTCGGCGATTACGCTTATTTTAGGGCAAGCCATTTTTGAGCAAGTACTGAAAATGCAAGGTGTACTCAGTGTAGTGATTGAGTTTGTAGGGGGAATTGTCTTTATCTATCTCATTTTAAAACGGAAAAAATAATATTAATAAGGAATAAAATGATAACAGTAAAAAATATTTACCATAAAATTGGTAACACTACCATTTTAAATAATATCAATTTAACTATTCCAAATGGCGGTATTACTGCATTAATCGGAGCAAATGGAGCGGGCAAATCAACCTTACTTTCCCTTATTGCACGTTTAAAAGATATTCAAGAAGGCGAAATTCACTTAAATAATCTTAATATTGCAAAAACGCCTTCTCAAAAAGTGGCTAAGCAGTTAGCAATTCTAACGCAAGACAATGTTATCCATAGCAGAATCACAGTAAAAGATTTACTAATGTTCGGGCGTTATCCTCATCATCAAGGCAGAATAACACAACAAGACCAAAATATTGTGGAAGAAGCCCTTGAACGCTTTGATTTAGTTGATTTTTCTCATCGTTTCTTAAATGAATTATCTGGCGGGCAACGTCAGAGAGCGTTAATTGCAATGACTTTTTGCCAACAGACTAATTATATTTTATTAGATGAACCACTTAATAATTTGGATATGTTTCACGCTCGTGAATTAATGAAACTACTACGTCAATTAACTGATGAACTAGCACTAACCGTAGTAATGGTAGTTCACGATATTAACATTGCTGCCGCTTATGCAGATACCATTGTGGCAATGAAAAACGGCACTATTGAAAAGATAGGCTCTCCACAACAAATTATTACAAATGAAAATCTGAAAGCCGTATTTAATCTTGACGCTGACGTTGTGGAATATCAAGGAAAACCCTTAGTTATTCATCATATCTAACAGTTTACGGAAGAGATAGGTAACGACACCTGTCTATAAAATTAAAACAGCTCCCAAATAGGCTTGCACTCTTTTGGCAGTTCTAAACTTCTGCCGAGTTCAATCCAGCCTGTTGGGTAATGGAAATCAGAGCCAACCGAACCATATAAATCAAATTCTTTTGCCCAGCGGGTAAGCAATTGCCGTTGGTCTGGGGTTTGTCCGCAGCCTGAAACTTCAATGCCATCTCCGCCTGCTAGTTTGAAATCAACAATCAAACGGCGAATCCAACGTGCAGTCATTTTATAACGTAGTGGGTGGGCGATATTAATAACTCCGCCTGCATTGTGTGTTATTTGAACTGCTTCTTCTAAACTGCTCCACATAGGCTTAACGTAAGCAGGTTTTCCCATTCCTAAATAACGTTTAAAAGCGTGTTCAATGTTGCGAACGTGTCCTTGTTCATATAAAAAACGCCCATAATGAGCCCGAGTTACTTCACCTGAAGCAAGAGCTTTTGCACCTTCATAAGCGTTTGGAATGCCTGCTTTTGCTAATTTTTCGCCAATTTCGACCGCTCGTTCTTCACGCAATTTGGCTTGATTATCCAAAAATTGAATTAATTTCTTATTATTTTCATCAATATTTAAAGCTGCCAAATGAATACTTTTATCTTGCCATAGTACCGAGATTTCGACACCCGAGATAAATTTGATTGGTTGTGTTTGGGCAAATTTTTTTGCTTCACAAATGCCGGAAATAGTATCGTGATCAGTCAAAGCAAGCATTTCAACACCTTGTTCAACCGCTCGTTGTACTAATTCCGTGGGGGAAAGCACTCCATCAGAGGCTGTGCTATGGGAATGTAAATCGTATTTCATTGTTAATCCTTAATAAGCCCTGCTTGAATAAAAAATTGTCGATAGGCTTCTGTTTTTTTCTCCAAACTTAATGGGTAAGCTCTTGAGGTAGAAGGTAATCTGTATAAATAAAGTTCCCTTGATTTAGAATAAGGATACACTACCCATTCATTAGTTTTCGGGGCTTTGATTTTTTCTGAAAGCAGGTCTAATAACACATCTGTAGCTAAACCGCCTGTAGTAAACAGCCATTTCATTTTTGGCAATTGGGCTAACAATTCGTTCATATCTACAGGTTCAACAATTTTGAGATCTTTATCCGCCGCATTACCTTTTAAGCGAATTGCCGTTTTAGCGGAAGAACAAAGTGCAATACCTTTTTCTCGCAAAAAGGCTTCAATGCGAATAGGATCAAAACGCTTTTCATCATTCACTCGAAAGTAATCCACATCACCAAAAAAGATTTTACCCATTATCCGCCACATATCATTTTGGAAATTCGGATAGTGAAACTCCATACAGCGTTTCTCTGATGTTGGCGGAAAAGTTCCCATCATTACAACGGTCGCTTGTTCCGGTAAAATCGGATCAAAAGGATGATGTTCTAATTCAAGTATTTCCATTCTATTTGATTAATTCCTTTAATAACTTTAATTTGTCTGCTTTATCTAATGGTTGCTCTGCTACTTTATTCAAATCGCTCACTAGCGTTTCATCTTCGCTATTTTTAGCATAAACCACAGTCTGTTTTTGTGAGATTTGTTCAGCGTAAGCGGTCAGATTTTCCAATAATTTTACTATTTCCGGATTATCGTGATGTTGCTGGAACAAAGCATCAATAGCGTTCGCAAACTGTTCGGCTTTTGCATCAATCTGTTGGTGGCAATATTTCTGCCATTTAATCTGCTCTGCTCTTGTCAGAGTTTGTGAATAATGCCTTGCTCGATAATGGAATAAAAGTTGCTCCACTCGAGGATCTTCAAATTTTAATCCGTGATCCGCTAAACTTTCAGGTGGCAAGGAGCGTAAAATTGTCATATTGTTTTTATCCGCAGTTGAGAAAAAACCGTCATAAAGTGTCGTTTCTACATTGGCTGAAGGCTCAAATGTGCGTTCATCATTAAAGATTTCCAACACTTTTTCTCGAACCAACGATTTATGTGCTTTTAATGCCTTCAAATTTTCTAAACATAATGCTCTATCAATGCCTAATCGCTCTGCATTTTCAGGTAGCAAGGTTTTTGCAGGAGCTAAAATCGGGCATTTATTGATATGCACTAATTTTAATGGCACAGGTAGCTCGTTATCAGCTAACTCCTCACGTTTGGTATATAGGCGTTGGCGTAGAATTTCAGCATTTTCATTGAGCAAACCATTCATATCGCCCGATAAATCACACACAATCACCGCATTTTGATTAGTAGGATGCCAAGCCAATGGCACAACCCAAGCGGTATTACCCCGATAATTCCCTAACATTCCCGAAACGTGAACGAGCGGTGTCATTTCGCCTGTATCAATCAGTTTCTCCACTTCTTTTTTACTGCGTAGATTGAAGAAAAAATTGAATAATTTCGGCTGTTTTTCCTTAATTAATTTCGCCATCGCAATGGTAGCGTACACATCCGACATCGCATCGTGAGCATTTTCGTGAGCAATACCGTTTGCTTTAGTTAAATTCTCTAGTTTAAAGCTCGGCATTCCATTTTCATCTTTTGACCACTCAATGCCTTCCGGACGCAACGCATAACAAGCCCTTACTAAATCCAATAAATCCCAACGAGAATTACCGTTTTTCCAACTGTATTCATACGGATCGTAAAAATTGCGAAAAAAAGTGTAGCGGGTCATTTCATCGTCATAACGGATATTGTTATAGCCGATGGTACAAGTATTTGGCTGGCTAAATTCTGCGTGAATACGAGCAGCAAACTCAGGTTCAGACACTCCCTCAGCGTTACATTGTTGCGGTGTAATACCAGTTACCATAACGGCTTCAGGGCTTGGTAAATAGTCTGGCGTTTGCTTACAGAAAAACATTACTGGCTCACCGATGATATTAAACTCTTCATCAGTACGAATACCCGCAAACTGAGCCGGTCTATCGTGAGCCGGACTTACCCCAAAACTCTCATAGTCGTAAAAGAAAAAAGAAAATGATTTACTCATTGGAATTATTGATTAGATAAAATTAGAAAGATTGTACCACAGATAACATAAAAGAGAGGGAGAAATACAAGCGGTTGTTTTTCAGTAAAAATTTGCAAATCGTTTAATATAAAAAAAAGCCCCTAATCAAAACAGCGAAAAGGGGCGGAGGTCTTACCTAAGGAAATTAATGAAAAAAACTTGCATAAATCTGTTACATATACTCAGACTAACTCACTGAACAAAAGTTCATTAAAAAATTAAAAATTTTTTAAAACTAAGCAAATCCAGATCCAACTGCTTGCAATGTTTATATAGACCAACAAATTTTCAAATAATTCCGTAAAATTATTATATTTCCCCCTATTTTCTTGTAGAATATTAAATATTCTTTTCTTAAAAGAGCTTACAAGAAAAATTTGAGGTATTAAATGTCTAAATTTCCAACAGTTTCGGAAATCCTATCTGGCAAAGTTGCAGTAGGTGAAGAGGTTGCAGTACGTGGCTGGGTGCGTACCCGCCGTGATTCAAAAGCCGGTTTATCTTTCTTAGCCGTGTATGACGGTTCGTGCTTTGACCCAATCCAAGCAATCATTAACAACGATTTACCAAATTATAATGACGAAGTACTGCGTTTAACCGCAGGTTGCTCTGTTATTGTTACAGGTAAAGTGGTGGAATCGCCGGCAGAAGGTCAAGCTGTTGAGTTGCAAGCAACAAATGTAGAGGTTGTTGGTTGGGTAGAAGATCCTGATACTTACCCAATGGCAGCAAAACGCCACTCAATTGAGTATTTGCGTGAAGTAGCACACTTACGCCCTCGCACAAATTTAATCGGTGCGGTAGCCCGTGTTCGCCACTGTTTGGCTCAAGCAATCCACCGTTTCTTCCACGAACAAGGTTTCTACTGGGTTGCAACTCCTGTGATTACTGCATCAGACACAGAAGGTGCAGGCGAAATGTTTCGTGTTTCTACGCTTGATTTAGAAAACTTACCACGTGGTGAAAACGGCAAAGTGGATTTCAACCAAGATTTCTTCGGTAAAGAGTCATTCTTAACCGTATCAGGTCAGTTAAATGCGGAAACTTACGCTTGTGCATTAAGTAAAGTTTATACTTTCGGTCCGACTTTTCGTGCGGAAAACTCCAACACCACCCGCCACTTGGCAGAGTTCTGGATGATGGAACCTGAAGTTGCTTTCGCAGATCTAAACGATAATGCTAAATTAGCGGAAGATATGTTGAAATACGTTTTCCGTGCGGTACTTACCGAGCGTAAAGATGATATGGAATTCTTCGTTAAACACGTGGATAAAGATGCGATAAGCCGTTTAGAGAACTTTATTAACGCACCATTCGCTCAAGTAGATTATACCGATGCTATTGAGATTTTATTAAAATCAGGTAAAGCGTTTGAATTCCCTGTGGAATGGGGTATCGACCTTTCATCTGAACACGAGCGTTATTTAGCAGAAGAACACTTTAAATCGCCGGTGGTTGTGAAAAACTATCCGAAAGACATTAAAGCCTTCTATATGCGTTTAAATGAAGACGGTAAAACTGTAGCTGCAATGGACGTATTAGCTCCGGGCATCGGTGAAATCATCGGCGGTTCACAACGTGAAGAGCGTTTAGAAGTATTGGATAAACGTATGAACGAAATGGGCTTAAACCCTGAAGATTACTGGTGGTACCGTGATTTACGCAAATACGGGACTGTACCGCACTCAGGTTTCGGCTTAGGCTTCGAGCGTTTAATCGTGTATGTAACAGGTTTACAAAACATTCGTGATGTAATCCCATTCCCTCGTGCTCCACGCAATGCAAACTTCTAATTTGCAAGAAATTAGATAAAAGCAACCGCTTGCAAGCGGTCAAAAAAGGCGAAAATTTTACGTTTTCGCCTTTTGTATTCATCACTACCCTTTCAATGTTTTATTCGGTTCTTTCGCTATTTCTCTTGCTAATTTGGGCACAAGGTAGCCCGATGTGACTTTTTGCAGTTCTCGATAAATGGCAATCGCTTTTTCATCTTCAATATAAAAATGGCTTGCTCCTGCAACTTTATCAAATAAGTGAAGATAATAAGGCAAAATACCGTATTCAAATAGCTTATTACTCAAGGCTTTTAGGGTTTTGGCATCATCATTTACGCCTTTTAACATTACCGATTGGTTCAGCAATACAACGCCGACTTTTTTAAGTTGAGCCATTTTTTCCGCAAAAACATCATCAATTTCATTTGCGTGGTTAATATGAGTAACCAACACGACATTCAAACGAGATTGTGATAACCGTTCACATAATTCTGGCGTAATTCGACTAGGAATGACCACAGGAAGCCGAGAATGAATACGCAATGTTTTGATGTGTGGAATTTGTTCTAACTTATCTAACAACCAATCCAATTCCTGATCTTTTGCCATTAATGGATCACCACCTGAAAAAATCACTTCTTCTAGTTCTGTATGTTCGGCTATGTACTTCAAACTTTGTTGCCACACCATTTTCCCGCTTTTTACTTCATCATACGGAAAATGGCGGCGAAAACAGTAACGGCAGTTAATAGCACAACTGTTTTTTACCATAAATAACAAACGGTTATGATACTTATGCAAAATATTCGGAGCCGGGCTTTGCTGTTCTTCTAACGGATCAGCAACAAATCCTTCTTGCTCAATAAACTCTTGTTGTGATGACATCACTTGTAGAAAAAGCGGGTCTCCCGGATTACCCTTTTCCATTTTTTCAGCAAAGGCTCTTGGCACTCTGAGAGCAAATAATTTGCGAGCAACTATATCTTCCTCAAAATCGGTAGGATTGAGTTCGAGAAATTGCAGTAAATCGATAGGATTATTAAAGGCTTGAGCAAGTTCAGCCAGCCAAACTGGTTTGATTTGAATTGATTGCATTTGAGAAAGTAGGGGCAGGCTTTATGCCTGCCCACTAATAATTAAGGAATTAAGTTACATTGTAATGGTGTGCCGTTTGGATTAACCATTACAACAGGCGAGGCTTGTGAGCCCTGTGCAGCCACTAAGTATTGCACGCCAGAAATACAATAACGGCGGTAGCCATCCGTTTTCTCAACTAAGAATGGATCAATTTGACCACCAATGCTCTTAAATTCTGCAATAGCTCCATTTGCAACATTTTGAGCAGAATTAACCGCTTGTTGTGCATTTGCATCAGTAGGTTGATTTGCGTGAGCATTTGATGACATCATATCACCTAAAATATAACCTGCAGCAGCCCCCATTGCTACGTTTGCCATCGTGCTACCTTGACGAGCTGGCTGTTGTGTTGCGGCATTATTTGGCGTATTGGCAAAAGTCGCATCTCTTTGTTGTTGAGTTTGTTGCTTAGCTGCGGGCTTAGTTGCTACCGCTTTCGATGGACTTGCACGGAAACCACCGCCTCGTTTTGCCTCCGCAACTGTTGCTACAGAAACCGCTAAAACTGCAGAAAGGGTAATTAATTTTTTCATTCGTATTCCTTGTTAAGAGTGTTTATAAAAATTATAGCAAAAAATTTTAGAGATCTTTCGCTAATTTTGTGAATTTAGGTTATTATATGGCTCTTTTTGACAAACCCAATAGGGTTAGGTTCAAAATGTGTTAATTTATTGTTATTTTTTGAATAATTGAGGAAATAATGGCTAGTTACAGCACTAACGACTTTAAAAAAGGTTTAAAATTTATCCAAGATGGCGAACCTTGTGTAATCGTTGAAAACGAATTCGTAAAACCGGGTAAAGGTCAAGCATTTACTCGTACTAAAATCCGTAAATTAATTTCCGGTAAAGTATTAGAGATCAACTTCAAATCAGGTACTTCTGTTGAAGCCGCTGATGTTGTTGATGCTAACTACAACTACTCTTACAGTGATGGCGATTTCTGGTACTTTATGCACCCGGAAACTTTCGAGCAAATCTCTGTAGATGAAAAAGCACTAGGCGACAACGTAAAATGGTTGGTTGATAATGCTGAATGTATCGTTACATTATGGAACGGCTCTGCAATCGCAGTAACACCACCAAACTTCGTAGAATTAGAAATCGTTGAAACCGACCCGGGCTTAAAAGGCGATACTGCAGGTACAGGCGGTAAACCGGCAACATTAAGCACAGGTGCAGTTGTGAGCGTACCGTTATTCGTACAAATCGGCGAAGTAATCAAAGTAGATACTCGCTCTGGTGAATATGTTTCTCGTGTGAAATAAGTTTTTATCACTACCTAAAAATGAAGCCCTGTTATGATACAGGGCTTTATCATTTCTATTTCACTAATTTTAAAGTTGATGCCTTTTTCACTTTTGGTTTCTGCATTTTTTCAGCACCTGTTCTAGCTTGGTAAGCCTCAACAGAATAATACTCTTCCTCTTGGAACATAATGCCATCGCCTGTTTCTTGAGCATAAATAGCTTCCATTGCACCAAAAGGAATATGAATATCTCTTAACATTCCCTGAAAACGAGCACTAAAACCAATATATTCATCAGTCGCCACATATTGTCCGATTGAACGTGAGGAAATATTTAAAATAATTTTCCCTTCTTTGACAAATTCAACAGGCACATCAACATCTGGATATTCTGCATTTACCAATAAATAGGGCGTGTTATCGTTATCAATAATCCAGTTGTAATAGGCGTTATAAAGATAAGGTCTTAACGGTTTCATTAATCTTTATCGTCCATTAAATGCTTTGGAGCTTCACCGCCAACAGATTGAATAAAACTATCACGCTGGAACACCCTAGTCATATAAGTATTGATTGGTTTTGCAGTTGCACCCGTAAATTTCACGCCTAATAATTGCATACGCCATAATAATGGAGCGATATAGCAATCAACCAGGCTGAAATCATCGCTCATAAAATAAGGTTTAGCGGCAAAAACAGGTGCTAACGCTAAAATATCTTCTTTGAGTTGTGCTAATGCTGTTTTACCTTCTGCTGATTCAGGATCTTTATTCACTAAATCAATTTGAGCGTACCAATCTTGTTCGATACGATAGATATTCAAACGGCACTGACCACGAGAAACAGGATAAACAGGCATTAATGGTGGATGTGGAAAACGCTCATCTAAATATTCCATAATGATACGAGGGTTAAATAACACCAACTCACGATCAACTAAGGTTGGAATATTGCCATAAGAGTTCAATTCCAATAAATCTTCAGAAATACTACCTAGCATAACGTTCTCAATTTCATAAGGAACACCTTTTTCCGCTAATACGATACGCACTTGATGGCTGTAAATATCATTTTTATCCGAAAAAAGCGTCATTACTGAACGTTTATTTATACTACTCGTCATTTATATCTCCGATGATTAAAGTTACAAAAAATAAAATTGGTCGTTGATTATATCATATTTTGAACAGCAGATAATAGCCCTAAAATTTGTCTTTATTATATTAAATAGCTAAGCAAACGTTTGCTTTATATGATATCATCACGGCGTTTTACATTATCAGAATAAGGATTTAAAATGTCGAAGAAAGCCGAAATTGCCATTGTTATGGGTTCAAAAAGTGATTGGGTTACGATGTCTGAAGCCACTCAAATGCTAGACCAATTTGGTTTAAGCTATCACGTTGAAGTAGTCTCTGCTCATCGCACACCGGATAAACTTTTTTCCTTTGCAGAAAATGCACAAGCAAACGGCTACAAAGTCATTATTGCCGGTGCAGGCGGAGCAGCTCACCTACCCGGTATGATTGCAGCTAAAACTATTGTACCTGTGCTAGGTGTACCGGTTAAAAGCTCAATGTTAAGTGGTGTCGATAGCCTTTACTCTATCGTACAAATGCCGAAAGGCATTCCTGTTGGCACACTCGCCATTGGTCCTGCCGGTGCGGCAAATGCGGGCTTATTAGCGGCACAAATTTTAGCAGCTTTCAACCCTGAAATTGCGGAAAAATTACATCACTTCCGCCAAACACAAACTCGAATGGTGTTAGATAACCCAGATCCACGTATTGAATAACCACGTTTACCGATGTCTAAAAAATTATTAATTATCCACACAGGCGGCACAATTTCAATGAAAGAAGGGGAAGATGGTAAAGTCTCCCCTTCTGCTGAAAATCCATTACTAAGTGCGTTAGAACGCTTAAATCACCCTGCGAAATTAGTACAAGAATCCTTATTTAATATTCCCTCTCCACATATCAATATTGAACATTGGGAACAGTTAAAAAATCGGATAGAGAAAGCCGTAAACGAAGAAAATATGGACGGTATCGTAATTACTCACGGCACAGATACCTTAGAAGAAACCTCCTATTTCCTTGATTTAGCCTTAAATGTAAATGTACCAATTGCAATTACAGGGGCTATGCGTTCAAGTAACGAATTAGGGGCTGATGGCTTAATCAATCTACAAAGTGCAATTTTAGTTGCCTTAAATGAAGAAAGCCGTGATAAGGGCGTTTTGGTAGTAATGAATGATGAAATCCATAATGCCAAATTTGTTACCAAAACCCACACTACTAACGTTGCAACATTCCAAACGCCAACATTCGGACCTTGCGGTTTGGTCACGAAAGAATCGGTAATTTTTTTCCAAAAATTGACCGCTTACGAGCGTTTTCCTATCAATCAGCTCACTAAAACAAATGTTCAATTGCTCAAAGCCTATGTAGGAATGGACAGTTTCTTACTTGAGAAACTAGCCGAAAGCCATTGTGATGGCGTAGTGATTGAGGCACTAGGTGCAGGCAATTTACCCCCAAGCTGTCTTGATGGCGTAACTGCTTTAGTGAAAGCGAATATTCCTGTTGTTATAGTTTCCCGTGCATTCAACGGCATTACCCAAGATGTGTATGATTACGTAGGTGGCGGAAAACAACTTAAACAACAAGGTATTATTTTTACCAAAGGTTTAAGTGGACAAAAAGCTCGTATTAAACTGATGGTATTACTTAACCAGCAATTAGATAAACCATTATCAGATTATTTCTAAATTAGAGAAAATTTTATGCAAAAAAGTGCTATCTATCCTCCCGTTTATGTATTAGGCAATGGTCAATTAGGCAGAATGTTGCGTTATGCTGGTGCACCGCTTGATATTGAAGTGAAACCACTCGCCTTTGACTCGCCTGTATTTGATATTGAGCCAAACAGTATTATTACCGCTGAAATTGAACGTTGGGCAGATACGCCTTTAACACAATTACTCGGTAATCATAAAAATTTTGTCAACCTGAATGTATTTGGGCGATTAGCCGATCGTTTTACGCAAAAATCACTCCTTGATGAACTCAATCTTGCGACTTCAACGTGGCAATTACTGGAAAGTCCAGAACAGTGGCAACAGATTTTCCAAAATATCGGCGAGAAAGTCGTCGTAAAACGCCGTACTGGTGGCTATGATGGACGTGGACAATGGATTGTTACTGCTGACTCTATCAACCAAATTACGCCTGATTTATTCGGTGAAGTGATTGCAGAAAAATTTATTCCGTTTGATGGTGAAATTTCCGTAGTCGGGGCAAGATTCCGTGACGGCTCAACACGCTTCTACCCGATTTCACATAACCTTCAACAAAACGGCATTCTCCGCTATTCGGTATCTGATGTAAATTTACCTAACCAAACTATTTACCAGCAACAAGCCGAACAAATGCTTGGTGCGGTAATGCAAGAGTTGGATTATGTCGGCGTAATGGCAATGGAATGTTTTGTTGTGGGCGATAAATTATTGATTAATGAACTCGCCCCTCGTGTTCATAACAGCGGACATTGGACGCAACTCGGCTGCTCTATCAGCCAATTTGAGCTACATTTGCGAGCCTTGCTTGATTTGCCAACCCCGCAATTGCAACAAATTGCCCCAAGTGTGATGGTAAACCTCATCGGCATCGAACATTCTAACCAATGGCTAAATCTGCCATTCAGCCAACTTCACTGGTATGGAAAAGAGGTTCGAGCAGACAGAAAAGTAGGACATATTAACCTTACTTACCCCGATAAAAAGGTGCTGATTGATCTACTCGAACAACTCCGCCCAAATTTAACTGAAGATTTTAATTCAGGGCTAGATTGGGCGATTGGGAAATTAAAGTAAGCGGTTAAATTTACGCAAAATTTTACAAATCTTTTATAAATGGCATAGGTTCCTGACCTATGCCTTTTTTTATGCTATTATCTCCGCCATTTTAATTTTAAAGAGATAGAATAACCGTGCTAGTTTCCGACTTTCATTTTGACTTACCTGATGAACTTATCGCTCACTACCCGACTGCCGAACGTTCCGCAAGCCGTTTGTTGCATTTAAACGGTGAAACAGGCGAATTTGCCGATCAGCAATTTACCGATTTATACAACCATATTAACGAGGGCGATCTGCTTATTTTTAACAATACGCGTGTGATCCCAGCACGTTTGTATGGTCGTAAGCCTAGTGGGGGCAAAGTGGAAGCTTTAGTCGAGCGAGTGTTAGACGAACATCGCTGTTTAGCTCACGTTAAAGCCTCAAAAGCACCAAAAGAAGGTGCAGAACTGATTTTTGGTGAAGATAAATTAGGTGAAGGGAACGGCTTTAATGCCACAATGGTTGCCCGCCACGATACGCTATTTGAATTACAATTTAGTGAACAACAACCATTGTTTGATTTATTGCAACAAGCCGGTCATATGCCCTTACCGCCTTATATCGACCGTCCCGATGAAGATGCAGACCAAGAGCGTTACCAAACTGTTTACAGTAAAGTGTTAGGTGCAGTTGCTGCCCCAACCGCGGGATTGCATTTTGATAATGCGATGCTGGAAAAATTAAAAGCAAAAGGCGTGGATATTGCTTTTGTAACTCTACACGTTGGAGCGGGTACATTCCAACCTGTACGGGTCGATACCATCGAAGCCCACAAAATGCACGCAGAATATGCAGAAGTGAGCCAAGAAGTAGTAGATAAAATTTTAGCCACTAAAGCAAAAGGAAAACGAGTGATTGCCGTTGGCACAACTTCTGTGCGTTCAATTGAGAGTGCAGCTCAAGCAGCTGAGAGTGAAGGAAAGCTGATTGCCCCGTTCTTCTCCGACACTTCAATTTTCCTCTACCCGGGAAAAACATTCAAAGTGGTTGATGCGTTAGTAACAAACTTCCATTTGCCGGAATCTACGTTGATTATGTTAGTTTCCGCCTTTGCCGGTTACAGAAATACGATGAATGCTTATGCCCACGCCGTTGAAGCAAAATACCGTTTTTTCAGCTATGGCGATGCAATGTTTATCAATAAAAATCCGAATGCATTGAATGATATACCTTAATTTTTAAGGGCTGGGTTCAGCCCTTAATATTGTTGTTTATACCAAGCAGAATACTCACTTCTGGCTTGTTCTATGTCAAAAAAATTCTCGTAAAATTTTACCCTTACCATTCCAACTTCGGCAGTATTAAGCACCTTAATTCCTTTTCTTTCTAATCGCCCGACTACCTGCTTATTTGGCAATTTCCAGGCATTCCAACGCCCTGCAGAAATAAATGCAAATTGTGGTTCAGTTAGGGCTAATAATGTTTCACTAGTACTACTTTTACTGCCGTGATGTCCTACTTGTAAGAAATGAACTTTTCCAATATTGGGGGCAAATTGGCGTTCTTGTTCTATGCCAGAATCCCCGGTAAGTAAAATCTGCAAGCGGTCATTTTCTACTAAAATAACGCAAGAGTCGTGATTTTTGGCTCGCTCTACCCGATAAGCAGGATAATGTGATGATAAATGCCACTTACCAAACTGCCACGATTTCCCTTGAATACAAGGTTCAGGCTCAACATTATGGTAACGAACTTTACTTGAACTAATAAGACGAGCGTTTGGATAAGCAGAGAGTAAATCCATCACACCACCTGAATGATCATTATCATCGTGGCTGAGAAAAATTGCCTCCACAGAAATGCCATTGCGTTTTAAATAGGGTAATATTTCGATCTTTGCCATTGAGTTTATCTTGCCATCATCGGATTGCCAACTTGACCCCGTATCGTAAATTACCGCTTTATTTTGTTCATCAATCAACGCCATTGCTAAGCCTTGCCCGACATCAAACATAATCCATTCCGCTTTAGTTTGAGTAGCCAATTTATACAGATAAAAGCTCAAATTGAACAATATTGATAATGCAATTGCAGTTAGCCATTTTTTATAAGGCAGCCCATATAATTTGCAATAAAGGCATAATAGAACCAATAGATTAAGCGAAAGTAACTGCCATTGCTGCCAATAGCTGAGTGTGAACCAAGCATTAGAGAGTGGAGCTAATAACCATAAACTACCTTGAGCGAGATAATCCGCCAATTGCCAGGTTGCAAACAAATTGTCGGTTAATAAACTGAATAAAATAAGTGGTACAAGCAAAAAACTGTAAAGGGGTACAATAATCAAATTAGCGAGTAACGCAAAAGCAGACACACCCTCAAAAAAGTAGAGTTGAACAGGTGAGAAAATCAACCAAATCCCAATTTGTAAATGCAAAAGCGATAACCACAAGCGGTTAAATTTCGTCATTTTTTTACGTATTTCATCAGAAATAACGCAGCTTAAGGGGAAAAATTGATACCATAAAATCAAGCTCACTACCGCTAACAGAGAGAGCCAAAAACTATCAGACAGTAAACTGAGCGGTTCAAGAACGATCAATAAAGCCACAATTCGCCACCAACATTGCCAAGCGGTGTAATGACGTCTTAAACATTGGCAAAGTAACACAAATGCAATGGCGAATAAGGCTCTTACTGTTGGTACTGCAAAACCGGCTAAATAGCTATAAGCAAACGCAGTTAGAAAACCGATTGCCCTTGCAAAATAAAGTGAAAATCCGACCGCTTGTAACCATTCTAGTCTGCTTTTTAAACAAAGCCATTGCAGACTTTTCGCCATATAAAATCCAAAGAGCATCGCAAGTCCGATATGCAATCCTGAAATGGCAATTAAATGAGCGGTAGCAGTTTGTTGAAATAGTTCCCACTGTTCGGGCTCTAACCACGCTCGCTCACCGAAAGCCAGAGCTAATAACAAGCCTTGAGTAGGTAGCGTTTCTGTTTCTGCTTTAACACTACTCAGCCAATTGGTTCGAAAGGTGTTTTCTCTTTGTACCAATTTCTCAACTTGACGAACAGTTGCCGTCATATTGATGTGATTGGCGAAATACCAACGTTGGCGGTCAAAATTACCTATATTGCTACGGGCTGAAATTGGACGGAGATTAAGTTCGGCTTGGTAATATTGCCCAAGTAATAACGGTTGCTCTGCTTGCCAATTCAGGTAGATATTTTCGCCTGTTTGGAGTGTGCCAATCGCTGTTTGATAATCTGTCTGCTTAAGAATTTTGCTGATTTTAAACTGAATAAGCTGCTTACTAGCGGTTATATTTTCCGCATTTTTTGCAACTTGGATAATGTGAAAATAACTCATACAAATAATCACACCAAGCACAAAAGTGTGTTTAGCTCGAATATAAATGCCATAGAGCAAAATTATTCCGCCAAAAGCGAGGCCGCCTAATAACCCATCTTTAGGTAAAAACAAAATAGGCAGATGAAATAGAAAAATGGCAATACAAATACGATCTAACATAGCAAACAGATTAAATTTTTAATCTGAGTATGCCGTTTAAGAGAAATTTTTTCAGAGTAGATATGTAAATTTTCGACGCAGATCGCAAAAATAACTGTAAAAAGAAAGGCAGACTAAAAAGTCTGCCTTTAAATAAAATATATTATGCTGATTTTTGATCTTCAGCGTAGCTTACCGCAGCGGTAAATAATACGTCTGTTGATGAGTTTAGTGCAGTTTCAACCGAGTCTTGAATCACACCAATCACAAAGCCAACACCAATTACTTGAGCGGCAATATCATTTGGAATACTAAATAAGCTACAAGCTAATGGAATTAACAATAGTGAACCACCCGCAACACCTGAAGCACCGCAAGCACAGATTGAGGCTACCACACTTAATAATAATGCAGTTGCGAAATCTGGCTGAATACCTTGGGTATAAGCAGCTGCAAGGGTTAATACGGTAACCGTAATTGCTGCACCCGCCATATTAATGGTTGCACCTAATGGAATTGCCACTGATGCGATTTCATCTCGAATACCTAAACGCTTAGCTAGGTTCAAATTGACGGGAATGTTTGCTGCAGAACTGCGGGTAAAGAATGCCGTTACACCGCTTTCACGTAAGCAAGTGAATGTCAGTGGATATGGGTTACGACGGATTTTCCAGAACACTAATAATGGGTTTAAGACTAATGCAACAAACAACATTGCTCCCACTAACACCAATAATAAGCGAGCGTACCCTTCAAACGCATCTAAACCATTTACAGCCACTGTTTCTGCCACTAAGCCAAATACACCAATAGGTGCAAAAGCAATAACTACTTTCACTACAAATGAGACTGCATTTGATAAATCATTTAAAAATGCTTTTGAACTTGCTGAACCGTGACGGAATGCAATTCCTAAACCGATCGACCAAGCTAAAATACCAATAAAGTTACCGTTGCTTAACGCAGTCAGTGGGTTATCGACTAAGTTAAAAATCACGGTTTTTAAGATTTGACCGATGCCTTCAGGTGGTGCTAAACCGTCTGGACTAGCAGTTAATTCTAACGTGGTTGGGAACATATAGCTTAAAATAACTGCCGTTAATGCCGCCAAGAAAGTGCCTAATACATAAAGCACTAAAATCGGTTTTAATTTGCTGTCTGAACCAACTTCTTTATTTGCGATAGCAGATAACACTAAGACAAATACTAAAATAGGAGCGATAGCTCGGAGCGATTTCACAAAAAATTGACCTAGTACACCAACGTTCACCGCCCAATCTTTATTAATAAATGCCAGTAATACCCCTAGCACTAAACCAATGGCGATACGTAATACTAAATTACCGCCAAGAATTTTTGAAGATAATGAATTACTCATAAGAATTTCACTTCTGTAAGACAAAAAATAAAAAAGGATAAATAATATTTATCCACCTAATAAAATAGGTTCGTAGATTAGCCGAAAATCAGACAATATGGAATAAACAAGCGGTCATTTTTTAAAATTTTTTTGCAGAAAGTTGGATTTTTCTATTTTCAGATTAATTTATTTTATTCATACTAAGTTTCTTTAAAGATAACTTTTCTTTCAGTACAATAACGTTTTAACTTATTTACTTAATCTAACAACTTATGAAACCTAAAAATAAAGCTGACTTTCAGCGTGTTATTAACGCAACAAAATATTCAATGAAAGGCTTAAAAGCTGCTTATATTAATGAAGCGGCTTTTCGCCAAGAACTGTGGTGTGCAATTATTCTATTTCCATTAGCCTTGATGCTAGGTGAAACAAATATTGAAAAAATACTGTTAATCGGTACAATTTTTCTAGTATTAATTGTTGAATTACTCAATAGTGCGGTTGAAGCCGTTGTTGATCGCATTGGTTCAGACTTTCACGAACTCTCCGGTAGAGCAAAAGATTTCGGTTCAGCCGCTGTGTTTTTATCAATGATTTTACTGGCAATTACTTGGATATTGGTTTTATTCTTTTAATGCCTTTTTTAACACTCATATTTACTGAGGTATTTCTATGAACTTTAAGAAAACATTACTTTCTCTCGCTATTCTAGGCTCAGCCTCTGCAATGGCGTATGAAACAGATAAAACTTACCGTTTTACTGTGCTACATACCAATGACTTACACGGTCATTTTTGGCAAAATGATAAAGGCGAATATGGCTTAGCGGCACAAAAGACATTAATTGATGGTATTCGCAAAGAAGTAGAAGGAAAAGGCGGTTCAGTCGTCGTATTAAATGCGGGTGATGTTAATACAGGCGTGCCTGAATCGGATATGCAAAACGCTCGTCCTGATATTGATGGTATGAATGCGATTGGTTATGATGCAATGGTGTTAGGTAATCACGAGTTTGACTTCCCTCTCCAAGTGCTCTCTATGCAAGAACAATGGGCAAAATTCCCTTTTATTTCTGCGAACGTTATTAATAAAAAAACAGATAAGCCTATCGTAAAACCTTACGTTATGCTTGAACGAGGCGGTCTAAAAATTGCCGTTGTTGGATTAACTACAGAAGATACAGCAAAACTAGGTAATCCTGATGTAACTGAAAATGCGGTCTTTAAAAACCCGATTGAAACTGCGAAAACAACACTTGCAGAAATTAACAAAACTGAAAAGCCGGATGTGCGTATTGCCCTAACTCATATGGGCTATTACTTTGACGGTAAACACGGTACTAATGCACCGGGCGATGTAACAATGGCTCGTACGTTAGATAAAGGGGCTTTTGATTTAATTATTGGCGGACATACTCACGATACCGTGTGTATTGATGATAAAGGTCAATTCAAAGCCAAATACACACCGGGCGAAGAGTGTAAACCGGATTTCCAAAACGGTTCTTGGATTGTTCAAGCCGGCGAATGGGGTAAATTTGTAGGGCGAGCTGATTTTGAATTTAAGAACGGCAAAACAACTTTAGTAAAATATGAGTTAATTCCTGTAAACTTGAAAAAAACCATCAAAAAAGAAGATGGCACAAAAGAATATCAACTCTACCAACCTGAAATTAAAGCCGATGAAGCCACTTATCAATTACTCAAAAAATATCAAGATGAAGGCGATCAAAAACTTAATATTGAAGTAGGTAGTGTTAAGGGCTTATTAGACGGTAAACGTGAACACATTCGTTTCCATCAAACTAATCTAGGGCGTTTAATTGCACAATCTCAAATGGAACGTGTAAAAGCAGACATCGGTATTATGAACTCGGGCGGTATTCGTACTTCGATTGAAGAAGGAAAAGTAACCTATAAAAACCTACTGACTGTTCAACCATTCGGTAATATGATTGCAACTGTTGATTTAAAAGGCAAAGAGTTGTTAGAGACCATTACTGCTATCGCATTGAAAGATGTTGATACAGGTGCATACCCACAATTTGCAGGTATTTCAATGGTGGTTGATCGTAATGCAAAAACCATTTCTGATGTAAAAATTGGTGGCAAAGCATTTGATGAAAACAAAACCTATAAAGTCTCTTTACCTGACTACGTCGCAGCAGGCGGTGATGGTTATCCATTACTGAAAAAACACCCAACTTATGTGAATACAGGCTTTATTGATGCGGAAATGCTGAAAAAATTCTTTGAAGAAAATAAAGTGATTGAAGCGGACAAATACGATCCGAAAAATGACATTATTTTCAAATAATTAAATACAAATGGGGAAATCAAAATGATTTCCCCATTTTTTAGCCACCAGACAATTTTACTTTAAAGCCTTTACTTTCTAAAATTTGCTTAATGAGTTCACGGTTATCGCCCTGAATCTCAATAACTCCCTCTTTAAATGAACCGCCACAACCTAACTTACGCTTCAGCTCTGAAGCGAGTGAGTTAAGTGCTTTATCATCTAAATCAAGCCCGGTAATAACACAAACTCCTTTTCCTTTTGCCCACTGGTTTGACGTTGAATACGTACAATCCCATCGCCTTTCGGGCGTTCTTCTTGAATAATTTCCGGCTTTATTCTACCGGTTTCTGTTGAATAAACTAATGCCATTGGTAAATTTTTCCTTAAATACGACCGCTTGTATCATTTAAAAAGGCGGATAATTCCGCCTTATTGATTAACTATTAATGGATTGATTTATTGATTTGAGTACTGCTAATGGATCTGCAGCTTGGGTAATTGGACGACCAATCACTAAGAAATCTGAGCCCGTTTCTATTGCCTGTTTTGGCGTCATTACACGTCGTTGATCGGCAAAATCACTGCCTTCCGGTCGAATACCCGGAGTGATTAATTTGAAATCATTACCGCAATGTGTACGTAATACTTCCACCTCTTGCGGAGAACATACCACACCGTCTAAACCGGCACGTTGTGCTAAATGAGCTAAACGAATTACCTGTTCCATTGGCGAAGCATTAATGCCGATTTGCAATAAATCTAAGTCTTCCATACTGGTTAAAACCGTAACTGCAATCAACAATGGAGCATCTTTGCCGTAAGGCTCTAAGATTTTTTTCGCATCTTCCATCATTTTTAAACCACCGGATGCGTGTAAATCTACCATCCATACACCTAAATCAGCCGCTGAGCGTACTGCACGGGCAACGGTATTTGGAATATCGTGATATTTTAAATCAAGGAATACATCAAATTTACGGTCGTGTAATTGTTTCAAAAAATTTGTGCCTAATGTTGTAAACATCTCTTTGCCTACTTTTAAACGACAAAGTGATGGATCAACTAAGTCCACAAATTCCAATGCTTCACGTTCCGTTTCATAATCTAAAGCAACAATGACTTTATTGTTCATACTGAACTCCTTAATTTTCTATTAGATAAGACCATCGATACTCTGTACCGGTTTAATTTTTTCCCATTGATTACAAGATGGGCATTGCCACATTAAGCGGTAACTTTGATAACCACAATTTAAGCAGCGATATTGAAAGCCTCTTTTTATTTGGTTACCTACCATATTATGCAATAGTACCAAGCTCTCTTTACCATTTCCTTCTTCCGCAAAATCTGCTTGATAGCGAATAAAACGATGGAACGTAATCAAACTCGGATAAGCACTTAATTGTTGGTATAATTTAGAATGTGCTGCATTAATACCGTCTTTTTCTTCAATAAATTCGGTTAATGCAATATCTACACTACTATTATGCTTTACTTGATTAGCTTTAATTAGGAACAATTCATAGCCATTATGATCATTTAGTGCGACATAGCACTGTTTCACTCGTCCAATTACTTCACTAATATAATCGGGATCTTGCTGTAAAATTTGCTCAAAATAACCTAATGCTTTAATAAACTCTTCCTGTTCTAAATAGAAATCCCCCAGCATTATTGAAGCTCTTGTGGATTGAGGATAATAATCTAAGGCTTTGTTTAATGCTTCTAAAAATGCAATTTTATCTTCAAATTTAACCGCTTGTGCATATTCGCAGTAAAAATGAGATAGCGGAATTTTATCTGTTTCAGGCGAAATTTTTAATAACTTTTCAGAAGCATTAATTGCTTTCTTCCACTCTCGTGTCTTTTGATAAATCACTGTAAGTTGAGATAATGAATGCTTAGCAAATTCAGGTTCATCAACTAATGAGATATAGTAATTTTCTGCCCGATCATAAAAACCTGCAGCCATAAAATCTTTAGCCAACTGTTGTTTAGCTAATAATTTCTGTTCAAATGAGTAATCAGGATTATTTTCTAAGGCTTGATGAATACGCAAGGCTCTATCTACCTCCCCCCTTGAGCGAAACAGATTACCTAAGGTTAATTCAGCTTCAAATTGGGATTCAGTAGAAATTTGATTTTCAGATTCTTGCTTTTGTAGCATAGAAAGGAAAAGATCAACCGCCTTTTCCTGTTGATTAGATAAAAGAAAGTTCAATCCTGTAACATATTCACGGGAAAACTTATTATTAACAGTTTCTTGGTCCTTTTTTGCACTACGCTGCCCCATATACCAACCGTATAATGCAGCAATAGGCAATAAAAGGAACAATAATTCAAGCATTTATTCAACCTTTGGCGTGGTTAATTCAGTTATCTGTTGAGCTTGACGTTTTACACGACGATTTAATGCGATATTTTGCACTTTAACTTTCAAGTAAAAAATACCTGTTACTAACCAGCCTAAAATTAACCCTAATCCAAATAAAATTGCTACTAAGGTTGATAGGCGTAATTCACTTTGTGCAATAATATAATTGAAAGTAATAAGTTGATCATTATTTGCCCCAATTGTAATTGCAACAATAATTACTGCAATAACAATTAAAATTCCTAAAATATACTTAATCATACAATCTCCCTTACTACATAAGTTTCCAAGGAGTGAGACTTAAATTAAGTCCACCCGTTCTTTTAAATCTTTACCAGCTTTAAAATGAGGAACATATTTTCCAGATAATGATACGCTATCCCCTGTTTTAGGATTGCGTCCTATACGAGGCTGACGATAATGTAATGAAAAACTACCAAAGCCTCTTATCTCAATCCTTTTATTTTTTTCCATTGTCAGTGTCAAATGCTCTAAAATCTCTTTTACACAATTTTCTACGGTTTTAGTCTGTAAATGTGGATTTTTAGCAATCAAACTCTCAATCAATTCAGATTTGGTCATATCATCCTCATCAAAATCATCATAACAATTTTAAATAATCACTCTTTATAAATAACTATTTAAAATGGTCATCAAGTTTAAATGGGTATGTTGAAAACATACCCATTTATTATCAATTAAACCTAATTATTCACCTTTAGCAGCTTTGAAAGCTTCAGCAAACGCGTTAGGTACTGCAACTTCTTCTTTGTTCACTTGAGCAAGTGCCGCAGACTCTTCAGCTTGGTCTTTTGCACGAACAGATAAGTGAACGATACGTGATTTACGATCTACACCGGTGTATTTTGCTTCAACAGTATCGTTTACAGCAACTTCACCGTTTAAATCTGCTGCACGGATATAGCCTTCAACGCCACCTGCTAATTCAACTTTAGCACCTTTAGCATCAACTTCTACTACTGTCGCAGAAACGATTTCGCCTTTTTTCGCACCATCAACAAAGTTTGTGAACGGATCAGATTCTAATTGTTTGATACCTAAAGAGATACGCTCTTTCACTGCATCAACTTGTAGAACTACAGCTTCAACTTCGTCACCTTTTTTGTAGTTACGAACTGCTTCTTCACCTGAAACATTCCAAGAAATGTCAGATAAGTGAACTAAACCGTCAATACCGCCTTCTAAACCGATGAAGATACCGAAATCAGTAATTGATTTGATTTTACCTGATACTTTATCGTTTTTGTTATGCGTTGCAGCGAATTGTTCCCAAGGGTTTGCTTTACATTGTTTTAAACCTAATGAGATACGACGACGCTCTTCATCAACTTCAAGTACCATTACTTCAACCACATCACCAACATTAACTACTTTAGATGGGTGGATGTTTTTGTTTGTCCAGTCCATTTCTGAAACGTGAACTAAACCTTCAACACCGTCTAAAATTTCAACGAAACAGCCATAGTCAGTTAAGTTAGTTACTTTACCGCTTAATTTGCTGTTTACTGGGTGGTTTTCAGCGATTACCGCCCAAGGATCTTGACCTAATTGTTTTAAGCCTAATGATACACGGGTTTTATCTTTGTCGAATTTTAATACTTTAACAGTAACTTCGTCACCAACATTAACCACTTCGCTTGGGTGTTTAACACGTTTCCATGCCATATCTGTGATATGTAATAAACCGTCAACACCACCTAAATCTACGAATGCACCGTAGTCGGTTAAGTTTTTAACTGTACCTTTAACTTCTGAACCTTCAACTAAGTTCGCTAATACAGCATCACGATCTTGGTTGCTTTCTGTTTCGATTACAGCACGACGAGAAACCACTACGTTGTTACGTTTTTGGTCTAATTTGATTACTTTGAATTCGTACTCTTTACCTTCTAAGTTTAAAGAATCACGAACCGGACGAGTATCAACTAATGAACCTGGTAAGAACGCACGTACACCATTTAATTCAACAGTGAAACCGCCTTTTACTTTACCATTTACGAAACCGATAACAGTAGCTTGCTCTTCGAATGCTTTCTCTAAAGCAATCCAAGCTTCGTTACGTTTTGCATCACCACGAGAAACAACTGTTGCACCGAAGCCATCTTCCACAGCTTTAAGTACTACATCTACCTCATCACCAACTTGAACTTCTAACTCACCTTGTGCGTTAGTAAATTCTGATGCATCGATAGCTGATTCAGATTTGAAACCTGTATCAACAATCACTAAACCTTTTTGGATAGCAACAACAGTACCTTTAACAACATCACCTAAACGTGGTGTAGCTGCAAATGATTCTTCAAGTAGTTGAGCAAACGATAATTCTGACATAATAAATCTTCTTTAAAAATAAACATCCATCTAACATCTTGTTAAACGGGGTTAGTAATAAAAGCCAAACAATTCCTATGTAAGGCAGACAAAAACTAATATTTAATATTATATTGACCAATATGCTTCAACGCTTGTTGGATCACATCTTCAATAGATAAATGCGTAGAATCTAAAATTAACGCATCTTTAGCCGGAACAAGCGGAGCAACAGCTCGATTTCTATCTCGAAAATCACGCTCTTTTATCTCGGCTAAAATCTCGTCAAAGTTAGCATTAAATCCCTTTTCTTGCAACTGTTTTACACGTCTTTTTGCACGTTCTTCTGCACTTGCATCTAAAAAGAGCTTAATTTTAGCATTTGGGAATACAACTGTCCCCATATCTCGTCCATCAGCAATTAATCCTTTTTCCGTGCTAAATGCTCTTTGACGTTCTAATAATGCCTCTCTCACTTTAGGGAAAGCTGCAACTTTTGAGGCATTTTGACCTGCTTGTGCAGTACGAATTTGGTCACCAACATTCTCACCGTCTAAAATTACATTAATTTCACCATTTACAGGCACAAATTGGATATTTAAATTACGCCCTAGTTCCGCTAGTTTTTCATCATCATCCAATGCAATATCTTTTTTTACTGCACTCAAAGCAGTAATTCGATATAACGCCCCAGAATCCAAGAAATCAAAGCCTAGTTTTTCTGCTAAAACGTGGCATAGTGTACCTTTCCCAGCACCACTAGGTCCATCAACTGTAATAACTATTTTTTCCATTCTTTACCCTATTGTGCTTGTAACTCAGTAATCGTTACATCAAAATTTAATAATTGACTACCGCGTTGAACAACCACACGAACTGTGGAGTATGGTTGCATTTCAGCTAACGCCTCCATCATTTGTGAAGGTGATAATGCTTCAACGTTGCCGATTTTAAGAATCAAATCCCCGGCTTGAATACCTGCTTTAGCCGCCGGACCATTTTCACTTACATCACCAATAATTACACCCTTTTCATAGCCCTGCATTTTAGCTGTATCAAATAAATCTGTACTGACGCCGAAATATCCTCTAATTACACGACCATCTCGAATAATTTTTTGCATAATTTGATCAGCCAGATTAATTGGAATAGCAAAATTCAATCCTTCAGATAATTCATTGGTATTTTTACCTAAACGTAGAGTATTAATACCAATAAGCTCTCCTACACTATTAATTAATGCACCACCTGAATTACCTTGATTGATAGATACATCTGTCTGGATAAAATTTTGTCGCCCACTTTCTGTTAGGGTATTTCTCCCGATAGCACTCACTATACCTTGCGTAATACTCTGACCTAGATTTAACGGATTACCGATGGCTAAAACCACATCTCCCACTTCAATTTTTCGCTCGGGATTTTGTGGTATTGTCGGTAGATTTTCAGCCTCTATTTTGAGTACGGCTAGATCAGTAAGAGAATCCGCACCGACTAATTTTACGTCTGTTGAAATTAAACCGCTTTGTAAAGCAATAACTATTTGATCAGCATCATCAATAACGTGCTTATTCGTTAAAATATAACCATCATTACTCATAATCACGCCAG
Source organism: Mannheimia bovis (assembly GCF_014541205.1). Taxonomy (NCBI): domain Bacteria; kingdom Pseudomonadati; phylum Pseudomonadota; class Gammaproteobacteria; order Pasteurellales; family Pasteurellaceae; genus Mannheimia; species Mannheimia bovis. The sequence continues at coordinate 1,515,143 of NZ_CP061280.1, read as the reverse complement.
AGCCTAAATTTTTGACTTCAAATGCTGAATTTTCAGCACTAAAATTTCGGTTATATACATTTACTACTGCTGGCGATGCAATTCTTACAGCTTGATTGTAACTTGCAATTTCTCTCTGATTTAATGCTAAAAAGGAGAATCCATTACCTTTATATTGAAATAACGGAGCAACAAACAAAATTAAAAATGCACAAAAAAGTCCAAAAATGACCGCTTGTCCAATTTTTTTTAGCATTATGAGCTCCCTAAAATTTAATTATAAACGACGAGCCTGCCAAAAAGCTTTTGACCAATAAGGCGAATCCATATCGGAATAAATCACGCCACCTTTTGTTGAAGCGTGCAAGAATTGTCCGTTTTTAACATAAACACCAACATGTTTACCATTTGGACCTCTCCCTGTATTAAAGAAAACTAAATCCCCAGTTCTCAATTCTCGTTTGGAGATACGCTCCCCTTCTTTGGCTTGCTCTTTAGTTGTTCTTGGTAGACTAATCCCGAATAAGTCTCTAAAGGTAACTTGCATAAAACCGGAACAATCAATCCCAGACTTACTATTACCGCCTAAACGATAGCGAGTTCCTTTCCATTCGTGTTGTTGTTCACTCAAACGACTAATTGCCATAATAGGATCAGATAAATCTGCGTGATAGGCGGAATGATATATTTTACTTCTTGCCTGTGCCTTAGAAACAGATCTATCCGAGCTAGAACAAGCTGACAATACTATTGCACTTGCAAATACAAATCCTAATGATAGCCATTTTTTTACTAATTTCATTTGATACCCCTTTTCTGAGCACCCGCATTATCTATGATAAGATAACCTTATTGTGCTTAAATATTTGCCTGCTCAATACGCTCACGCAATTTTTGACTGGCTTTAAAGCTCACCACTCTACGAGCAGATACTGCTACATTTTCGCCTGTTTTAGGGTTACGACCGGGTCTTGCTTTTTTCTCTCGAAGTGAAAAATTACCAAAACCTGATAATTTTACTTCTTTACCATTCTCGAGAGATACTCGAATTTCTTCAAAAAATAATTCTACAAATTTCTTAGCCGCACGCTTTTCTAAATCTAATTTTTCAATTAGGTTTTCTGCAATTTCAATCTTGGTAAGTGCCATAATTGATCCTTTTTTATTTTATGGCTGATATAACATCAGCCATATTTTATTTGATAATTAATCACGAAGTACCGCATTGAAACGTGTTGCCAATTCATCTAAAACTACTTGAATGACAGCATTAATTTCACTTTCTTCTAATGTTTTTTCTTTATCTTGAACAGTTAAACTAATCGCTAAACTTTTCTTACCTTCGGCTAAATTTGTACCACGATAAACATCAAACAAGTTTAATGCCACTAATTTACTGCCTGCCGCTTGACGACAGATGTCTAATACTTCACCTGCTGGCACAGATTCATCAACCACGACCGCAATATCACGGTTATTTGCAGGGAATCGGGAAATTTCACCCGCTTGTGCAACAGGGCGTTCCGCAATCGCAGACGCTAGAATTTCACATACAATTGGTTTACCTTTAATACCAAGTTTCTGCACGATTGAAGGATGAACCGTACCGATGAAACCAATCTCTTTACCGTCTAACATAATCGCAGCTGATTGCCCTGGGTGTAAGGCTGCAAACTGTTTTGGCACAAATTGTAAATCGTGGCGAACCGCAGTTAATGAAAGTACACGTTCGATATCGCCTTTCAAATCAAAGAAATCAGCCGCTTCGTTTTTAGCTTCCCAATGCACAGGGCGTTTATCGCCAACAATAGCTGCACCAAACACATATTCTTGGCGAACACCGGATTCCGCATTACTGTCAGGAATAAAACGTAAACCACCTTCAAAAATACGCACACGGTTTTGCTGACGGCTTTGGTTATAAACGATAGTGTCTAACAAGCCTGTTAATAGTGAAACACGCATCGCCGACATTTCACTTGAAATAGGGTTAGGTAAAATTAACGCCTCTTGGTTTGGATGTAATAGTTCCTGTTTTTTCGGATCTACAAAGCTATAAGTAATCACTTCTTGGTAATCACTATCCACCAACGCCATACGGATACGGTTTGCTTCCAATAATTTTTCCGGCGTACCTTTCATCGTTAAATGCGCAAGTGGAGAATTATTTGGAATGCTGTTGTAGCCGTAGATACGAGCCACTTCTTCGATTAAATCTTCTTCAATTTCAATATCGAAACGCCAGCTTGGGGCAACTGCAGTCCAAGTGTCATTCGCAAAAGTCACTTTTAAGCCTAAACGGGTTAAAATATCCGTTACGGCTGCATCTTCAATATGATGTCCAATAACAGCATCTAATTTACTGCGACGTAGCGTGACAGTATTACGTTTTGGTAGATTTTCCTCGCTCACAGCTTCCACAATCTCACCCGCTTCACCGCCACAAATCTCTAATAATAATGCGGTTGCACGCTCCATTGCTTTGCGTGTTAATTCAGGATCAACCCCACGCTCAAAACGGTGAGAAGCATCGGTATGTAAACCATATTGACGAGCACGACCGGTAATCGCTAATGGTGCAAAAAATGCTGCTTCTAAGACCACATCTTTGGTATTTTCACTCACACCACTGGCTTCGCCACCAAAGATACCCGCCATTGCCAAAGCACCTTTGCTATCAGCAATCACAAGCGTATTAGCTTGTAATTTAGCCGTTGTGCCGTCTAATAAAACGAGTTCTTCACCGTCTTTCGCCATACGCACTTGAATGTTGCCATTAATTTTTGCCGCATCAAAAGCATGCATCGGCTGACCAAGTTCTAATAAGCTTAGGTTAGTAATATCCACGATTGGGTCGATAGAACGAATACCGCAACGGCGTAATTTTTCTTGTAACCATAATGGTGAAGCCGCTTTCACATTCACATTTTTCACCACACGGGATAAATAACGAGGGCAAGCTTCAGGGGCTTGTAATTCCACCGCTACTTTATTGGCAATAGTCGCTGCCACAGGAGTAATTACCGGTGCTTTCACATCAATTTGGTTAATCACACCCACTTCACGAGCGATACCTGAAATGCTTAAGCAATCGGCACGGTTTGGCGTTAAGCTGATTTCAATCGCTACATCGTTTAAATTCAAATATTCACGGAAATCTTGACCAATTGGTGCATCAGCTGGTAGTTCAATAATACCGCTATGATCTTCTTTAATACCTAGCTCTGAGTAAGAACATAACATTCCTTCTGACGGCTGACCACGCAATTTGGTTTTCTTGATTTTGAAATCGCCCGGTAAAACCGCACCATCCACTGCACACGCCACTTTCAAGCCCTGACGGCAATTTGGAGCACCGCAGACGATATCTAATAAACGCTCGCTGCCTACATTTACTTTAGTTACACGTAATTTATCGGCATCCGGGTGTTGGGCACACTCTACCACTTCGCCCACAACCACGCCTGAAAATGCACCTGCTACCGGCTCTACATCATCAACTTCTAAACCTAACATTGTAATTTGGTCGCATAATTGCTCTGTCGTAATGGCTGGATTAACCCATTCACGCAACCAAGATTCATTGAATTTCATTATTTATATCCTTTAATTTGCAAAATTTTTGTTCTTTTTGACCGCTTGTTGTGAGCGAATTACTTAAATTGTTTTAAGAAACGTAAGTCGTTTTCAAAGAATGAGCGTAAATCCGTGACATTGTATCGCAGCATAGTTAAACGCTCAACGCCCATACCGACCGCAAAACCGCTGTATTCTTCAGGATCGATACCCACGTTACGCAACACGTTCGGGTGAACCATTCCGCAGCCTAATACTTCTAACCATTTGCCGTTTTGACGCATTACGTCTACTTCTGCTGAAGGCTCGGTGAATGGGAAGAACGATGGGCGGAAACGCACTTGTAAATCTTCTTCAAAGAACGCTTTTAAGAAATCGTGAATTAAGCCTTTTAATTCAGTAAAGTTTGCTTTTTTATCCACATAAAGTAATTCGATTTGGTGGAACATTGGTGTATGAGTTTGGTCGTAATCGTTACGATATACACGCCCTGGAGCTACAATGCGGATTGGTGGTTTTACAGTTTCCATCGTACGAATTTGCACGCCGGAAGTTTGGGTTCTGAGTAAACGTTTTGCATCAAACCAGAACGTATCGTGATCGGCACGAGCAGGGTGATGAGCAGGAATATTTAACGCATCAAAGTTATAGTAATCGGTTTCGATTTCTGGACCGTTTGCCACCGTAAAACCTAATTCAGAGAAGAATTTCACTACACGTTCAATCGTGATAGATACAGGGTGTAAGCCGCCTAATTCTGTTTTACGCCCCGGCAATGACACATCAATACTTTCATTGGCTAATTTAGCATTTAATTCGGCAGTTTCTAAGCTCTCTTTCTTCGCATTTAACGCATCTTGAGCAATTTGTTTGGCATCATTAATTTTTTGACCTACTGCCGGACGTTCTTCCGCCGGTACATCACGCAAGCCTTGCATTAAGGCGGTAAAATGACCTTTTTTACCAAAATATTCTACTTTCACTGCTTCTAATGCGGCAACATCGTTTGCGGCATTTACTGCCTCAACTGCCTGTGCAACTAAACTCTCTAAGTTGTGCATTCTATCCTCTAATAATTTTGATGATTTAAAATTGATGGAATGATAATACTTTACTAAAAAAAAGTAAATGTAACGTTTCGCTAAATTGTTGATTTTTAAGGTAAAGGATTTTAGTACAAGCGGTCATATTTCTGCATTTTTTTGCAAGTATTTAGCAATGAAATTGGCTTTAGTTGTTAAAAGCGTTATTATGAGTGAAATTTTTAAGCTAACAAAGGAAAAAACGATGTTCAATATTAGTAAACAACAAGTTTTAGAGGCTTTTAATTTCCGTGCTGCTTGCCGTAGTTATGATCCTGTCCGCAAAATCAGCAAAGAGGATATGGATTACATTTTAGAACTCGGTCGTCTTTCACCAAGTTCGGTAGGTTCTGAACCTTGGAAATTTTTAGTGCTGCAAAATCCTGAAATCCGTAGCAAAATTGCCCCTATCTCTTGGGGAATTAAGCACCCGATGGAAGAAATGAGCCATTTAGTGATTATTCTTGCTAAGAAAAACGTTCGCTATGACTCACAATATTTAAGAGATTCGCTTATCAAACGTGGTTTAACCGATGAGCAAATTGAAGGATCTATCGCTCGCTATAAAAGTTTCCAAGAAGAAGATATGAAAATTTTAGAAAGCGAAAGAACGTTATTTGATTGGAGTACTAAACAAACCTATATCGCATTAGGCAATATGATGACCGGTGCGGCTTTAATCGGTATTGATTCTTGCCCGATTGAAGGTTTTCATTATGATAAAGTAAATCAGATTTTAGCTGATGAAGGCTTATTTGATCTTAATGAATATGGTATTTCGTGTATGGTAACTTTTGGCTACCGCAACAAAGATATTAAGAAAAAATCACGAAAACCAACAGAAGAAGTCATTGAGTGGATTGAGTAATTCATACTGAAATCCATAAAAAAGGGCGATTTTATCGCCCTTTTTCATCTTTTTTATTCAGGTTTTACCCATTTATTAGTAATTGTGCCGGCAACCATTGCCCCATTTACATTTAGTGCGGTACGTCCCATATCGATCAGTGGTTCAACAGAAATTAATAATCCTACTAACTCAATCGGTAAGTTTAAGGTTGATAGCACCACTATTGCCGCAAATGTCGCACCACCGCCAACACCTGCAATCCCAAATGATGAAATAGCAACCACTAAAACCAATGTTAAAATATAATTTAAGCTAAAGGGATCAACACCCACTGTTGGTGCAATCATTACCGCTAACATTGCCGGATAAATTCCTGCACAGCCATTTTGACCGATAGTTGCCCCGAATGTTGCAGCAAAGTTTGCAATCACACTATGGTTACCTAATTTGTTCGTTTGCGTTTCAATATTCAGCGGAATCGTTGCTGCACTTGAGCGTGAAGTGAAAGCAAAACTTAATGTCGGTAAAACTTTTTTATAATAATCAAACGGGTTCACTTTGGCGATGAATAGCAAGATACCGTGTACGATAAACATCAACGCCATTGCGATATAAGAAGCAACAATAAAGCTACCTAAGTTTACAATATCGCTCCATTGCGAAGTTGCCGCCATCTTGATCATTAATGCAAACACTCCGTAAGGCGTTAAGCGAATGACAAAACGGACTAAACGCATTACTAATTTATTTAAGGTTTCCACACCTTGAGCGATACGCTCACCTAAATTTTTGTCTTCTTTACCTAAACTTAATGCAGCAAAACCTAATAAGGCAGAAAAAATAACCACGCTAATGATTGATGTTGGATTTGCTCCTGTTAATTCTAAGAACGGGTTTCTCGGAATAAAAGACAGTAACATTGCAGGCACAGATAAATTACTCACTTGCTCTGCTCGCCCACCTACTTTTTCTTGTGCGGCAATTTCACGAGTGCCAGCGACTAATCCTTCCGCAGAAAGATCGAATAGATAAACCAATGCAATCCCGATTACCGCAGAAATTGCAGTCGTCACTAATAACACTGAAAGCACACCAAAACTGATTTTACCTAATGCTCCCGCTTCTTTTAAACGGGTAATTGCAGATAGAATTGAAACAAAGACAAGCGGCATTACGATCATTTGTAATAAACGTACATAACCGTTACCCACTAAATTGATCCAATCAAGTGTTGCATCAATAAGAGGTTTTTCGTAAAAAGTTTGTAAAATTACACCGCTTGCAAGACCTAACACTAAGCCGATAAATACGGTTTGCCCCAGTTTTTGCGTCGATTTATAAATTCTCGCCAGTAAAAATAAAATAGCAGCAAAAACCGCTAAATTTAGAATAAGCACAAAGCCTCCCAATATAAATAGTCATATAATAAAAAATGCCGCAAGGTTATTATGTTTACGGCATTTCTAAAAGACGAATTGTTACTTTATCATAACTAAAAGTTATAACAACTCCCAGCTTAGATTAGAAATTAAACGGCAATGATCGCATTTAAAATGGAAAATATCGTGTAATGGCGATGCCAATTTCCACTCGCAATTACAAGATGGACATTTCCTATTGTGTTCTTCCAGCTCATCTGTACCTAAGCGATAGAGATAATAAAAAGTTGGAATCTGCGTTTTTTCTTCCACTTGTTTGCATAAATCTAAGCCGGATATTGCCAATTCGCTTCGATTATCCGAGATCTGCATTAACGCACTTTCCTCTAAAACAGATCCTTTCATTTGCAAGAGATCGCACGCTTGCCAATTTTGCTGCCACTCTAGTAATACTTCGCTTAATGCTTGATCTTTTAAACGATATAGTGGAATGGGGGCAAATTGCTCACCATCATAAAGTGGCGAACAGGTATCTAAATGCGTTGTGTATAAAATTTGGAATTTAGGCTGTTTATTATGGCTTGTTTCTTCACCTTGATAATCACGCCCAACAATTTCGAAACCGGTAAAATTTACGCCATTTTCGACCGCTTGTAACAGTGCTTCATTCACTTCTTCACTATTATTATCCGGTAATAAACTCTCTTGCTCAGGCGTGCAAACGCTAGCTTGAAATCCATTTTGATGAAAAGTAATCGGCATTTCTCTACCAATTACTTGCCCATTATATAACCATTGATTTAAAATCTGCCCAATTAACGTTACAGGGTCTTGTTCAAAATTTTGATAACTGAAATGAACGATAACTTGATACATTAAATATTCTCTGCCATATCTTGAAATTCTTGCTTAACCACCGTTGTGGGTTCTTGATGAATAATCACTTTTGACATTGGAAAAGCCTCTAGTAATTTCTGCTCAAGACTATCGGTAATTTCGTGTGCAACTAAAAGTGTTAAGTGATCATCTAATTCCAAGTGTAGTTGAATAAAACGCACAGCCCCGGCACGACGAGTTTGAATATCGTGGATACCTAAAATATTTGGGTGATGCGAAGCAATTTCTTTAATTTGCTCAATTTCTTCATCCGGCAATGATTTATCGAGCAAGGTTTGTACCGCCTCCCAAAACATTTTTACCGCATTGAACGCAATATAAAGTGCAATACCGATAGCAAAAATCGCATCTGCATAGATAAAGCCCGCTCCATTAAGTAACATCGCCACCAAAATCGCCGCATTCATAAATAAATCTGTTTGATAATGTAGCGAATCTGCTTCAATTGCCGGGCTCTGCGTAATTTTCACCACATAACGTTGGTATAACACTAAAATAGCTGTCGCTATAATAGAAACAATACTGACAATTACCCCAATATGTGATTGAGTAATCAATTCCGGATTGGTTAATTTATGGAAGCCTTGCAATAGCAAGAACACTGCCGAACCGGAAATAAAAGCACTTTGAGCGAGTGCAGCCAAAGATTCTGCCTTACCGTGTCCGAAAGTGTGATCATCATCAGCCGGTTGTAGTGCAAAACGCAGAACTAAAATATTGGTAAGTGACGCAAACAGATCCACAACTGAATCGGTCATTGCCGCTAAAATAGAAATTGAGCCTGTTTTCCACCAGGCAAAGGCTTTAATAATGATAAGTGAGACTGCAATAATAATGGCGAAATTCGCAGCTCGTTTCACTAATTTGTTATAATTTTCTGTCATTTTCTACATTCAACTAACCAAGCAAGTTGATTAAATTCAAAAGCAAGTTTTGTCATTGCTTGGCTGTAAGCGGTCAAATTTTTCGATTTTTTTGCAAATTCGGTGTTATTCAACGATCTTTTATCTGAAAATTGGATCTGCCCATAACCACAATCCAAATTACGCCCACGCGTTACTTCTAGCATTACATTATTAAAACGTTCTGTTGGCGGATAAATTACATTACTCTGGAGCTCGTTTTGCTCAATTTTAAATTTCGCAATCACATCTTGTTGTTTGGCAAAACTGGATTGACGAAAAGCGGATCGTTGTTCCAACGTCTGATTTTTGCTGTTTTTATCTAAGAAAAACAGGATACCTTTTTCCCAGTTTTCAGGATTTTGCTCTCCGGATTTAGGCAAATAAAGTAAATGCTGCATTTCATCAAGCTGATTGGCGGTAACTTTAATGTAAGTCTGCCCTTGAAAATCTACTTTTTCCGGCACAGAAAATTGTTCGTTTTGACTAACGCAACCTGCTATCATCAAAATAGTAGGGGCGAATAACATTCGCCCGCTAAATAAACGCTTAATCATTTTGCTCTTCTCGCTTGAAAACCAACTCTGTTGCGGTTGAACTTTCCTCATCAAACCAATATCCACCGTAGTTAAACTGCTTGAGTTGTTCAATTTTAGTTGGTTGATTTTCCAACATAAAACGCACCATCATTCCACGAGCTTTTTTGGCATAAAAGCTAATCACTTTATATTTACCGTTTTTCTCGTCTAAAAAAACTGGCTTAATGATCGTTGCATTTAGATTTTGTGGTTTAACCGCTCCATAATATTCATCAGAGGCAAGATTAACTAAAATATCATCACCTTGTTCATCAATCGCTTTTTGTAAATTTTCTGTAATAGTATTGCCCCAAAAAGCGTAAAGATCTTTACCTTTAGCATTAGCCAATTTTGTTCCCATTTCTAAGCGATATGGCTGCATTAAATCTAACGGTTTTAATAAACCGTATAAGCCTGATAACATACGTAAATGATTTTGTGCATATTCTATTTGCTCTTTGGTTAAGGTTTCTGCATCTAGCCCTGTATAAACATCGCCCTTAAAGGCAAAAATCGCTGCTTTTGCATTTTGTTCGTTATGCTCAAGTTGCCATTCGGTAAAGCGAGCGACATTCAGAGCGGCTAACTTATCACTAATTGACATCAAACTCCCAACTTCCGCAGGCGAAAGTTGTTTGCAAATATCAATTAACTCTTGACTGTAAGCGGTCAAATTTGGCTGAGAAAATGCAAATCCGTCAATTTTAGTTTCAAAATCAAGGGTTTTAGCAGGTGAAATAATGGCTAACATATTGATCCTTTACTCTTTTAATTTTTCAATTTCTTTTGTGAATTCCTCAATATCGCTAAAACTCAAATATATGGAGGCAAAACGGATGTAAGCCACTTTATCTAGTTGTTTTAACGCATTCATTGCAAGTGTGCCGATATGACGGCTTGGCACTTCTCGCTCGCCCATTGCTTGTAGCTGAATGATAATTTGGCTGATGGCTTTTTCTACATCATCAGCACTCACAGGGCGTTTGTTTAAAGCTCGTCTTAAACCCATTCTGAGCTTTTCAGCATCAAACGGCTCTCGACTGCCGTTATTTTTAATCACATAAGGCACAACCAATTCTGCCGATTCAAAGGTGGTAAAGCGTTCTTTGCACCCCACACATTCACGGCGACGGCGAATTTGGTAGCCGTTTGCCGCCAAGCGTGAATCAATCACTTTGGTTTCTTCGGTTGAACAAAACGGGCAACGCATTATTTTTCCCCTTTTTGTTGTGCTGCTTGCTGTGCGATAAAAACTTTATGCAAATTTTCCGGCGGTGGAGGCATTTGCAAATAGTAACCCTGTTCTGCTAATTTTTGCAAAACTTCTTCGTTTTTAGCTCGAACCAGCTGTTTATCGCCTGCTAAATTGAACATCATCACAAATTCAGGTTTGCCAAACATTTGACGTAAAGTCTCCGGAACTTGTTCAAATTGATCTCGCTTTTCTACATATAAATACATTTCATCTTTTGCTTTACTTTTATAAATCGCACAAAGTGTCATTGGTTTAGTATTCGTCGTCATAATGTCCGCCACTATAGTTATCAAATCGGGAATATTGCCCTTGAAAGGTTAATCTCACTCGTCCAATAGGACCGTTACGCTGTTTACCGATAATAATCTCAGCAATACCTTTAAGATCAGAATTGTCATTGTAAACTTCATCACGGTAAATAAACATAATTAAGTCTGCATCTTGCTCAATAGACCCCGATTCACGCAAATCAGAGTTTACCGGGCGTTTATCTGCACGCTGCTCTAAGCTACGATTAAGCTGTGAAAGTGCCACTACAGGAACTTCTAACTCTTTGGCTAAGGCTTTCAGTGAGCGGGAGATTTCTGCAATTTCAAGCGTTCGGTTATCGGAAAAACCCGGAGCACGCATTAATTGTAAATAGTCAACCATAATCAAACTCAAGCCGCCATTTTCACGGTATACACGTCTCGCTCGGGAACGAAGCTCTGTTGGCGTTAAGCCTGAACTGTCATCAATATAGATATTATTACGCTCTTGCAAAATTGCCATTGTGGTAGAAATTTTGGCGGTATCTTCATCATCTGAGATTTGCCCTGTTCGGATCTTAGTTTGATCCACTCGAGAAAGTGAAGCTAACATACGCATCATAATTTGATCGGCTGGCATCTCAAGGCTGAAAATCAGTACAGGTTTTGCCGGCTTTTTCTTTGGATTGCCGTTTTCATCTAAATCGTCTTTATCTTCAATATCAATGAGCGAGGCATTTTCGCATAAATTCATCGCAAAAGTTGTTTTTCCCATTGAAGGACGAGCAGCAACAATAATTAAATCCGAAGGCTGTAATCCAGCCGTTTTTTTATTGAGATCGGTAAAACCGGTGGAAACGCCCGTTACCCCACCGTTATGACGATTTTTAGACAAAGTATCCATCCTCGCCAACGTTTTTAACAAAATATCATCAATACGTTGCGGACCTTCATTGGCATTATTTCGCTTTTCGGCAATTTCAAACACGATACGCTCAGCTTCGTCTAAAACCTCTTTAGAATTTCTTCCTTTGGTCTTATAACCCATTTCCGCAATTTGATTGCCTGCACTGATAACACTTCTTAAATCGGAACGATCCCGAACAATATCCGCATAAGCAAGGATATTTGCTGCACTTGGGGTGTTTTTAGAGAGTTCTGCAAGGTAAGCAAAACCGCCCACATCTTGTAGCACGCCTTTGTCTTTTAACGCTTGGTCGAGAGTAATAATATCAACAGGTTTGTTAGCACGCACCAAATCTGCCATTTGCTCAAAAATAATACGGTGTGCATAATTATAAAAATCGTGCGGTTGCACACGCTCAGCCACATTATCCCAATGATCGTTACTTAGCATAATGCCACCAAGCACTGCCTGCTCTGCCTCAATAGAATGCGGAGAAATGCTAATCTGCTCAACTTGCTTATCTTTTACTTTTTCACGAGGTGTGCCGTTATATTCTGCCATTTTCATCTCTTATTTAAATAAAGTTTGATTGGTATAGTTTATCGGAATTTACATTAAATTGAAATTTGCATTTTTTATACCTTATTCGAACAATAGCAAGCGGTCAAATTTCTTTAAATTTTTGCAAAATGCTTACAAAATTCGACCGCTTGTTTAAAAAACACTCGTTATGCCGTGATCTTTGCTGATACATCAAGTAAAATACGCAAGATTTCAAATTGGAAGTCATTTTAAATTTATCACTATGGAGATATTCTATGGCACTGAATAACATTTTAGGTTTATTCGCCCAGTCCCCACTTAAACCGTTACAGCAACACTCAAATAAAGTTGTAGAATGTAGCGAATTATTAGAATCTTTTTTTGAGGCTACTTTTGAACATAATTGGGAAAAAGCCTCTTTAGTTCGTGGTCAAATTGTTGATTTAGAACGCCGTGCAGATGCATTAAAACGTGAAATCCGCCTAAAACTTCCTCGTGGCTTGTTTATGCCTTTAGAAAGAACGGATTTACTAGAGCTAGTAACACAATTAGACAAACTGGCAAACTATTCTAGAGATATTTCAGGTCGCATTATCGGACGCCAATTAGTAATTCCTGCAGAAATGCAACCGCTTTTCAAAAAATTCCTTTCTCGTAGTATTGATGCCAGCCGTCAAGTACGAAAAGTATTAGACGAAATGGATCAATTATTAGAAACCGGCTTTAGAGGTAGAGAATTAGATTTCGTCAATAAGATGATTCTTGAACTCGACCAGATCGAAGACGATACAGATCAATACCAAATCACATTACGCCATACCCTGTTATCATTGGAAAAAACGCTTAACCCAATTGATGTAATGTTCTTATACAAATGTATCGAACGTATCAGTATTTTAGCCGATCAAGCCCAACGAATCGGTTCTCGTATTGAATTGATGTTAGCAAAATCATAGGAGTTGTAATGGAACTGATTAATAACTACGGGTTTACGATCATTGTTATTTCTGCCATTTTTGGCTTTATTATGGCATTTGGTATTGGTGCAAACGATGCTGCAAATGCAATGGGTACGTCTGTTGGCTCTCGTACTATTACTGCCAAACAAGCCATTTACATTGCCTTAGTCTTTGAATTTTTCGGTGCTTATCTCGCTGGTGGTGAGGTGGCAGAGACGATTAAGAGTGGCATTATTGCTTCTGAAGTATTCGTCGGTCGCCCAGATATTCTGATTATTGGTATGATGTCAGCCCTTTGTGCTGCAGGGATTTGGCTATTAATTGCTTCACAAAAAGGCTGGCCTGTCTCTACTACTCATACCATTATCGGGGCAATCGTTGGCTTTGCTCTTGTAACCGTTGGTATGGAAGCCGTTCGCTGGTCAAAATTCGGTGGTATTATCGGCAGCTGGTTTATTACACCGTTTATTGCTGGTGTGATTGCCTATCTTATCTTTACCTCAACGCAAAAATTAATTTTTGATACCGATGCACCAATGAAAAATGCAGAGAAATATGCACCCTATTACACTCTATTAACTGTATTTATCATTTGCATTGTTACGCTGGAAAAAGGCTTAAAACACGTCGGTTTAGATTTTTCTACTTGGGAAACAATTTTATTATCGGCAGGAATTTCCGTACTTTCTTCAATTGGTTGCGTGTTCTACTTACGCAGTAACGCTTTCAAAGCTAGACTAAAAGATACATCTAATTTTGGTAGCGTGGAAAAAGTATTCAGTATTTTAATGCTTATTACCGCCTGTGCTATGGCATTCGCACACGGTTCAAACGATGTAGCAAATGCGATCGGCCCTTTGGCTGCAATCGTTTCAACAATAGAAAATGGTGGTGTGGTTGAAGGCAAAGCAGTAATGGCCCCGTGGATTTTACCACTAGGTGCGGCTGGTATTGCAGTTGGTCTTGCTTTAATGGGCTATAAAGTAATGGGTACTATCGGCACAGGTATTACTGATTTAACCCCAAGTCGTGGCTTCTCAGCAGAATTTTCCTGCTCGGTTACCGTGGTTATTGCTTCTGGCACAGGTCTTCCAATTTCTACCACACAAACACTTGTGGGTGCAGTAATTGGTGTTGCCTTTGCTCGAGGTATCGCAGCATTAAACATCGGCATAATCCGTAACATCGTAGCTTCTTGGGTTATTACCTTACCAGCAGGTGCATTACTTGCAATTATTATCTACTATATTCTGAGTGCAATTTTTATTTAATTCACTTACTATTGTTTAGGGGTAACTCGTTTACCCCTTTCCTTTTTTAGATTGCAAGGAGAATTATGAAAAAAATCATTTATTTACTCGTAGGAATGTTATCCTGCTCTGCTCTTCCTACACTCGCTCAAACGCAATATATTAGTGAAAACCTCAATACCTATATGCGTAAAGGTGCGGGAGATAATTTTAGAATTTCCGGTGCAATCCAAGCAGGGGAAAAAGTAACGGTATTAGATAAAAAAGAACGTTATAGCCTAATTAGAGACAGTCGAAGCCGTGAAGGCTGGGTATTAAACTCTGATTTAAGCAATACCGCAAGCCCCAAAGAGCTTATTCCACAGTTAAATCAACAAGTTCAAGATTTAACAAATCGCTTGAGTAAAATTGATACTGAATGGCAGCAGCGTACCGCAGAAATGCAACGCAGAACACAAGATGCTGTCCAAAAAAGCAGTGATTTAGTAGAAGAAAATGCTCAGCTAAAGCGTGAACTTGAGATCTTAAAAAACAAAAACCGTGATTTAGAAACAATGCACGATTCTGAAAAGCGTGAAATTGTAATTCAATGGTTTATCTACGGTGGTGCTGTTTTAGGGGCTGGTTTACTACTCGGTTTACTTGTACCATTCTTAATTCCTCGCCGTAAACGTAATAGTGGTGGTTGGGCTTAATAAAAAGATAAAAAGGATTTAGCTTAAAACTAAATCCTTTTTTCATTTCTATCTTACCGATAATTTCTCTAACTCAGTAAAATAGGTCGGGAAGGTTTTTGCCGTACAGTTTGGATCTAAAATCATTACTGGTGTATTAGACAACGCAATTAATGAAAAACACATCGCCATTCGGTGATCGTTATAAGTTTCAATTTCTGCGTGTTGGAATTTATCCAATTCAAGAGGTTGAATACGGATAAAATCTTCACCTTCTTCAACAATTGCCCCGATTTTGCGTAATTCCGTAGCCATTGCCGCTAAACGGTCAGTTTCTTTTACCCGCCAATTGTAGATATTACGAATAACTGTTTCCCCTTCCGCAAATAAGGCAGTGGTAGCAATCGTCATTGCCGCATCAGGAATATGGTTCATATCCATATCCACACCTTTTAATGGGGCTTGCTCTGCTTGGATAAAATCCTCACCCCAAGTGATTTTTGCCCCCATTGCCTCTAATACATCAGCAAACAAGCGGTCGCCTTGTATTGATTTTTTACCAATGCCCGTAACTTTAACATTACCTTTAATTGCCCCAGCAGCTAAGAAATAAGAGGCAGATGAAGCATCACCTTCTACTAAATAATTGCCTTGTGGTGCGATATAGATTTGATTGCCTTTCACCAAAAATGTTCTGTAATCACGGTTTTCAACTGTTACCCCAAAATCTTTCATCATTGATAGCGTAATATCGATATAAGGTTTTGAAACCAGCTCACCAATAATTTCAATTTCCATATCATTTTCAGCTAAAGGTGCAGACATCAATAATGCGGTTAAGAACTGGCTGGAAATTGAGCCATCAATTTGTACTTTTCCACCATTTAAGCCACTATTTGTTATGGCTAATGGCGGATAGCCTTCATTTTCTAAATATTGGACTTCTGCCCCAACTTGATGTAAGGCATCAACTAAATGCTTGATTGGACGTTCTTTCATTCGAGGCTCACCTGTCAAAATAATTTGAGCCTTGCTCTCGCCTTTTAAACACAATGCTGCGGCTAATGGTCGCATTGCCGTACCTGCATTCCCTAAAAAGAGTGATAAGCCATCTTGAGCTTGAAAAGCTCTGCCAATGCCTTGTACTTCACAAATGGTTTTGTCTTCTGAAAGCTGATACTGCACACCTAAGGCTTTTAACGCATTAAGCATATGGCGAATATCATCACTATCTAATAAATTGGTAACACGTGTTGTACCTTTCGCTAATGCTGCCAGTAATAATGCACGATTAGACAGGCTTTTTGAGCCGGGTAAGTTGATTTCCCCTTCTACTCGAGAAATCGGATTTAATGTTAATTTTTCCATTTGTTTCTATTTTTGTAAAATTTTGATAAAAAGAGACCGCTTGTTAAGCTAACACTTTCAATAAAGCAGTAAAAAATCTGTCATTTTCTTCGGGCAGACCAATACTCACACGCAAATGATTTGGCATTCCGTAACCTGCAATGGGGCGAACAATTACACCTTCACGCAATAATGCTTCATAAATGGGAGCAGCAGGACGTTTAAAATCAATGGTAATGAAATTACCTTTAGATGGGATATAGTCCAACCCGTTTGCTTGGCAAAATGCCTCAAAACGAGCCATTTCCAAGCGGTTATTTTTTGCAACTTTTTGTACAAAAGTATCATCATTCATCACCGCAATAGCAGAAGCTAATGCAAGGCTGTTGCAGTTAAACGGCTGGCGAACACGATTTAATAAGTCCGCAATTTCAGGAGCTGACACCGCATAACCAATACGAAGCCCCGCTAAACCATAGGCTTTAGAAAGTGAGCGAGAAACAATTAAATTTGGGTATTTTGCTAATAAACCGAAAGAATCAATTCTTTCTTCCGCAGCCGTAAATTCGGTATAAGCCTCATCTAACACCACAATGACATTGCTTGGCACTTTTGCTAAGAAAGCCTCAATTTCAGCTTGCGTTAAGAAGTTACCCGTTGGGTTATTTGGGTTTGCAATAAAAATCAGCTTGGTTTTTTCGTTGATTGCTGCTAAAAAGCCCGCTAAATCGTGCCCCCAATTTTTAGCAGGAATTTCACGAGCAACTGCATTAATCGCTTTTGTGACTAAAGGGTACACAATAAAAGCATATTGCGAATAGATAATTTCATCTTTATCGCTGGCAAAGGTATGAGCAAATAGCTCTAATAAATCATTTGAACCATTACCTAAAGTAATTTGATTTGGTTGTAGGTTGAATTTTTTTGCGATAGTCGATTTAAGATCAAACCCGTTTGAATCAGGGTAACGCGTTAAATCATCAAGTTGGTTGATAATCGCCTGTTTAGCACTTTCAGGGAAACCAAACGGATTTTCATTTGAAGCCAGTTTGATGATATTTTGAATACCCAATTCACGTTCTAATTCCTCAATAGGCTTTCCTGCTTGATAAGGCGAAAGCGATTTCACCCCTTCATTGGCGATGTTGAAAAATTGCATAATAACCTCTGTTTTTCTTATTAAAATATCGAGTGATTTTAGAGGAGAAAGGACTATTTTGCTAGTAAAAAATTTGTTACAAACGGCAAGAAATTATTACAAGTTAATTATCCGCTCTATTTGCAAAAAATTAGTCAAAAACGACCGCTTGCAAACAAAAAAACCGAGAGCAATTTGCTCTCGGCTTTTAATTTATCTATTAGTGTTCCGCTTTAGTATCAGCAAGGGAATCACCAATATTGTTATCCTTAGTTGGCTTATCATCTAACGTGATAGAAGTAGTATCAGCTGCTTGTTCACCACTTGGTGGTGTTGCATTATCATCTTTAGTCGGTGTATCACTCCAACCTGATGGTTCTCCTACCGGACGACGAGCCATTAAATCATCAATTTGTTTGCTATCTAAGGTTTCGTACTTCAATAAGGCATCTTTCATTGCGTGTAAGATATCCATATTTTCTTCTAGCGTTTGCTTCGCACGCTGATAGTTTCTATCAATGATCTTACGCATTTCAGTATCAATTAATTTTTGCGATTCTTCAGATACCCCTTTAATCGCCCCCATTCCATCTTCATTCTGATAGAAGATAGGACCTAGTTCTTTTGAGAAGCCCCATTGCGTTACCATTGCTCGTGCAATTTGGGTCGCACGGTGAATATCTGATGATGCCCCTGTGGTGATTTTATCTTCCCCGAAAATCAAACCTTCAGCGATACGACCTGCAAATAAAGTTGAAAGCTGACTTTCTAATTTGGTGAAGGTCTCACTTACACGGTCGCCTTCCGGTAAGAACTGTGCAAAACCGAGTGCTTGACCACGAGGTACAATAGTTACTTTATTCAATGGATCGTGTTCCGGCATTAAATAACCGACAATAACGTGTCCAGCTTCGTGATAAGCCGTGTTAATAATCTCTTTTTCCGTCATTGTGTTTGAACGACGTTCCGGACCCATATTGATTTTATCACGGGCTTCTTCAAAATCTTCCATTGTTACTACACGTTTATTTTTACGTGCTGCAAACAATGCAGCTTCATTCACTAAGTTCGCTAATTGTGCCCCTGAATAACCCGGTGTACCACGAGCAATTTGCATAGGATCAACACCTTCTGCAAGCGGTACTTTTTTCAAGTGAACTTTCAAGATCTGCTCACGACCTTTTACATTCGGTAAATCAACCGTTACTTGGCGGTCAAAACGACCCGGACGGGTTAAAGCATCATCGAGCACATCAGCACGGTTGGTCGCTGCAATGATAATTACACCTTCAGAGCCTTCAAAACCGTCCATTTCCACTAGCATTTGGTTTAGAGTTTGTTCACGCTCATCGTGTCCGCCACTAAAGCCGGCACCGCCACGTTTACGACCTACTGCATCAATTTCATCAATAAAGATGATACAAGGGGCATTTTTCTTCGCTTGGTCGAAAAGATCACGCACGCGTGAAGCACCCACACCAACGAACATCTCAACGAAGTCCGAACCCGCCATCGTAAAGAACGGCACGCGAGCTTCACCGGCAATTGCTTTTGCCAATAAGGTTTTACCAGTTCCCGGAGGTCCAACCATTAAGATCCCTTTTGGGATACGTCCGCCTAGTTTTTGGAATTTGCTTGGATCACGCAAGAATTCAACGACTTCACCTACTTCTTCTTTTGCTTCATCACAGCCGGCAACATCAGAGAAACGGGTTTTGACTTCATCTGCCGTCAGCATTTTCGCTTTGCTTTTACCAAAGCCCATTGCACCTCGACCACCCCCGCCTTGCATTTGTCGCATATAGAAGATGTAGAAGCCGATCAATAGCAACATTGGGAACCACGAAATCAAGATTTGCGATAACAAACCACGACGCTCTGCCGGTTGTCCTGTAATCACTGCATTGGTTTTCGCTAAATCTGCCATTAGATATTCATCATACATTGGCATTACTGTTTGGTAGGTTGCACCATCGTTCTTGGTAACCACAATAGTGTCGTCATTCTGTTTGAAATCGACCCCTTTTAAGCGATTTTCTTTAATATCACTCAAAAAAGTCGAATATGGCACAGTGTTCGAAGCTCCACCAAAATTAGAATTGAAGCCTTCGTAGGCAGTCATCATTACAATGGCAACCACCACCCAAAGCAAAATATTTTTAACCATATCGTTCAAGGTTAATCCCCTATCTTCTTAATAAAAACTGTTTAAGGTTACTATAAAAGCGGTTAAATTTCTTAACTTTTTTGCAAAATTTTAGCAAAAAACAACCGCTTGTGTGGTTTCTAGCCTTTATAGCCCGTTGCAACTATATAAACTTCTCGAGAACGATCTCTTGAAGCCTCCGGTTTTCTGACTTTTACTACACTAAATAGTGAACGAATTTCTCTGAGATACTCATCAAATCCTTCCCCCTGAAACACCTTAACCACAAAGCTGCCTTTTGGTGCTAATACTTGACGGCACATATCTAATGCTAATTCTACCAAATACATCGCACGAGGAATATCAACAGAAGGCATACCGCTGAAATTAGGTGCCATATCAGACATTACCACATCAACTTTATCTTCCCCAACACGCTCCAATAACGCATTCAGAACTGATTCTTCACGGAAATCGCCTTGTAAAAAATCCACACCGACAATCGGGTTCATATCTAAAATATCACAAGCAATAACTCTGCCTTTACTACCGATTTGTGTAACCACATATTGCGACCAGCCACCCGGTGCTGCACCTAAATCAACAACCGTCATACCCGGTTTAAATAAACGGTCGGTTTGCTGAATTTCATCTAATTTAAAATATGCACGAGAGCGTAATTTTTGCTTATGTGCTTTTTGTACAAATTGATCTTTAAAATGTTCCGCAAGCCAACGAGAGGAACTTGCACTACGTTTTCTACCCATTTTTCTTTTTGTTTAGTTAATCCAATAATTAATAATAAGGTTTAAATTAACAAATTCAATAGATAACGAAAAATTAATCTCCGTCATCTATTGAATATTGATATATCTAAGGAACAATTACAGTAAACACATAAGTCGCTAAAATTACGAGTAATACGATACCATAAAGTATATTAGTTTGACCGTGATTAAGTGAAAGCATTGCCACAAAAGAAGAAAGTGAAAGTAATACCATTGATTTCCAGTCTAAACCCAGCACCATATTGATATCATAAATTACACAAACAATAGCTACCGCCGGAATAGTTAAGCCGATACTTGCCACAGCAGAGCCTAATGCAAGGTTAATACTGGTTTGTAAACGGTTACGGCGTGCTGCTGTTAATGCAGCTAATCCTTCCGGTAATAACACCACTGCTGCAATAATTACCCCTACTAATGCTACCGGTGCACCCGCACCTAACACCATTTGTTCAATAGATGGCGAAAGTGCCTTAGCTAGAAATACCACAATACCTAAACAAATGATCAAAAATAATAAACTTATTAATGCTACTTTAGTTGAAGGCGGTTCTGCGTGATGCGATGGGTTGTCATCATCTTCAACTAAGAAATAATCACGATGGCGAACTGTCTGAATTAAAATAAATGATGCATAAAGCACAATAGAGGCAATTGCAACAAAAATTAATTGAGAAGGGCTATAGGTTGCACCTTCTGTACTTGTGGTAAAGTTCGGTAATACTAAAGTAATCACTAAAATTACGACTAAGGTAACTAATGCCGTTGTTGCTGATTTTTGGCTGAAAAATTGCTCACGGTGTTTTAATCCACCAATTAACAAACAACCGCCTAAAATCCCGTTTAGGATAAGCATTATTGCAGCAAAAACGGTATCTCGAGCTAAATACGCAGTGTTATCACCACCGGCAACCATTAGTGAAACAATAAGTGATACCTCGAGCACAGTAATGGCTAATGCAAGAATAATAGTACCAAAAGGCTCACCTACTTTATGTGCAACTACTTCGGCGTGATGAACGGCTGATAAAACACTTCCAATTAAAAAAGCACCGGCTACTAATTGTAAAAATACGCTTTCTTTTACGCCTACAAAGTAGATAATCCAAGCGGCAATAGGTAATAGAAGCGACCAAATCGGCAAAGGCTGATGACCTTTTTGTACTGTTGGCATAAATTCTCCTTAATATTAATTAGTTATGTAGTCCATTTTGGCATTCTATCAAAAAGATTTTTAGTTGTAGAGAAATATAAGAAATAAGTAATACCTATTTATTCTTAATCAGCTAAATCCTTTTTAAAAATCCTAAAAAACTCAGCCAAAATCGATTTTTTCTCACTACAATAAATGAAATTATTGAATAAAAAGAGTAAAATATTGTCAAAATCACACTTTAGCATATCATTTAAATATCTTGCTAAAGTAAAACATTATTAATAAGGATCTTTTATGACTCAACTGAGCGTTGTAATTTTAGCTGCCGGCAAAGGCACTCGTATGTATTCAGATTTGCCAAAAGTGCTACACCCGGTGGCAGGCAAACCGATGGTAAAACACGTTATTGATACGGCAAAACAGCTAGATGCCAAACAAATTCACTTAATTTACGGACACGGTGCAGATTTACTCAAAGCATGTTTAAGCGAAGAACCTGTAAACTGGGTATTCCAAGCGGAACAATTAGGCACAGGACACGCAATGCAACAAGCAGCTCCATTTTTTGAAGATAATGAAAATATCGTGATGCTGTATGGCGATGCACCATTAATTACCAAAGCAACCCTTGAGCGTTTAATCGCCGCTAAGCCTGAAAACGGCATTGCATTATTGACCGTTGAATTGGAAAACCCAACAGGCTACGGTCGTATTCTTCGCGAAAACGGCTCAGTAGTGGCGATTGTTGAGCAAAAAGATGCCAACGAAGAGCAGCTAAAAATTCGTGAAGTGAACACCGGTGTAATGGTAGCAAGCGGTTCAAGTTTCAAAAAATGGCTACAAAACCTCAATAATAACAATGCACAAGGCGAATACTACATTACCGATGTAATCGCAATGGCAAACCAAGACGGTTTCAAAGTGCAAGCGGTTCAAGCCACCGAATTTATGGAAGTGGAAGGGGCAAATAACCGTTTACAACTTGCCGCATTAGAACGTTTCTACCAAAAACGTGAGGCAGAAAAATTATTGTTAGCAGGTGTGACTATTATCGACCCAACCCGCTTTGATATTCGTGGTACAGTTTCCCACGGCAAAGATGTGTCTATTGATGTAAACGTGATTTTAGAAGGTGAAATCAAGCTAGGTAACAATGTGAAAATTGGAGCTGGCTGTATACTGAAAAACTGTGAAATTGGAGACAATGTCGAAATAAAACCTTACTCGGTACTTGAAGATTCGGTTGTCGGTGCGAAATCGGCTATCGGTCCGTTCTCTCGCTTACGTCCGGGTGCGGAGTTAGCGGAAGAAACCCATATCGGTAACTTCGTTGAAATCAAAAAAGCGACCATCGGCAAAGGTTCTAAAGTGAATCACTTAACCTATGTAGGCGATGCGGAAGTTGGTAAAGATTGTAACATCGGTGCAGGCGTGATCACTTGTAACTACGATGGTGCAAACAAATTCAAGACCATTATCGGCGATAATGTATTTGTTGGCTCAGACAGCCAATTAGTTGCCCCTGTTACGATTGCCAGCGGCTCAACCATTGGTGCAGGTGCTACAGTAACAAAAGATGTGGGTGAAAATGAGCTAGTTATCAGCCGAGTGCCACAACGCCATATCCAAGGCTGGCAACGCCCGACTAAAAAGAAATAATACAAGTGGTTATATTTTGAGAATTTTTGCAAAAAATAGGTGAAATATAACCGCTTGTTCTTTTAAACTTCATTTGATAAATGAAATAACCGAGCTGATATTATCAAGCTCGGTCTTTTATTCATTATGGCAACCTATCTACAAAGATGGCTTTTTAATGCCTTTAATTTCTACCGTTACTCGGCGATCTGGTTGTAAGCAAGCAATAAGGGATTTCGTTGCTTTTTCTCCTACACAGTCTGTTGTCATAGGTTGATTTTTACCTGCACTTGCAGTGCTGATTTGAGCATCAATGCCTGCATTTTCTAAATATGCTTTTACCGTTTCCGCTCGGCGTAAACCTAACTTATAATTGTAATGCTCACTGCCTAATCGGTCTGTATGTCCTACTAACGCTATACTTTCTACCTTGGCATAATCACTAGTTATTTTTCCAATCGTTCATCTAAGGTTTTGCGACCTGCTGGCAATAACTCTGAGGAACTTGATTTATCAAAATAAAATAATGCGTCTGCTGATAAGGCTATTTTTTCATTCACTACCACCTTTTGTTCTGGTGGACACCATTTGTGGTTTACATCAGTTAATTGGCTTGAACAAGCACTTAATAATGTTGCTGTCGCAACTGTCATCAATAATTTGCTTTTCATATTGCTTCCTTATCCTTTGGGGTTATCACCCATTGAATGTTAATCTGTTGCAAAATGTTATGAAAAAAGTACCGCTTGTATGCTTTTATCTCTCGCTTTCTAGCGACAGGAAGCGAGAGATAAATTAAGCTAAATGTGCCTTTTATTCACAATTTGCGTTTATTTCCAAGTATATTTAAAGCCCACCGTACCGCGGTAGCCTTCACGTTTAGCACCGCCTAAGTTACGTTCATAACGAGCGTCTGCATAAAGGTAACTTTGTTTACCTACTGGTAATTGTCCGCCTAAGCCTACCTCAACCCAAGTTTTCGCATTTACTTCTTTCACTTGGTCTGAACCAATAGACACCACTTTGCCAGCTTTGAAATCTTGTAAGATATTGGCAATCGCATAGATTGTATTGGTGCGATATTTCTCCTCTGTAGCTTGAGTGTTATAAGCTAAACGTACGCCCACTCGTCCACGTAAACCGTGATGTGTATCACCTTGCACCTGGCGAGTACCATCATTGAAGCTATTTAGTTTCAAGGTTTGGTAAACCAATTGAGCTTGCGGTTCAACTAACCAAACGCCTTCGTGTGTTTTGTGTTCGGCTAAGGCATACGGTCTTCCCACTTCAATCGATAACGCTAATGCATTACCACGTTGTTTCGCTTCTACACCATTTCTTGCTTGGTATTTATTGCGTAACCAGCCAATTTGACCGACTAAATCAACATAAGCACCGTTCGGTGCATAGCGAGTGTGAGTTAAACCTAAGTTCCAACCATATTGTTTGCTGTTACCTGTAAATTTATCTGCTGATACAATGCCATTTACTGCTCTGTAACGGTCAAAGTAATCTGAATTCATTACACCATAGCTAACATAAGCTCCCGTTAAACTATGACCACCCTCATTTGTACGACTAATCGCAAAATCGTGCCCTAATTGGAAACCATATAATCTATGGTTAGCACCTAGACGATTTTTACCTTCTAACTCTAGATATTTACCAAATACCCTTGCCCAACTCTGTCCCTTGGTATTTTCACCACAACGACCACATTCATCCCAAGCCAGTGTTTGGTTTTCTCCACGACGTTCGTGTAAGGTAGCGAGTGTTGTATAACCAAACTCTAATCCTGCTTTAGCTGCTAAGCTGTAAGCAGGCACCGTTGGATTGTAAATCGGTGTTGCTGGTTTTCCAGGCTCTGTTGGCTTTTTAGGCTCTGTTGGCTTTTTAGGCTCTGTCGGTTTTTCAGGTTCTACAGGCTTTTTAGGCTCTACTGGTTTCTCAGGTTCTACTGGTTTCTCAGGCTCTACTGGTTTCTCAGGCTCTACTGGTTTCTCAGGCTCTACTGGTTTCTCAGGCTCTACTGGTTTCTCAGGCTCTACTGGTTTCTCAGGCTCTACTGGTTTCTCAGGCTCTACTGGTGGTTGTTCTGGTAATGCAGCAATAGTCCAATAATATTCACGCACACCATTATTATCTCGACTAGCAAGCTGAGCCTCACCAGCACCAGTGGTTTGAGCTGTTCCTATAAAGCTACCACCTTGATTATCTTTATCAACTTTAACCACAGGAACTGTGTTTAGTATCACAGCAGTAACTTGCTTAATTGAGCCATTAATGATGTTTTCTGTGCCATCTGCACCAACAGGAATAACGCGTGTACTTCCTGTTGCAGTACCTTTAATATACAATACATCGGATTCTGAATCTGCTCCGCTTACACTACCTGGTGCATTCCAGTGCGTATTCATTAATACTTTAGCATTGCCATCAGCGGCATAATCTCCATCAATAGTCAATGTTTGTGTTGGTGCGGTATCTTTAACTAAGTTAATCGTGCCACTATTGTGTACATCACCTAAAACAGTTACGTTAGATTTAGCACTAAGTGTTTCATTCGCTCCAATATGTAAGCCAAGTGTGTTACCACTGCTATCTTTACCCTTACCTGTTTTTAATGTTCCCTCTAAGGTGAGGTCTGCACTATCATTTAACTTGATAACTTCCCAATTAATAATCTTGTCCCCATTAGCGGTTACTTTTACGCCATTGAGATTTAATGTATCGATAAAGCTATCTGCAATTTCGGTATCATCACCACCATCAAGCAGTTGAGAGCCATCGTAGTTTGTTGATGAAACCGTTGCACTATCAGAACCATTATGTCCCTTTAATCCGCCAATCTTTGAAGTGCCAGCCCAAGTGAATGTATCGTTACCATCTTCACCTAGTAGCTTACCTGTAACTTGAGCATTGCCACTTACGGTGAGAGTATCGTCCCCTTGCTGCCCATTCACATCTCCGCCGACTGTTGCATTCTCTGTAACTGTAATGGTATCGCCTTTATCGTCTTCTCCACTATTATCTATACCGTTATCGCCACCAAATACAGACTCAGTAATTTTGGCATCACCATTAATTAAAAGAGTGTCTGCACCACCGGCTCCCTCAACCTTAACAAGGTGAGCCCCAGCAGTTACTGTAATCTCATCATCAGAAATACAGCCTAAACCATCGTAGAGTGATGTTGCAAAAGCACTGCCTACAGAGTGAGAACCGTTACCACAACTGCTGCGTAAATACCAGTCTTTTTCGTCAATACTTGTGGTATCGACTCCAGCTGGAATACCATTTATCTTTGTTGAAGAATGAGCAGTTAAACCTTGATAGAGGCGATAAATGAAACTGTGTTTATTCTCTAAACCAACCGTTAAACTATCAGCAGAGGTTTTATTATCACCAATCAGAGAGAAACTGCCCACACCTGACACACCCTCTTCTACGTCAACAACTTTGATACCTTTTTCAGTCAATGCACCAAATCCACCTACATTGGTGACATTAATAGCTGTTGTGCCTGAGGTATTCCCTTTTACTACTAATAGATCGGTCTCTGAGGAGTCATCGCTTAAAAGCGTATCAAGTTTTAACTTGCTATTAGTTCCAGCGTAATTACCGTCAATCGTTAATTTATCGGTTGCACTAGCCATTTTGTTACTAAGATTAATAGTACCTTCTTGGCTATTAACCTCTCCTTTACTACCATCTGCTAATATTGCTTTAAGCGTATAATTATTATCTTTGTCAGCATAAGCAGCATCAATTACTGCTTGGTTGGAAATATTCGCATTATCAAAAGTTGCTGTCGTTTCATCTCCTTTCTTATTTAAATTCCACGTGAATTTATTGGAAAGATTGATGTTTAAGTCAGCTGGAGTGATATTGTTTCTTGGCTTATTCGTATCCTTAGTCATCAGCCCCGTCATTTTACCTGCTTCTTGAGCATTTAATGTTAAGCTGGAATTACTTTCAGTTTCAATTAACCAGCCATTATCAGCTGCCGTTAGATTTGTGGCATCACCTGATAACGCTAATTCCGAACCTGTAATATAACGTTGATTTTTCACTAACGATGCATCTGCTGATGTCGTCGTGATCACTGCATTTTTTAATGCAATTTTTTGTCCTTCTCTGGCTTGGGCATCACTTGCAAGTGTATTCGTATAATCTTGGTTACTAAATAATAAAGCTGTATTCGCAGATTTAATTTCCGAGCTACTATTACCAAAGTTTGCTAGCAGTTGCGAATTATTCCCAAGCATACGTACCGCAACGGCGGTTGCTTCTGCGGTAGTATCTAATGTCATTTTACCCTTAGATTCAATAGTGCCTGCACCACTACCAATAGTACGGTTTTTACCGAGTTTAAGGGCGGAAGAATATTGCCCAGATTTACCAATAGTAATCTCTGAATCATTTAGAATTGCTTTATTATCTTGACCTGAGACATAAATTCCAAGTATATACTTCCCTGTTTCTGAAGTGCTACTATCATAGGCATTGATAGTAACTTTACCTGTTGATTCGAAGGTTGCTTTTGATCCTAAATTATCATCAGCACGAATCACACGAATACCAGCTAACTGATATGGTGCCACTCCTGGAATAGAAAAAGAGCCAAACAGGTTTGCAGTATCGTGCGTCGCTGTAGTATTAGTAATCTTAATATTGGCATCTTTTACACTGATTTTAGACTCTCCTTCTGCAACACGATCTTCTCCTGTAATAGCTGTCCCAACCAAGAAGCCATAGCTCTCAAGTGAACCACGACTACCAACAATTTCATTCGCAAAGGTAAGATCAGCATTGAGTGTATTTGCAGTGATACTAGAATTACTATGAGCTTGAGCACCAATAACTTTCACTCGTTTATTTGATTGAGGCGTAATTGTGACATCTAAAGTATCCGCCTGAATAGAAGAATTCCTCACCGCACTAAAACCCGAAGAATCAAATTCCTGATATCTATTGCTTTCAGCTGATAAATTATATTTCAGCTTGCCATCCCCACTTACAGTAACTTTGCCTCTATCTCGAGAGATTACTTGAGCTGTCCACCCTACTGTTGTGGTTCTTTCTTGACCCGTAATTTCACAAATAGCACTTGTATTAACACTACCTGTTGCAGACGCTGGGCATTCCGCCGCCTCTACTGAAGAAGAAAAAATCGCGATTATTGCTGCCAGCAAACTTACGCCAACGGCTGTTTTACCTGCACGACGAGTTAACTCTGAGCAAGCAACGTAACTTTGCGATGCTATATTCCATTTAGATTTAAAGATTCTATTCATATGGGATCCCTTAAGTGAAAGAAAAAAATAAGGCTTAATCTTGAGAGAACCAAGAACTAAGCCTTAATGTTGAATAAAATTATGCTGCGAAAAAAATAAAAATTCGTTATACCATATACAGGTGCGGTGCGTCATTATTAAATATACCTACAGTGAGTTCAATTATTACTTCAGTTGATTGAAAATGCCTATAGAATAATATAATGGATAAACTTATTCCAAATAACTTACTATTCTTTACATAGTTGTTGAGCCTTAAACAATTATTAAAACGAACAAAGCCCCGAAATACGGGGCTTTGAGATGATATTGAATATTATGAAACATCAGTTTTTTTATTCCCACTCAATTGTATCAATAATGCAAAATTAATTGATAAACAAAGAAAAAAATAGAACAAAAATATAAATACCGTCAAATATACCGCCTTTAAAATCTCTCCAGTAATATAGTTTTCTCACAAAATTAGTGTTTAATTTTTCATCATACAGAACAAAATAAATTGACAATGTACTTATTTAAGTACATAATACACACATAGCCGAAAGACATAGGGTCAGCGGTATTCTTTAGGAGAAACTAAAATGAAAACTTTAATTGAACAACGTAACGAATTAGAAGCTTTTTACCACATTGCTAATTACGATGGGAAACCTATAATAGGTAGCTTAATTTATGGAATTGATTGTTTGTTAGAAGGTCATACAAGAACGGTTGATGCTCATGATAGTAATAAAGAAGAATTAAAAGAGAGAATTAACCAATTTTACGAAAACTTAGAAAATTATTTATTTTCTAAAAATTAAAAGCCTCTTTCGAGGCTTTTTTACAAGGTTTAAATATGACAGGACTAGAATTGAAATTAGCTCGTGAATTATTGGGGCTGTCTCAATACGAAGCAGCCGAGCATATCGGCAAAGTACACCAGCGTAGCTGGGCTTTTTGGGAGGCTGGACGAACGCCTGTTAAGGCTGACGTTGCTGAGTTTATGAGAAAGTTAATACATCATCGTCACGAAGTTATCAAGCAGTTTTCTAATAGTAAAGCTGCAGGAGATTCTCAAAAAGTGGTAATTGTGTATTACAACACACCAGAACATTGTCAATCGTTTCTTGATTGGAAATTCAGTCAATCGCTGGCAAGAACGCTAGCCATTGACTTCGGAGCAGTGCTTGTAGATTTTGATAAAAAGTCATTTGATGAATTCTGCAAAGGATTCAATCTTAAAGATACACCAGCCACTCGCAGTGAATGGGCGGTGTATCAAAACTCAGCAAAAGAAAACGGCTAGAATTCTAGCCGTTTATTTCATATCTCCGTAAATTCCGATGGATATTGCTTTCTTTTTACCTCACTGTCATAAGCGGTCTTACAATGATTTTTGTCAAAGAATAAGCCATTCACAAACGCATACCAAAAACGCCAACGCTTTTTCGGGTTAGATTTTGATGCTCCTCGATAACAACGGCTAGAGAAAGTTTCATCCGCCGCACCGCCTGTTAAGGCGTTGAATAATTGGTCGATGGCGATTAAGACGTGGTAGCACCACGATTTGAATTTAGTCATTTTTTACTCCTCTTTGAATTAAATCCCAAACTTGCGTAACTGTCTCTAATACCGAAATTTGCTCATTGACTGTCCGAATAACTGCACCATTACTTTCCTTTTGCACAGATACAATACTACCTGTGTTAATAAGCACCGTATCACAACTGCCGTATTTGGTGAGTTTAATCATTGTCATCTATCCCTCCTTGCGGCAACTGATACACCGGCTTAATCGCCTGTATTTGCTCTAAACTTTCTGCCGCATTGAGGCGGTCTTCGTACGCCTGTCTTTGCCCTGCAACAATCGCTGCCACCGTTTGATACGCCATCGCCTTTTCATAGGCTTTTTGGCGTAACGTGTCGAGTGGTATGCCTCGCATTTGAGCAATCAAAGTAAGGGTTGGGGTTTGAGCGGTTGAGTCTTCAACCCACGCTTTTGCCTCTTTGGCTTGCTCTAACCACGTATCACGCTCAAATGAGGGCGTTTCGTCATATTTTGCCAAGTCATTCACAAACGCCTGTGCCTGTTGGTTGATTTCAGCTAATTTTGCAGATTTTTCGGCAGAAATGACCGCTTGTTGTTGGGATTTCGGTAATATCCATTTTTTGCCGTTCCATTCGTGATAAGGAGTAGGCTTTGCATCCACTATTACAGGTTTACCGTTTTGTTCAACAATCTGCTTACCACTTGCTTGACCTTCCAATAAGGCTAAATATTCAGTTTTAGTAAGTAGCGTTGCTCCCTCTGGAAGTTCACTGTCTTGTTCGAGCTGATAAAAGCCACCGTGTTTGTAATATATTCTCATTATTTCCATCTCCCAATGCCTAAAAATTGAATTCGACATAAACCTTGATTAGGATTGCCGTGTTCGTAGTAGTGATACAGTACTTTTGAATTGTTACTACTGCTTAATACATTTACACCACAATCGTGAGAATAATTAACAGATGTTGTGACACTCGTAAATATTTGAGGAGTTTCGGTAAAGCTGATCGCCCAAGTAAATTCTTTTTGTGTCCACACTTTTAAGTCATTCTCATCATACCAATAGGTTTGGTACATAGTGCCGTCAGGGTATTTGCGAATCTCAAAATTGCCGATTTTTTGGTAACTGAAATCCTCAATTAGTGCCATCGTACCGACTTTCTTCGGCACATAAATCACCGCCTCATTTGTGCCTACAGTATTGCGATAAATGAAAGAAGCAAAGTGAGATGCGTGGTCAGGATTGGTTTCAATGCGAAAGTATTTCCCTGAAAGATTATGCAAATTCACTCCGGACCAATCACTCGTGCGAATACTCAAATCGCCTCTCATCTCATCGCCGGATTTGCTGACTTTATTTGATAATCCTGCAAAGATTTCATCAAATTGTACCCTTAGTGGCTTCGGTACAAGTGTCGCATCATAAGCGTGGAGCATTGGAATATGCCAACGATATTCTCCTGATGCACCGTGATAATCACTTCGGCTGATTTCTACCCTCACATCCGGCTCGCAATAAAGACGGTATTTTGCACCGCCTCGCAGATAAACATACTCTTTACTTTCTTGATAGATTTGTCCTAAATTAAGCAAAGGTGATTGATTACAATGAATATATTCAAAATGCTTAACCAAACGCAAACCACTAGGATTCCAAGCTCCCCAACCAGAGGGCATCACCTCCCATTCACATCGCACGCCAAACCCTCCTTCGTGCAATCCCCAACCCGGACGACTTTCCTCATATAGTGCGTGATAGAGAGCGAAGCGATAGAGTTTGCGAGTTGATGGCATCTGCATTAACACAGGATACCATCTGTTTTGGTCTAGGCTTGTTAAGTCAATATTATGTTCAACCAGTGCATCTTCCTTGTTTAAGGCATCTATACGTTTCCAAGCCTGCCAAACAGTATCCAGCTTCCCTCGCACATACTTTTGATTGGTATAGTAGGTGGTATATTCTTGCTGAACACCGTAAGCGGATGGCGTAACTAATAACGTGCCTGCTTCTTGAATAGGATAGTTGCGGTTAAGCGTTGCACCTGCACTTACTCTTTGTCCATACAAGCCTGGCTTTGTTATGTGATTTAAGTCTGCCTCCATAACATCTGTTATATCAAAATCCAAAAAGCCATAATGATTAACGCTACTAGGACGACCTCTCACATCTGTCCAATCCGCACCGTCCAACCGCTTCCACGCCTGTGAATAATCATCACCATAACCACCTTTCGCCCAAACTTGTGAACCGGCGTGTGCAACATAAAGCAATGCTTTACCACCGTTTGTAGACATTGAAACACCAGCTCCCCACTTGTATGCAGTTGGTGGCAATCCCAGCAAATTGCCATCTGTTGTGCTAAAAACGGTATTCTCTTGCATTAATGCGGTAGCATTGCCGGCATAACCGGCTGATTTATTGACTTTATAGGCTATCCTGTCTAAATTGTCGACAGCAGTTTTAGCCTCAACGCCTTTGTCATAAGCGGTTTTAGCCGCGAAACTCGTCGCCACCGTATCCGCACTATTACTATCAACCGCATTTGATTTTTTGCTGTTAGGGATGTAGTTTCCTAGATTACGAGTAATGGCATCAATTAAGTCCTTGAGGGTTTTAATTGCCTTTGGTGTGGCTGCCATTGTTTCTAGCGTGCTATCCAATGCACTGCTTAATTGTGTAATGCCTGATTGAAATAATGTTGCACTTGTATTAATCGCTTTTAGTAGAGCTTTTGCATCCTCTTCCGTTATTGGGATATTTTTGTCATCGCATACCGATTTAATCTGGTTAAACAACCATTGGTCTTTTTCATCATTCAATTTTTGAACAATATTAAAATCTTCAACTGTTGGTGTATCATCTCCCAAGTGAGACCAGCCAGCCTCGTAGTTGGTTTGTGACATATCCGTTACATCACCGTTTTTAGCCCACTTGATAGATCTGAATAAATCCATTATTTTAAGTGCCATTTCCTACCTCTAATCTAAGTCAATAAAATTGACAGTAACAAAAACCCCTGCCGAAGCAGGGATTAATTTTTCTTTTACGCTATCAAGCGAATCTAAAATATCTTTTCGTTTTCTGGTAACATTAATAATAATCTCACAATTCCCCTCAATCACTTCAACTTTAGAGGCTAAGAACACTGCCTTACACGCTCTTATGATGTCCTCAACCGTACCATGCGAATTATTAGCTATGATCTTCCAATGTAGTAAACGACGATAACCGTGATCGCTCATATATTTGAAATTACCTGAACCAATAGATAGGCTATTTGAACGAATAACCGCTTGCGAAAATCCTAATGCTCGGCTTTGTCCAGTAAAGCCAAAGTAAAAAACACCATCTGAAGTTGTATAGGGACGTTCAATCCCCAAGATACTACCGATGCCATCTAACTGCTTACCTTTTGCAGTGTCCAAATGTCTTAAGGTTATCAATTGAGCTAACGAAGTTTGAATAGCGTTAAACGGTTCGAATAGAACTCGATACAACATTTCAATCTTTGGCTTTCGATTAAACTGGATCAGATTGTTTGAAATGGCTATTTCTGTATAGTTTTCCATTTTAAGATACCACTACAATTGATTTATCAAAGATAGCCTCCTCATCTGGTGCTATCTTAATATCTTGTTTACTATAAACAGGTTCGCTATCCGTTAAGGTGTTAGTTACACCGATTGATACATCTACACTATTTACGCCGTCAATCTTCACGCATTCCGCCATAATACGCTGTAAAATCACATCTGCCCCAACAGAAAGTGAATTTCCATAATTCATAATATTATTCGTGATGTTGACAATGTAACCTGATTTGGCTAATTCATTCTGATCGACAAAGGTTTGAGCAACAACTTTAATCCAAATATGCTTTTTCTTAGGTCTTGAAAACTTAACCACTTTATTGATATTTTGGCTGTCTGTAACTCGTATAGAGACATTACCGTGCGTGGGAATTCCAGCAGGTTTAAGAGCTAATATAGTTTCTGCAACTTCATTATCTAATCCACCTTTGACAATGCAATGGATACTGTTTGCAGGTGTGCCGTATTCATCAGGTGTTTTCTGATCGTTCTCATAGACTAGAGCTGAACTTACTCCTTTAACTTTCATCAGATTGGCATAAATACTTTCTGATGTACCAGCTCCTGTGTGATACACGCCTCGCGAATAACGAGCATAAAGCTCACTGTCAGTCTCTTCAAAACGACCTCTTGTGCCATCCGTTAAATTATTTACTAAATCAAGCCCTGTTACAGTAGAAACTATCTCTGAAACTTCTCCCTTTTCAGCATAATCAAGGCTTGCACCTTCTGTTAAACAATTATTCATTGTGCCTAACTTATCCAATTTAAGCCCTGAAACCAATTCAAGCTCAAAACTTTCAACCGTTGAGGCGGTAATTCGCATTTCTACGCCATTTGTAGATGTGCTGATGTAATTAATGTTTTTTAATATTTTACCAAGCTCCTCTATAGCGTAAGCAGCTGAAGAACGATTTGTCGTGTAGCGATAAGTGACGCCATCTATCATTAATGAAATAGTTTCGCCTGTATTGATTTTTGAGTTAGCAGGCGAAATTATCACATCGTACGCTTTAGACTTACTGATCGTGAACTCGCCATTGTTGAAATACAAAACTTGACTATCTAAATTGCGAACGGAAGCGTAATCTGGGATAACTGTCCCCTCTACACCATACCAAACCACATCAACCGATGATGGCTGCTCTTGTAATCTGGTAACCCCTGTAAAGGATACAGCACGATCTAAGTTAGACCCTGTTGCACTCATCGGATACATCTGAAGATAGACATTTTCCATTTCTTCCCAGATGGCTGAAAAACGCTCAGCTGTAATATTGGCAAGCACGCCTAAAACCGTGTCAGGCTCTAATGAAATGTCATTGCCAAAACCTGATTTCATTTCTGAATAGATTTCTTGCAGTTGTTCCGGCAATCTTTTTCGCATAAAACCACTGTTCACTACACCATAATTAGCCATTATCTCGCTCCTACTTCTACCACATCTCGCAAAACGCCTTCACCTGTTTCAACCGAAAATTTAATTTGTAATAGCCGCTCTGTTCTATTTATCAATGTATCAATGGATATAATCTTGTTTACACCATTAACAGATAAAATTTTTTTACGGAAAATGTTTTCTAACTTTGTTTTATCCGCAGGTTTTACCAATATTTGCTCTAAGTAAGGAATACCGATTGTTGTGTCCATAAACCACTCACCTAAAAAAGTAAGGAGCGTTATCTTTACCCGTTGTGCAACCAAATTTACACCGCTAACCAACACTAATTTACCCTCTTTAACCATTAAATCGTGTTGGCTATCTAACTTCAAATCAATCATTCAGGCTCTCCAGTTATACCATTGCCGCCTTGAACGCCGGTATGTTTATGTGTAGAAAGTTTCTTACCTTTACCGCTTACTTCGCCTGTTGCAGTAACATCTCCGTCACAATTAATGTTACCTGTTACTGCCAGATTACCTTCAATCGTATTTTGTGGAGCAATAATACGTGTACTTGGTGCATTAATAGTTATATCCCCACTAGAAGCAATTTTAATGGTTCCTGCTCCGTACATCACGCATAAATTTTCAGGATCAGCAGATGGACTTCTAGCATTAACGCTAGGCATTGCGAAAGCATCTGACAAATCGAACATTCTCGGATCGTTAGGACTATCATTTGAACCGCTCAACCAGTTTTCGATGGAGCGATGAGAAAATACTAATAACACACCATCATTCGGTTTCAAAGGTAAAGTAATCATTGCCTTACCACCGTCCGCAACCGGAAAGCAAATCGGTACATTTACAATTTGAGGTGCTGGCAATGTTTCGCCATTACTTAACCTCTTGGGAATAGACGGTTTAACAGTCGCTCGCATATTACTTGCTGAATAACTGATAATCGTCGCTGGGATTGCAACATTAATTTCAGCTAAAAAATCGTTGATATCTTCCATAATTTACCCAATAAAAAGCCGTAACACTTGCTACGACTTGCTTTTTAATTCTGCTTTACGCTTTTTCCGATGTTTCGCTGATTTAGCAGCTTTATTATCTTTGGCATCATCAATTATTCTTTCGACTAGATGCAATTCGGTTATCCAGTCGCTAGAATGGCTATCGCCAATATGTTTTACTGTTTCGACCCTAAACCAGCCTGTAGCTGATAAGCTCTCTAACTTAACCTTATCAGCTGGATTGACTTGCGGTAATAACAGGCTTTTCACATTCCAGCCATCTTGAGCTTGGTTTGATAGCGTTATTTTCTGTTTTTTGGATTTTTTCTCATCTTCGCCATCAGCGGCCTTTGCCCTTGCTGCCTCTCTGGTTCGCTCGGGAAAACCAATTAAACCACTATCTTTCGCTAGCACAACTCCTTGTCTTTTGGTGGCTTTGCCTTTGTTTACAATCTGTAATTCACCATTCTGAACAGACCATTCAAGCCCTGTGCCCGCTACAATTTTATCTAAAGCCTTCCTTGCAGCACCGTAAAAACTAAATCCATTCTCCCACTTTCGCTCGCTTAATGAATTATCTGCAATAAGCTTTAATCCCATTTTAGCAGCAATATCATTGAGAATAACCGTAGAATTAACATTTGCAGCATAGCCTAGCGTAACAGCGGTATCTCGAATTTCAACTAAGCCATCTAAAAAGTAAATTTCAGTTACCCAATCCGCCCCGTCGTGGTATGAATAAGCGGTTGCAATATCGCCACTTGCTAACAGTGTTGTGTTTTGCTCTTCGACATATCCGGCATAAAGCACACACCGCAAATCTTGCTTTTCAATCGCTTTACGAGTGCTTTCGGCTAAGTTATAAATCTTTATCGTGTTTTCGTTTGGCTCTGATTTAACATCCTTTTGAATATCAAATGAAAGGCGAATAGGCGGCTCAATGGCAATCGCATTTTTGTCTTGCCCTTTCTTTCCTATGAGTAATTTATAACTACGATTAAATCTAAAACTCATCATCAATCCCTACATAAATGAGAGAGGCTTTTTCATTCGCAAAATCCTCTCGCCCTACGCTTTCTAAATTATCCTCTCGCACAACAACTAATTCGCCTAAAGGCAAATCAGCAGTTCGCACAAAAGGCAACAAAGGACGATTGGGCAACATTCGCAAACAACTAACTAATTCGTCGTTGTACGCATTTTCTATCGATAACGTCCAAAATTCGCCTGTTGAGTTCCACGAGAAATGCAAGAAAAATACTTCATCGTCAAGCTCAACTTCTAATAGCGAATCATTATGGTTTGGTACATTGATTTCTATCATTTTTTACAACACTGCTTTAGTTAGCCAACCACCCACAATTGAAGCTGGTTTCTTATCAACCGCATTACCATTAACAGAATCTTGTGCTTTTTCAGCCTTAACTTTACTAATAGTTCCTTTCTTAGCACCTTTACCCGCTTTTGTTTTGGTTTTTCCTGCTTTGCCAGTTGCTTTCCCTTTGGTTTTTTCAGGCGGAATTTCTTCGGTCCTTAGTGTAACCTTGTTGATTTTTTTCAATTCAAGATTTACGCTAAATTGCTCGCCGTCCTCATTGTTTCGGCTAATTTCACAACTCTCAATCGCAAAATCTTCATACACATCAATCCCTGTTACAACCGTGATGAGTTCTCGCTTTTTGTGCAGCTCTCGCAAGGCTTCTTTTGCAGCAATCAGCTTAGCCTTGCCGGCTGCAATATTGAAAAGCGTTCCTGCTCCGGTAATCACGCCCTCAATAGAGAGCGTTTCACTTTCTTGTGTGATATGGTCGGAAATAACCGAACCATCCTCAATCGGATATTCGGTAATCTGACTACGCAAAGAGGTACTTTCGGTTAAAAGTGCGTCCAACTCAAGCACGCCTATCACGGTGCGTGTTCCAATCAATGACGAATACAGTAAATTTACTAAACTCATTGCATGCTCTACATATGAAAAAACCGTCATAAATGACGGTTTTATTGTTATTCAACAACATCTTTTAGAAGAATGTTAGCTCCACCATAACCTTCTTTATAATCAACATTATCAGAGTATCCGAATATAGCGCTTGAAGCCACGTTAGATAATAATAAATTATTAATACTATCTCCTGATTTTAAATCAAACACACTTGTAACATTAATTATCGGATGTCCATCCAGAAAAGCTGGCATAAATTTAAACTTAATATCTTTACCAGTATTATTGGTTATTGTTACTGCTATTTTTATGTTTAAGTTATTAAGATTATTTGATTTAGTAAAATCATCGTACCTTTTTCTTAATGCCTCAGAAGCAAAAGCAGACAATACAGAATATTTTGTTTCTTTGAATAGAAGATCATATTTTTCAACATCACCCTTACCAAAATACACAGGAACAGTAAAATGCGCATAAGATTTCATTTCTTTTGAAAAGCATTCTACGTATTCAGCTTTTGGAAATACTTGTGGAAATTTATCCTTAACCTCCTTTAATCGTTTTGATTCAATCCTTGAATCCTCGTTGCTATGACAACTTGATATTTCTAAATAAATATCTGATTTTCCCTCAGTCACAACATCTGAACTAGTTTCTTTCAGACCAACAGAAGCTAACATTTCTAGATCACAGCCTGATAAGATGAAAGGAACAATAAGCGCGAATAAGTTTTTCTTCATGGGGCACCTCTTTTGAATAAAATAGCACCATAAATATATTATACTCACCCTGCTTGTTCAATTCCTTTCATAAAAGAACCATTCCGACCTAAAGATGTTGCTGCATTTTTAACTGAATTTGCAACAGAGTTAGGGTTATTTGCGGCATTGACTACAATATTATTTGTTTGCATATTACTGTAACTGCGGCTACCTGTAGGCTGCTGTAGAGCAGCCAAATTGCCATTTGCGTTCACATTTATATTCTTATCCGAATCAGCACCGAAGAAATCAGCTATTTCACTAAAAAAGTCTTTTACGCCTTTTGGAATCATTGATTCTAATAAACCTGTCACTTTTTTAACGACACTATCCCACAAGTTGCCAAAAGTAGAAGTTACATTCGTCCATAAGCTAGTAATGCCATCAGTTAAAGCTTTCCACTTTTCATCGGCGGTCGTTTTAATACTCTCCCACATCTCCTCCGCTTTAGTTTTGATAATCTCCCAAGTCGCACCTGCAACCGCCTTGATCTCTTCCCAATAGATAACAATAAAGGCTAATGCTGCAATAATCACGGCAATAGCGGCTAAAATAGGATTAGCCGCCATAGCGGCAAACATTGCCTTAGCGATAGCCCAAATTGCGGTTACTGCAACTTTTGACATCCACAAAAAGGCTTTTGCGATCCACCCAACCATTGATGACACAAGCGGAATTTTAGAAACCAATAAAGCTAAAGCCGCAATGCCAACCCAACTAAAATTCTCTACCGCATTTCCAGCCTCACGGAATGCACCAGAAATATCGCCTCGAACTAAAGAACGCATACCTCTAACAATGGAACGGAAGAAATTAAGCATTCTTTTTACTGAGTCGATCACATACTGCAATGCGGCTTTAGCACCCTCACGCCAAGAGTTGAAATCAATTCGAAAATCTGAGCCAGTTAAAACTAAAAGATCGTTAAATAACCCTCTAATACTTAGCCATAACATTTCGGCACTTTTGCCGATTTCAACAAATTGTCGTTTCCAATCAGTGAAATCACCAAACAATCTACCCGCTAGGGTATCCCCCCCC
Organism: Mannheimia bovis; assembly: GCF_014541205.1. Classification (NCBI taxonomy): domain Bacteria; kingdom Pseudomonadati; phylum Pseudomonadota; class Gammaproteobacteria; order Pasteurellales; family Pasteurellaceae; genus Mannheimia; species Mannheimia bovis. The sequence goes on along the minus strand of NZ_CP061280.1, from coordinate 1,475,283 downwards.
TGTGTCCAAACATAGAAGTCCTCAATCAGCAAGCCAATAGTGGTAAATAAGGCTATCCACGGCAACATTGGAGCCATAGCCTTCCAAATAGCAGTCCCTAACGCTTTTACCCCACCTTTAGCGGTACGAAGAGCCATCATCAACTTACCACCAATCGCAGAGGCAGCAAGAATTAACACCAGCTTGATATTCTCTTCAATCCAAGAGGTTACACGAGCAAACATATTGCCTAATTGCAATACATCATTAACCGCAAAAGAGATAAACCGACCAAACGCATTCTTGAGTTTAGTCATACTGGTTGAAAAGGTTTTAGGCATTTCATCAAATTCTTGTTGAATTTTGTCTGCCTGTTTCAGCAATCCTTGAGCTAATTCTTTCGCTGTCAGCTTGCCTTGTTTACCCATCTCTTTAAGCTGACCGACACCAATACCGAAAGAGTTTGCGATTGCCTCCGCTAATCGTGGTGTTTGTTCAATAATTGAGTTTAATTCATCGCCTGATAATTTCCCTGCTGCCAACGCCTGACCTAACTGCAATAAACCTGCGGAGTTTGCTGTTTCATCGCCACCACCAATAGTGAGTGTTTGCCCGATAATTTCGGTGAGTTTTAGCGTATCTTTCGTCTGTAAGCCCAAGTCTTTTTGATTTCGTGCGACTTTCTGGAATAAATCCCCTGTGGCATTCATTGCCTGCCCTGTACGCTGCGAAATATTATAAATTTCGTCCATTGCGTACTTATGCTCTTCGGCATCTTTCGTAGCGAGTTTTATTCGACCCGATACGTTCGCCCACTCATCGGCAATTTGCATTACAGAGCCACCAGCAATAGCCCCGATATAGCCCAACGCCATATTTTTGACTGAGAGTAAACTGCCAGCTACCCCCTCGCCTGTATCTTGCGGTTTAGGCTTAGCTTCAGGCTTCAGCTTAGCTTGTCTAATGGCGTTAATGTTTCTCGCACGGCTAACGACAATTTTTTGTCGTTGCCATTCAGCTGTTAAGCCACGAACTTTCGCACGCACGCCATCAAGCCCGGTACTCATTCCAGCGAACATTCCACGACCATTTGACCGTACATTTTGTGAGAATTGCCCCATACTCGCTTTGGCTTTGTTCACTTTTTGTTGAAATTGTGCGATACCAGAATTGTCGTAGATAAAACGGAGCTTCGTTACTAACTCTCGAACAACTGAATTACTCATAAAACACCCATAAAAAAACCGCCTCGTTAAAGGCGGTTAAAAATCTATTTAATTACTTCCATTTCTCAGCTTGCTTTTCTTCCATTGCATCAATAGCATCTAGCAAGCGGTTTATTTTCAGTAACTCCCCCATATCTGTGATACCCGGTGTATTCAGCTCGGATAGCGTTACTTTTCCAGCTAAAAACGGCCGCCACGCAATCATTTCACGCTCGATCGTTTCAGAATATTTACCCACAGGGGGGATATCGCTTTTTACTCTCGCACCGATCCAAGACGGGTGAGATATTTCGTAAAAAAACTGCTAAAGTTTAGCTTTAAGATGAAAATGACTAATTCAACAAGATCACCCATTTCATCAAAGGCATAATCAAATTTATCTTTTGATAATTTACTATCATTGCCGTTGTTGAAATCATCACGCACGAAAGCTACATAGTCAGGCAGAATTAATTGGTTAGCTAATGCAATTAAACTTTTGCCGTCCAACTGTGAACTTAGGCTTTTTAATCCATCTAAAAATGCTTTTTCGCTTTCTTCGGCAGCTTTTTCGTCATCTTCTTTGTTCTTGCCGAAGCCATTCAATAGCTTACCGAATGAAGGTAAAAGCGTTTTCTGCAAATCGCCGAAAATTTCAAGCTGTCGCATAGCTGAAAACTTCTGAACAAAGAAAGTCGTATTGCCAATTTGAATTTCTTCACGTTCCATTATTCATTGCCTCCGACAAATAGCTTTCCGTCTGCGGTTTCGAACGTCCATTCACGAGAGCCTACTTCTTTGCCAAACTCTACGTTAGCCATTTTGGTAATCCACGCCGTACTTGCTGCGAACATCGTTCTACCTCGCAAATCTTTCACGGTAATAGGCACTGTGGCATTTTTCGTAGTTTTGTCTAGGTGATACAATCCGCTCAAATAGTCATTTGTATCTGAGGTTTGAAGCACGGTTAGCGTTACTTTCTTGCGAGGATCGGTACTCATTGATCGAGCTACTTCGCCATCAGCTCCTGCAACAGAACTCACACCATCGCCGATTTCTTCGATCTGAATGAATGTGCCATCTGCCAAGCCTGATGCAATATGTACGCCAATCAATACAGTTACTTGATCAGCGGAATAGGTTTTTAATGCCATTTAAATTTCTCCAATAAAAAGCGGCTAAATTTGCAAAAAATTTCACAAATTTAACCGCTTGTAAACTATACGATTTGTTACATTGAGTAACCTAAGCTGCCTTTGATTTCAGCTAGATGGATTGCACCAGCCAAGCGAGCTTTGAATTTCACATCCTGCAAAATACGGTTCGCTTTGTTGTTATCCGACACATTCGCTGATTTCGGCAATGACAAGATATAACTTGGGATTTCGTTCTTATCGTTGTCATACTCAAGCGGTGCGATACCGCCACGCTCAATTCCTAAATCTAATGCTTTACGCACAGATTGACCGATTAATTCAATCCCTTGATCGGTATAAGGAACTTTGCCGTAAGTATTAATCAAGGTAGAGGTTACATTGATCTGGATTTCTTGCACCAACCAATCACGGAAGCGGATAATATCAATCCATTCGCCACCTGCAACTTTACCGCCCTGCGTAATCGAGAAGCTATCATTGAAGTTTTCAAAAGAGCTTGCGTTTTTCTTTTTAAGTGCCGCAAATTCAGCTTCGGTCAACGGTGAATGTGAAACACCCGATAATTTTTTATTCGCCCACGTCTCTGCTCCCGGGTAGAAGGTGAAACAATAACTCATCCACGCTACTTCGGGATATTCCACATCAGCTTTATGCGAATAAATAACGGTAGAGCGGAAGAAATTCTTCGTTTTGAACTGGCTCGCTAAATCGCTCTCTTCGCCGGCATCAATAATACCTACCGCATTTGAGGCGGTAATAAATAGTTTTTGGTTTGCTTCCGCCCACGCTCCGGCAAGTAATACCTCATCTTCTACACGAGAGGTTAGGGCTAAGCCGTACCAATTGTTATTTTCTTTTGCACAAGCAGCTAACGCTTCCGCAACGGTTTCACTGTCTGCAATATTGCCGACATAAACTTGTGAAATATGCGTAACCTGTGAAAAAGCTGTTGCCACCGCAACATAAAGCGGATCGGTTGAACTCAACCCCATATCTAACAAGTCATTTGCATCAGTTAAAATCAATACTCGATTTGTTACTCTTGGCAGCTTATGTTTGCCTAAAATCAACAAATCACTAAAAGATTTACCTGCAATTGCCGTTGTCCCTAAATCAATAGTTACGTTGGCTAGGCGATCAATCTTTGCCATTTACTACTCCTGTAATTTGAGTTTGTTTTGTATCTTCGTCCGTAATTTCTACACGGTTGAAGTAATCAATTAAATCTGTTGTGGCGAGCTTATGCCTAATCGAAATTTCAGTGATTGCACGCTCTTCAAACTTTTGAGCTTCATTTAAGAATGGCTGGTTACTTAACGTGCCTTCTTTAACGATTACCACACCGGCATTAATCCATTTCAGCCTTTCGTTATAGCTTGCTAACTTAATTAAAAGCTCACGCATTCTATCTACTGCACCAACACCAAAACATTGAACCTCTAGCAGGCTTTCAACGTGCGTACTAATTACCTGCTCGCCTTGCGTATTTATCTTGCTGTAATGAAAATGGTCTGGTGTTTTATCCCACTTAACCTCATAAGTCATAAAAGGTTTGGTTGGCTGTTTACCGCTTTGATTGGCTCGAATGACCTCAACCTTAGCTAACTCACTCAACAGATTATGTATGGTTTTATTCAGGCTCATCGTTTACCCTAATCGCTTGATAGCGATAATGTTCTAATACGCCAGAATGATAGGTTGCCCGATTGACAATAACGTAAGGCTTTCCTTCAAAAATAACTTTATCGCCATTCATCAAGTTTTCACCTGCAACGTTTAGTAAATCTTGCGTATAGATTTTAATCGCACTTGAAATATGCCGACCTTGCAACTGCGGACTTAACTTATCCATTGCAAGCGGTTGAATGGTGGCAGAAAACGGCAAAATACTTTCATCACCCTCTATCCATTCGCCATTGACATATTGCCCCTCTGTGCGTACCACTTTTTCATATTCTTTACGAAATGAGGTAATCCCTAACATCACTCCACCTTATAACGAATTGAATCACGAAGCTGTTTTGTGTTTAGTAGCGGACGGCTTGAACCTTTCCACTTAATGGTTGCTGGGCTGTTAGGCTTCCAAGGATAAGTCATCAAGACATTTTTCATTTGGTCTTCATACCATTGCCCGATATTACCTAATGCTAAATCAACATCTCCGCCACGCTCGATAAAATCAACCACTTTTCTCAAACGTTCATAGGCTTCTTGGCTGTGTAGGGCGAAACATTGCCGAATAAAAGGGCGTGAGGGGATTTTATCCGTGCCGTATTCATTGAATATCGCCACATCAATCACACTCACGCCATTTTTATACTCAGCCTCTTCATCGCCCTGTATGCCCACTTTGATTTCTTTTCCACCTAATTTTTTAAGGCTGGTCATAATCTCAGCAAAACCTAAATCACGATCAACAACCGCCATAATTAAACCCTACTGTAATAGAGCCATTTACACGCACGCAAATATCATTCAGCTCTTGCCATTTCGCTAAAAACCTAGACGAATTGGCAAGATTGGCAGAATAAGTACGAGAAATATCCCCTTCACGTTCTGAAGTAACCCCATAAGGATTAGCTTTAGCTTCATTTCCTTGAGCTACAAGATAAGCCACATAATAAGCAACGGCTAAATCTTGTTTATCATTAGGCAAACACTCGGGGCGATAATGCTCAGCAAGCGTTAAAAGTTGTTTAATGCGTTCAGGCTCAACATCTCGCACATAATTCGGTGCAATGACTTGTAAAAAACCTAGAACGCTCATCTTACTTATCCTTCTTCTGCTCTTTTGGTGCTTCCACCTTAACTAAAACGCCACGATCAATTAAGCCGGCTAGACCACCGGCTTTATCATTGACTTCTTTGGTTTCGTTTGGAGCAATAAACACTCCCTCTACCACAATTAAACGTGGCTCAACGTTTTTAACCAACATCATTACACCTCCGCTTTAATCGCTGACAATGGATAACGCAAGAACACGCCGCCAGCACGAGCTAAACAGTTCACTACCAATTCAAGATTGCGTTCTTGTGCCGGGAACTGCTCAAAGTCTTTAGGCAATTCAAGTGAAAGATTGTCCTTGTTCTTTTCGTAGCAAATGACAAGGTTTTTATCGCCTCTTGCACCTGCTTTCTCCAGTTCCCAAATTCCCTCAATAGTTAAACCGGTGTATTTCTCTTTCAAGAATTGCAACACTGTCTTTCCGTTAGAGTCAGGTAATCGTTTTGATCCGATAGTTTGATAATCTGTTAAGCTCATCACCAAATGCGTTGGGTTGTGAACACCTTTTGATTGCATAATCACGGTATTAATGACGGTTTCAATCTCTTCAAGCACCTTTTCAGCCGTTGCTGCTTTCCAACCGCCAGCTAAAGAGACTTCTCCTAAGTTAGGGTGAGTAATAAAACCATTTAATCCGTATTCCGCATCTCCAACTAAAGCGATTTGATTTAACTTAGTTTCAATCGCACGGCGAGCTGCACGAGCTTTTGAGGTTGGTAAATCAGTACCCATTGCCGAAGCAGTACGCAATTCGCCTACGCTAAAGCCATAAGATGCACCGATATCTTTTACTTTTACCGCACGCTCTTTTGCTGCCACGTCCGCACGAGGTAAATCATCGGCATAGTTCGCAATCACTTTTGCCATACCGACGGTATCAAAGATGCGTTCCACAACCGTTTCTGCCCACTCAGGGGCTTCGCTTGAAATTGGCACTAAACGTAAACCGTTCATCTGTGGCATTTGTTCTTCATAAATCTTGGTGCGGACATATTCCAACTGGCGAGCAGTAAAAATACCTGCGTCTTGGTTAAATGCACCGGCAGCAGATAGCACTTTGTTGATTTCGCTTAATTCAGCTTGATCCACTTTAAATTCCATTGTTTTCTCCAATAAAAAAGCGGCTGAACCTTGCAAAAAATTTGCAAAACTCAACCGCTTGTTGAAATGTATTAAATTGTTAGATTTGCGGAGCGTGTAACTCGACTAACGCAATTTTTGATCCATCTTTTGTGGCAATTACACCACTTCGGAAAATGGCGTTTGTTAATGCTGTGCCAGCACTATCCGACACTTCGCCTGTTGCCACATCAAATTGAACTGCACCACGTTCTGTGATTGTTTCTTCGCCTTTTACCTTGCACCACGCTACACCTCGAGTTAATACGCTTACCGCATCAAATTTCGTGTACGTCGTGTTCATTGCCTTAGTATGAGTATGCAACGCAATACCTGCAGCTTTAGAGCCACCTAATTTTGCTTGATTTGGTTTAGTGCCAACCGTTACAACTGCACCAAACGGGATATCCGTTTCCGCCGCAAACGTTTCTACGGTATCAAATCGGCTATCGCTTTTCATACCTGCAAAAGCAACATCGTGGCGATCGTCATATATTTTTGCCATTATTTAGCTCCTTACTTGTTACGCTCTGCCATCATTTTTGCTCGACCTGTCAATTCTTGCTTGCCGTCTTGCTTCATTGTGGCTGTGGTTAATTGTTTACGTTGGTTAGCTTCGCTATCCGCACGCACTTCGGCTTCTGATACTGCTAAATCAAAAGCCGCCGAAATGTAATCATCAGATTTACCCTCAAGATTTAAGCTATCACCACGCACTGCTTTAATCACGGCTTTCTTTAGCTCAATATCTGAACTATCCGCTTTCACTTCAACTTTGTGCGTTTTAGCTACTGCTTCAAGTTCTAAGCGAGCTTTAGCCGATTGATAAGCATCTTGTTTAATCAGCTCTTTCTCGCTTTCAAGCTCTGCAATTTTTGCCTTTGCCGTATCTGCTTCCGCTTTTGCAGTTTCAGTTGCCTTTTCAGATTCGGCTTTATCTTGTTTTAATTTATTCATCTCAACAATCACTTCAGGGGCGGCTTGGTATTCAATACCGCTATCTAAGCGAATAGTTGAAAGTGTTACGCTTACGTTTTGAGTCACGTTCTCTTTCTCCGTTGTTTGAACCGCATCGGCGGAATCTAAATTCAAGCGAGCATTACCTGCACGCCCCTTTGTTACGATGGCTAAATGATTAGGCTTGATGTTACGTTGTATTACATCGTAAGGCTCGCCGTCCTCTGTAATACCGCTTGTTTCATCAAGTTCCACCTCATAGCCGACCGACAATTCTTTCTTCCCTTTAAGTACCGGCTCGATATTGTGAATAACAATATCTGCAACAAGATTTTTACCGTCTTGTCGCCCTGCCGAAAGCACCGAGCCAATCACTAAGTTTTTAGAACTGCCACCCGTTATTCTGCCGTGATGCTCATCGGTAATAGGTATCCCTTCAAACCCTTTAAGGCTATCCGCCTTAAAAACTTCTTCAGGCGGTCTATACTCTCGCCGTGTAGTGCCGTCAGGAAGCACATAAAGAAAAACCCCTGTCCTTGTAAGAACAGGGGTATCTCGAATAAACCCATTATCATCTCTAACAGCCTTGAGCGACTGTAGGTCATAACGCATTACCATATCAAACCACCAATAATCCCTCTATAAACAAAAAGCCCACAACATTTATGTTATGGGCTTTTCTTAACTCACTTATTATGTTCGGCTGATTTGTTCTAATTTATTAAACGCATCAACCATACTTTGCCGTAGAGACAAGATCTCGGACTTCGTCAGGTGTTTTACCTGAATTGAGGATAAATTTTGCTTCCCATTCCGTAAGTTTTGAGAAGTCGTAACCAAAGGCTTTGTTCCACCATTGTTCAATAACGCCATATTTACCTCGCAATTCTTTTAATGTTTCGTTGGATAGCCGTAATTGTACCGAATATTGCTTTCCAGTTAAAGCATAAGTTCCAACAACTTTACCACCAAGATTTTCTATATGACCTTTTAAACTAGCTAAAGTACCACCTTGAGTTTGCGTATCATCTAAAATAATGGCTTTTTTACCTTTTTTAAAATCTCCATCAAAAGCAGGAGAATTTGCCAATCTATGCCAACCATTTCCTCCTGTCCTTGAAACTTTCGTGGCTTGAACAATAGATAAATCAATTGGAATATTCAGTTTTTCTGATATAACTCTAGCAACAGCTAAAGGTATCATATTAATTCCCACAGCTTCTTCAGCGTGGACAGGCACAATAACCACATCATCAGTAGATTTAACTATTGCTTTTAATTTCTTAATAGCTTCATCAGTCACCAAATCATTAGCTAGCTTGTAAGCAGCTATAACATCCCCGCTTTTCGCACTCGCATAATCAGGGTGTCCTGTTGCTTCCCCTAATTTCCTATCAATTATTGTATCAGGAAAGTCATCTTCCCATTCGCTACGCATATTGTTTCTTTTTTTATCCGTTGTTGCTGGGATTATAGCACTTTTAGTAATACTTTCTGCATTATTATTCATTGTTGCAACAGTATTACCTTGATAAATTAACTCATCCAAATCAGGCAAAACCGCCTCCGCATAGCAACGGCAATTTATCGCTTCGCCCGGGTGTCCGTCATTAGGCGGATTATCCCAATCGAATTTCTCGCCTTCTCGTGAAACGTGTAATTTCCTTACCCGTTCATCTAAAGAGGTTCGCCAAATATAAGATTTAACCCCAATTTGCCTTTGCCTTAGCTGGGTAAGTTGTCCGTTTAACTTGCCGATTTGATCTCGTGCAATCAATCTAGCTCTTTTTCTGGTTGTCCCGGTTAATTCTTCAATCTCTTTCGCCACTTCCTCCCATCGCCTACCTTTCTGAACCGCATCAACAAATTTATAACGCAATTTCTCGTGTAATTGAACAGGTATAGACTTAATGAGATTAATATTCTGTAACTCAAACAATTTCAGCTGCTCAAGCAGCCATTGCTCAGAAGTGAATATATCCACACCATAGGCTTTTTTAAGTATTTGATGGAACTGCTTTTTGTTAAAGCGATTAGCTTCACCTAGCAAACCACTCACTAGCCGTTGAATTTCACTATCAGAGACGAAAAATAACATTGCGGAGAGTAGCTCAGTAAAAACTGCTTCCAGCCACTCATTTAATCCATCTTGCCTAATCAACAAGCGGTAGTTTTCTTGTTGTTTTTTGCAAAATTGATCAACCTCATTAATCACGTTATCTGTAATCGCCTCTAACGCCTTCACATATTCACGCTCGACCGCAACCGGGTAAAGCCAAACCTTAGGCTTCCTCTTGATGTTCTTAATTTTCATCTAACGCACCTTTTAAGCCTAATTCTTCTGAATATTGATTTCGCACTTCGTCTGCTGACATAGCCCCCATATCAACCAAATCAACAAACCGTTTCAACTTCGCATTCTCAGTTTCTACTTTGGTTTTCTCTACATTTGCCGTTTCTTGATCCGTAGGTGTTTTTAATGACGGGAATGTAATTTTCCAATCATTGTTTGCTTTGATGTGCTTTTGCTTAACGATAATCTCAAGTAACTTTTCAGCCACAGGTTTAATTTTGTTTTGCTGAATGCCTTCGCACAGGTCATACAACCCCTCAAAATCATTCTCGCCTGTTGCGTTCATCCCTTTTGCCGATTGCCCGAAAAGCACCGATACCGGAATAGAAACATCAGAGGCAATTGCAACTTTTAGTTCATCAAGTACATCTACCACGCCGCCTAAATCAGCATTAATAATGGAATAATCATCATCAGCATCAACGACTACCGCATTAAGCGAATTACGCCCCTGCTCTACAAAAGTAACACGCTGTCTGACGGAATTTTCCAAACCATTCGCAATCGCTGTAGCAAGCCCTTTCATTTTGTGAACTGGTTGTTGCTTACGCTTCAAGATTTCTTTTGCAAAAATCAGACTTTCTTCATAAAAGGCTATTTTTTGGAAAACATTTGCAACTGAACGCCCTTTCCAGTGAATGCCGTTTTTCAATCGCTCAGGCAATGGATCACCCGAAACAAACAACATTCTGCTTTCGTGAACCTCAATTTGAGCATTTAAAGCTGTAGAAATATGATAGCTTTCATACCGCCCGAAATTGGTTTTAGTCGGATCTAAATAACGCTTTGAGGTTGGCGAAATCTGATCCAACCCAAACGTCCTTAATTCGCTAATCTTTGTTACTCGGTCGATGTTTAACGGCTCATTTAAAAAACCGTCATCAGTAATCAGCACTAACGCCGAACCACCGAATAAACGAGACCAACGCACGGCATTTGCCATATTAGGCAAAAATGCCAATCGCTCTAACTCATAGAGCAAAACATCACCCTCATCACCTTCTAGCGTGATACCACGCGAAACCGATAAATCCGCAGGTAAATCAATCACCTTAGCCGACAGTCCGCCATTTTCATAGCGGGCTAAATCAATAATGTTATTTTCTTTACTACGGCGAAATTTATCATTTAGCCCTAAGGCATCAGAATAGCCGTCTTGATTAAAATTCATTTTAACTTCCTAATCCTAAATAACGGGCTAATACATCTTCTTTCGGAGCAAAACACATCACTAAAGCATCAGCCTTATTTGGGGATGGAATGCCACGTTTACGCATATCTTTCTTGCTCTCTACTCTAACTTTACCGTTATTATCGTGATCGACACGAGGACGGGATAATTCAGCTTTTAAGTAATCCAAACCTTGAATATCCGAACTCAAACTAATCATTTCATCAACAGGGTAAATATCGCCGAATTCAACCGCTCGCCACGTTTTATAAAACCTATCACGCAATAACCACCAAGCCTGTGCCTTAATATTAGCGAACATATCGCCGTTCGTTTTATCCTGTGTGTAAAACTCTTCAGGCTCAAATACCGAAGCTCCGGCATTAAAGCCGGTACACAATATTTTGCCTGTCTCCAGCCGTTTATACTCTGCCTTCACACCTGCACCCACACCGATACTGTCATAGATGATTTCATCAGCCTGCCACTTAATCGCATTGGTATGCGTTAATTGAGCGGAGCTTATTACATCTTCGCCATTCCATTCTTCAACTGCCAGTACTACAGAACCATAAGAAAAACAGTTAGCATTGCTGTCTGAACCATCATCAGCCACATCAAAACCTACACGCTTACGACCGCTTGCAGTAAAGTCTAGCTTAATGTGTGCATCAACTGCCGCTTCTATCCAAACAGGCTTAATAATTGCAAGATCGCTATCAGCTACCGGCTCACCCTCATAAACGTGCCGATACAAATCGAAATCACGCTCTTTCATTTGCTCCATATCTTCCAGTAATTCTTTGGGGAAATATGGATTATCTTGCCAATTTACCAAAACAGATTTGCAACGTTCAGGGGTGTTTACAATAAATCGTTGATAAGTGTCATCGAGAATATTTTTAGGATTGAAGCTCACAATGATTTGCGAGCCATCTTCACGAATAGTGGGGATAAGCACATCCCAACTATCTTTTGAAACATTTTCCCCCTCTTCGACCCACACAATATCAATGCCAGTCATTGATTTTATACTGGTTATATTTGTTTTAAGCCCTGCAAACGTAAAGCGAGAACCATTAAGTCCAATAATCTGTGTTTTCTGAACCTCAAAGAATGATTGCAGATTTAGCATCTCGATTTGGTCAGCCAACATCTGAATAACTGAATCAGAAATGGACTTCTGAATTTCACGACAACAAAGAATACGTAATGGCTTATGGTAAGCACGAATGATTAATGCTCTTGCAATGTTGAACGATTTCCCGGAGCCTCGCCCTCCATAAAAAATAATAAACCGCCAAATCTCTTGAAATAGCGGCTTAAACTTCAACGGAAATCTAATTGTTTTCTGGTTCATTTCCGAACTCGATATTAATTACAGTCGGCAGTGGGTTATCACCTGTCGTCACATCCACTCTGTCTTTAAACATTCCCAAATGCTTACCCAGTAATTCAAGTGCTTTATTCGCAGCGGCTGGTTCAAACTTAGTTTTAGCGATATCGAATCCGACTAATTTGCCAGATTCATTTTTTGCCACATCAGTTTCAACGACAACCTTTTTGCCTGTACTCATTGCAATCACTTCAAGCAATCCGTTTAGCACATCATCTTGTGTGATTTGAGTTCGCTCTGAGCGTTGATTTTTAGCTTGCTGGATTGCTTCTTGAATGTGAGGTTTTGTGAGGTTCTCATATCCCATTTCTTTTGCTGTATCTTCGCTATACCCAGCTCTAATCGCTGCTTGCGTTGCATTTAAGTCAATCAGGTATTCTTCAATAAATCGCTTTTGTTTATCGGTCAATTTACCCACGCCTTTAGACGTGGCTTTAACCTCGCCTTTTTTAGTCATTGGGTTAAATTCCTTATATTTGTACTATTTGGATTACATCACTTAGGTATTTTCTCGGGATTTCATCTAACCAACCCCAAAACCATAGCTAAATTATGTAACATTTACTTTTCATTAAAATAAAAAAGGAGCGGTTAAGCTCCTCTATAATCACTCTTCTATTGGCTTTTTCAGCAAAATCTTGAACATCAACGGCTCTGCATTAGGATTATTCATATTCACTAAATCGTGCATTGTGAACATAATCCAATCAGCTACATCTAAGAACCATTGCGGAATAAAATTAGCGGTAGCGATTACTGGAGCTTCGCTTTCTACATCGCCAATATAACAAGGTACGCCCCACAAACTGCCGTAATGCGTGTATCCTTCCGCAATTAACTGTTTTTTTGTTTTATATCCGAACATTTATTTGCTAACCTCTGTTTGCCATTGTCTGATACGGTCAATCTGGCTAGCACATAAATCACGCTCTCCGATAACTTTTATCAGATACTCAACCGTCTCGCCGTAGGTATTGCCGCTAAATTCTGTCCGCTCGCACGGCACAAGGTAAGCCGCAGGCGGATATAAATACTCAGTGTTTGTGATTGTTCTGCTGGTGCAGCCGCTTAATGCTATCAGCAACACCATTAGGCAAATCAGCCTTAGCACAACTGTCTTGTGCCAGTATTGATTTAATCTCATTTTGAACAATCTCCACTTTATTTCGCAGCTCATTTGCAATTTTTTGGCTTTTTTCGACCGCTTGTCGCTCTAGCTCTAGTGTGTCAGCTAGTCGTTGATTGGCTTTTTGTTGCTGTTCAATGGTTTGGGCTTGTGCGTGGCTCTCGGCTCTTAAGCTATCTATCATCTGAGACTGACCCCACAACCATACACCCAAGCCCAAAATCACAATGGCTATCGTGCCACTAATCCAGTTAAGCATAATGCTTTCTCCTTTTCACGGCGGATAACCAATCCGTTCAACACCTTACCACTGGCACGAATAAAGTCAGGTAGTCGATGACACATCTCCTCAAATTGTTTATTCACTGCGAGTTTATGGATGGTAGTCTGCACATATTGACCTTGTTTATTCCGATAAAATCTCAGGTTATAGCAACCCATATTAAATACAGCGGAAGTCATTGCCGAAAATTGGTTCTCGTTCATACTTTTACCGTTAAAATGGTGATTAAGACAACTCTCGGCAAGTTTTAAATCTTTCGCCCAGCGGTCAGCAATTTCTTTATCCGAATAAATACGATTTAGAACAATCTTCTCACCGCCAAATTCCGTTGAACCAATCCCAACCGTAATCACATCGGCAGGGCATTTATACGGATCACGTCTGCAACCCTCAGCATTACCGATAATCTCTAATCCTGCTTGATTGGTGCGAATCTCGGGGTGTTGGTACTGCACTAAACCAATAATGGCGGTAATACTGCAAACGATACCACCGCCATATTTAAGACTTTTACTCATCACTTAACCCCTTTCTCAATCTTGTCATTTTCGCTTGATGAAGCTCTTCTGCTCGCTCATCTTCACGCTTACGCCTACGCCATTCATAAAATCGCTGAAAAAGCCCTGCAATCGCGGTAACAATACCGATAGCGAGACTGAGCAACATCAAATTTTGCTGCTCGCCAAGCCAAGCCAGCCAAGTGCTAATACCCGACCAGATATAGCTTTGAGTTCCCATATCTCTCATTAACTACATACTCCACCCCTCTATTTCGGGGCAACAAAAAAGCCCCAAGCATTTCTGCTCAGGGCTGTAAAATTCTTTCAAGTTCATCACCTATGCAACGAACCACAACTTACCATAAATAATACACCTAACACTTAAGCTATGCAATACTTTTTAGCCAAATAAATACAAAAAGCCATAATTTATTAAAACTATGGGCTTTTTAGAGAATTTTAGCTTGCCGATATTGGATAACCAACATATAATAATTTTGTTTTCAGCAATCCTGCTGGAAACGAGCCGGTGACGACCTTTAATCTCACCGACTTTTTGGAGGGATAACAAATGCTTTACCGCATTATCCTAGTTATCATTCTCTTAGTAATTTGCTCCCCAGCGTACTAATTGAATGAAACTAAGTAGGGGGAGAAATTCTCCCTACTCTTCAAAACTTATATTAAGGATTTATTATGGCACTGTCAAGAACTGAAATTGTAAACCGTAGCAATGCTAAACGAGGAATTAAGCTCAAAGCCTTTAAATTACACGAAAGCACAATTGCTCAGATAGAACTATTAGCCAAACAGCTAGATATACCTCAAAACCAACTCATCAAGCTAGCAATTGAGAGGCTACAAGAACAAACGAACCTCACAACCAATTAACGCACCTTCAACAAATCGCTCAGCAAGGCGAAGTTCATTTTCAAATACCCCTCTGCTGAGCGATAACCTCTGCCAAACCTGCTTATTCTCTAACCCTACTGCATATTTATAAAACAGTACATCAAATTGTCGCTTGTCATTGGCTTGTAACTTCCGCATTTGCCGATCGACATTCTCAAGCGTATCATCATCTAAGCGTGCCAAATAACGCTGTTTTGTTCTCTCTTGTGGAGACTCACGCATAAATGCCTGCATTGTCGGATAGCCCTTGCAGTCGGTAAAACGCACATATCCACCCCATAAACTTAATACACCCTTTACATCAATTTGCATTACCCACCGCCTTAATTTTTAACACAACCATTCCCCCTTTCTTAAAACCTGCTGTAATTGTTCGCTTATCGACTAAAATTTGATTATCGTCTTCTTCAATTAAGCCACCGATTTTTAATGCGTCCCACAAGGCTTTTTCTAAATTATCCGGATCACGCTTGCGTTTATCAGGATAGTAAATCTGCAATACCGTTTGTACCGCTCCTTTAAACGGATCGAACATTTTGCAGATTTTCACCACCTCCGCCCTAAAGGCTTTCCCCTTATCTGAAATATAATGCCTACCGTTTCGGGTATGCTTCCAGTAATGGTTCACACTCGGCGGATAAGGCAACGCAATTTCAAGCCAATCACTCATAATTTCCCTTCTCTCCGTAAAATAGCCTGCGTTCTAAATACGCCCTCTGCGTGAGCCTGTCTCACATAATCCGCCTCTAAATTGCGTGTTCTGCGGTCGCATTCATCGTGACAAGATGAACAAGTCCAAGCCCCGAAAATATCATCAGGTTTCATTCCTACGCCATTTAAACCTGCCATTCGATAGTGTGCTAATACCACCGTTTCAGGATTATGATTACAAATATCCGGTAATCTTACTTGGCACTCTCTACCTTTCGCCTCTTTACGTAAATCAGCCATTCCAACCTTCTTTGTCTTTACGATCAAACCACTCAATGAATTTCAAAGCTCCTGCACAGAGGACTGAAACAACAATCACCAATAGAACTACATTAATCTCATTCATCATTAGCTTTTACCTCCAATAAAATCTCATCTCGGAGATACTGCTTGCCACAAGTTCTACCAGTACACTCAAAGTCATTACCATCTCTGTTTTTTAATACGGCATCGTTAAAATGTCGCCAATCTAATAAGTCCGCCCCACAATCAGGGCATTTGTAATTTTTAATTTCTTCTGCCATTTATTAATCCCCAATGGCTTGCATTACTGCAATGACAATACCAAGTAAAACCCATACAACCGTAAATACCAACCCAACCGTAAAACACCATAAAAACAGTCGCTTTAAAAAATCGGAAGTGTTAAAAATAACTACCAAAATAAACGTGAGTAGAGTTAATATTGACGGCAGCCCTAATGCGATAAAGTAACTAGTCCAATTCATTTAGAGACTCCCTTTGTCTTTTTCTCAACTCTTGAGCCTGCATATAAAAAGCCTGTTATAAATAGAAATGTAGCTAAGAATGGATAGCCGAAATAAACTAATACAAGAGAATAAGTTAAATTAGTGCAAAAGGCTTGGTAAAACCTGCTATTTGAAATAACAAAACTAGATTTTGCAAAAATAGCCGTAAATGAAAGAGCGGACATAACCCAAAAGAACCAAATAAACGCTTTAATTACCTGCTCGTTTAAATAAAAGTTTGCAAGAACAAACAACCCTAAAATTACAATGTTTGAAATTAAGTTTTTTACACTAAATGATTTGATTTCCATTTTGATTTCTCCTATTTTAATTCCCCCGATTTCGAGGGAATTAATAAACACACACTAAATTGGGTTAAAATCGCATTTAAAATCTTCAACGATTTTTTGATAATTCCAATTGCCAGTTTCAATCAGACAACTTACTGCAACAAATAATCCTATGGGATAACTCAACAAATAACTTACATATCTAGCAGGTAGAGCCATTAACACAATAAGCACTGCTATACATTTAAATGGCACGCTAAGCAAAACTCTCACTTTCTTTTTCATATTAATTTCCTTAATTAGCTAAACTAAAAAAACGCATACAACCGATTGATAATGTTCTCATCTCTCGTGTTGTTAAAAATATGCTTAATTGCTGCGTTGATTAACGCTTTGTAAACCTGCTCAAATTCGTCTTGTTCCATATTGGCATAGGATAGGCTTTTCGCTTCAATTCGCACCTGCCCTTTCAAATTCCACGTTTGGGTATAAAACCCAGCTAATACGGTTAAATGCTTGCGGAACGTATCAAACTGAGCACTGGCATCTTGATATTCCCAATCGGTATGGCAGCCGCTCCAGACATCAAAACAGAAATTAAAAAACGCAAACACCTTGCGATGAAATGCTGGGTTACGCTGGCGTTTGATTTCGATTTCGTATTGCTCGCCATTCTGAAACGATTTCAACCGCTCCGCCTCATCATCATTAAGCGGTGCAAGTACACCACCTGCGAGCTTAGTCATTTGGTATTTAGCCATTCGCTTTCTCCACCTCTTCCTTGCTAAAGTAGCCACAAGATTTCGTGAGGTTTAACGAGCAATCCTTGCTTACACTTGGGAATTGCCCTGTATAGTGTCCATTACAACGATACGGCTCATCTAAATGCCAACCCCATTCGTCATTAATGCTTAAATCTTCAAGCTCTCCGTTGCATTTAGGGCATTTAAATTCCATCTAAACCGTCCCAATCTTCATTATTTTTCTTCTGCATTTGATAAATCCTTAATACCAAATAACCCACAAGATGGTGTGTATCCACTTGTTGTAGATATTAAAATGCCATCTTTATAGTTACCCTTACTCCATTTTCTACCAAAGCATCTAAAGCGATCTTTAGCTCCTTTACTTCGACTTTTACGCTCGGTAACCAAGCCACCACATTTGGGGCAATTAACATCAGCAAACATAACCACCAACCTTTTTAATAAAATCCAAACTCACAGAACGTTGTACAAAATCATCCATTGTCGGGTCGAACACGACAACCATTTGTCCCTTACTATTGCCTTTGATTTCGTTCCCTGTGATAGGGTGGATAAATGCAATTCTGCCGCCGATAATATCAATCACTTCATTTGCCACGTTGTGAATATGGTTTTGATACCACTGCGTTGATTTATCGTTATTCAGCAACATCACCACTAAGTGACCGTTATCTCGTAAGTGTTTAGCCTGTTTGATAAATGGCGTAACGTCTGAGTAAGGGGGATTGACGAAAATATTGGCTCGCACTAAGCCTTTTTCCTGCAGCCTGCGATCTAAATCTTCCGCTAAAAAGTCGTGATGAATTTGACAACCCGATTGATTTGGGCTTACTCCAATAAATGAGCTGAATAAATAATTTTCTTCCGTCGCACAACCATCAACGTTGATTTTGTAGCGGCGATAAAGCCATAATTCGATGTAGCCGGGCGTTTGCCAAGTGTCTTTATCAAAATCCGTCATTGCATTGCTCCATAACGCTTGCTTGTTGATGTTTTACTTTCTTTCGGTTGCTGGAAGTACTCCCACGCCATAGCTTGATCGCACTCAATAAATTGCCCTTGTTTAAACTGCATATAAACTGTGCCGTTACTGCCAAATCTGTTTTTAGTTACAATCCATTCCGTATAAGGTGCTGGTTCTCCATCCTTGTTACGTTGGTTATGTACCATAATTATTTGACTTGCATCTTGCTCAAGGCTTCCGCTATCTCGTAAATCCGCATTACTTGGACGACTACCGTCTGCATTACGGTTTAGCTGAGCGAGCAAAATCATCGGAACGTGATTGTTTTTGCAAAATGTTTTAAACCGCTCCATACTTTCACCGATTTGATAGGTTCGATTTACTCGCCCATCTAATGCACCGTGTCGAACTAAGCCGATATAATCGATAATCACAGCACTCACCTTACCCTGTTCTTGTATGTGATTTTCAGCAATCCCGACAATTTCATCTGCGGTTAATCCGCTTTTGTCCACAATAAACAGTTTTTGATTTTGCAATGGCTTAAGTGCCATTCCCATCTTTCCAAAATCTTCATCGTTCATCATTTCAGGATTGCGAAGTTTTACCGAATTCACACCGCTTGCACTCGCAATTAATCTATCCATAATTTGCTCTTTGCTCATCTCCAGCGAGAAAAATAAAACCGAGCCTTTGTTTGCAATAATGTTTTTGGTAAATGTGATGGCAGTTTCCGTTTTACCATTACCGGCACGACCAGCAACAATGCAAATATCCGTGTCGTTAATGCCACCTAGTTTTTCATCTAACGCCTCAATCCCCGTGAACAACAACCGCTCTTTAAAACTTGGTTTCGCTCGCTCTTGGAACAGCTCCATATAGCCATCAACCAAATCAGGCATATTAAATGGCTTGACTTTACCGCCACGTTTTAGCAGTTTGCTTAGATGTGTTAAGCCTGTTGAAGTAATGCTATCTAACTGCTCATCTCGTGCATTTTGCAGTTCGCTTGCCACACCCAAAAAGATTTTTTGAGCCTCTCTGCGTTGGTGATACTGGCGAACTTTTTCAGCGTATCCATCTAGGTTAGCCCAGCTAATCGTGTTTTTCATAATCTCGCCTAACGTAGCGAAATCTTGTCCGTAATCTGCATTGAGCAACAACATATCAATCACATTATCTTTCAATGCCTGCTTGCGAATTGCCTCATAAATTGCTCCAAGTTGGAACGTGGCGAACATTTCAGGCTCTAACCAACTCAACACATCTCTTGCTTTCGAGTTAAGCTGAGATTTTAGCAATGAGCCAATCAGCAAGTATTCAACTTCATAGGTGATAGTATTTAAATTTTGGCTCATAGAGAATCTTCCCAAGTGTTGTAAAAGGTTTTGGAGCGAATGATGTAGCCAAAGTTTGCTACCCAGCCTGAGCCATCAAGCCCACCGAAATAAAATCGGTCTTTGCGATTACTTGCCTGCTGCACGAAATCATTGAAATAGTCCGCAAAATGTTTTGGCGTATAGCCACCAAACTCTTTCCGCAAGATTTTTGCTAACGTGTGAACCGAACGCTTTCGCTCATCACTCATCGCTCTAATTTTTGGAATAGGGGTATTTTCCACAGCTCGATTAAATTCTTCCATCACACCTTGATAATCGACTGGCTCAGATTTCGTTTTTTTCGGCAAAGAAATTTCGGATTGTTGTACAGAATTTACGTTAGTAAATTCATTATTTATTTTTTCTTTTGTAATAGTTTCTTTTGTGGTTGTACATTCATTGGATTTTTGTTGTACATTCATTGGATTTTTTACTTGTTTTTGTACAACCTTTTTACTTTGTACATTCATTGGATTTTGCTTTTTTTGCCATTCCGAAATGTACAAATTCAAGCCAATTTTTCTACCATCTTTGACTAAAACACACATTTTAATCAGCTCATTTTTTATACGACTTGCTTCTTTATCATCACAAAGTCTAGATATTTCTGCTAACTGTTCATTACAAATCCAATCCATCTCCTTGTGCCAAGAAAATGTTTTCCTGATAACCCCAAGAACTAATTTGATCTGAGGTTTAGTTAAGTCAGTTTCCAAAATAGCATCTAACAACTCATTCGGAATTTGTGTATAACCATCATCAACACTCACTTTCTTAGCCTCTGATTGTTTGGGGTGCAGTTTTAAAATTGGGTTAATTTGCTTCGGTTGTGCATTCACTTTTCAGCTCCTTATAAATTTGTTGTGAACGGATTTCAATTTCGGCTACGGATAAACCGCTTTCAATCAGATTTTTTAACCGTTTTCGATATTCAAACTCTTGCCATAAGGAGCTTTTTTGTGTATCATTACGCTGATTTTTCAAAAGGTAACTCCTTGTAAACTACCACCGTTCCAGCGGTGGTTTTTTATTTGCCTAAATACTTACCAGCGAGCAGTTTTAATGCTGCTAATTCCTCTTTATCTGCAAGCTCAATACCTAAGTAATCAACAATTACCGCCACCATTTCCACGTTATCGGCAAATGTGCGGCTAAATTGTGATTCGCTCAGTCCGATTGCTCTTGCTAGTTCCTTATGCGTAACCGTTGCAGATTTACGATGTATCAAATCCACAATCGCTCTTGCATTTTTCGTTAATTCATTGCGTGGCATTGTGTGCCTCTTGGGGTAAATTAGTTGCCAACAGGGAAAACGTCATCAATACGTACGTTTGCTCCTAAAGAATTCAATCCTTCAACTATTTTTTGAGCAACATAAACAGATGGCGTACGGTTTCCAGTTTCATAGTTAGCAATTCGAGGTTGTCCCCAACCAATCTGGACAGCTAACTGAGCTTGACTTACACCAAGTCGGTTTCGAATTTCGGCTATTTTATTCATTAAAAATTTCTCTTTGTGATTAACCTTCAATAATTAAATCACATATTGAACTAAATGTAAATTTCATTTTGTGATTTATGAAAATATAACAGAGCGTATTAAAATAAAGAGAAATTAATATGGGAGAGAGTTATGACAACCTTAGGTAACAGAATTAAGGCTTATAGAGAGCAATTAGGCATCAGTCAGCAAGAAGTCGCTGAACGATGTACATCAATAGATAATCGAGATAAGAATAATAAATGGGGGCAATCTCGTATTGCGAATTATGAGAGAGACAACCGAACTCCTGACCTAGATGATATTGAAATTATCAGTAGAGTTCTTGGTGTTTCTCCCGAAACTCTTGCTTTTGATACGAATGTTCAAATTGTTAAGCCTCAAAAATCCAACTCATACCCCCTAATTAGCTCTATTCAAGCTGGCCTATGGACTGAAACGTTTGATTATAAAGGCTCTATGGGATATGACTATATCGATACAGAGATTGATGCTGGGCCAGATGCGTTCTTTCTGCGTATTTCAGGATTATCAATGGAGCCTAAATTTAGTGAGGGCGATCTTGTGTTAATTGATATTCGCAAACGCCCACATCCGGGTGATTATGTAGCAGCGGTTAATGGCACAGGTGAGGCCACTTTAAAACGTTATCGGGAATTAGGCGAATGGTCAGAATCTGGCAATCCTCATTTTGAGCTAATACCACTTAACCCAGATTTTCCAACACTCAGCTCAATGAAACAAGATATTCGTATTATTGGAGTGGCGGTTGAGCATAGGAGCTATTTGTAAATGCACCAAAGCCAACAGTTGAATTTTATTGGGTAACCTTAGTTTGAGAAGAGGTCTATATGAAGAGAGCGAAGTTCTTCCTACAACATTGGTTAAGAATGGTAAGAAAAAGAACACATCGTAATATATTATCAAGAAAAAAACACAAAAAACCACGTTTTAGAAATCAAATATCCGCTAAAGGAATGACAGTTATTGCTCCCAAAGTGTTATCCTTAAGTCTAAAACACCATAAAGTTTTTGTGTATTTTAAAAACGCACTTGAAAGGCTATGCTCTGAAGCTGCACGATCTTCTAAAAAGATAAAAATTAATTTTAGAGAAACCGAAGTATTATCACCTGATGCTTGTGCAACATTAGTAGCCACAATCGATACGATTAGAACATTATACCCTAACTTAAAATTTAGCATAATTCGCCCTAAAAATAAGCCTAATGATTACAGAATACAAAACAGAATGAAATATGATGTAGATGCTGTCTTTTGTCATATAGGGCTTTATAAACTATTAGGATTTAATTATACTAGTCATTCATCAAAGAAAAACGTTGTATGTTGGCATTATATCCGAGGTGATGAAGCTGATGGTTCTATTACTAAACCTCTCAAAGATGAATTGGAAAATATGGGAATTTCCACCTCTGGTTTATATAGAACGTGGATTGAAGGAATATCTAATGCTGTTGAACACGCTTATGATATAAGAATACCAACAAAACGCTCTTTCCCACTTAAACGTTGGTGGATGCTGCTTGCTGTTTTGAATGATGAAATGTCAATTTTTGTTTGCGACTTAGGACACGGTATCCCAAATACACTAGAATATACTCAAGATGAACACTTCTTAGCAAAGTTATGGAAAGAAGTATTAAGGCTTACAACCAAACCCACTAATGATTGCCTATATATCAAAGCGGCTGCAGCAATAAAAGAATCAAGAACCGAACTTGATTATAGAGGAAAAGGTTCAACTGACATAAAATCCTTGATCAAGGAAAATAAAGGTAGCACTTTATTTATACATTCAAACAAAGGAACGTATACATTCTCCCATAATGGTAATGAACGTTGTTATGAAAATCAATTGTCGATAAATGGTACAATCATTCAGTGGAATATCCCACTTAATAAGGCATAATTTATGGAAACTATTTACATAAAAAAATTTAGTGAATTTCCCGGTCCACGCTATCGCCATTTAGGTAAAGCAAGTGGTGAAGAATTTAGAGAAGACATCTTACTACCAAAACTCTCTCAAACATCGGATTGGATTATCAATCTTGATGGTGTTGCAGGGTATGGTTCTTCATTCTTAGAAGAAGTTTTTGGCGGATGTATTCGTTCTAGTGTCGAGCCAAATATCATGCGAAGAATTGTTGATAATTTAGTTTCTGAGGATGATCCAGACTTAATTCTTGAAATAAGAAATTATGTAGAAGAGGCTATCGAACGTAAGGCTAATAGCAATGCAACTCTCTGATATTATTGCAAGCATTTCGCTATTAGTTTCTGTGGTAGGTATCCCAATCAGCTACTGTTTAGGTGGACGAAATGCTAAACATAGTACATATAATGCCGCAATAGATGAGTTAGAAAATCTTTGTCAGAAGATACTCAATGAATCACTAATAATCCACAAAGAAATGGATTATAGTGAAACTAACTATCATCGAATGATTGCTAATCATAAGTTACTTCAAGCCAAATGCTCAAAAATCAATGTCTTAGTGCCGCAAGATTACCCGAGAAATCAATTACGAGAAATAAAGCAAATTATTACGGACCAACTTTTTTCAGAAGAATCTAACCAAAGAGATACGGCTATTCGGAACTTAATTTACAAACTAACGCCACTTATTGAATTTTATCCTAAGAAATTCCTTTAACACAAACCGTCTTTATGGCGGTTTTTCTTTTACCTCTCATCTGCAAAATTTTCCCCAAAAACGACCGCTTGCACCCCACGATTGTTTATTTATTAAGCAATCAAACAACCTTTCTAAAAATAAATTCTCTTTAAAATCAAAAAATTAATCACAAAATGAAATTAATTTAACAACATTGATTTCATTATGTGTTGATTTATTAATTTCAATTTGTGATAATACACCCATCAAAACGAGCTAAGCTCGATGTTCTTTAAAAATTTAATCAAAAACACATCACGGCAAGCGGACTATTAGCAATGCAATGACATTGGAGAGACAGAACCAATCTTTGCACAAATCGGTAAAACGTATGCGGTAAATGAGCTTACAGATAAGTTGTGAAACTCTCTAAGCTACTCAAACTGAAAGAATAGTATGGTAGCTGTAGCGAATTTATCGGTGATGTGAGAACCAGCGGAAACGTTAAGCACCGGCAGTGAATCGGGAAGCACAAACGCTGGTTCAATTCCAAAGCATATTTGAAAAAGTGTGTTTTGGAATATTTAACCAGAGGTAGATTATGAAAAGTAAAAATTATGAAATCGCCAAATTAGCCCTTTTGAATGATCAAATGGGGAATATTAAAGATTTGGAAGTGAGTTTTAAAGAGGAAAGCCTGTCTGATGAAGATAAATACCATATCAAACAGGCCGTGTTAGAACACTCAAGAAACCACAGTGGAAAAGGCACATTAGACCTTGCCAAAGAGCTAAAAGAAGCGTTTATTTTGATAAATTCTTAATTTCTAATGAGGTAATTAAATGAAAATACTAGAAGTTATTGGACGGAATCTAGCTTGGCTTTCTCTTCAATTAATTCAGCGTAATTCTCCTGAAGAACAGCCACATTCTTCATCATTTCTAGTGTTGCCTTCGGTTCAAACACTAAACGAAACTTATTCAAGTTCTCAGTCTGTTCCATCATATAAGGATAAAAATCTAAAACCAATTGTCCTGTATTGGGGTTTAAAGTGCAAGTCATTGGATGAGTTACGGTAATGGGGAAAATAAGCTCTTTTTCCATAATGTTTTCCTCTAATAAAATTGTAGTCGCAAAAATATTATATTCCTCAATGTAGTCGCATACAAGAGGACTTGCTCGGTTGGCTCACAAGTATAAAAAGAGCCACCATCTCTAACAACTTTCAACAGAGAGTTAGCCAAATAACCACCTTTAGTTTTAATGTTTTCTAAAGAGCCATTAGGCAGCGAAACGAATGGTAGATAGAGAGTTGTTAGAGATGGTTCGCCATCACTCCCTTAATGTGATTGAAGTAAACCCTGCCGTTGGGGTTAATCAACGGTAACCATTCAAAACCGCTTTACGCAATCCTTATGACGTGAGAGTGAGAAAAGTTGAAATCTACCGTGTAAAGCGGTTCTGAATGGCTAGTTGTGTAACTGCTACAACTTAAAAAGAGCGGTTAATTATAAAGACATAATTACTCCATAGACCTTCCCCGCCTCGTGCGGGGCTTTTTTACCCCAAAGGACAATCCTATGAACAAAATGAAACAACTTGCCCCATTTGTCTTGCTAATTTTGATATTAGGCATTGTCGGACGAATGGACTATGACGACCACGTACAGCTTGAGCGTTACAAATGTGAGCGTAACCAAGGTATGTGGAAAGTGGAAGATAACGGTAATCAATATTGTGGTGGTAAAAATGGCTAAAACAGAATTTATCGGCTCGGCAGAAGTGGCAAAGTTATTAGATATGTCAGCAACAAATCTCTATGGTTGGATAAGTGGCGACCGAAGAAAGCGGCGACCGTTCTTTCCGAAATCCCAAATGGCAAGACGACCAAATAGCAAAGACAGAAGATTGGTTCATCAGTGGAAGAAAAGTGAGGTTTTGAAATTTATCAAGGAGGCGAAAGAAAAGCCTTATTACCTACTTTCGGAACATCAATACGAAGAACTGAAAGCAGAAAGTCGCCAAAAAGACGAACTGCCGCCATCTGCCTTTAATGCTTTTCATAAGCAGATGTATCAACTCAAACAAAAACGAATGGAGGCTGTAAATGGTTAGAACCGCAATATCCGCCTTTCTGTTTATGCTTGCACTAACACTGTTAATGCAATGCAGTGACGGCGAAGAGTTAATTCCAACTGGTGAATGTAAACCAGAGAAATGTGAGTTTAAAACGGAGAACGTGTGATGATAGGCTATAGAGATTACACAGATGCATCACTTCAACCAAAAGAAGACCCTAATGAAGAGGCTTTTATTCTGACTGAAGAAAAAATCATAGATGTGCTAGAAAATAACGGATTTGAAACCGTTGCCACTATCCTAGCCGGATCTGATGGCTGGGTTAAGGCGATTAACGCTTATATAGACGAGCAGAACCAACGTAAAAATGAAATTTAGAGGGTAAGAAAATGACAAATCAAAATCAACAAGTAGCAAAACAACAAGACAAATTCCCCATTAAAACCCTGTTTGAAAGCCCAAATGTAAAACAAAAACTACAAGAGCTTTTAAACAAAAACGCTGCCACATTTACAACAAGCGTACTGCAAATTGTGAATAGCAATTCAATGCTCCGCAATGCCGAGCCAATGAGTGTGTTTAACGCTGCTTGTATGGCTGCTACGCTTAACTTGCCATTACAAAACGGCTTAGGTTTTGCCTACATTGTGCCGTACCAAAACCGCAAAGAGAAAAAGACCGAAGCTCAATTCCAACTCGGCTACAAAGGCTTAATTCAACTTGCACAACGTAGCGGACAGTTTAAGCGATTGGTTGCCGTCCCTGTCTATGAGAAACAACTGCTTGCTGAAGATCCAATTAACGGCTATGAGTTTGACTGGAAACAAAAACCGGCTAAAGACGAAAAACCGATTGGCTACTACGCTTATTTCAAATTGGTGAATGAATTTACTGCTGAAATCTATATGACTACGCAAGAAGTCCACGACCACGCCAACCGATATTCCCAAACCTACCGCAAAGGCTACGGCGTATGGCACGATAACTTTGAGGCAATGGCACTCAAAACTGTGATGAAGCTCTTGCTTTCCAAACAAGCCCCGTTATCGGTCGAAATGCAACAGGCGGTCTTGGCAGATCAAGCGGTCGTAAAAGACGTAGAAAATGCAGAATTTAGCTATCCGGACAACGAAATCCAAGAGGCTGAATTTACCGAACTCAAAGTCAGTGATGAGGTGTTTGAGAAATGCAAACAAACCATCATCAACAAAGAAAGCGCCTTACAAGATATGTGCGACAACGGCTATGAATTCAACAAGGAACAATATGCGGAGTTGGAGAAACTAGAAAATGAGCAACAATCAAATGTATAAATTCAAGCCGCGATGCTCAATGCTACACTTGCTAATGAGTGAGCCACGCACCAAAGCAGATAAGGAAGCAGGTAAGATTTCAGATACCGCCAAAGCTACGGTGCGTGAAATGGCAAAGTTTGACTTGTTCGGCTATCAGTCTTTTGATGGCAATAAATATACTGCCAAAGGAAACCAACTAGAAGAACAAGCCATTAAGTTAAGCGGTTTTACTCGTGGTTTAGTGTTAAAGAAAAACTCCGAACGCAGAGACAATGGTTTCATTAATGGCGAATGTGATGTTTATGTGCCAAGTCGAAAACTCATCATCGACACAAAATGCAGTTGGGATATTGGCACACATCCATTCTTCAAAGATGAAGCTCAAGCGAAAGCTGAAAAAGCAGGTTATGACATCCAAATGCAGGGCTATATGTGGTTGTGGGGCTGCGAACAAGCAGAAATTGATTTTGTGTTATTTCCCACGCCATTTGACCTTATCGGCACATACGAAGACCCGAATAAACTGGTGGATTTAGTCGAGCAAATCCCACAAGAAAAACGCCTTACTACCGTCACAATCAAACGTGATGATAGCGTAATTGAGAAAATCAAAGAGCGGGTTGCAGCAGCAGGGCGTTATTATGATGAACTAATACAGGAGATGATGTGATGATAGTCACACAAATTATTACCGTTACACCAGAAATGGCAAAAGAATGGTTAGAAAAGCATAACAATCAAAACCGCTCTTTGAATATTGAGCGAGCAAAAGTTTATAGAGATATTATTCTATCCAATAATTGGGTTGTGACACATCAGGGTATTGCTTTTTCTGACGATGGCAATCTTATAGATGGGCAGCATAGATTAAAGGGTATTGAGCTTTCTGGTGTTGCTGTAGAAGTAATGGTAACGAAAGGTTTACAATTCTGTGATACTAAAGCCATTGATAATGGTCGAGTTCGCAGTATGCAAGATCAGTTAAGAATTGCAGGATATTCAGAACTGTCCACAATGGGAGCGGCGATATTAAAAATACTTGCAGATAAAGGAAATGCAAACCCACCTAACATTTTCAGATATGAAGACTATTTTTTGAGAAATAGAAAAACAGTCTTATTTGGGCAGAGATTAGGGAAAACAGCCAAGAAAAGCATAACATCTGCCCCAATTCTTGCTGCGTTAGCTATTTGTTCCTTGTATTACGGTGAAGAAGATGTTGAACGATTTATGAATATGCTTGTAACCGGAATTATGCCGGACGATAGAAAAGCTGGTGATGTAACCGCTATTAAGTTCAGAGAACATTTGCTTTCTTCTAGTTCTAGTAGTGGTTCTCACGGTAATAGTGAACGAAAAAAACTAATGAAAAAGACAATGCGAGCCTTTAAAAACTATGCCGAAGGCAAAGTAATCAAGCAAATCAAACAACCCGAAGAATTTGACTTTAAAATTCCTGACTAACTCACCGCCCCGAAAGGGGCTTTTTAGTAGGTAAAAACTATGACAAACCAAACTCAACAAAAGAAATACGAACTCCTCCAAGACGACACAATCAACCACCACGGTAGAAAACTCTACCGCATCAAAGCCTTAATCTCCTTTGGCTTAGTAGTAGCCGGTGAGATTGGTGGATACATAGAGAAAGAGAACAACCTAGATCAATCAGGCAGTGCTTGGGTGTTCGGCAATGCTCAGGTGTTCGGCAGTGCTTGGGTGTTCGGCAGTGCTTGGGTAAGATCTTATGCCGTCATATCCGAAAGAAAAATGATTTTCTGGGTAAGCAATGTCGGTACTGAGAATGGTACGTTGACTGTATTTAATGGCAAAGACGGATTAATTGTTACTCGTGGTTGTTTTGTCGGAACAGTTGAAGAATTTTTAGAAAAATCTGCAAAAGTACACGATGAGAAAACGAAGCGGGAGTATCAGCTACTAATTGATGTAGCAAAAAGCAGAATTTTAGGAGAAGCGACTTAATCAGTCGCTTTTTTATTGGAGTTTTTATGAAGAAACCCCGTAAGAAAAAATACAATCCCAAGAAACTCGATTTTTGGGCTACTCGAGTAGTAGAAACCGGCACAATGCGAATCCAAGCACAAGGGTTAGGCAAAGAAGGCAAAGTATGGGTATTCCATAATAAACCTGTGCCTAGCGGTGAATGGCTTGCTCCGCATCGCTTAACGGATTACCGCCTCACCTTTCTCACACCGCACAAATGGACGGTTGTGGCAGGTGTGGCTTGCCGTAATCAGCTGGGACAGAATTATTTTAGCACTTCTCAACAAAGTGCGAATAACGAATTTATCTATCACGACCCGCAAATCCAGCAATGGATTTACGAGTTTGTAGCGGAGCAAATCAATGACGTAAACAAGGAGCATATTTTAAGCTCCTTTTTTATTGCTATCCCCTACCAAACCGAATTAGCAGAAAGCGATATAGACAAGTTGTTGCATTGGCTGAATATCTTTGATCCAAAAAATATTAAAACCTATTACGAAATGTTGCAGATTAAGGCAGAGGCAGAAAGTGTGATCAAAGATATTCCACTTGAAGATTTTGTGCCAAAACAGACCGCTTGCACCTTACGCAAGCATAATATCTCTGACCTAATTACTCTATTCTGGCAAGAGGAAGAATACCTCAAGCAATTAAAAGGCATTGGCGAAAAGCGGTATCAGCATATTTGCGAGGGATTAAAATCTCTTGCCAGAAAGCACCCTAGCTTTAGGGAATTAGCCTGGGATAGTCATAGGGGCGATATGTGCCGGGAATTTATCCTAGCAGATGCCGCCAATAGTGAAAAAATTTATCAACATTACTTGGAGAGTAAAAAGAAATGAACCTAAATCCGTTTTACCATTGGGGGAAATATCGTTCACAGGAGATGGCAATAAAATTCATCTCTTTGAAATTTGACGAACTCTCTTGCGAAAACCATCGATTAAAGGAACAAGTAAAACATCTTGAAACACAAAATAACACCTTGCTTAGACGTAATGAAGAACTTATTACAGATAAACAACACCTGCTCCAGCAGATAGATGAATTACACGAGCAAGAGCTAAAGCCAATTATTGTTAAACATAGCCATAAACACAAAAAGAGAGGTAGGTCTAAGCAATGATAAACATTAAACCACACCACCTAGAAAAGCTGCTTATCGAAAGCGTTCGCTACTGCTTAGGTCGAAGCAATTATGCCGTGAACGAATGTAGCGATGTTATCCGTCTGTAGTAGCGATGTTATCCGTCTGTATTGGAAAGATATTGGAGAAGGAACGAAAGATGTTATTAGGCGAGACATTCGCAACAGGATTGACCTCCATACAGATAATGCAACCGACAATTTAAATAATTACCACGAACTATTAACCAACGGAAATTCATACTTAGGACACGAATGTGATGCCTTTACTTGGATTGAATTGTTAAATTGGATTGATGAACAGGATAAACAGAATGCAACAACTAATTAAAAACATTGAACAATGGGCGGAAGATCGCAACCTAATCAACGGCTCAACCCCACAAAAGCAAACACTGAAACTAATGGAAGAGTTTGGCGAACTCTGTAGAGGAATTGCCCGAAATAATCCCGAAATGATAAAAGATGCAATCGGGGATTGTTTTGTCATTCTAGTAATTCTGAATAAGCAGAAAAATTGGGATATTAACTTTGATGATTATCAAGATAAAATGGTTGCTCGTTTTATCCGCAGCGACATCTTTGAAAAAGACGGATTAAGCTCAGTTGAAATAACCCATATTGTTGCAACAATCATTCCTGCTCTTTATGCTAAAGCAATGCCCCCTATTTATAATGATGAACGTTATGCTATATGGTCTTTATTGGTTGCTTTTAGTGATATTGCTAATATATATGACTTTAGCTTGAGTGATTGTATTGAGCACGCCTACGACCAAATCAAAGACCGCAAAGGCAAAATGATTGATGGCGTGTTTGTAAAAGAAGAAGATTTATAGAACCTTACGCAACAAAAACCGAAACAGTCTGCATAAAGGCTTCCAGCCACTCTTCTAGCGTTTCGGTTTCTTCTTCGTTGGCGTTGATGATTTTCAATCGGTCATCGACCTTTGATAGAATGCACTCAATGCCACATCCATTGATGAAATCTGAATTTTGGTTGATCAGCCATTGCTTGAAAAGCTCTTTCATAGTTTCCTCCGTTGTTTTTGGATAGGTTACTACGAAAGCGTTTTACTGTCAGATTGGATAGTTATTTTTTCGATGTAGATCGCAAAAATAGATATTGGTATTTGACACCACCGCCATTTTCGGCAACAAAAAAGAGTATTAACTTCCTTCTTGATATAACTCACCATCTAATCTTGCATTACGAATTTCTTGCAATTTAAAGCAAAAATCACGGGCTTGCTCTTTTGTTTCAAAAAGCCCTAGCATAGCCCAGCTTGCATTCGTATTTTCATGAAAGGCGGTGCGGTTATATTGAATATGCTCTTCAAGTGTTTCAATTGTTAAGGCTTCGCCTTGCTCTCTATTCCAACCAACTACAAACATAAGGCACTCCTATGAAAAAAATCATTATTTTGACTAAAAACGATTTTACCGATCCGCAAACTGCTGATCAATGCATATTTAAAGCTAGCCTAAAAAATGAATCCATATCTCAAATTGAACAAGAATTTGATGTGATTGTTTATGAGGGGAAAACAATTAGAAATCGGTTTGGCAATACCTCTGATAAGCCTGACTTAAATAAACTGCTGGATTAATTTGACACCGCCCCCTATTCGGATTAAGATAACCGCACTACTAAAACAAGTCGGTTATCAAACGCTCCGATTAAAAAGCGGTTTTTTTATGCCTAAAATTTAAATGTGAAAAATCTCACATTTCAGTGATCGGGTCGAGAGAGCCTAATAAAATACCTTCGGGAAATAAGCTCCGCCAGCTTGTTTTGGTAGTTGAAGCCCGATCAACCCTACTAAGGTTGGTCGAATACTAACTGAAAAACAAGGGGCATAAAATGTCAAATCTACAAATCTTCTCAAATTCAATTCGTCAAATTGACAACCTTTACTCTTTAACTGATCTGCATAAAGCTAGTGGCGGAAATGAAAAACATAAGCCCGTTTTATTTTTGCGTTTAGATCAAACCAAAGATCTTATTTCAGAAATTGAAAATGACAAAGTACAGATCTGTACTTTGGCTGTTAAAACCGTTCGAGGCGGTACAAATCCAAGTACATACGCCTGTAAAGAAATCGTGATTGCCTATGCTGCGTGGATCAGCCCACAGTTTCATTTAGTGGTATTGCGAGCGTTCCTTAACCAGTTGGAAAATTTACAAAAAAACACCGAAATTCGACCGCTTGCACCACCGCCAAAGAAATACACTTTCGACTTTACCGAAGATGAACTACAAAGCCTAACGTGGTCTTGGTTCGCTTTCGTGCGTGGTATTCACACTTTCCGCTATATCTACCCGATGTTCCAAAAACTCGGTTCAAATATCGCACCTGAAATCTACGGACAAGGTTTTGAGTATAGCCACACCGCACAATCGGCTCATAAAATTATCGAGCGTATTACCAAAGACTTTGACATTGACCCAATGACAAATTGGCGAGTGTTGAAACACGTTCGAGGTTTTGACCCGGCATTTAAAAAGCCAACGTTCTAATCACAAAAAATCAAAAAAACCTACCGCTTGTGAAATATCAAGCGGCGGATTTCCACACCCCAATTTTGAGGATTAGACGATGAAATACGCAAAAATCATTCTATTTTTAACCGCTTTCGTGGTGGTTGCCGACTACTTAGAGTTACGCAACGACTGCGATGGCAAACAATGCACCGCACCAATAAGAGGAAATTAAAATGAAATTTGAAAAAATACCTGATTTTTTGATGAACCAACTAGAAGAGGCAATTCAGGAATTTAAAGCTAAATATATTTATTCAAACAAAGATATCAGGATTGCAATAGGTGAATGGTCAGCAAATGATGAAGGATTCTTTTTTATCCCAATTTATATCGATGAGCAACCGCTATTAAAATTCTGGGCATATAACGATAGTGATACAGGTAATTGGGATGTTAGCCCAAGCGACCATTCATTCTCGTGTGTATCAGAATATACCAGTTATTATCTTGGGGTTGATGGCTCAGATATAGAAGCTCTATGTCTTGGTATGGCAACAGAGATTGAAAAATTAAGAAATGAAATTGAACAGTTAAAGAGTAAATGAACTGTTCAATGAACAAATGAACATTTAACAGACCAACCGCTTGTACTGCAAGCGGTTATTTTTTGGAGAGAAAATGCAAAAATTCACCTACGGCTCGATCTGTTCTGGCATTGAAGCCGCAAGTGTAGCGTGGTGCGACATTGGCACGCCTTTATGGTTCAGCGAGATTGAACCGTTTCCGTGTGCTGTACTAGCTCACCGTTTCCCCAATGTACCGAACTTGGGTGATATGACCGCTCTACCTGAAAAAATCTTAAATGGCGAAATTCCCGCTCCTGATGTGCTAGTCGGTGGCACTCCTTGCCAAGCATTCAGCGTGGCGGGCAAGCGGGAAAGCTTAGACGATGATAGAGGGAATTTAACCCTTGCACTTATTCACATTTTAGAGGCAATCGATTATGTCAGACAAGAAAACGGACAACCACCCTGCATTCTCGTGTGGGAAAACGTACCCGGTGTGCTATCCACCAAGGACAACGCATTCGGACACTTTCTGGCTGGACTGGTTCAGGAATGTGAGCCATTGCAGCCAACAGGGAACAGATGGACAGACGCTGGTTATGTGCATTCAAAGAGAACTGTCGGCTGGCGAATCCTCGATGCTCAATACTTCGGTGTCCCCCAACGACGCAAAAGAGTGTTCCTTGTGGCAAGTGCTGGAGCAAGAAGTGTCGCCGAAATACTCATTGAGCAAAAAAGCGTGCGAGGGAATATTGAGACGAGCGGAATCGAGAGGGAAAGCCTTACCGGATTTATTGAAAGCAGCTTTGGAACGTATCTCCAATCAGACAAAGGAGGGACAGTTAGAGCATCAGGCGGAGCGTTGAGTGGTGGGAGTGAGACACTCATCGTCCACGGAACTCAAGATCCGATTATCAGCCGAGATATAGCACACTGTTTAGGGCGTAATGGCGGACAGGAGAATATCTTGTTTGAAGTTAAAGGTGCAGAAGCTATCAGAATTAGCGAAGTGCAGGATAAAACGCCAACCCTAAAAGCAAGAATGGGAACAGGTGGAAATAATATCCCTTGCATCTGCTGGAACGGAGATATTACGCCTAAAACCGCAATGGATAAATCCCTCACATTGAGGGCTAGTCAAGGCGGAGAAGGTATAGGCATTGCAACTTCGACTACCGTCCGTAAACTCACTCCAAAAGAGTGTGAGAGATTACAGGGGTTTCCAGATGATTTCACAAAAATCCCCTACCGTGGTAAATCTACCGAAGATTGCCCCGATAGCCCACGCTATAAAGCCATTGGCAATAGTATGGCTGTACCTTGTATGCATTGGATAGGACTACGGCTCAATAATTATTTAGTTTAATCCCTCTAAACGAGGGATTTTTATTTTAGGAGAGAAAATGGAACACATCAACCCAAACGCCATTCTTGGCAAGAAAACAGTAAAAGAACTTACCAGCTTAAGCGATAGTACAATTTACCGCTTGGAGAAAAGCGGCAAATTTCCCAAGCGGCAAAATATATCTTATAACCGTGTCGGCTGGTTGGCAAGTGAAGTACTTGAATGGACAAAGAACCGCATTACAGGTTCTCGCCTTTGATCCAACTATCTACCATATCTGCCCACCGTTGCATCATATCTCTTCTCTGCTCCGAGTACTCAGCTTTATTGTATACTGCTCTTACCCCCTGTTGCTCGTGAGCAAGAGATTTCTCTATCCAATCACTATTAAAACCTTCTTCGTGTAACAATGTTGAGGCAGTTCGCCTCAAATCGTGAACAGTGAAGTCATCAATTAATGACTTTTCTTTATTAATCTCATTAATGCAATTTCTTATAACTCTGTTCAATGAACTCCGTGCTATAGGTTGTTTTCGGTTAGTTCTGCCAGGCAATAAGTAATCTGAGCCTTCCGAATAAATCTGGAAGGCAACAATTAAATCTAAAGCCTGTTCAGATAAATAGACATTATGCGGTCTCCGTGCTTTCATTCTTCCTGCAGGAATAGTCCATACTTTATTTTTAAAATCAACCTCATCCCAAGTAGCACCAATTAACTCGCCTTTACGAACCATCGTCAGAAGGATAAATTTCAGAGCTTTCTTTAACGCAAAGTCTGATTGCATATTCTCTAATGTGTTAAAAAATATGTTAATTTCTTTTGGTGTTAGCGATCTCTCCCTCGCCTTAAACACAGCAATAGATGAATTTGAAATTTCATCTGCTGGGTTTTCTCCTTTATAACCTCTTAACTTAGCAAACCGATAAATATTTGATATTAAATCACGAACAAGAATAGCCGTTGAAGGTGCATTTCGCTGCTCCTTAATTTTCTCACAATGCTTACGGATTTCTTCCGTTGTGATTTCCGTCAAAAGACGATTGCCGAAAACCACCTTAATATCCCTATCATAAGTGGCAATACGTAATGCTCTTGTACTATCCGCCAAATCTACCTCTTTCAAGTACCGCTCAGCAAACGTTGAAAACCGCTCAGAATTACGGATTTTATCCTTGTCTGCCTTTTTGGATATGGCTGGAGATATTCCCTCGCTTACCAACTTTCTAGCGTGCATCAGTTTCTCTCTAGCTTCAGCTAAATTAATTCCGTCAGCCCCATATTTTCCAATGGTTAATGTTTCTTTTCGCCCATTTATGCGATAATCATAGCGAAAGCTGATAGTGCCTTTAGGTGTTACTGCGACATAAAGTCCGTCCCGATCAGCCACTTTATACAACTTGTCTTTCCCTTTTAAAGCCTTGATTTTAGTATCTGTAAGCATAATACCGTCTCCTATTTTGTCGGTATTTTGCCTAATTTTAGGAAAGCATTCAATCCATACCGTCTTATTTACCGTGAAAAATTAGAACTAATATGAATAACTATGAATAGATATGAATAGATAAAAGCCCAATATTCCTAGAAAATATGGGGCTTTTGAATAGATATGATTAGCTATGAAATGAAATGTTATTACTCCCACTCAATCGTTGCAGGTGGTTTTCCTGAAACGTCATACACCACACGGGAAATACCATTGACTTCGTTGATAATACGGTTGGAGATTTTACCGAGTAAATCGTACGGTAAATGTGCCCAGTGTGCGGTCATAAAGTCAATGGTTTCAACCGCACGTAAGCTCACCACCCAGTCGTATTTACGTCCGTCCCCCATTACACCCACTGATTTTACCGGTAGGAATACGGTAAAGGCTTGGCTGACTTTGTAGTACCAACCGGAGTTGTATAACTCTTCAATGAAAATCGCATCGGCTTTACGCAATAAATCGCAGTATTCTTTTTTGATTTCACCTAACACACGCACGCCTAAGCCCGGACCTGGGAATGGGTGGCGGTTAAGCATTTCAGCCGGTAAGCCAAGTGCCAAGCCAATTTTACGCACTTCGTCTTTAAACAATTCACGCAATGGTTCAACTAAGCCTAATTTCATATAATCTGGCAAGCCACCCACGTTGTGGTGCGATTTAATCACGTGTGCTTTACCTGTTTTACTTGCGGCAGATTCGATTACATCAGGGTAGATTGTGCCTTGAGCCAACCATTTTACTGAGGTTAATTTTTTCGATTCATCATCGAAAACATCCACGAATACTTTACCGATAGTTTTACGTTTTGCTTCCGGCTCATCAATGCCTTTTAACGCATCTAAGAAACGCTCTTCTGCATTAACACGAGTAATATTTAAACCGAATTTATCGCCAAACATTTCCATTACTTGATCGCCTTCGTTTAAACGAAGCAAGCCGTTATCTACGAATACGCAATGTAAGTTTTTGCCGATAGCACGGTGTAATAATAATGCGGTAACAGAAGAATCTACCCCGCCTGATAAGCCTAAAATCACTTCATCATCGCCAACCTGCTCTTTAATGCGAGCAACAGCATCTTCGATGATGTTTTCGGGTGTCCAATTACGTTCACAGCCACAAATGCCTACCACAAAGTTGGTTAAAAGTTCTAAACCGCTTTTCGTGTGCGTCACTTCAGGGTGGAACTGTACACCGTAGAAACGGCGGCTTTCGTCCGACATTGCCGCAATCGGGCAAGTTGGTGTCACCCCTGTTACTTGGAAACCCGCTGGTAAACGCGTTACTTTATCGCCATGACTCATCCAAACATCTAATTTTGGCTCGCTAGCGGTTAAATTATCGTTTAATTTTGCAAATAGATTGTCTGCAGATTTTAATTCAACTGAAGCATAACCAAACTCACGGTGATCGGAGGTTTCAGTTAAACCGCCTAATTGCATTGCCATCGTCTGCATACCGTAGCAAACACCTAATACCGGCACGCCTGCATTAAATACATATTCAGGTGCACGAGGACTATTTTCTTCGGTGGTACTTTCAGGACCGCCTGAAAGGATAATTCCTGTTGGGTTAAATTCACGGATCTGCTCTTCCGTTACGTCCCATGCCCAAAGCTCGCAATACACGCCAATTTCACGCACACGGCGGGCAATCAGCTGAGTATATTGTGAACCGAAGTCTAAAATTAAAATTTTATGATTGTGAATGTTGTTCATTGGTTTTCTCTTTATTTAATTTCTAATCTTATAAGGCTCTTTAGATACAAGCGGTCAAATTTTCTTAAAACTTTGCAAAATACTCAAAATCTCCACCATATTTTTCCCAATATAATCCGCTAAACTTTGGTCAATTAACATTCGTTTTTCTTCGTAGCCGATTACGGTTAAGCCTGCGGTTTTTGCAGATTTCATTCCGTAGTAGGAATCTTCAATCGCTACCGCATTTTGAGGCTCTACACCTAATTTTTCACAGGTGTAGCGGTAAATGGTTGGGTCAGGTTTGCTATGTTCGAATTGTTCGCCGCTGACGATAAAATCAAATTCATCTTTAATACCGCAAACGGTCAGAATATTATCAATATGCGATTTTGCCGATGAGGATGCCACCGCCAATTTGATATTATTTTCTTTGGCAAAGCGGATAATCTGTTGAATATC